>PAZH01000023.1 GCA_002716125.1 Rhodospirillaceae bacterium
CCGGAGGGCGGCGCCTATGGCGGCAATGGACACGACCACGGTCACGGCCATCATCATCACGATCATCACCATCATGGGCACAGCCATGAATGACGCGGCGACATCGCGCGACATATTGCGGCTTGCGGCATGGTTGTCGCCGGCCTTTCCCGTCGGTGCCTATACATATTCGTCCGGACTGGAATACGCCGTCGAACGTGGGCTTGTGGCGGACGCACCGATGCTCGAGCGGGGGGTTACAGATGTGATCCGATTTGGCATGGGACGTACGGACGGCGGGTTCTTCGTGCTGGCGCATCGGGCGGCGAGCACGTCGGGGTTTGATACCCTGGACGAAATTTTGGCGTGGTCGGATGCGATGCGCGCGACGTCGGAACTGGCACTTGTGAGCGAAAGTCAGGGCGATGCGTTTTTAAAGACGGTCCGCTCGGCGTGGCCGCATGAAGGTTTGGACCGTCTGCACGCGATGTCCGTTGAATTGTGTCGTAAACCAGGATACGCCGTCGCCGTCGGTGCGACCTGCGGCTTTCATGGCGTGCCCCTTATGGCAGGTCTCTCCGCATTTTTGCACGCGGTTGCCGCCAACCTTGTATCGGCTGCGGTGAGAGCGATACCGCTTGGACAGACCGATGGGCAGCGCGTCATGTCTTCGCTTGAAATTGTCATCGAAGAACAGGCGCCCGCGCTCGTCGACATTGAACGCGAAGAACTCGGCGCCGCGACTCCCATAGTCGATTGGGCCTCCATGCAACACGAAACCCAATACGCGAGGTTATTCAGATCATGACGAACAGCAACGGACCGTTCCGGGTCGGGATCGGTGGGCCGGTCGGCGCCGGTAAGACCTCTCTGACGGACGCTCTTTGTAAAGCGATGCGTGAGACTTATGACATTGCCGCAATCACCAACGATATCTACACGCGCGAAGACGCGGAATTTCTAACGCGCAGCGGTGCGCTCATCCCAGAACGCATCATGGGCGTCGAGACCGGCGGCTGTCCGCATACCGCAATCCGCGAAGACGCTTCAATGAACTTGGCGGCCGTGGAAGACATGGTCGGTCGCTTTCCGAAGCTTGAATTGATCTTCATTGAATCCGGCGGCGACAATCTTGCGGCGACCTTCTCGCCGGAATTGGCGGACATTACTTTGTATGTTATCGATGTTGCTGCCGGCGAGGAAATTCCTCGTAAGGGCGGGCCCGGGATTTCACGGTCCGACCTTTTAATTATCAACAAGACCGACCTGGCCGAATTCGTCGGCGCCAACCTTGAGGTCATGGATCGGGACGCTAAAAAAATGCGCGGTGACCGCCCTTTCTATTTCACCAACTTGAAAGCGGGTAAGGGTGTCGCTGAAATCGCGGAATTCATCATCGAAATCGGTGGCCTGGAAAAGCGCGCCGCCGGTGCAATCGCTGCGGAATAAAGGAGCCTGCAATGAAAACAATAATGAACTCGCTAACTTTCTTCACCGCCCTTGGGATGTCGGGTCTGGCCCATGCGCATGTCGGCACCGGCGCTGACGAGTCGCTCCTCCACAAGACATTGCACTTTGCTGAAATCGGGACCGTCCTCTTTCTCGTATATCTCGGCTTCCGGTTATGGTGCGGTTTCGCGAAAGGCAAATGACCGCCGGCTAGCACGCGCTTTGAATTCACGGGCGACGGCGCCCATTTCCGTGCTGGATAGAAAGCAATACCACACGGGATTGGGTGCCAAACCCCGATTTTATTTGCAATCGTGCGTCGCAACCTATTGATATCGTTCTTGGAAGGGAATCGCGGCCGGTGTCGCGCGCGGTCTTCAAAACCGTTGGGGGACGTTAGACGGTCCCGGTGAGTTCGACTCTCACTCTCTTCCGCCAAAACCTCTAATTTCGAAGCATTCGTTTCGCCGCATATTCCGTCGGGCCGATTTTTTCTTCAAAAGACACATACGCCGCAGGGCATACATAACGCATGTTGATTGCGCCAAATCAGAATCTGGCGTTGCGGTTCTACAAATTGTTGTTCAATCTCATTGAGAGTTTGTTTGGTTAACTATTACAATCCGAAGTAATTTCCGTCTTTCAGTGGCCCTAATGTGACCTGATTTATTTGTTAAAGGTGTGATCAGCGGACGATGCCGCAACAAGATAGAAATGAAGACGGTGAGGTCGACGCAGATCAGCCACAAGACACCGGCATCGCCTGTCTCGTCATTCTGTTGCGGTTTTTCGCAATGGCCGGCAATGCGGAGCAAATTCGTCATCAGTTCGGTCAAACCGGAAAGCCGCTTGAATCCGGGGACCTCGTCCGGGCGGCCCGTTCGCTTGAGCTCAAATCGCGAGTTGTCGAGACGTCTTGGGATCGTTTCGAAAAAAACGCCGCTCCCAGCCTTGGTGGAACTCAAGGATGGCCGTTTCGTCATTCTCGCCAAAGTCGCTGACGATCAAGCCTTGATCCAAGACCCTACGCAGCAAGGCCCACAACAATACAGCCGCGCACAATTGGAAGAGGTCTGGAGCGGAAAGCTTATATTGATGCAACGCCGTGCCAAATTGCTCGGCAGAGGCGGCAAGTTCGACGTCACTTGGTTTATTCCGGCCGTTCTTCGATATAAGCGAATTTTCTCTGAAGTCCTTATCGCTTCGTTTTTTCTGCAGCTCTTTGGCCTTATCACGCCGCTCTTCTTTCAAGTCGTTATCGACAAGGTCCTCGTCCACCGCGGATTGACGACGCTTGATGTCCTGGTGTTTGGCCTGATCGTCGTATCTCTCTTTGAAGTCTTGATGGGGACTTTGAGAACATACGTGTTCTCGCATACGACCAGTCGTATCGACGTCGAACTCGGCGCGAAACTATATCGTCATCTTCTTGGATTGCCGCTCGCCTATTTTCAGGCCCGTCACACCGGGGATTCCGTCGCGCGCGTGCGGGAGTTGGAGAACATTCGGAATTTCTTGACGGGTTCCGGCCTCACGTTGGTGATCGATCTCTTTTTCACCTTCGTTTTCCTGATCGTGATGTGGCATTTCTCAAGTACGCTGACGGCCATCGTGTTGGCGTTGCTTCCAGGCTATGTCCTACTGTCGATAATCGTCACGCCGATCCTTCGCCGCCGGGTTGAAGAAAAGTTCCAACGTGGCGCAGCCAATCAGTCATTTCTTGTCGAATCCGTCAGCGGCGTCGAGACGTTGAAGGCCATGGCAGTGGAACCCGAGATGCACCGGCGTTGGGAGGAACAGCTCGCGGCCTATATGAAAGCGAGTTTTCGCGCGATCAACCTCAACAATGTGACCGGACAGACCGCACAGGCGATCAATAAGATCACCGTTGCATTGACGTTATACGTCGGGGCGACGCTTGTGATCGGGGGCGACCTGATGGTTGGCCAACTCGTCGCATTTAATATGCTTTCGGCACGCGTGGCGGGGCCGGTTCTGCGACTGGCCTCTCTATGGCAAGACTTCCAGCAAGCGCGGATTTCTGTGGAGCGCCTCGGAGATATTCTGAATACGCCGACCGAACCGACACACAATCCAAACCGGGCCACCTTGCCGCCGATCGCCGGCCGCGTCGAATTCGATACCGTGACATTCCGCTATCGCCCAGATGGGCCGGAAATTCTGCGAGCCGTATCCTTGACGACCGAGCCTGGGGAGATCGTCGGTATCGTCGGCGCTTCCGGCTCCGGTAAGAGTACGATGGCCAAGCTCGTGCAGCGCCTCTACGTGCCTGAGGCCGGGCGCGTACTTGTCGACGGTGTTGATCTGGCGATGATTGATACCGCGTGGTTGCGACGGCAAGTTGGCGTCGTGCCGCAAGAGAACGTCCTTTTCAATCGATCCGTTCGGGACAACATCGCGCTGTCGGACCAAGGCATGTCGATGGAACGCGTCATTGAGGCGGCGAAACTCGCCGGGGCCCACGAGTTCATTTTGGAATTGCCGGAAGGCTACGATACGGAAGTCGGCGAAAGAGGGTCGACCTTGTCCGGCGGCCAACGGCAACGGATCGCCATTGCCCGCGCGCTTGTCTCGAATCCCAGCATTCTGATCTTTGATGAAGCGACAAGTGCGCTCGACTATGAATCGGAAAGGATCATCCAAGAGAACATGCGCGAGATCTGCAAAGGTCGAACCGTGCTCATCATCGCGCACCGCCTATCCGCTGTCCGCATCGCGGATCGAATAATCACTCTTGAGAAAGGTCAGATCGTCGAGGAGGGAACCCACGCCGAGTTGGTCGCGCGCGGCGGGTGGTATGCAAAACTCAACAGCATGCAGGCCGGGAATGATGCAACCGAGTAGGGACAATTCAACGAACGCGAATTCGGCGGATGTAGGGCCGCCCGAGGATTTGCCCGAAGACGGTGAGGCGGCGGCCGCAGGCGGCAATGGTGTGCTGCGCCAAATGTGGCGCAAGCTACGCGGTGACGACCGCAACAAAAACGAGTTCGAGTTCTAACCTTCGGCCTTGGAAATACTGGAGACACCGGCATCCCCGATCGGTCGCACCATTATGCTATCGCTTGCCGCCTTCTTTGTAATCGCCTTGGGCTGGTCGGTCATTGGTCATGTTGATGTGGTCGCCGTAGCGCAGGGAAAATTGGTGCCGACTGGCGGTATAAAGACGATACAGCCGCTCGAAATTGGCGCGGTTCGCGCGATTCATGTGCGCAACGGGCAGAGCGTGCAAGCGGGCGATATTTTGGTGGAACTCGATTCCACGGAGAGTGAGGTTGACCGGGGACAGGTGACGCGCGAACTCATGGCGGCGCGTGTCGAGCATGCCCGCCTTATGGCGCATCTTTGCATGCTCGATCGTGGTATTCGGACCGACTTACAAGAGCCTGAAGGGGCCGACTACAAGATCGTGTTGATGCACAAGAAGCGCTTGGAGAGCGATATGCTCGCCTTCAAATCGGAGATTGCGACCCTGGAGGGGGAGCAGGCCCGTCGCCTGGCCGAGCGGGAAGGAATCAAGACAGAAATCCGAAAATTGACCCAGACGATCCCCTTGATTGAAGGGCGAGAAAAGGGTGTCGGCGATTTATTCCGCAAGGGTGTCGCACCGAAGCCGCAATGGCTGGAACTGAAACAATTACTCATCGAATCGAAGGAAGATCTGGAAATTCAACGGCACAAACTGGCGGAAGCTGATGCCGGTTTGAAGACGACGATGATGCAAATGGAGAAGGCGAAAGCCGAAGCACAGAAGACCGTGCTCACGGAGATTGTCGACGTTGAAGACCGGATAAAGGCGGCGGAATTGCAGCTCCGTAAGGCGGATCGGCGAGAGCGCCAACAGCGCCTGACCGCTCCGGTCGACGGCGTCGTGCAGCAGCTTCAAGTCCGCACGGTCGGCGGCGTTGTCGAGCCGGCACAAGTCCTGATGGTGATTGTCCCAAAGGACGCGGTATTGGAAGTGGAGGCGCAGGTCTTGAATAAGGACCGAGGCTTCGTCAGCGCCGATCAAGTCGCGGAGGTGAAACTCGAAAGCTTTCCGTTCACAAAATATGGCACCATCGACGGGACGGTGAAGCATGTTTCGGGCGACGCGATCGAAGACCAACAATTAGGCCTCGTCTATGCCACGCGGGTTGAGATGGCGAAGTCGACGATCATGGCGGACGGGCGTGAAGTTCGGCTCGGCCCCGGCATGGCGGCGACCGTGGAAATTAAGACGGGCAAACGCCGCATAATCGAATTCGTGATGTCGCCCTTGCTGCGGTATAAAAACGAAAGTTTAAGGGAACGGTGAGTCCGAGTCTTACTCTCTTCCGCCAATTCTACAAAATAGTCGTATACTGCCCGAAACCGTGTTGCCGGGGAGGGTTGAAATATGGATCTCGAGTTCAGCGCTGAAGACCAGGCATTCCGGGCGGAAGTCCGCGAATTCCTCGCGACATCGTTGCCGGAAGGTTTACGGCGAAAGGTCGAGAACGGCGTCGAATTGCAGCGTGACGATATCATGAGCTGGCACCGTATCCTTCACGCCAAGGGGTGGGCCGCGCCGAATTGGCCCGCGGAATACGGCGGGCCAGGGTGGACACTGGCACAGAAATATATCTTTGACGAAGAACACGCCCTGGCCGCGGCACCGCGACTAGTATCGTTCGGGCTGAATATGTGTGGCCCCGTATTGATGGGGTTTGGGACCGATGCGCAGAAGCAACGGTTCCTCCCGCGTATGCTCTCAGGGGAGGATGTGTGGTGTCAGGGCTATTCGGAACCGGGTTCGGGTTCGGACCTCGCCTCGCTTACAACCACCGCGAGACGGGACGGCGATCATTGGGTCATCAATGGGACCAAGACCTGGACGACCAAGGCGCATTGGGCGGATTGGTGTTTTCTTCTGGCGCGGACCTCGAACGAAGACCGCAAGCAACAAGGGATTACGTTCATCCTCTTGGACCTCAAGACGCCGGGTATTGAAATCAGGCCGATCATCCTCATGGACGGTCTACACGAGACCAACATGGTGTATTACGACGACGTCCGAGTGCCGGTGGAGAATACGGTCGGCGAGGTCGGCAAAGGGTGGGGGATCGGCAAGTATCTACTGGCGCACGAACGGATGTCCGGTGGCTCGCTTGGGCCACATAAGAAACTCCTTAGTCAACTGAAGTCGATCGCCGCCGACGGCGAAACCTCCGGCGGAGCGCCTTTGGCGGAAGATCCGGATTTTGCGCGCAAGATCGCGGCGGTCGAACTCGAGCTCAAAACGCTTGAAGCGTTTACACTACGTTCGGTGGATGCGCTGTCGCGCGGCGGCGATCTCGGTGGTCAGGCGCTCGGCGCCGAAGCCAACATCTTCAAGATTCGGAATACTGAGATTCAGCAGCGACTGACGGAACTGAAAATGCAAGCTGTTGGCTACTACGCGCAACCGTATCTCTATGCCGCCCTGACGCAGGGCTGGAATGAGCCGCCCATAGGCGCCGAGTATGCAAACGGCTGTACGCCGAATTACCTTCATTTCCGCAAGGTTTCGATCTATTCGGGATCGAACGAAATCCAGCACAATATAATTGCGAAGGCTGAACTTGGCCTCTGACAATTATTCGCGTTAGGCCTGACGAACGTTACGCGGGGTTCAGTTCATCAACGACGAACCCGTCGCTTTCCGGATAGTCACGCGCTAGTTTCGCACGTGCCATATTCTCGTTCATCGCATCAACCTCAATGAAATGAACGCTACCCCACTCGTCAGCGATCCGGGGATGCGATTCCCCCCGCGCTCGAGCTTCTTTGACATCCTTGTTGTAGATCGCAGCTTCGTATGTCGGCATACTGCCCTCCCCATTCCCAAAACGACGCAAATTCTTGCGCCTCATGGGTCGTAAGGCAACGCAAAAGTTGTACCAAAGCCGAGCGAAAGAAATCGACCGGTGCACGATGTACACCGGTCGAATAGGTGGCTATCCAGTTCGGACGCCTTCCAGGAAAGTCGTCACTTGATCGCGCAACGTTTGAGACTGAGACATCAATTCCGTTGACGCGGCGAGGACGTCCTGTGCCGCCGTTCCTGTCTCTTGAGCTGTCGAGGAGACTTCAGAGATATTGCCGAGCACGCCCTGTGCGCCCGAGACCGCTTGTTCGATATTTCGAGCGATTTCCTCGGTGGCGGAGCGTTGCTCGTCGACCGCGACCGCGACGCTCGCGGATATCTCGTTGATCTGACCGATCGTGCTGCCGATACCGTCGATGGCGCGTACGGCTTCACCTGTGGCGTTCTGCACAGTTTCGATCTGGATTCGGATATCCTCGGTCGCTTTTGCGGTTTGCGTCGCCAAACTCTTCACTTCCGCGGCGACAACCGCGAACCCCTTACCGGCATCTCCGGCTCGGGCTGCCTCGATGGTCGCGTTCAAGGCAAGCAAGTTGGTCTGCTCCGCAATATCGGTAATGAGGTTCACGACCTCGCCGATTTTTTGGACAGCTTCGGAGAGACCTTGAACCGTATCGTTGGTCCGACTGGCTTCTTCGACGGCGCGGTCCGCGACGCCTGTCGACGTCGTTACCTGACGCGCGATTTCGTCGACGGACGCAGATAGCTGAGTGGCTGCGGATGCCACTGTCTCGATGTTACCGACGGCTTGCTCCGTCTGGCTCGCGGCAAGCGATGATTGATCGCTTGTATTGGCAGCCGCATTCACCATCAATTCCGACGAGCCCTTCATTTGACTTGTGGAGGACGCGACGGTTTCGACGATGCCCATAACGGAACCTTCGAAACTATCTGCCATGTCTCGCTGATTTTGCAGCTGTCTTTCGTGTGTCAGACGTTCCTGTTCTTCCTCTTCTTTCTTGAGGCGTTCGATTTCAGCGGCGTTGGTTTTAAACACCTCGAGCGAGCCTGCCATCCGCCCGATTTCATCCGCGCGGTCTTTGGCCGGAATATCGATTGAAAGATGACCGTCGGCGAGGTTCTTCATCGACTGTGTCATATCGTTTAACGGATTGGTGACGCGGCGCGCGCCGACAACGACGAACGCGATAAGCACGGCGCCTCCGGCGAGGGTGCTGCCGATGATGGTATTGCTTAAAGCTGCACCCGCCCCGATCTGATCTTCGATATCCGTTGCGACTTCCAAAATGCCGCGGACGTCGTTCAGCTTCCAATCGGTCTTGGGCGAATTGAAGGGTGCGCCCTGCCTGTTGTGGCAGTCTACGCAGACGGGTGCGACCATCTTGTCGGCGAGTGCAACACGAATGATGCGTCTGCCGTCTTTTTCCTCCTGAAGGCTAAAGGTCGCGTCCGGATTTTGATTGAGATAGGTCCACGCGGCTTGTTGGAAGTCGTCGAGCTGTCTTTCCTCCCGATTCGGGAAGGGATAAGGGCTATAAAGCGTCACCGAAGTGGCTTCTTCCTCCAGCAGCTGACTCATATCGTGGATAAACGTCGCGGGCAGCGGTAGGCCTTTATCCATGGACTTGTGGTTGTAGTGGGGTTTTAGCGGGAACCCGTTCTTCTTCAGTTTGACGATAACGTTTTTGGTGTAATACGCCCGGATCGTTTTGAATTGTTTAACGGTTTGTTTGCCGCTTGTGATCGCAGATTCGCTTGCGGCTTTATCGACCCAATCCGGAACGAGAACGGCTGTCGCAATCAGTAAAACGATGAGGACGGCCGGCACCGGCAAGACAAGCGGCCAGAATAGACTGCTTCGAAACTTATCCATTTTAACTCCCCCAAACGAATTTTAGACCGCATTGGGAGAGCGCGGTTGGTCGTCCGCGTTTCCCCGCGGTCATCACTCGCCTAAAATGTTACAGAAATATGAAAAAATTGTTACTAAAAAGGGCTATGTCCGGTCATTAAGCAATAATATTGCTTAATTAATGTGCGAATACATCTGCCGGCCCGGATGTGGCATCTCTGCCCGAAGGATCGTTCCCGTATCTGACTCGGTAATGAAAAGCGTTTTATTCTCAGGCCCGCCGAAGGCGAGATTGGTCATTTTCGACCCACGGCAGGTATTGATACGGTAAAGCGGGATACCGGTTGGGGAGAAGACCCAAATGATCCCGAGGCCGACATGTGTCACATAGAGATTGCCGTTGTCGTCAAGACACATTCCGTCCGGTCCACCCGGCCCGCCGGACAAATGCTGGAAGATGCCGATTTTGTAATAAGGGCCGCCGTCCGGCGGTAACGGGATATGCCAGACTTGGCAGGCACGGGTCATGCCGACGAACAGCATGTTCTCGTTCCGGTTTAACACCAGACCGTTTGGGCTGACGCCGCAATCGATTAAACACTCCAGCTGATCGTCGGGCGTGAGGCGAAACACGCGGCCGTCCGGTCGCTGAAGATCGGACTGGCCCTGATCGGTAAAATAGAGATCGCCATTGGTTGCGAAGTGTAGATCGTTACAGCCGCGAAAAGGCTCGGTTCGGATGCGCGTGCGGTGTTCGGACACTTTGCCACTCGACGGATCGAGCTTCATGATCCCATTCTTGTAGTCGGCGATATAGATTTGACCGTCTTTATGGATCTTCAGACCGTTCGGATTGCCGTCGTATTCGGCTGCGACCGTCCATTCGCCTTGCGGCGAGATACGGAGGATTTGCCCGAATGGAATATTGACGACCCAAAGGTTGCCGTCCCGATCGAAAGAGGGTCCTTCGAGGAAGCAGTCGGGTCGACCGCCAAACTGATTGTTCTGGCCCCAGTCGGAATAAGTATCTTTGCGCCGCATCGAGTCCGGCAGTTCGAAGGCGACAGTGGTCTCGATCTCTTGCGGGGGTGGAAACAAGCTCATCGAATGCTCCTCAATCCATATGCGAATACATTGTTTTACCGGCGACCGGTAAATCGGCCTTCAGGATGGCGCCGGAATGAGACTCCGTAATGAACAGGCTTTTGTTATCCGGACCGCCGAATGCGAGGTTGGTCGTCACCAACCCCGTGCAGGAACGGATGCGGTGTTTCGGCTCACCCATCGCATCGAAATGCCAGACGCAACCGTTTCCAGCGTGGCAGACCAAGAGGCCGCCCGCCGCATCAAGCGCCATACCGTCCGGGCCGCCGCCGCCGCCGGAGAGGTGAAGGAATATTCCAACCTTGGCGGTACCACCATCATCGAGTAGCGGTACACGCCAGACCTGATTGGCTCGGGTAACTGCCAGATAGAGGATGTCTTCGCTCAAATTCGGCACAAGGCCGTTCGGGCTCGGCACCGTGTCGACGAGGCAGTCGAGTTGGGCGCCGTCCGGGGAAAGACGGAAGACCCGACCCGTCGGGTCATGCATACCCGTCAGCCCTTGGTCGGTAAAATACATGTTGCCCAAGGCGTCGAAGACGAGGTCGTTGACGCCTTTGAAACTTTCGACCCGCCATCGCTCGCAGTAAGGGGTCACGCTGCCCGTATCGAGGTCGACCTGCATAATGCCGCGCTTGTAGTCCGCGACGAAGATCCGGCCGTCTCTGTGAATCTTCAGACCGTTCGGCTCGCCGTCGTACTCCGTAATGAGGGTCCATTCTTTGTCCGGCGATATCCGGAAGATCCGGCCGAACGGAATATCGACAACATACAGGTTCCCGTCCCGATCAAAGGACGGGCCTTCTAAGAAAGAGTGCGGGTCCATGCCGAACTTATTGGCGGCGACCCAAGGCGTGCGGACATTTTGCTTCCGGAACTTCTCCGGTATTTCCGTCCAAACCTCGGTTGCGACGTCTTTCGGCGGTGGATATAGGCTCATCGGTAAATTCCCTCTATTTCGTAGGAAGCTATCCGGCTTTGGGAGAGCGACAAGCGGCTGGCAATCGATGCTCGTGCGGCGCATATCTATAAGACGTGAGGAGGACACTATGCCCGACGAATTTCAAGAAGCACTAGACAAGATTTTTACAGCGGATTCGGAGCTGTACGCTTCGCGCGGGTTCGCGCGTCGCATCGGCTACGGGAAGAAGCCGGCGCTGATCAATATCGACCTGGCAAATGCGTGGACGCGAGAAGGGCATGCGTTTACCTGCGACGGTATGGACGTGATCATTCCGGGGGTCCAGAAGCTTCTCGATGCCGCGCGGGCAAAAGGCATTCCGGTTGTCTATACAACGACTGCCTATACGGATACGGAAAGCCCGAACTCGGATATGGGTCTCTGGAAGGAGAAAATCCCGGTCGAGGAGTTAAAAGCAGGTACAGAAGCTGTCGAAATCGACGACCGGATCGCCCCGCTCCCGACAGAGCAGGTGATCGTTAAGAAGAAGGCGAGCGCCTTTCATGGAACGAATCTCTCCAGCTATCTAAATTCGATTGGTGTGGATACGGTGATCGTCACCGGTGTCACGATGTGTGCCTGCGTACGGCATACGGTCGAAGATGCAATAGCGGAAGGTTTCCGGCCGATCGTAGTGCGGGAATGCGTGGGGGACCGCATTCGAGGCGCCGTCGAATGGAACCTGTTCGATATCGATGCCAAATTCGGCGATGTCGAGCCACTCGATAACGTGCTCGACTACATGCGTCGAAACGAACCTTAACGGCCACGAGGAAGAAACATGAGCGTGAAAACGATAGCGATTTTGATGCCGGGTGATATGGGGCACGGCTGCGCCATTGCGTTCCGTGAAAATGGCTTCCGGGTGGTTACGAATCTTGCGGAACGAAGCGAGCGTACCAAAGGACTATCCGCTAAAGCGGGTCTTGAGGACCTGGGCTCTTTTGAAGAGGTTGTGAAGCAGTCCGATCTTGTTTTGTCCATATTGCCGCCGGAAAAGGCATTGGAGCAGGGCCGCCGCTTCGCGGATGCGATGATCGCCGCTGGAAGCACGCCGCCTTATGTCGACTGCAACGCCATCGCGCCGGCAACGACCCGAAACGTAGGGGCGGAGATCGAACGGGCGGGCGCCCTATATATCGATGGCGGGATAATCGGTAGCAATCCGGTAAACGAGAATGGAGGCACACGACTTTATGTCAGTGGCCCCGATACCGCAGCGGTCCGCGAACTCGACGGCAAGGGTATGGTGGTCCGGGATATTGGGGATGAGATCGGTCGCGCCTCTGCCCTCAAGATGATTTACGCGAGCGCGACGAAGGGCACATTCTCACTGCATGCGGCGGTACTCACCACGGCGCATGCGATGGGGCTGACGGAAGAGTATGTGGCCGAGCTCAGCGAAAGCCGTCCTGCGATGCTGTCGGCGATGGAAAAGATGGTGCCGCGTATTCCGTTGGATGCCGGAAGATGGCTCGGCGAGATGAATGAGATCGCTGCGACATTTGCGGAGGCAGGTGTTACGTCGAAATTCCACGAAGGTGCCGCCGATATTATGGCATTGGCCGACAGAACACCGATCGCAGCCGAGACGCGCGAGACCGTTGATACAAGCCGAACGCTGGTCGAGGCTCTAGAGATGTATGTAGCCGCTCGTCAGGGCGTTAAGGACGCGGCGGAGTAGGAACTTACTGTCCGAGCCGCCGTGAGGCGACGTCCATACGTTTTTTGCACTCAAGCTCGTTTAGACCGACGGACTTACAACGCGCCATGAGTTGCTGTGTTTTGGTGGTACCGCCGCCCATTTGATCTGCAATCAAAGCACGGCACTGATGCTTTTTGATGTTGTTCTTCAAGCAGTAGGCTTTGACCCGATTTACCTTCGATTTGTTTGGCGAACTGAAGGAAGCATTAATCAACCGAAGGCAGGTTTTGCGATCGCGCCCGGTCAACCGGCATTTCGCCAACAGGGCTTGTGCGCTGTCTTTCCGATTGAGTTGTTGCGCGCGTGCGAACCCTTCGCGGCAGCGCTCAACGGCTAGGCCACGGGCGCGGCAGCGCAACAAGAAAGCTTCCGGGACAAGTGCTGCATCCTCGGCCGTATAGGCAGGCGTTGGCGTCATAAGGCTTGAGGCGGCAAAAATTGCCATCCCAACGGCAAGTAAAGTCAGCCGCTGTCGCCAGTTTAAAATATTTAAATTCAACATGTTAGAACCATCCTCATCCATCTTTGCCGTTTCCGGCCATCCTCGAGGAGAAGAGGTCGCAAGCCGCATACCAGCTATGGAACAGCTTCCGGTTTCGCGCTACTTCTGTAGCTGCGCGCATTCTAGGAATACCGAATGGCTTTATCGAAACCCCGGAAGACTCTGGCTGCTTGCTGCGGCGTTCACGCCATTCATGATGGAATTTCGGACATCCTCTATGTCCTGCTGCCGCTGCTAAAGGAAAGCCTCAATCTAACCTTCGCGGAAATTGGCATGATCCGGGGGGCGCATCGCGCGGCGCTCGCAATCTTCCAACTACCGGCCGGTTTATTGGCCGAGCGTGTGGGCGAACGGAATCTTTTGGTTGTCGGTACAGCCATCGCGGGCCTCGCGTATATTGGTCTTGGCCTATCGAGCGGCTTCGTTGCCCTCTTGGCGATCCTCTTTTTCGTCGGATTGGGTAGTGCGGTACAACACCCATTGAGCGCCTCCATAATCTCGACCGCTTACGCCACCGGTCCGAGGCGGGCGGCGCTTGGCACCTATGCGTTTGCAGGCGATGTCGGCAAATTTGCTTTTGCGGGCGGCCTGGGCCTTCTCATCGCAGCCGGAATCGATTGGCGCGGGCCGGTTGTGTCCTTGGGTGTTTTCACAGTTTTAACCGCCGTCGTCGTTCTTTTCGTTTTGCTCGCCGTCCAGATCGGCGGCAGGCCGGAGAAGCCGCAAGAGAAAGCCGAAGAAGCAAAGGTTTCGGGATGGGGCATTCGCGAGCCGACCGGTTTCGGTGCCCTGCTCGGTATCATGATTGTCGACAATTGCACGCGAAATGGGTTTCTCACATTTGTCGCCTTTTTGTTGATTGCCGGCAACGTTGATACGGAATTGGCGGCTATGGCCATCCCGGCAATTTTGCTTGGCGGGATGTGGGGTAAACTGGCTTGTGGGTTTCTCGCAGAACGCGTCGGGATAATACGCACGGTCATCATTACGGAAATCGGTACCGCAATCGGCATCGTGGTAATGATTTTTGTCGAAGGCGATATGGCCTTCTTTGTCTTGCCGTTGCTCGGTGTCGTATTGAACGGCACTTCGTCCGTTCTGCAGGGAACCATCGGCGACCTCGTCGACCAGGAACGCCAATCGAGGGCATTCGGTTTGTTTTTTGCGATTAGCGCGGCTTGTGGCATCGCAGCGCCCCTTGGCTTCGGACTGTTGGCCGACGCTATTTCTATTCCAACGACAATGTTCGTGATTGCCGGAATCCTGCTTCTAACCTTCCCCCTGTGTTTAGTGTTATCGCCCATCCTGCATGCGGCGGCGAGCCCCGCCGAATAAGAGGAGTGCCCAATGAAAATTAAATCCGTTAAAGCCGATTGGCTGCATGTCCCGATTCCGGAACAGCAACAACACACGTCCGACTTCGGCAAAACCCGATCCTTCGATAGCACGCTTGTCCGAATTGAGACGGAAGGCGGTCTCGTTGGATTTGGCGAAGCGAAAGCGGCCGTTGGCAGTGCTGGGACCAATGCAGCGCTCAACACGATGGTGGAAGACGAGTTGGGTCCGCTTCTGGTTGGTGAGGACGCGCGGGATATCTCGCGGCTTTGGGATGTGATGTACAACGGCAGTCGCGCGCATTACGCAATAGATCGTGGCCGGGTATTTCCGGTTCTAGGACGGCGCGGCCATTTGATCTCGGCGATCAGCGGCATCGACATGGCGCTTTGGGATATTCTCGGCAAATCGCTCGATGCGCCGGTTTGGCGTCTCTTGGGTGGGTGCCGTAAGGATCGCTATCCCGCCTACGCGTCCGGCGGCTGGGCGCCGGTTGATAAGATCGTTGCGGAACTCCAGTCCTTTGTCGACCGCGGAAACTTCAAAGCCGTAAAGATGCGGGTGGGCTCTGGAGATGGCACTTTGGCGCACTCGGTCGCTCGCGTGAAGGCGGCGCGCGAAGGCTTGGCTGATGACATCGACATCATGTGCGACGCGCACGGAACTTTTAGTGTTGCGGAAGCCAAGCGGTTTTGCCGCGAAGTTGCCGAGTGCAATATCGGTTGGCTGGAAGAGCCGGTGGTTGCTGACGACAAGCGCGGCATGGCGGAAGTTCGGGCGTCGAGCGATGTACCGATTTCGACCGGGGAGAGCGAATTTACACGCTTTGCATTTCGGGACCTGGCGGAGCTACGCGCGTGCGACATCTTCCAGCCGGATCTCTCGATCTGCGGCGGTATTACGGAGGCTATGCGGATCGAGGCGATCGCGAGCGCCTACCAACTACGCTATGCGCCGCATCTCTGGGGCGGCGCGCTGACATTCGCGGCGGGTCTTCAAACGATGGTCGTCGCGTCGACCGGCTTTATCGTGGAGTATTCGCTCGGCGCTAACCCGATGCTTCACGAGCTTGCGGTGGAAGATTTTACCGTTGTCGACGGTCATCTGGACGTCCCGGACCGCCCGGGCCTTGGCGTCACTGTCGATGAGGATTTCGTCGAGAAGTATCGCGTTAAGAACTAGGGCTGATAGCGCCTTGGCCGCAGACCGGCTTGGAACCAGGTCAAGTAGCTGACGACATCGAACACCGGTAATCCAAGCGCAAGACTGACGTCGCGGGAGAACGGTCCCATATTGGTGCATTCGAGGACAATCGCGCCGACTTCCGGGTGCTCGGAAACCAGACGTCGGCCCGCCTCGACCAGGTCGTCGCGCGCCAGTTCGAAATCCATATAGTCACCGTCGTCGAGAACGGTTGTCGTAAAGGTCTTGCCGCTTTCCGTACCGACGATAGGTGTGTCGAGCGCTACTCCAACGGCTTCGAGATGCGCCGGCGTTACGCTCTCTTTAGATATCGTGATAATACCGGCACGCTTGTCGGGCGGCAGCGTGCTGTCGACCCAGGGCACTTGCATCAGAGACGAGCTCGCCACCGGAACGCCCGCGGCTTTCGCGATATCGTCTTGGAACAAGGAGAGGAACCCGCATGTGGTGCCGATGCCGTCGGCCCCCATGGCGACAACTTCCTTGGCGGCTTTGGCAAAATCGTCTTTCAGGCCGGCGGCGCCCTTGCGGACGACTTTGTCTGATGTGGCGCCATCGACGATTTTGTAGATGACGGGAAACGGCCAGGTTTCCGCATTCCCGATATCACCGTGAATGCGCGGAAATGCCGTATCCAGCATTAAGATGCCGAGGGCGGCGCCATATACGGTCTTGCCGGGACGCGGCGCGGATTCGTTGATCTTTCCTGCCATTTGGCTTGGCCTAATTCATTCTCTGTTGGGGCAGGACCATAAACGGGCCACGGCGCGGCAGCAATCGGAGAGATCGCATGCACGAGACACGGACTATTGCGGAATGGGCTATCGACCTGAAACTGGAAGATATTCCGAAGACGGTGAAGGATCATGCGCGGCGTTTCATACTCGATAATTTCGGCTGCCAAGTCGCGGGGGCAACCTTACCTTGGAGCAAGGATTACCGCGAAGTCATAACTCGAACCCGGTCGGGACGGGGTGCGACCGTCGCCTATTACGGCGATCAGCTGGCACCGGACGATGCTGCGTTTCTGAACAGTGCGTTCAATCACGCCAACGAGACCGATGATACGCATCTCAAGAGTCCGACACATCCTGGCGGCATCGCCGTACCCGCTGCGCTGGCGATGGCGGAGTACGCAAAAGGCGATGGCGCGCAATTGCTGCTCGCGGTGATCGCCGCCTATGAGGTGCAGATTCGGCTCTCCTGGGCTTGCTCGCCCCACCTCATCTACAAAGGGCATCATCCGCCTGTTGGAGTCGGACCGTTTGGGGCGGCGATCGCTTCTTCGATACTGATGGGCTTTGACCTTGAGAAGACGATCAACGCGCTCGGCATCGCGGGCAGTCATTCCGCCGGCTTAATCGAATACACAAAAACCGGCGGGTCGGTGAAACGGATCCACAGTGCGATCCCGACACAGGCGGGCGTTCGTGCGGCACTCTTTTCGGAAATCGGTATTACCGCGCCGCATACGATTCTCGAAGGCGAGAAGGGATTCTGTAAGGTCTTTGCCGGCGAGTACGACCTGTCGCGCCTGACCGACGGCTTGGGGGAGACGTGGCATCTACTCGACAATGGGTTGAAGCCCTACAGCTGCTGCCATCTCATCCATGCGGCTTTCGACGCGCTGGATAACATTCGGGACGAGACGCCGTTGCGTCCGGAAGATGTGAAGGCTATTCGCGTTGCGACGAACAGCGAGCCGATTCTCAGCCACATCGGCTCGATCATGGAACCCGATGACATTCTCGGCGCGCAGTTCAGCCTACCGTTCAGCGTTGCAATGCGTCTTCACAATGGGAACCGGGGCGTTCAGGGTGGCAACGGTTTCTGGGACTACACGGAAGTCGATTTCAAGGACAAGGAACTTCTGGAGACCGCACGAAAAGTCAGCGTATTCGTCGCTGAAGACCAGAGCGAATGGGCGTCGGTCGACAAAGGGGCGGGGGTTGAAGTGGAAACCAAGGATGGGCGGATCTTGCAGAATGCCGTCACCTTCTCAAAGGGCCTGCCGGAAAATGCGATGACGCCGGCGGAAGTTGAAGAGAAATTCCGTTATTTGGTTGATCCGGTGATGCCATCCGGCGTCCCGGCCGCTATTGTGGAGACTGTGAACGAAATCGAAGCCGTGCGGGATATCGACGAAGTCGTACGGTTGCTGGTGGTGCCGCCCGCGCCGGACGCCCGGGCCGCCGCCGAGTAAGGGGACTGCGAGATGCGTCAATTGAAAATCCCGGCCGCCTTTATGCGCGGCGGTACGAGCAACGCAATCGTCTTCCACCAAGAAGACTTGCCCGAAGATCGCGAACTCTGGTCGGAGATCTTCATTGCTGCTATCGGCAGTCCGGACCCCTACGGTCGCCAGTTGAATGGGATGGGTGGCGGCATTTCCTCACTGAGCAAGGTCTGTGTCGTCGGGACACCGACCCGGCCCGATGCCGATATAGACTACACCTTTGCTCAAGTCGCGGTGCGCGAAGCGAAGGTCGAATATGGTGGCAATTGCGGCAATATGTCGGCGGCCATGGGACCTTTCGCGGTCGATGAAGGCATGGTCCGTGCACAAGGCGAGCAAGCTGTCATTCGCATTCACAACACCAATACGTCGAAGATTATCGAAGCGCATTTCGACATCGACGATCATCAGGCGGCGGTTGACGGCGACTACGAACTGCCGGGCGTTGGCGGGACGGGGTCGGCGCTGCGGCTCGATTTTCTGGAACCAGGTGGCGCAATTACCGGCGAATTGCTGCCGACCGGTAATACGGTCGATATCCTGGAGACTCCGAGCTTAGGGCAAGTCGAAGCATCGATCGTCGACGCAGCGGCTCTTTGCGTCTTGGTTGAAGCGAAAACTGTCGGTTTGATCGGCGATGAACTCCCAGCGGATTTGGAAGCCAATCCCGAAGCGCTCCGCCTGTTGCAAGAAGTTCGCGGTGCGGCGGCGGTGAAGCTCGGCTTGATCGACAGTATGGAAGAAGCCTTGGCTCGGGCGACAAATCGACCTTCCGTCGGTTTTGTCTCGGCCGCCCAATCTGCCACGACGTTGACCGGCGATGGTTTGACTGCCGCCGATGGCGACGTCACCGCGCGCATGATCTCGATGGGTGATCCGCACCGCGCCCTACCAGGGACGTGTTCGACATGTCTGGCGGTCGCCTCTCAAGTCGACGGGACGTTGGTCCATCGAAATACCCGGCCGGGCGAGAACGGCGATGTCCGATTGATGCATCCCTCGGGCATTCTACACGCCGCCGCGCATGTGCGGCGCGAAGGGAATGGTTGGTTTGCCGAGAAAGCCAGTCTGTACCGGACGCAACGTCGCCTGTTCGACGGATTCGTTTATCTCTCCGCCGCCGCTGTACCGAAATATCGTGCTTACCTCGAAGGGCACGCCGAGGCGGCGGAATAGGCGGACAGTTTGACCATCGATATCGAGAAAATCCGGGCCGATACGCCCGGCATCGGAAATGTTGCGCATTTCAACAATGCGGGTGCGTCCTTGATGCCGACCCCGGTGCTGGATGCGCAGATCGACCATTTGAAACTCGAAGCTTCGATCGGCGGCTACGAGGCGGCCGCTGCGGCGGCGGAGCGTTGCGAAGCGATTTATGCATCCGTTGCCAAACTGATCCACGCCGAAGTCGAAGAAATTGCGCTGGTGGAGAATGCGACGGTCGCCTGGGATATGGCGTTCTATTCGCTGCCATTCGAAAAGGGCGACCGTATTTTGACGGCGGAAGCCGAATACGCGGCCAACTACATTGCCTATCTTCAAGTCGCCCGGCGGGCCGGTGCCGTTGTCGAGACGATACCGTCGACGAACGCTGGCGATGTCGATACGCGTGCCTTGGAAGACATGATCGACGAGCGCGTGAAACTCATTTCGATCACACATATCCCGACCAACGGGGGTCTCGTGAATCCCGCTGCAGAGATCGGACGCATCGCAAATGCACACGGCATTACCTATCTGCTCGATGCTTGCCAGTCTGTGGGACAGTTACCTGTCAATGTCGGTGAGATCGGGTGCGATATCCTTTCGGCCACCGGCCGCAAGTATCTGCGCGGCCCGCGCGGAACAGGGTTTCTTTATGTCCGCAAAGGTCTGCTGGAGACATTGGAGCCGCCGATGATCGATTTGTTCGCGGCAAAATGGGTGGCGCCGGACCGTTATGAGCTGCGCCCGGATGCACGGCGCTTCGAAAATTGGGAGAACAATTATGCGGCGCGGCTCGGTCTCGGCGTCGCGGTCGATTATGCGCTCGATCTCGGATTGGAGACGATTTGGCAGCGCATTCTTGATCTATCCTCAAATCTTCGGGCCCGACTGTCCGAGGTCGACGGTGTCGAGTTGCGCGATATCGGGACGGTACAAGGCGGGATCGTGACCTTCACGCTCGATGGCGTCGATTCGATGGCAATCAAGGAAGCGCTGTCGGGCCAAGGTATTAATGTCAGTGTCTCGCATCCGGCGAGCACCCTGCTGGATGCCACGCGCCGCAATTTGCCGCCGGTTGTGCGCGCTTCGGTGCACTACTACAACGCGGAGACGGAAGTCGAGCGATTGGCCGAGGCCATCGGTATAATCGCTGCGAAGAGGGAGGCGTAGACATGCGTTCGATAACGGGTGAATTTGTCGCCAAACTCGCGACGATTTGGCATCGTTTCACACTACCGGAAGAAGACCATGAAACGTTGGCGGATATGCTTGTGCCGATGGATGAAGCGGGCGAGCGGGTCGCGAAACATCTTGAGTTCGACATGGAGCCCGCGGATTTCGATGCTGCAATGGAAGACCTGGCGCCAAGAAGGACTTTCGAATGAGTGATGAAATCGCTTTCCTCGATGCCTGCGAGACGGCGGCGCGAATTGCCTCGAAGGATGTCTCCGCCGTCGAAGTGACCGAAACCGCGATCCGTCGGGCGGAGGCGCTTCAGCCAAGTTTGAACGCTTTCATCAGCCTTGAAGCGGATGCCGCTTTGGAAGCGGCGGCAGCTGTGGATCGAGAGATCGCCTCTGGTAACGATATCGGGTCGTTGGCCGGCGTGCCCCTCGCTCATAAGGACATGTATTACCGAGAAGGGAAGGTGACGACCTGCGGTTCGAAGATTCGTGCGGACTTTGTCGCAGATCGGACTTCGACGGCTCTGGCAAAGCTGGACGAAGCGGGTGCGATATATCTTGGCGGCCTCAACATGTCCGAGTTCGCCGTGGGTCCGATCGGCAACAATGTGCACTACGGCGATTGCCGCAACCCTTGGAATACGGATCACGCGCCGGGCGGCTCGTCCAGCGGTTCGGGAGCGACGGTTGCTGCACGGATTGTCTATGGCGCCCTCGGCTCGGACACGGGCGGCTCGATCCGCATCCCGTCTGGCATGTCCGGCGTCGTTGGATTCAAACCGACCCAGAACCGGGTGAGCCGCTACGGTTTGATGCCGCTCTCCTTTTCCTTCGATTGCGGCGGACCGCTGACCCGCACGGTCCGCGACGCCGCGCGTATCATGGATTTGATCGCCGGCCATGACCCAAAGGACAAGACGTCCAGCCGTTTGCCGGTTGAAGCCTATGAAGCTGCCTGCGGCGCATCCGTCGAAGGCCTTCGTATCGGAATTCCGTCGACCTACTACTACGATGACATGAATCCGGATGTGGAAGCGCTGGTCGAGGCGGCCCAGCAGGTCCTGGCCGATAGTGGCGCCATCTTGGTCGAGGCGGATGTGCCGGATCATGAGGATATGAATCTGATCTGGGCGTCGGCGCTGGCGTCTGAGGCGGCGTCGATCCACCGCAAATGGCTTGTCGAGCGGCCGCAGGATTACGGTGATATGGTGCGCCGCCGGATCGAATTCGGGCTCTATCAGCCGGCGACCCGCTATATCGAAGCCTTGACCATGCGGGACACGTTCCTGCGGGACTATTGCGCGACCGCCTTTCGGGATTGCGATGTGCTGTTGGTTCCAACCATGCCGATCACCGCACCGCGCCTCGCGGATGTCGATGTCGGCGGTAGCGAAGATATGCCGGCGGTCGTCTTGCGCATCTCGAAGAACACGAGACCGATCAGCTATCTCGGTCTGCCGGCGTTGAGCGTACCGTGCGGTTTCACGCCATCGGGTCTGCCGACTGCGTTTCAGCTGATCGGCCGGCCGTTCGACGGAGCAACCTTGTGCAAGGTCGGGCATGCCTATCAGCAGGCGACGACGTGGCACACGCGAGTGCCTGATATCGCGCAATAAAGCGGACCCACGCGATACGCCTGAAATGGTCATTGCGGAAGCCATTGCTTAGCGGCACTGTCCGGCCATGAGCGATGACCATCAACCTTCCTCTGCGGATCTGCGCCAGGGCGTGATCCTAATTGTCTCGGCAATGTTGATCCTGCCGGGGATCGACGCCATCGCGAAAGGCCTTTCAAGCACGATCTCGGCGGGCGAAGTCGCATGGATACGCCATGTGTTGCAGACGATCTTCCTGCTGCCTTTTGCCTTGCGGGCGAGCGGGTTGAAGGTCGGACCGCACTTTTGGTCACATGTCGCGCGAGGCGTTTTGATGGCGGCGGTCACGGTCGTCTTCTTTGCGGCCCTTACCGTCATGCCGCTTGCGGACGCGATTTCGGTCTTCTTCGTCAGCCCCTTGATCTTTACGGTCTTGGCGGCTGTTTTCCTTGGTGAGCCGATCGGTTGGCGGCGGATTAGTGCCGTCCTCGTCGGTCTTGCGGGCTCCCTTCTGGTGGTCAGGCCGAGCTACGCGGTCTTCGGGACCACCGCACTTTTGCCGATTGTGGCGGCCTTCTTATTTGCCCTCTATATGCTGCTGACCCGGAAATTGGCGCGGGGCAGCAGCGTCGCCGACGCGATCGGTATGCAATTCTATGTCGGCGTTTTCGGCGCAATTGCCCTAACACCGGTCTTGGCCATCGGCCCCTTCACCGGCATTCCCTATCTGGCGGTGGCCATGCCGCAAGGGATCGAGTGGGCACTGCTGTTGCTGCTCGGTGCGATCGCGACCCTCGGGCATGTTTTGGTGGCCCTCGCCGCCCGGCGGATTGGTGCCGGGCAGATTGCGCCGTTCCAGTATGTCGAGATCGTGGGCGCCACCACGCTCGGCTTTATCTTCTTTGGCGACTTTCCCGACCCGCTAACCTGGCTCGGCGTTGCGATCATCGTCGCGAGCGGACTCTATGTCTACTTCCGGGAGCGGAAGATCGCGGCCGGCCGCTAGACGTCCGCGAGCGTCGCCAGGAATTCAGCGAGCGTATCCGACCACTTCTCCCAATCGACCAGCGGTCCCCGATGCTTCGCCGGCGAATCGACCTCGTGATAGGTGTCCTCTACCCCGTGGCTTCGGAACCAATCCGCCCGTTCCGCGCCGAATGCAGCGGGAAAGAGATTGTCGGTCGTGCAAAGCACGTAGAGCATCGGCGCCGCTATCGCCGACATCTCGCCCATAACGTCGAGCCGGGCGTTGGCCCGCCGCAATACGATCAGCGAATTCGGATCGTATTGTCGCGCCCAATTGCCGGCGCGTTCCTGCAGGATGCGGGACGCTTCGGCTTTGTCGCCGGTCTCGGATGTCAATTCGTCCAACATACCGTTCGAGACGAGCGCTTTTGCCCGGTAGTCGCGTACCGCTTCGAAGACCGCCTCACTGCCGTAGTGATGGCCGCTGTTCCAACCGTCTGCGCCCGAGAAATTGGCGGCGAGTGCGTCGACCGCCGCCTCGCCGCCGCTGCCTTGGGGTCGGGAGGCCGCCGGTACCAGACTACGTATGCGTTCCGGATATCAAACGCCCCATTGGAAGGTCCGGTAGCCACCGTAGGAATACCCGACGATGGCGGCCAATTGCATGATGCCGAAATGATCCACCAATCGCGCTTCGGCATCGACGATATCCACCATGGTGATTTCTGGAAAATCCGGGCCGTAGGGTTTGCCTGTTGCCGGATTTTCGCTCTTGGGACCGGTCGAGCCGAAACTCGAGCCCAGCATGTTCGGCGAAATGATGAAGAATCGATCCGTATCGAGTGCGCGACCCGGACCGATCATGCCGGAGAGCCATCCGTTGTCGCCGCCGGCCCGGTGGTGGCTCGCAAAGCCGTGCAGTAAGAGGATGGCGTTATCTCTGTTTGGCGAGAGCGTACCGTAGGTCTCAAAGGCGAGGGTGACTTCGGGCAAGGTCGCACCGCCTTCAAGCGCGACATCGCGGCATGTGAAGGTGTCTTCTGTCTTGTTCAGCATTTGTTAATCCAAGCGTGTGAGTGTGACCGTCATCACTGTCCGGGACGCGGCATTTTCCCTAAAGTGAGGTTGAGGAGAGAGGAATGCCAGTATCAAACGTATTATCGAGTGCCATCAGCGGTCTGACATCGAGTGCGGAACGCGCGGGCAAAGCCGCCGAGCGGATCGTCACTGCCGATGTGCCGAAACAAGCCGGCAGCAACAGCAGCCTGGATGTGCAAGATACCGTCTCCCTTTCCGATCCCGCCTTAGCCCGTATCGAAGGGCAGGTCGAGTTGAGCCAGGCCAGCACAAACTTTAAAGCCAACGCCGCCGTCATTCGTGCCGAGGACGAGCGTAGCGAGCGTTTGCTCGATATCACGGCCTAATTTCCGGCGAAGTGACTCTCATCGGACACCCTTCGACAGGCTCAGGATAAGGGTGATTTTTCATATCGTCAGGACCGTATCCTGAGGCGCTTGCAGCGGCGAGCGTTTCGAAGGATCCGCTGTACCGCCCTCGCTATGTCGATCGAAAATCTCCGGCGGCGCGGCGCTGTAACCCGGGGTTATTTTTTTTTCGAGGAACAACCCCATGCACCCGACGTTTGCGGTAATATAATACCGCAAACGGCCGTGATAGGGCAGCGCTGTAGAGAATGGTCTTGATTCACGATGGCAAAGAACGGCGCTGAACGTATCAGAAAATAGACAAATTGTCACCTGATGAATAAATGTGAAATTGACGGGAGATGGCCTGGAATTACCTTTCTCGTTGAACGAGTTTACGAGAGCGCGCCATGCCTTACGAACGCATATCCGTAACGCCCTTGAGCCCGGTCATTGGGGCCGAGGTCTCTGGTGTCGATCTTTCGCAGCCGCTCGGCAACCAACTGTTCCAGGAAATCCACGACGCGCTGATCGAGCATCAGGTGATCTTCTTTCGCGATCAGGAAATGACCTTGGAACAGCACAAGGCGTTCGGCCGTCTCTTTGGCGCCTTGCACGTCCATCCGGCGGCACCGGCGACGGACGGCGACGAGGAAGTCGTCACGATCCATGCGGACGAGAACTCGACCTCGGTCTCGGGCGGTCAGATGTGGCACACAGATGTGAGTGCCGACGACGAACCGCCGATGGGGAGCATCCTGCACCTCCAACAGGTGCCGGAGCCGGGCGGCGATACGCTCTTTGCCAGCATGTATGCGGCGTATGAGGCGCTATCCGACGAAATGAAGACGTTCTTGGGCGGTCTTAAGGCGTGGCATTCCTCGGAGAAGCGACACAAAGCACGTTACGGGCATCGGGGTCAGCTTCGAGACGGCGTCGATACCTATCCAAAGGCGCTTCATCCGATCGTGCGCACACATCCGGTCTCGGGTCGAAAGGCGCTCTTCGTGAACACGGTTTTCACCACCCATATCGAAGGGCTCAACAAGAACGAGAGCGACGCAATCCTTGCCATGCTGTATGACCACATCGCCACGCCAGAGTTCGCTTGCCGGTTTCGGTGGCATGATAATTCGGTCGCGTTCTGGGACAATCGCTGCACCCAGCACCGCGCTCTCTGGGATTACTTTCCCGCCACGCGCCACGGTCACCGCGTCGCGGTCTGCGGAGACAAGCCGGTTTAGCGCGTCGGTCGTCTTGCTATTCGCGTCTCTTCCCCCTTCGATGGGGGAAGGCTAGGATGAGGGGACGCCGACGCCAAAGGGGAGAACGCCATGTCTTACGAGCGCATTGAAGTGAAGCCGATCAGCCCGGTTATCGGGGCGGAGATCGCGGGGGTCGACCTGTCGCAGCCGCTCGGCAATCAGGTGTTCCAGGAAATTCACGATGCGCTGATGGCGCATCAGGTGATCTTCTTCCGCGACCAGGAGCTCAGCCTCGATCAGCACAAGGCGTTCGGCCGCCAGTTCGGCGAGTTGCATATCCATCCGGCCTCGCCGCCGCCGGACGGACACCCCGAGGTCCTGATTATCCATGCGGACGAGAACTCGACCCGTGTTGCGGGGCAGGGCTGGCACACGGACGTCAGCTGCGATGTCGAGCCGCCCATGGGCAGCATCCTGCATCTCCACAAAGTGCCGGCGCCCGGCGGCGACACCATGTTCGCCAGCATGTATGCCGCCTATGACGCGCTATCGGACGAAATGAAAACCTTCCTCGAACCGCTCAAGGCCTGGCACTCCTCGGAACACGTTCACAAGGGCCGCTACGGTCACACCGGCAAACTGCGCGACGGCGAGAACAGCTACCCCAAGGCGCTGCAACCGATCATCCGCACACATCCGGTGACGGGGAAGAAGGGTATCTACGTGAACAGTTCCTTCACGACTCATATCGACGGGCTCAAGAAGAACGAGAGCGACGCCATCCTGAAGATGCTCTATGACCACATCGACACGCCGGAATTTCACTGTCGCTTCCACTGGAAGGACAACTCGGTGGCGTTTTGGGACAACCGCTGCACCCAGCACCGCGCGCTTTGGGATTACTTCCCACAAGTCCGCAGCGGCTTCCGCGTGACGGTGGCGGGCGATAAGCCTTTTTAAACCGGCTGCCGTCATTCCCGCGAAAGCGGGAATCCAGCTGGCAGGAGCGTTCTTTCTGGATTCCCGCTTTCGCGGGAATGATGATGAATACGGCAAATAGCCAAACCAGGAGAATTGAATGCCCTATGAGCGTATCGAAGTAACACCGGTCAGCCCGGTCATCGGGGCGGAAATCGCGGGCGTCGACCTGTCGCAGCCGCTCGGCAATCAAGTGTTCCAGGAAATCCACGACGCGTTGATGGCGCACCAAGTGATCTTCTTCCGCGACCAGGAACTGACCTGGGATCAACAGAAGGCCTTTGGCCGGCTCTTCGGCGATCTGCACATCCACCCGGCGGCACCCGCACCGGAGGGCCATCCCGAGATCTTCGAGGTCCACGCGGACGAGAACTCGCACCGCATCGTCGGGCCGGACTGGCACTCGGACGTGAGCTGCGACGAGGCGCCGCCGATGGGCAGTGTCCTGCACCTGCACGAGGTGCCAGAGCCCGGCGGCGACACGCTCTTCGCCAGCATGTACGCCGCCTATGATGCGCTGTCCGACGAGATGAAAACCTTCCTCGGCGGGCTCTCAGCCTGGCACGAGTCCGAGAAGGTCCACCGTGCTGTTTTCGAACACCGCAGCGACCAACTCCGCGACGGCGCCGACACCTACCCGAAGGCGCTACAGCCGATTATCCGCACTCACCCGGTGACCGGACGCAAGGGTATCTACGTCAACACCGCCTTCACCACCCGGATCGAAGGCCTGAACCGGAACGAGAGCGACGCCATCCTCGACATGCTCTACGCCCACATCGACACCCCGGAATTCCACTGCCGCTTCCACTGGCAAAAGAACTCGGTGGCCTTCTGGGACAACCGATGTACGCAACATCAGGCACTGTGGGACTACTACCCGCAGACACGAAGCGGGAGCCGGGTGACGATCTGCGGGGATAAGGTGGTTTAGGTTTAGATCTAGATTCCCACCTTCGCGGGAATGACGAGATAGAATTGCGTAACTCTCCCGACTGTCATTCCCGCGCAGGCGGGAATCCCGAAGGCGGCTTCCAAAAATCTCCTCGGTTGTGAAAAGAGGCCTGTTGCCTCAAGCCACTGAACAAGGCGTTGGGGTATTCACCAAGCGTATATGATTCTCACACCACTGGACGCTGCCGCACCTCTTCCGCGATCTTTCGCTTTAGCAGCTGCCCGTCCTTGATGTCGCCCAAGAAACTCCCGTCTTCCATCATCACTTTGCCCCTTAAGACCGTGAGGGTCGGCCAGGCGGCGGCTTCGTAGCCTTCCCAGGGGGTGTAGTCCGTCTCGTGGAGGCGGGCGGCCGTGATGGTGCGGCTTTCGTTTGGATCGAGGACGCAGATATCCGCGTCGGAGCCGGCGGCGAGCGCGCCCTTCTTCGGGTACATGCCCATGATCTTGGCGGCGTTGGTCGAGACGAAGTCGGCGAATTTGGCGAGGCTGTAGTCGCGCTTGATGACCGTCTCCGTGTACATCACCGAGACGCGGGGCTCGGCGCCTGCGTTACCGCCGGTGACGTTGTCGACGCGGTCGCCCTGCACCTTGGTCGAGAGGTTGCAGCAGATCTCGTCCGTCGCGATAGTGCTGATCGAGCCCCGGAGCTGGCCTTCCCAAAGCGCGTCCTGGTCGGAGGTCTCCTTCAGGCTCGGATAGGTGTGATAGATCTGGCCGTTCGGCAGCTTGTAGTGCTCGTGCGTGAACATGAGGTACTGGTGCAGCGTTTCGCCGTAGACGGGGAAGCCCTTGGCGCGGCTCGCCTCGATGGCGGCCACACCGGTGGCGGCCGAGACATGCATCATATAAAGGGGCGTGCCTTCCACATGCTCCGCCAAGCGGATGATGCGGCGGAAGGAGAGGTCCTCCGACATGGTGTTGTGGATTTCCGCCATGTTCTCGAATTCCATGCGGCCTTCGCGCTCCAGGACGTCGTACATGTGCATGACGATCTCGTCGTCTTCCGCATGAATGGCGCCAATGCCGCCCTCCTTCTTCAGCACCTTGAAGATCTCCCAGATGTGGCCGTGAGTGATCTTGCGGCCCTTGCGGCTGGGCGTGATGTCGGTGGTGAAAATCTTGATCGAGGGGTGGCCTTCCTGGATGACCTCGGCGATCTGCGGGTAGAGGTCGTTCGGGATCGCCCCTTGCAGCATGATGTGATAGCCGTAGTCGGAATAGCATTTGCCGCGCCAGTCCTGCAGGCGGATGTTGACCGCCTCGTCGATGGTCTGGCCGTGGGTCCAGGTGGCAAAATCGAGGAGCGTCGTGGTGCCGCCGTGGATGGCGGCGCGGCTGACCACGTCCGGCCCGTCGGTAAGGCCGGCTTCGCCGCCTTCCTCGATCGGCGGGATGTGCCAGAGCGAGTCGATATGCGGGTCGATCCCGCCCGGGATGACGATCTTGCCGGTGGCGTCGATCACGCGTCCCGCCTGATCGTCCGCGAATTGTCCGGGAGGCGTCATGGCGGCGATGGTCTCGCCCTGGATGCAGATATCCCAGGCGCCGGTGCCCTGCGGTGTGACGACTTGATCACCGCGAATGATTAAATCGAACATGAAACCCTCCCTGCCAATGCGATCGCAATTTTCGCGTGACCACGTGGTGGGTGCAAGCGATCTACCGTTCCGCGCTTTGACGCCAGTTGCCCTCTTGGAACATCTTGAGGATACGGCGGCCGCGGGTCCCGTCGAGCGTCATACGCTCCAGATCGCGCATATAGTCCACGTACCCTTCGTAAGACGACGCTTCACCACCGGCATCGATATAACCCATCGACCACTCTTCGAATTCTTTCTCTGGTACATTGTCGCGGAACAAGACGTTGATCTCTCCGTGGCGCGGGTCTTTCTAAATCTTTCCGAAGAGTTCCGTGACAGCGTCTTCCGGTCCTTCGAGAACTTGCAGGAAGGAGCCGGCATGATAGACGAGCATGCCGGAAATATCCTTTTTTGAATTGTTCGTGCGTGCCGCGCTCAGAATTGCCTTGAGCTCATCCGCCTCCATTTTTGTCGCGGAGGCGCTGGCATAGATTATCTGAAGGAGCGGTGCGGACATTGGCTCATGCGTGCGGCGAGCCTACCGCCGGTATTGTTTCTTGATTTTCTTCCCGGAAAGGCTGCGGACCACTTGGGTGCCGAGAATACGGGCGGGTTTGACGACGTTCTCCGAGAGGATGCGCATCATGCAGGGGCCGAAACAACCGCCCTTCATCGGGGCTTCCTTGGTCGGCGGAATATCGATGATCACGACCGGCTTTCTCTTTTTCTTGCGGTAGATTTTCGCCAAGAGGTCGATGCTGGAAAAGTTGGCGCCGGTTGAGCGGACGACGCGGTTCACGACGGTGATGGCGACCATGGCGTCCATCTTCGGACGGTCGCGCTGAAAGACATGTTGCCAGTCCTTCACCGTCGGCCGGCGGCGGCGCGGTTGATATTGCTTCGGCAGGTCGCCCGGCTCGATGACTTTGTAGCCCGCGGTCTTAAGCTTGGCGATCACCTCTTCCGCCACGGTGCGATACACCTTATTGCCGCCGATCGCGGCTCCTTTCGGGCCGGCGTCCGCGGCCACGAAAACGGTCTGCGCATGCGCCTCGATGGGCAGAAGGGCAACGCTCAAAGCGAAGACCAAACCGGCCGCCCAGATCGTTCTACCGAGACTCGGTCGCAAGATGCCCATGCGCCACCTTTCTAGCGTGCGGATTATGCTACCATAGTGGACCGCATCGCCGCGCCGGTCTAGAGGGTAAATATATGATGAGCAAGGAAAATCAGGCGGGGGCCGCCGTGGCGCCTCCATCGACGAAGAGGGTTTGCCCGGTGATGTAGGAGCCCGCGGGGGATGCCAACATAACGGCCGTTCCCGCGATTTCGTCGGGCTGGCCGAGCCGGCCAAGCGGGAAGGCCGCCTCGCGTTTTGCGCGAAGTTCCGGGTTTTCGTAAAGCACCCGTGCGAAGTCCGTGACGATGAGGCCCGGCGCGATGCAATTGGCGCGGATGTTGTCTTCACCGAATTCGACCGCGTAGTTGCGCACGATCTGCATGTCGGCGGCCTTGGAGATGGCATAAGCGCCGAGTTCGCGCGAGCCGCGCGCACCGCCGATGGACGAGATGACGATAATGACGCCGTCTTGGCGCGTCCGCATATCCTCGATCGCCATGTTGCTGAGCCACACGTTCGAGCGGATGTTACACTCCATGATGCGGTCGAATGCGCTGTCGGGAATGTCCGTGATGCTGCCGTGATAGGGATTGACGGCGGCGTTGCAGACCAGGATGTCGATCTTGCCGAACTCGGCTTTAGTTTTATCGACGAGGTTTTGCAGCTGATCCTTGTGATGAATGTGACAAGGGATCGAGACGGCGCGGTTCTCGCCTTGCACCCAATCCTGGTTGATCTCGGCGGTGACCTCCTCGCAGGCGTCCTGTTTGCGTGATGACACCACGACATTGGCGCCGTGCTGCGCCATGCGTTGGGCGATCGCTTTACCGATGCCTTTGGTCGAGCCGGTGATGACGGCGGTTTTGCCGGAGAGGTCGAAGAGATTCATGAAGTGTATTCCCGTTTGTTGGATGGTGGTCAGCCGGCGTCTGCCGCGAGACCGAGCGATTGGACGACCGTCTCTGCTTCGCCCGGCGACAAGGTGTCGCCCGGCGCCGCGCAGTAGAAGCCGCTGAGTGTGCTGGCCGGACCCGAAGGCGGGTTCTGCATCCAGCGTTGCAGGAAGGCGACGCAGGTTGTGGTGCCGATCCGGCTACGCCGCCACAGGACAGGACCGAGGACGTTCTTGGAGCCGATCAAATCGCCAAAGGTCCGCCGCTTTCCGCGAAATACGGCCCAATGATCAACCGTGCCCGCTGGGTCGGTCGAATCGGAAATCGGCGGGCCCGAGCGGGATTCGCTCAACAACATGCCGGCGGCGACTTGGCTGTCGGGCGGGCCGGTCCAAAGCGCGTCTTCCTCGATATAACGTCCGTCGCTGCTGGTAAATCGGCGGCGGATGACAGTGCCACCCGTTAAGGTCTGGAGCGAAAGCAAAAGACGCGACTGCGCGGTTCTGATGGCGACGACTTGTCCCGACGGTAAGTTGGATGGCGGGCGGCTGCCGGCGGGTTGAGTTGTACTGCGCGTCTCCGGTTTCGTGGCGGCAGCGGGGGGCTTTGCGGCGAGTTGGCTCTTGGGCCCGCTCGTGAACGTATCGATTGTCTGGCCGACGTATTCGTCGACGCTTTCGCAAGCGATAAGCGACGGCAGGAGAAATGTCGCGGTTATGAGAAGGATTAAACGCATGGCCACCCGGAGCTTTTTGCCAATGATAGCGGGATTGTCGCGTCTGGCGAGTCCTTACGGCGCGTCAAAGTCGGCGCAGTCTTAGGGCCACGACGGCGGTCAGACAGGCTATGGCAATCAGCGCGCATCCGTTGATCAGGAGACCCGTGGTTAAGCCGACGGCTTCTGCGACCGCACCGAGTTCAAGATGGCCGATAGGACCGAAACCCAAAGCGAGGACCCAAATGCCCATCGCGCGACCGCGTAGCTCATTGCTGACGCTCAATTGGAGCATGCTTTGCGAGAGGATGTCGCAGGTGGCGGCGCAAATGGACGCGAGAAACACGGCCGCCAAGACGGTCACGAGGGTCGACGCCTGCGCGAGACAGATGAGGCCCGCGCCGAAGACGGCGATGGTCAGAAGATAGATGATGCCGGCGCGATTGCGGGCACCAAAGGTTGCGAATGCGATCCCGGCGACAACACCTGCGCTGGCCCGCGATGCCTGCAGTAAGCCGAGACCTTCGGCGCCGAGTTCTAACCGTCCCGTTACGATCTCCGGGAATGCCGTGGCGAAGGAGAAACCGAAAACCTCGGCGGCGGCGGTCACGATCAGGAGCGTCAACAAGAGCCGGTTGACCTTGAGCTCTTGGATATATTCGCGAATGTTTTGTCGGATCGGCACATGTTCCTTGACCGCTGCGACCCCGGCTTCGCGTAAACTACGGAACACGAAGAACGCTGTGAGGTGGCCGCCGGCCAGGCACCAAACAGCGGCCGCTGCGCTGACGTTTTCCGTCACATAGCCGGCGACAAGAGCGCCCGCCAACTGACCGCAGCGCGAGCCGAGATTCAGCAGACCCATCGCGGAGACGAGATTGTCTTGGCCCACCAGGTCGTAGGCGTAGCTGGCCCGAACCGGCTGGTGCATGGCACGCAGGCTACCGGCACAGACGCAGTAGGCGAGGATCAGCCAGATGGACACGATGCCGAGTGCGAGCGTGATTGCGAAGACGGCGAGCGTGGCGGCGGTGGCGATCTCGATCCGGCGAAGCAGCGTCCGTCGGTCTGTCCAATCGGTGATCGCACCGGAAACCAACCCGAAAACAAAGAAAGGCGTGAAATAAGCGGCGAGGGTATAGCCGACCCAGGCGCTCGAGCCCATGAGTTGGATAACCAACAGGCCGAGGACGACCTGTTCCCCGGCCATCCCTTGTTGATGGAACGCGGCGCCGGCGAAAAGGCGCCGGTAGTCGCGGTCTCTAATCGCCGGATTCTTGAGCACGGCGCGGCCGGGCGATGGAGAAGAAAATAGTCGCGAGGCCGGCGGCCGGCAGCGAAAGGTCCCACCAGAGGCCGAGGTTCCACGCCGTCGCACCGTCCGCGCTCGACCAGACGACCGGGATCACGAGCTGGTGGACCGGCGTGCGGTCGCTGCAAAGCAAAAGGACGCCCATCGTGAGAATGGTGAGCGGCGTTGGCGCCAATCCAGCCAGCTGAACTGATGCGAGATCATGGGCGAGCAGCGCGCCCAATGGGTAGATAATCAATGCGAAGACAACGAGAAACAGACCCGTCCAGGAAGCTGCGCTTTTGTCGCCGTGAAAGCGCAGCCGATCTTTGATTAGACCGGACCAGATCAACAGTAATCCCTGGATGCCGAATACGATGCCGAAATAGCGCGCCGCCCAATTGAGCTGGATGAGGTGCAAGTCCATGAAGATGAGGCCGGTCCACAGCCAGCCGAGAGCCAGAAAGCCAGATATGACCCGGTTGCTGCCCTTGCGCGGGAACAGCAACAAGCCCAGCAGGAGCGCCGAGAGGAACAGCGCCGTTAATTGGCCCGGCCAAACCGTCTGGTTATAGACCGCGAGGACTTCGAGTAAGGCTTCCGCCGAATAGGGAATCATCGCTCTAAAGACGCTCCACGTAATCGATCATGCGCCGTCGCATAGCGGCGTCGGGCATGGGGCCGCGCGCCGCCGCCATGTTCTCTTCCATATGGCCGACCTGGGATGTCGCCGGGATGGCACAGGTGACGGCCGGGTGTGACAGCACGAACTTCAGAAAGAATTGCGCCCAGTTGCGCGCACCGAACTCGCGCGCCCATTCGGGCAGCGGATGATGTCCGAAGCTTTGAAAGAGACCGCCGCGCTGGAAGGGCCGGTTCACGATCACCGCCTGGCCGCGATCCGCTGCCAGCGGCAGCAGGCGATCTTCCACCTCGCGATCGAGGATGTTGTAGGTGAGCTGCACGAAGTCCAATGGCTCTGCCTGCATGACGTCGGCGAAGTCGCTGTGACGCCGCCCGTGTGAGGTCGTGATCCCGAGATAGCGGATTCGACCGGACGCCTTCCACTCCTTGAGACGCGCCAGATGGAATTCCCAATTCAGGAGATTGTGGACTTGTTGCAAATCGAACTGGGATTCGCCCCATAGCCGCTCGGAATCTTGCATCTGGACCTCGCCTTCCGCGTCGCTCGAGGTCCAGATTTTAGTGGCGGAGAAAAGCGGTGAGGGATCGCGCACGCGCTTGAGGCAATATCCCATTACGTCCTCGGCGGATCCGTACATCGGCGAAGAGTCGACCATACGCCCGCCGTGATCGAAGAAGGCTTGCAGGACCTTGACCCGTTCGTCTCGCAGACGCGAGCTGCTGCCGACATTGAAGGTGATCCAGGTGCCCATGCCGAGGACGGGGATGGCTTCGCCGGTAGACGGAATGGGGCGCATGGCAATCGGCCGAGGCGCGGCCGCGAGCGGCAGGCCGCCGAGCGGAAAGGCCAGTCCGGCGGCGGCAAGCGCCAGCATCCGGCGTCGACTGAGCATGTGCGTGTTCATGGCCCGACTATGCGCGAACGGCGGGCGGGCGGCAACGGGGAAGCGCGACTTGTTGGCGCGTGCTCGGCAATTTAGATTATCCGCAACGAAGATATTACCGGTGGTTCGCTATGAGCGTAGAAATCGCGCATTCAACATGCCCGCACGATTGCCCGAGCACGTGCCTGCTTGAAGTCGAGAAAATCTCGGACACGCAAATCGGTCGTATTCACGGCGCAAAGGACAACGACTATACCTCCGGCGTCGTGTGCGCCAAGGTCGCGCGTTACGCCGAGCGCATTCATCATCCGGACCGGTTGATGAAGCCGCTACGCCGGGTCGGCGAGAAAGGCGTGGGCATCGAAGCATTCGAGGAAATCACCTGGGATGAAGCGCTGGACGAGATCGCCGCCAAGTTCGAGGCGATCAAGGCCGAATTCGGTGGTGAAGCCATTTGGCCCTATCACTTCGCGGGGACGATGGGTTGGGTCATGCGGGACGGCCTCGACCGGTTCCGCCACGCCTATGGGACGTCACGCCAACACTCGACGATCTGCACCACCTTGCCGGATTCCGGTTGGAACGCCGGGCATGGCGTGAAGCACGGCAACGATCCGCGCGAGATCGCTGAATCGGACTTGATCATTGTCTGGGGCGGCAATCCGGTCTCGACCCAGGTCAACTTGATGACCCATATCTCGAAGGCAAAAAAGGACCGCGACGCCAAACTCGTCGTGATTGACGTTTACGAGACGCCAACGGTGAAGGCGGCGGACCATGCCTACCTGATTCGGCCCGGGACAGACGGCGCCCTGGCGATGGCACTGATGCATATCATGTTCCGCGACGGTTATGCCGACCGTGCCTATATGGCGGAATTCGCCGATGCGCCGGACGAACTGGAAGCGCATGTGCGTGACAAATCGCCCGAATGGGCGGCGCAGATTACCGGCCTGTCCGTCACGGAGATCGAAGAATTGGCGGCGCTTTACGGCAAGACGGCGCGTGCCTTTATCCGCATCGGCTACGGTTTCGCGCGTTCGCGGAACGGGGCGGTCAACATGCATGCGGTGACATGTCTTCCGGTCATCACCGGTAAATGGCCGAACAAGGGCGGTGGTTGCCTCTACGGCAATGCCGGGATGTATCCGCTGAATTGGAACTTGGTGATGGGTCTCGATTTCCGAGACAAGTCGATCCGCGAGCTCGACATGTGCCGTCTCGGCCCGATCCTGCTCGGCGACGAAGAAGACCTGAAGGGCGGCCCGCCGGTCAAGGCGATGCTGATCCAGAACACCAATCCGGCCGTCGTCTGTCCGGACCAAAACAAGGTGCATCAAGGCTTCCGCCGCGACGATCTGTTTCTGGTCGTTCACGAACAGTTCATGACAGAGACCGCGGAATTCGCCGATATCGTTCTGCCGGCGACCATGTTCCTCGAGCATGACGATATGTATACCGGCGGCGGGCACGTTTATTTCAGTGTCACCAAACCCGTCATCAAGGCACCCGGCGAATGCCGCAGCAATCATGAGGTGATGTGCGCGCTGGCGGAACGGCTCGGCCTCGATCAACCGGGCTTCAAGATGACGGCTTGGGAAGTGATCGAAGAGACCTGTCGGATTTCGGGACTGCCGGATGCTGAGACACTTTGGCGGAACCATTGGCACGACTGCTCGCTTGGCGAGGACGAGATGCACTTCAGGAACGGTTTCGGTCACCCGGATAAGAAGTTCCGTTTCAAGCCGAAATGGGACGAGATGGGCCCGGATTTCGAAGGCATGCCGTCGTTGCCCGGCTACTACACCAATATCGACCTTGCGAATGACAAACATCCGTTCCGCATGGTTGCCGCGCCGGCGCGGAATTATCTGAACAGCAGCTTTACGGAGACGCCGACCAGCAAAAAGCGGGAAGGCCGCCCAACCGTCAAGCTCCACCCGGACGACTTGGTGGCCTTGGGGGCGAAAGACGGCGACGTGGTGCAAGTCGGCAACGATCTCGGCGAGATCGAAGTCCACGCCGTGGCGTTCGAGGGGCTACAACGTGGCGTCTGCGTCGTCGAAAGCATTTGGCCCAACAAGGCGCACATTAAGGGGCAGGGCGTCAACGTCCTGATCAGTGCCGATCCGGGCCAACCGAAGGGCGGCGGCGTTTTTCACGACACGGCCGTGTGGGTGAAAGCGGCTTAATCCGGCACCATTTCAGATCGGTAACGCCATCGCCTTAGATTGCGAATAAACACCGTTTTCAGAATGTTGTTTAGCAATCGCAAATTCATCTTTTTGTGCTGCGTCGCTGTTTTGTCGGCGTCGTTTGTTCTGCATACGATCGTTCGCCATGAAGTCGTTGGTCACTATTCGTGGTTCGGCGGACGCGGTGAATGGGAGAGCGGTACAGATTGGCTCTTCTCACTGATTGTCTGCATTGGGATAATTGTCGGCGGCGCGCAGGCGGTTCGTAGGACTTTGCCGGTTGTCGTCGCAGCCGGCACCGCCGCTTCGACGGCGTGTCTTTTTCTCATGTATGCCGATCTGCCAAGTTTCGTTGTAGGCGTTCTATCTCTGATCACGGCATTTTCCTTGGGCGTTTGCGGATATCCGCTGCTGCTTGCGATTGTGGGCACGGTCGTGCCGCCGCGACGGCGCCTAACGGGCCTTATGGCGCCCATCGCCGTGGCATTGTTGGTGGAAGCGGTCCTTTGGCCATCACCGCTTCGGATCGGACATTTGGCCGCGAACTCATCCGCCCTTTTGCTGATCGTAGTTTGCGGGTTGCTGCTGATCGGCGTCTTGACGTTAAAGCCTGCCTACGAAACTGCGGCCCGCGAAGACCCGGTCGAGAGGCCGACACTTGCCCGCGCAATCGCAGAGTTTGTGGCGAACGCCAATTTTTGGGCGCTGTCGGCGAGTCTCTTCGTTCTCGGACTTCATACGGAATACGTGGCAGCCTATTTGATCGATGCGCGGTTCGCGGCGGATTCCAATCAGATATCGCGGGAAACCCAAACGACCGCAATGATCGGATTGATTGCCTTCTTCGGTCTGATCGCTGCAGGCTTGTTTGGTCACTTGGTCGCTGCGAAAAGGGCGGTCGGCTGGCTTCACGCGCTCTGTGTGTTGGCGGTTGTCGTCTTTGTATTTGTGCCGCTGCGATACCCGTCGGTTATTACCTTAGTCACGACCATCGCCATGGCGTGGTTGAGTATTGGATTGTTCGTCGCCTGTATGGCGGCGAACATTTTCGGCACACGGTATCTGGGATTGCTCTTTTCGCTGTTTTATTTCGCTCATTACTTGGGGCAGAGAACAAGCTCGGTCCTGACCGACTTATCGGAAAGCACCTTTGGNTCAGCGAATACCGTTTGGTATTTTATAATAATTGTTGGNATTATTGTNGCTTATTACATATATNGAATCNACGAAAATAGGCCGAATANTGTACAGAAAACAATAAGAAAGAACATAATATTACAAGACGACTAATAATTATATATAAATAACTAAAGTAATTATCCTTGTTTTAAGTTTTATACGTCGCAATCTTGAAGGCCGCGACACTGAAAAAAAAACGCCAAGGCTGGCTTCGATCCAACGGCGAGAGCGACGATAGAACGCGACCACCGGCGCCGTCGAAAAGGCGAGAGCGTAGGCGAGATGACCGAGTATGGAGAGGGCGGTCGTGCTAACCACTAGCGCAATACCGATCCAAAACGGGGCTTCCGCGCCGAACCCGATCCCGACGATGGCGATCCAGTGGAGGGCTGCTTTCGGATTTGTCATTTGGATAAGCAGGCCGCGCCAATATAGGTTTTCGCCCTTCGCGGCGGTCGCGATTATGTTCGCCGCCGGCGTACAGGCCGACCGGAACGCTTTATAGGCCAGCCAAAGGAGGTAGGCGGCACCGAATACTTTCAACACGATCATGGCTTCCGCATAGGCGGCCACGAGTGCCGTAAGGCCTGTCACGGTCAGTGTCGCCTAAATGCCCGATCCCGTACCGACGCCGAGCGCGAGGGAGGCGCCTTGTTTGCGCCCCCGCTCCATTGACGTGCCGATGATCGCGAGAATGTTTGGACCGATGCTAATAAAGCCAACGGCGAGAATGCTGAGGGCAAGAAAGAGGCTGGCGAAATTCTCGGTCATGGGAAGCTTCTCATTGTCGGGGCTTTATTCATATGGCCCTGAATATAACCGGTATTCAACGATCGATGGTTCGATCCCCGTCGTAGCAATAGTTCGGAATGCCGCCGCAATCGTTTATGCATCGAACGGTAATTTCTCACCATCCGGCACGCCGATTTTGAAAGTGTTCAGTGACATCGACACCATGGTGTAGAAACCGCAAAGATTGATGAGCTCGGCGACTCCGTGCTCGCCGAAGGCGTCGACCGCCCGTTGATATGTCGCATCGTCGATGTGATGAATGCGATGCAGATCGTAGGCGAGGTCGTGGACCGCTGCATCCCGTGCGTCACTGAAGTCAGGCCTCTCGCCGGTCTTTATCGATTGGATCATATCGGCGGGCACGCCCGCGTCGGTCGCCATCTTCTCATGGGCGAACCATTCGTATTGGGACGTCCAATATGCACCCGTCACAAGGATCGCGATTTCGATATATCGCCGGTCCATGGACAAATTAAAACGAAACTGTTTACCGAGAGTGTCGATCGTTTCCGCCAGCTCCGGATTGAGCATCCAGATATCGAAGGGGCCGCCAATGCGTCCATCGCTCACGCCGGAGCGTCCCTCGGCGATCTTGTCGAACGCTTTTTGCTGGGTGGGACTCAATTCTGCATAAGTCTTTCGGGTGAGGCGTTCCATGATCCGTGTCCCTGTCAATTCTCGTTCGATTCTAGCGCGATCAGGCGAACCGCCTAAAGCTGGCGTCGGTTTCCGCCGCGAGGTGCCGCACCAATTCACCTGCCGGCTTTGCGACCGTCAGCTTTGCGGATTGTCCGGCGTAAAGCGCCATATATTGCGGATCACCCGCCTCGGCGAGCGGTGTCGTCAACCGAAGTTGGGAGGGAAAAGGCAGTGGATCGTCATCGGCGAGTGTGTCGATCAAGGTGTTGCGCAGAAAGCGCGCGGGCTTTCCACTGATCACGTCGGTGACCATGGTCGCACTGTCGTTGGCTTCGCTCAATGCCTGGCGATGCGCTTCGGCGACGTTTGCCTCCTCGCAGCGAAGAAATGCAGTGCCGAGCTGGACGGCGCTTGCGCCGAGCATCATCGCTGCGGCGATGGTCTGTCCGTTGACGATGCCGCCAGCGGCGACGACTGGGATCGAGACGGCATGGACGATTTGCGGGAGCAGGGAAAACAGGCCCGGTTGCATCGAGACATCGACGTTCGTAAAGGTCCCGCGGTGACCGCCGGCTTCGATGCCTTGGGCGATGACGACATCGGCGCCGTCGCGTTCGAGCGCGACAGCTTCGGCGACCGTCGTGGCGCTGCAGAGGATCATCGTGCCCGCGTTCTTGAGCGCATTCAGGGCATCGGGTGCGGGCAGGCCGAAATGAAAACTGGCCAGCTCGGGCTTCAAATCCAAGAGGATTTCCAGATGATCCGGATCCATCCGGCTTCGCGAAGGCGTCGGTTCCGGCACGGGTCCCAAGCCGTCCTTATCGTAAAGCGTCTGCAACGTCGCGCGCATTGCGCCGCCCACATCGGAAAGGTCGTCGGGTGTCTCCCAGAGAAGGTAATTGACGTTGAGGCTGCCGCCGCTCAATTGTCGGAATCCCTCGATGCGGCGCCGGACATTGTCCGGATGAAGGCCGGACATGCCGAGCCCGCCGAGCCCGCCTGCGTTGCTGACTGCCGCGGCGAGGGCGGGTGTCGTCTTGTCGCCCATGGGCGCCTGCAGTATCGGCCACTCCAAATTCAATCGCTTGGTTAATGCGTTCTGAGACCACATGGCCGTTCTCCGATGAGGTGAAGCGCGTTCAGTTTTGCGGATTAGGACGTCAAACAATCGTCCGTTAAAGGTTCAACCGCTTCAAAGTCCTGCAAGGCTAGAAAATCCGGGCGGGTCGGGGCGGTTATTTTATTGTCGGTGCGGTTGGGGCTCCAGAACACGATGGTGCGGTTCCAGGGCGACATGTTGGGCGCGGAGCCGTGTAGGGTGCAGCCGTGGAAGAAGACAACGGAGCCGGCGGGACCCTTGGGCGCGACCAGGCCGTGTTCTTTGATCAGACGGTCGATGGTCTCGTTCGTGTAGGGGCTACCGATCGCATCTTCGGCGAGACGACCGTATTCCGGGATGCGGTCGAAATTCTTATCGGAAGGAATCATGCCAAGCTTGTGCGTGCCGGGGACGAACATGGTCGGGCCGTTAAACTCCGTCACGTCGTCAAGGAAGAGAGCCGCGTTGATGACACGGGGTTCGGGCATGCCGTCATCCTCGAACCAGGTCCGGTAGTCTTGGTGCCAATGCCAGATTTCGCCGTCATGTGCGTTCTTGGTGTTGATTTTGAACTGGTGCAGATAAACCGGCCCGCCAAGCGTCTGCATCGCCGGTTCGATAATCCGCGGGTGTTGGCTGAGACGGCGGAAGAGTTCGCTTGAATGATGGGGAGCAATGGCGGAGCGGATGGAGTTGCTATTCCCTTCCTTCAGATTGACGGGGCCGTCGCGCTCCAGAATCTTCGGGAGGTCTGCGTTCAAAAGTTCGACTTCGGCCGCGTCGAAAAGGCGTTCGACGAAGAGCACCCCATTCCGCTCGAACTCGTTCAGTTGTTCCGTTGTCCATTTCATGCCTGTCACCCCGTCGTGAACGATAGTCCTTAACAAAAATTGTTTCGCCATTCACGCGAATCATCGTACATCCTGTGGGGTATGAGAAGCGAAATCGAGGACACGCCCGATACGCCCGCCACACCGGGGCCGGCGCATATCGTGGTCTTGGGCAATGAGAAAGGCGGTTCAGGCAAGTCGACAACGGCGATGCATGTCGCCGTTCATCTGCTGCGCCAGGGATATCGGGTCGGCTGTCTCGACCTGGATGCCCGGCAAGGTACGTTGCGCCGATATATCAAGAACCGGCTCGACTACGTAAAAGCGAACAATCTATCGCTGCCGAGCCCGACCTACGCCGTGATCGAGCGGGTTGAACTCGAAAGCCGAAGCGACTCGGAAAAGCGCGAGGAAGCGATGCTCGACGCATTCATCGCGGAGTTTCGAGCGAGCCACGACTTCCTGATCGTCGATACGCCGGGCAGCGATAGCTCGCTCGCGCGTCGGGCCTTAGGTCATGCCGATACCTTGCTGACGCCGATGAATGACAGTTTTATCGATCTGGATATTTTGGGGCAGGTTGATCCGAATTCGCACAAGGTGGTCCGGCCGAGCCACTATGCCGAGGTTGTCTGGGAACAGCGCAAGACGCGCGCGGGCCGCGGCAGCCGACCGATCGATTGGGTCGTGATGCGGAACCGTCTCGGCACGTTGGATTCCGCGAACAACCGTGCAATGGAAACCGCATTAGAGGATTTGGCAAACCGGATTGGTTTTCGGCTGGTCGTTGGGTTTACCGAGCGCGTGATCTTCCGCGAGTTGTTCTTGATGGGACTGACGCTGCTCGATCTGCGTGATGTCGGGGCGGATATTAAGCTCAGCATGTCGCATATCGCAGCCCGCCAGGAGGTCGCGCAACTGGTAAACGGTCTCAATTTGGGCGCGCCCGCGGGACCGTCAGATGACGAGAACACTGGACGTACAGCCCCCTGATCCCCTTATAAAGGGGGATGGCAAAGCTACCAACATCGACAGAAGACGACGTTAGCGCGTTTTTGCGTAAGGTAAACGAGACGCCGGCACCGGCCGCGGGCGCGCCGGGCGAGCGAGGACGCCTCATTTTTGCGATGGACGCGACGGCGAGCCGTGAGCCCACGTGGGATCAAGCTTGTCAGATCCAGGGCGAGATGTTCAGTGAAACGTCGACTCTCGGCGGGCTGGAAGTACAGCTGATTTTCTACCGCGGTTTCGGCGAGTGCCGCGCCAGTAAATGGGCACCGAATGCGAAGGAGCTTCTTCGCCTGATGACGAGTGTGCGCTGCCGGGGCGGCCAGTCTCAGATCGCCAAAGTGCTCGACCATGCGAAACGCGAAGCGGAAAAAGGGAAGGTGAACGCGCTGGTCTTTGTCGGCGATGCCTTGGAAGAGGATATCGACCGCGTTTGCCACAAGGCGGGCGAGTTGGGCTTGCTGGGCGTTCCGATGTTTCTGTTCCACGAGGGCGGCGACCCGGTCGCGGAGCGCGATTTCCGAGAATTGGCGCGGTTGACCGGCGGTGCCTATTGCCCGTTTGATGCGGGAAGCGCTCAACAGTTGCGGGACTTACTTTCCGCTGTGGCCGTCTACGCCGCGGGTGGACGTCGTGCGTTGCTTGAATACGGAAACAATCGGGGCGGAGACGTCTTGCGGTTGACGCACCAGATGAGCGGCAAGGGTTAGGCGACCGTGGGCTATTTGTTTCTCGGCATTATGCTGTTGGTGGCCTTGGTGTTTTTCCTGAAGTGGTACGCCACGGCACCACCGGCATCGATCCTGAAGGTATTGAAATGGGGCGGCATTACCCTCGCCGTGGTCGTCGCGCTGTTCTTCCTATTGCGCGGCGGGTTCCAGTTCCTGTGGATTGCCGGCGCATTCCTCCTGCCTTGGCTAATGCGCGCCTGGGGCATGCGGAATTTTGCGCGGGCGTCGAAGCCCCGTGCCGGTGGCCAAAGGTCGACTGTGCGCACGCGGTTCGTATCCATGGAACTCGATCATGATACAGGCGAGATGGATGGCGATATCTTGGAGGGCCCTTACGCAGGCCGTCGGTTGTCCGATCTGGATTTGGATTCATTGCTCGACCTGCTGCATGCGGCCGCGTCGGCGGACGCGCAATCCGCGCAAGTTCTGCAGAGTTATCTTGATCGTATGCATGGCGACGAATGGCGCGAGCGGGCAGGCGATTCGGCGGGTGCAACGGATGAAGCGGGCGCGGCTGCGAGCAGCGGCCAGATGTCGCGCGAAGAGGCTTTTGAAATTCTCGGTCTCGAGGTCGGTGCGAGCGACGAAGACATCAAGCTAGCCCACCGTCGGCTGATTCGCGAATACCATCCGGACCGCGGCGGCTCGGATTACCTCGCGGCCAAAATCAATGAAGCGAAAGACCTGCTGCTAAAAGACTGAGCCCGTGTAACAGAGTCGCGGTTGCGCGCTGCAGCAGGCTGTGGCAAACAGGCCGAAATTCGAGCGAAATTACTCAATCGGTTCATTCATGTCCTCTCCGGTACGTAAGGCAATCTTTCCGGTCGGCGGCCTCGGCACGCGGTTTTTGCCGGCGACCAAGGCGATGCCGAAAGAAATGCTGCCTGTGGTCGATAAGCCGCTCATTCAATATGCCGTTGAGGAGGCGGCGGCCGCCGGGATCGAGGAATTCGTTTTTGTCACGGGCCGCGGTAAGGCGGCCATCGAAGATCATTTCGACGTTTCCTACGAGCTGGAAAAGACGCTTGGTGAACGTGGGCGGGACGATGTCCTCGATGCGATCCGGGCGATCGGTCTTGAACCCGGCCAAATCTCATATACCCGGCAGATGGATCCGATGGGGTTGGGCCATGCGGTTTGGTGCGCGCGCAAACATGTCGGTAACGAGCCGGTCGCGGTCCTTCTGGCGGACGATTTGATCATGTCGAAGGCGCCGTGTTTGGGGCAACTCATTGATGTCCACAAAGAGACCGGCGGCAATGTCGTCGCGGTCGAGGAAGTGCCGGCCGAACATACGGACCGTTACGGCGTTCTTGATATCGACAGCGATGACGGTACGCGGGCGTCTGTGAGAGGTTTGGTCGAGAAACCGGATCCCGCCGAAGCGCCGTCGCGGCTTGCCATTATCGGCCGTTATGTGTTGATGCCCGAAGTCTTCGAACACCTCGCGAAATTCGAGACAGGCGCCGGCGGCGAGATTCAATTAACCGATGCCATGGCCAAAATGATCGGTCACATACCGTTTCACGGGTTACGCTTCGAAGGACGCCGCTTCGATTGTGGCGATAAGATCGGATTCTTCGAAGCCAACCTCGCATTTGCGCTTGAGCGGGACGAGTTGCGCGACGATATTGCCGGCGTTTTGAAACAGTATGTCGATCGATAGTCGAAAGGACGGCGGCGCCCAATGCAGATAGCCATGATTGGTACCGGATACGTGGGGTTGGTTTCCGGTGCCTGTTTCTCCGAATTCGGCATTGATGTCGTATGCGTAGACATGGATGCGGAGAAAATCGCACGTCTCGAAGATGGGATTATGCCGATTTACGAGCCGGGCCTCGATGTCCTTGTGGCGAACAACGTCAGTGCCGGCCGGTTGTCCTTTACGACGGACCTCAGAGCGGCCGTCGCAAGTTCGGACGCCGTGTTCATCGCGGTGGGCACGCCGAGCCGCCGGGGGGACGGTCACGCAGACCTGAGCTATGTGCACGCCGCCGCCGCGCAGATCGCCGAAGCGCTTGACGGCTATACCGTCGTGGTCACGAAATCGACGGTGCCGGTTGGCACCGGCAACGATGTCGAGCGTATCATCCGGGAAACCCGGCCCGATGCCGATTATGACGTCGTTTCGAACCCCGAATTCCTGCGCGAGGGCTCCGCAATCGAGGACTTCATGCGTCCAGACCGCGTCGTGATCGGCACCGATAACGACGCGGCGAAGTCCCTCATGCATTCGCTCTATCGGCCGTTGTCGCTGATCGAAACACCGATCTTGTTTACGAACCGGGAAACCGCGGAACTCATAAAGTACGCCACGAACGCGTTCCTTGCGACAAAGATCAGTTTTATCAATGAGTTATCGAATCTTTGCGAAGAAGTCGGCGCCGACGTCAGGGACGTTTCCAAGGGGATGGGACTGGACGGCCGGATCGGGCGTAAGTTTTTGCATCCCGGGCCAGGCTATGGCGGCTCGTGTTTTCCGAAGGATACACTTGCGCTGGTTCGGACAGCGCAGGAAGCGGGCGCTCCCATCCGTATTGTCGAAGCGGTCGTGGATATCAACACAGATCGCAAGAAGGCGATGGCAAGTCGGATTATCGACGCGTGCGGCGGCGATGTCGCGGGCAAGACCATCGCCATACTCGGGCTGACCTTTAAACCGAATACCGACGATATGCGGGAGAGCCCAAGTTTAGATATCGTGCCGGCCCTGCAAGCGGCGGGCGCCAGCGTGCGCGCCTTCGACCCGGAAGGCATGGAAGAGGCGAAAAAGGTATTGGACGGCGTGACCTGGTGCGAAGACACCTATGATGCCATCAAGGGCAGCGACGCGGTCGCGATCGTTACCGAATGGAACGAATTTCGATCGCTGGATTTCGCCCGAATGAAAGAGTCGATGCGGTCGCCGATCCTGGTTGATCTCCGCAATATCTACGAGCCCGAACACGTAACGGCGACGGGGTTCTCGTATAGCTGTGTCGGGCGGCCGGCACCGAACGCGGCTGAATAGAGGCGCGCTCGGATGGTCGGTCATACTTTCAATCCGCCGCTTCTCAGGAAATACGATATTCGCGGTATCGTCGGCGAAACGCTGTCAGTGGATGACGCTGTCGCGCTCGGGCGAACCTACGGCAGTATTGTCGGTGAGAACGGCGGCAAGTTTGTTTGTGTTGGCCGGGATGGTCGCCTCAGTTCTCCGGATATGCTGGAAGCTCTCGCGTCCGGATTTTTGGCATCCGGTATCAACGTCGTGGATATCGGGCTCGCCGCAACGCCGATGCTCTACTATGCATCGAAGATGCTGGATGCGCCCGGGGCGATCATGATCACCGGTTCGCACAACCCGCCGAACTACAACGGTTTCAAATTGGTTTTGGCGAACAGTCCGTTCTGGGCGGATCAAATTCAGCAACTCGGAAAGCGCAGCGCGGCAGGCGACTGGATCGAGGGCCAAGGCGAAAAGCTGGAACTGAATGTCCTCGAATCCTATGTCTCGCGTCTTTGCCGGGATTATCGCTCAGAGCGCGAGTTGAAGGTCGTCTGGGATGTAGGCAACGCGTCGGTCGGCCCCGCTGTGGTCGAATTGGCGCGCCGATTGCCGGGTCACCATGTCGTGCTCAACGAAACAGTCGACGGCACATTTCCGGCGCATCATCCGGATCCGACAATGCCGGAGAACCTGACCGACCTCATCAATTCCGTGACCGGTATGGGCTATGACCTCGGTATTGCCTTCGACGGAGACGGCGACCGCATCGGCGCTGTCGACGGGGAAGGACGGATCGTTTGGGGCGATCAGCTTTTGGCGTTCTATGCAAAGGAACTCCTCGGGCGCAGGCCGGGTGTGGAAGTGATCGCGGATGTGAAGGCCAGCCAAGTGCTTTTCGATGAGATCGAGAAGCTCGGCGGCAAACCGGTGATGTGTGCGCCGGGTCATTCCGTCATCAAATCCCTGATGGCGGAGAGTGGCGCACCTCTGGCCGGCGAGATGAGCGGGCATGTCTTTTTCGCCGACGGCTATTACGGTTACGACGATGCGCTATACGCGGCCATTCGGCTGTTGGATATCGTTGCCGCCTCGGACCGCAGTCTCGCGGAGATGCTGTCCGATCTGCCGCAGATGGTGAATACCCCCGAGGTGCGGATCGAGGTCACGGAGGCGCGGAAATTCGCGGTCGTCGATGAGGTGCTGGCCCAGGCGAAAGCGGATAACCTCTCGATCAACGAGGTGGACGGCATGCGGGTGAACGGGTCGGACGGTTGGTGGTTGTTGCGGGCGTCGAACACGGAGGCGGCATTGGTCGTTCGCTGTGAGTCCGACAACAAAGACGGCCTCGATCGATTGAAGGCCACAGTGAGCGGATATCTATCCCGCGCCGGCGTGATGACGGCGCCGTTCTAGAATCGACGGTTATTGTGTGATCGGCGGAATGGCGACGCAGGCGTGTCGTTGCGCCCGCAGATACGAGCAAGACTTCACAGCGTCCCGCTGCGACATCCCAACAATTTGCGCCCGGTAGAGCCGGTTTCGCGCCTGCTGGTGCATGACGACGGCGACCCGACCGTGTTGGGCGACACCGCGATCCTGAAGACGGCCTGCCGCGCCGTATGCCGCGAGACGAGCCGCCGAGGATTGTGAGAAAGCGCCGACCTGGATGGCCCAACGCCGGACACGATCCCGGTTCGGCTTTGATTTCCGCGGATATGCCGCTTTTGCCAGGCGAATCTTGGCTTTCTTCGTCTTCTCGATAGCCTCCGCCGTACTGGTCGGGTAGTCGGTCTTTTTCTTAGGTATGAGGGCGTAGGCGCGATTAAAGAGTTTCCGCATATGACGGTCACGGCTTTTTGCTGATTTTCCGCCAAAGACGACACCGATCAATCGGCGTCCATACCGTTTTGTCGACGCAACGAGATTGAAGCCCGATGCACGGATATAGCCGGTCTTGATGCCGTCCACGCCAGGGTAGGCGCGTAATAGCTTATTGTGATTGCGATACGTCCGCCGCTTGTAGCTGAAACGCTGCGTTCCAAAGAAATGATAAAACTGTGGGTAATCTTTGATCAGGCGGCGGGCGAGGGTCGCCATATCCCGGGCCGTCGAAATTTGGCGGCGATTGGGCAGGCCGGAGGCGTTTCTGAACCGGGTCTTCCGCATGCCGAGGGATTTCGCTTTCGCCGTCATCATTTTGGCGAAATTGATCTCTGTCTTGCCGAGCGCTTCCGCGACGACAACGGCAACGTCGTTGGCCGACTTTGTGATGAGCGCCAAAATGGCGTCTTTGACGGTAATCGTTTGACCGCGTCGCAAACCGAGCTTTGATGGCGCCATTCCTTGCGCGCGGCGCGAGACTTTCAGGCGTTGATTTAACTTCAGTTTTCCCCGTTCCAGCGCGTCGAAGACCATGTAAAGGGTCATCATCTTCGTCAACGAAGCGGGATATCGTCTGCGATCCGGGTTCGACGCGTGTAATACTTTGCCCGTTTGTTCATCGACGACGATCGAGGCGTATCGCGCGTTGGCCGAAGATTGAAAAAATGCGACGCCGAGCAGTAAAATAGAAATAAAAATAATATTCGTTTTAGTATTGTTTCGGATCATGGTGTCTATTTTACAATAATTCTTAGGCGTTAGATTTGATTTTAAAGCGCCGATTCCGATTCAGTATTTGAATATTACTGATATCGCCGATTCGTGTCTACCGGAAATTCGTAAAAATTTCAAGATTCCCAACGAGTCGCGCCCGGTCTCAGTCGATCAATGTATTATGCACGCCTTGTGCCGTATGAGCTGGAGCCCCCAATATACGGTAGGTCGCGTGAATTTCTCGGGTTCAATGCTGCGTCGCACTAAAAAATGCTGCAGTGCACAAAAAATTGGTTGACATTGGAACTCAAGCCCATATATTCCCCGTGTTGCTGCGGTGCAGCATAAAGATTTTAGTCACGCTTTTGCGTGACCGTTACAAATAAAGGCGTTGCGGACGCCGTGTCAGTTAAAGGTCCAAGGAGACGAGAAATGACCACCAAGAAGACGAGCGCGACCGAAGCGGCCACCAAACAAATCGAAGATGCGGTCGAAGTCGGTAAAAAATCCGTTGAGCAGGCAATGAAGGCTTCCACGGAAAGCTACGAGCAAGCCATCAGCATGACCAAAGAGCAGGTCGAGAAGGCGAGCGAAGCTTTCTTTAAGTCTTACGACGAAGCCACTGCGCTGAATAAAGAGAGCATCGACGCGGTCGTGAAAGCCGGCGAAGTCCTCACGAAAGGTGCGGAGACGGTCGGCAAAGCTTACTACGAATTCGCGCAAGCCTCTGCTGAAGCCAGCGTCGATGCGACGAAGGCGATGATGGGCGCGAAGACGGCAAAGGACTTCGTTGAAATCCAGGCCGAGTTCGCTCGTACGAGCTTCGATAACTTCCTTTCCGAGAGCACGCGTCTTTCCGAAATGTCCGTGAAAGTTGCCAACGAAGCTTTCGAGCCGCTTCAGAAGCAACTCAACACGTCTTTCGAGAAGGCTTTCAAAGCGCCAGCTCTCTAAGCGAAGACACATAAAGTTTGGCCCGATTTAATTCGGGCACAGGCACGGCCCCGCATTTCCCTCCCCTCCCCCTGCGGGGCCGTTTGCTGTTTAGAAGGTAGGGAAGGGCCCACGTTAGGATCGGGTGGCTGTACAATCGTAGAGGACGGTTCTGTTGATGCGGTTGATCCGCCGGCGGTGCTCCGGGATATCGGTGCTATGTGCTTCGAAGACCGCCATTCCCATCTCACGTATTCTATCTGCATAGTCCCAGCCGCAAACGCGGACGTGGTAGGGATGACCGAACGCTTTATGTCGCTCGGACGGCGCGGTGATTTCCGAATCTTCGTAAGTAGATTGCCGGTCGCGATCGATCGGCACCATGATCAAGGCGTGCCCGTTCGGGTTTAAAACCCGGGAAATTTCCGCAATTGCCTTGCGGTCGTCCGGAATATGCTCAAGCACGTGGTTGCATATCACCACGTCGAACGCATTGTCGGTATAAGGCAAGTCCGTGAGGTCTTGCTGTTCGGCATTGGCATCGTCGTCGTATCGGTCGATTCCCAGATATCGAACGCGAAAATCTCGAAGCAACCGCTGCTGTATGCAAGCCTCGGGTGCCACGTGAAGAATCCGGCTTCCAGGACGTAAAATTCTTTGCCGTCCCATCATGTAGAGCCAGAGGAACCTGTGTCTTTCCAAGGAACCGCAACCGGGACATCTCGCATTCGGTCGTCCGCGAAGACCAAAGGCCGCGAAACTGCGATACCAAGACCCGCAAACCGGGCAATAGAACCGCGCGCCGGTCGCCTCAGCGCTAAACCGCGCGCTCTTACGTTTTATCACGCCGTAAGCCTGCTCGACTGGCATTTCAGCACTTCGAATTGCGTGAAGTCTTTGCCGCAAATCGGTCAACATTCAGCGATTCTCCCGACGCTGGATCAATTGGCACACTGGAAGGGGGCAAAAAGGCGGATGTCAACTCTTTATCGTCACTATGCAAATCCAATATTATAGGAGTGATGTTGAATGGCTTTAAAATTCGGATGAGCGATCAGGATAAAGACGATGATCGCAACAACGATGGCGGCGGAGATACCGGTGTCATCGTTGAGACACGTCCTAAGACCAAAAAGCCGTCGATGTATAAGGTGCTTATGCTGAATGACGATTACACCCCCATGGAATTCGTCGTGCATGTCCTGGAGCGGTTCTTCGGCATGAACACCGAGCAAGCGACAGAAGTTATGTTGCATGTCCATCGACGCGGGGTCGGAATTTGTGGTGTCTTTCCCTATGAGGTCGCGGAGACCAAAGTGACGCAAGTCATGGACTTTGCACGCCAACACCAACATCCGTTACAGTGCACGCTGGAGAAGGATTGAAATGTCGATGCTGTCGCGTGTTTTAGAAAATAGCCTTCATCGCGCTTTGTCATACGCCACCGAAAGGGGGCACGAGTATGCGACATTGGAGCATTTGCTGCTGGCGCTGACGGACGATCAAGACGCCGTCGCGGTTTTGCGTGCGTGCGGTGTCGAGATGGAAAAGCTTCAAGGTGATTTGATCGAGTATCTCGACAATGAGCTCGATATGCTCGTCACCGAATCGCTGGAAGACCCCAAACCGACGGCGGGATTCCAGCGCGTCCTTCAGCGCGCCGCAATCCATGTCCAATCCTCAGGGCGAGAAGAGGTGACGGGCGCCAATGTCTTGGTGGCCATGTTCTCTGAGCGTGAGAGCCACGCCGTATACTTCCTGCAAGAACAGGATATGACCCGCTTCGATGCGGTGAACTACATCAGTCATGGTATCGCGAAGGTACCGGGCTTCGGTGAAAGTCGGACGGTCGAGGGGGCAGACGAAGAAGTCGAAGGCGAGAAGGTCAACAAGAAGGGAACCGAAGCGCTCGACGCGTATTGCGTAAACCTCAATAAGAAAGCGGAAGACGGCAAGATTGATCCATTGATCGGTCGGTCCGCAGAAGTCGACCGGACAATCCAGATATTGTGCCGCCGGACGAAGAACAATCCGCTTTACGTGGGTGATCCGGGTGTTGGAAAAACCGCGATCGCGGAAGGCCTCGCCCGCCGAATTGTCAATGCGGATGTCCCTGAAGTGCTTCAGGACGTCACGATATATGCGTTAGATATGGGCGCGCTCCTTGCCGGCACACGCTATCGCGGCGATTTCGAGGAACGCCTTAAGGCGGTCATCACGGAGATCGAGAATCTTGAAAGCGCCGTCATGTTCATCGCCGAGATCCACACGGTTATCGGTGCCGGTGCGACCTCAGGCGGTGCAATGGATGCATCGAACCTCTTAAAGCCGGCATTGCAAAGTGGTTCTCTCCGCTGCGTCGGGTCGACGACCTACAAAGAATACCGCAATCACTTCGAGAAAGACCGCGCCTTGGTGCGGCGGTTCCAGAAGATCGACGTCAATGAGCCGTCGGTCGAGGACGCCGTGAAAATCCTACGCGGCCTGAAGCCCTACTACGAGGAGCATCATCAGGTCCGTTACACGGCCGAAGCACTTCGCGCCGCAGTCGAATTGTCGAACCGTTATATCGGTGACCGTAAACTGCCGGATAAGGCGATTGATGTGATCGACGAGGTCGGGGCTTCGCAGATGCTTGTGGCGCCGTCGAAGCGGAAGAAGACGCTGGGTGTCCGGGATGTCGAGAATGTCATCGCGACGATGGCACGGATACCTCCAAAGCAGGTTTCTAAAGACGACAAACTCGCGCTCTCGACCCTGGAACGCGATCTCAAGATGGTTGTGTTCGGTCAGGACAACGCAATCGATTCGTTGGCGAGCGCCATCAAGCTCGCTCGGGCCGGGCTCCGCGAAGCGGAGAAGCCGATCGGCAGCTATCTCTTCTCGGGCCCGACGGGTGTCGGTAAGACGGAGGTGGCGCGGCAGCTGGCCAATACGCTGGGTATCGAATTGGTGCGCTTCGACATGTCGGAGTACATGGAGCGTCACAGCGTCTCCCGCCTGATTGGTGCCCCTCCGGGGTATGTCGGTTTCGATCAAGGAGGGATGCTGACCGATGCCGTCGATCAGAATCCGCACGCGGTGCTGTTGCTGGACGAGATCGAGAAAGCCCATCCGGATGTCTTCAATGTTCTTCTGCAGATCATGGACTACGGCAAGCTGACGGATCACAACGGCAAGACGGTTGATTTCCGGAATGTCATTTTGATCATGACCACGAACGCAGGTGCGGCCGATCTCGCGAAACCGGCCATCGGGTTTGCGAGAAACGAGCGAAGCGGTGAGGACGAAGAAGCGATCAATCGGCTGTTCACGCCGGAATTCCGGAATCGACTCGACTCGATTATTCCGTTCGCGAACCTTTCGCCCGAAGTGGTCGGAAAGGTCGTCGACAAGTTCATCATGCAACTCGAAGAGCAGCTCGCCGATCGTCGTGTCACGATTTCGCTCTCTGAAGCGGCGCACGATTGGTTGGCGAAGAACGGTTACGATCAGAACTTTGGTGCGAGGCCGCTCGGACGTCTCATCCAAGAAAAGATCAAGCAGCCGCTTTCGGAAGAACTGCTGTTCGGCAAATTGTCGAAAGGCGGCAACGTCACGATCGACGAGAAGGACGGCGAATTGACGTTCCTGTTCGAATCGGCGCCGCCGAAGCGGAAGTCCGGAGATTCGGATAAAAAGAACGAGAAGAAAACGCCGGAACCGGCGGAGTAATCAGCCTTCTGCAGTGCGCTTGCCGGCGGTCTGAGGTGCGGCGAGAACGACTTGGTTCCGGCCTTTCGCCTTGGCCTCGTAAAGCGCTTGGTCCGCGGCTTCCGTCAGTGATGGCACGTCTTCGAAATCCGGGAACATCGCGACGCCGCAGCTCATGGTGACATTGAATTCGCCACCGGCATGGATCTGTTTGATCTGAGAAAACGCTTCGCGAACTTTGTCTAAAACCAACACGGCATTGCTTGGCGAGACGTCCGGCAGGGCTACGGCAAACTCCTCGCCGCCATATCGGCCGATCAAGTCCGTCATGCGCAAGCGCTGTTTGAGCATATTCGACATGGTCTTCAGAACTTGGTCGCCGATCGGATGCCCATAGGTATCGTTCACCGACTTGAAATGGTCGAGGTCGATCAGCGCGAAGGCCAAGGACATATTTCCACGCCGCATGCGCGAAAGCTCGATGCTGAGCTGTTCTTTCGTCGTCGTGGGATTGAGAAGGCCTGTCAGGCTGTCGCGCAGCATCATCGAGCGCAGACGGCGGAAGCGTTCCGCCCGGATACTGATCGCTGTTACCAGGCGCTCCGGGCTGATCGGTTTCGTGAGAAACTCGTCCGCGCCGATCTGCATCAGCTCAAGCTGTTTATCCGGATCGCTTTCGGCTGAGAGAAAGACAATCGGGATCGAGAGGAAGGCAGCCTCCTGCCGGATAACGGCACCGAGCTCGCGGCCTTCGATCTCGGGCATATACTGATCCATGAGAACGAGTTCAGGGCGAAAATCGGAAAGCGCATCCAAAACCTTCATCGGATCGCTGAGCGCCATGGCTTCCATGCCGGCATGTTGCAGCACGGTGACATAAAATTCGGAAATCCGTTCGTCGTCGTCGACAATCAGAACACGGAAGGGCTCTTCTTCTTGCGGTTCGATCAACAGGTCGAGCGCATCGACGAGATCGAGCGGGCTAAACGGACGGACGAAAAACGCTTTGGCGCCGACGCGGATTGATTCGAGGCGTGTCTTAAGATCGTAATCGTCGGCGAGAAAGATTGTGGGCGGGACATTATCGCCGCTCTTGAACAGTCGCGATACTTCTTCAATTGCTGCCGGTTCGCCGTCATTCGGCGCGCGGTCTACACGAACCAGCAGGACAGCAGGGTTGTTTTGACTTATGCGTTCGGCGATGGCGCTCGTGCTTGTGCATTGCTCGACGGTATAGCCGAACGGCGACAATTGCTGCGTCAGGCGTTCCACCTCTCCCGGTTCGTTATCCACCAGAAGGATCGTACGATCAGTCATACTCAAAACCCAAATTAACCATTATTTCCCCACCCAATAGGATTCGGTCGCAATCGTCGAGCCCTATGTCCGGAAGATTGCATATTTGCGCTTACGAGTCCCTGACATCTTGACGGTATGGTGTTTCATTTTCGAGATAGTTCATTTCCCGCGATTCTTCGTATCGTTCCTGCTCCAAGAAGCGGGCGACAGCTTCACGGAACGCCGGGTTCGGTATCCAGTGTGCGCTTCGGGTTTGAACCGGCTCATATCCGCGTTGCAATTTATGGGGGCCTTGCGTGCCGGCTTCAACGCGCGCCAAGCCATGATCGATGGCATATTCGATGGCGCTATAATAGCAGGTTTCGAAATGCAGGAACTTATAGTCGGCGACACAGCCCCAGTTTCGACCGAAGAGAGAATCGCCGCCTTTCAAGTTTAGGGCCCCTGCGATGGGCAAACCGCCGGTATAAGCCATTACGAGCACAATCTGTTCCGGCATCGTATGCGAAACGATCTCAAAGAACTCGCGCGTGAGGTAGGGATATCCCCATTTGCGGTCGTAGGTATCGGTGTAGAAACGATAAAACGCATCCCATGCTTCTGGGTTCAGGTCGTCGCCCGACAGGCATTGCAACTCAATACCGCCCTCGGCGACCTTACGGCGTTCCTTGCGAATCATTTTTCGCTTACGGCTGTTTAACGAGGCGAGAAATCCATCAAACGATTCATAGTCGCGGTTGTACCAGTGATATTGATGCGCGTGTCGCATCAAGAACTCGGCTTCTTCCAGGTAGTCGCCGTCCTCTTTCGAAGCGAATGTCACATGTAGCGAGGACAACTCGTTGCGGCTGGTCCATTCGATCATGCCGGCGACGAGGGCCGCGCGTGTCGTATCGGCGCCGACGCCGGGACGGACAAGAAGTCGTGGCCCGGTGACAGGCGTGAACGGGATTGATGCCTGCAGTTTCGGATAATATTGCCCGCCCGCGCGCTCGTAGGCATTCGCCCAGCCATAGTCGAAGACGTATTCCCCCATTGAATGGCTCTTGAGGTACATCGGAACCGCACCAGCGACCTTTCCGTCCGCATCCTCGACGACCAGGTGTTGCGGTTGCCAGCCGGTCTCGGCCCGCACGGACCGGCTCTCTTCCAACGCGTGCAGAAACGCGTGGCGGACCGATGGATTACTGTCCGGCGCATCGGCACCGGCACACGCATCCCATTCAGCCGCATCGACTTCCGAAATATTAGACACGACTTTAACGGTTATTGCGTCATTTCCGTCGGGCATTCTCGCTTTGGTCCTCAAAAATTCAGTTCGTTTTGAGAGTGGTGTCCGCAGCGGTACTTATCAAGAAAAACCTCCGATCTTAATCGTCCGCTTGCGCGTTCGGAGCTATTGTCATACCCACGGCATATGACAGTTTGCCCGCTCTGTGCTTCACGCCGAACGCGCCACTTCCAGGATGTGGAACAATACGCCTTTCATCGATGCGATGAATGCGCCTTTGTTTTTCTTGATCCAATGCCGACCGAGACCGTCTTGGAAAGTATTTACAACAATGACGGTTCGATCACGTCGGAGTTTTATCCGAAGGCACGATCGAGGTTTCGGCGCGCGCTGCGGACGGCCTTTCATCTCTACCGATATGCACGTGGCGGCAATTTGCTGGATGTTGGTTGCGGCGGCGGATTTCAGGTCGCTGCATTCCGCTGGTTTGGGATCGAGTCCAGCGGACTGGATATCAGCGCCGATTCAATCGGCTACGCAAGAAATAAGTTCAAAAAATCGAAATTTTACTGCAACAGTTTTGATGAATTCTTATCAAATAATAAAAAATATAATTTTATATTTTCTTCTGAAGTCATAGAGCATGTCGTAGACCTAAATGAATACATGCATTTCTTAAATAAATGTCTTTCGAGCAAAGGTTACGTCTATATCACGACGCCGGACATCGCGAGTACCCGTGTGCCTGCCAATATCGTTGAGTGGGACGTATTCAGTCCGCCGCGCCACGTTCAGTTCTTTTGCCGGGACAATATCGTGACGTTGTTCGAACGACACGGTTTCGCACTCGAAAAACAATTTCGCGATCCGAAAGCCGGATTGCGGGTTCTCTTCCGTAAGGTATAGGCCGATCTCCATTGCCCTTGACCCTTTGCCCGTGCCCACAAAGTTTAGTTCAAGAGCTTTAGGGGGACGTTATGGAATACAAATGCATATCAGCCGATTGCCATATTGATCTCATCTGGCTGCCGCCGGACCTGTTCACCTCGAATGCATCCGGACAGATGAAGAACCGGATGCCCTATGTCGACGAGGAAGCGGAAGGGGGACCGCGCTGGATCAGCCGCGGCGGCGCCGATTTCGGTCTCGTCAACGGCATGGGATCGGCCGGCCGTAAATATGAGCCGGGACAAATTCATCGCTCCGACGTGATGGCGGCGGAGGGGCTTTACGAAGACGGTGCGAATGGAATCCGGCGGCTGACCGAGCCGGAACTTCGCGTGAAGGACCAGGACCGGGACGGCGTTCAGGCGGAGGTCCTTTACGGTATTCTTGGCGCAGCACAGCGCCTGCAAGATCCCGAAGCCGAAATCGAAATGATGCGGATCTATAACGAATGGCTCGCGGGCTTCTGCGCCAGTCATCCGGAGCGATTCGCGGGTTTGGCGGCTATTCCCAGCCATAGTATCGACGCGGCCGTCGACGAAATAAAACGCGTCGCGGCAAGAGGGGCCGTGCGGGGCGTCGAAATCGCCAACACCCACGATTTGAAACCCTTGTTCCATCCGGATTGGTATCCGGTTTGGGCGGCCGCAAACGAAGCGAAACTCCCGGTTCACTTCCACACGATCGGTACGCCAAAGACCGATACCGAAGGGTTTGCGCCGCTGCAGCAGCGACAAGCTTTCGCCGTGAGCCTGACCGGTTTTCAGATGGCGATGTCACGCATTCTCATGGAGATCATTTATGGCGGTGTCCTCGAAGCTTATCCCGATATCAAGATTGTCATCGGCGAGTCGGGGATCGGCTGGATACCTTACATCCTGGATCACATGGACCTCGAATGGGAAGAGCAGTTCAAGGACCTCACCTTGAAGATGAAACCGTCCGATTACTGGCACCGGCAATGTTACGCGACTTACCAGTCGGATAAGGTCGGCACGCGGCTTCTCGACTTCCTGGGCGAAGACAACATCATGTGGGGGTCGGACTTCCCCCACCCGGATGGTGTTTGGCCGGATTCGCAACACTTCATCGACGATGAATTGGGGCACCTTCCGGAAGAGATTCGCTACAAGGTGATTTGCGACAATGCGGTTAAACTTTACGGTTTTGCCGCCTAGCATCGCGTGACGCCGCGCCCCATGTATCTGGGGTGGATGAAAAATCGGAAATTTCGGCTGCGTCTCGGCGCCGACAACGGTTGAGAAATCTCTTTCAGTCGGCGGTTCTCCTCGGCGGATTGGCCGCGATGCTGGCTTATAGCGCGAAATGGTTGGTCGGCCTGGACGGCGTTCTGTTCGTTTTAGCGGGATGCGGGCTCGGCATTCTCTTCGCACCTCGGCTTTCCTCAAACAAGATCATGCGCTGGTACGGCGCACAGCAAATCGATCATCATGATATGTTGCCGGTCTACGATGCGCTGCGAAAGATTTCTTATCGCGCCGGTCTGACGGTCGCGCCCGAACTCTATTATATGCCGGACGGTGCGATGAACTCTTTCGCGGTCGGGCGGCGCTCCGATTCGGCCATCGCAATCACCGATGGGATGTTACGCCATCTCTCGATGCGGGAGTTGATGGCTGTCCTGGCGCATGAAGTGAGTCACATCGCCGGCAATGACATCTGGGTGATGCAGATTGCGGACATGATCACGCGTATGACACGGATGATGGCGTTGATCGGGATTGCCGTTGGGTTGCTTAGCCTGCCGCTTGCGATGTTCGGCGGCGGCAACCTTCCGATCCTCCCGATCCTCGCGCTGATATTCGCGCCCGGCGCCGCGGCTTTGCCGCAGCTGGCCTTGTCACGGACACGGGAGTTCGAGGCGGACCGGTCCGCAGCTGCGCTGACCGGTGACCCAATTGCATTGGCTTCTGCGTTGAAGAAAGTCGAAGCGGTGATGCACCCTTCTTGGCACCGGTTTCTAATGCCGGTGCGCCGCGGCGAGCAACCTTCGATCTTGCGCAGTCATCCGCCGACGGCCGAGCGCATTGGCCGATTGCGGGAGATGTCGCCGCTCGGTGCCACGCAGCAGAGACAGGGGATACCGGTACCGGTTCCGCGTATGCGTCCGACCGTTATCCGCCTTCCATTCTGGTGGTAGGCTTTAAGCGGCGTTTTCTTGAAGCCTTGTGACAGGTGCGTCGGCGATCGGGAGATGGAACGCGGCCGCGACCAAGCCGAGGACGACCGCAACCCCCCAGACGATGTCATAGGAGCCCGTCAGGTCGAAAACGTATCCGCCGAGCCACGAGCCGAGAAACGCACCGAGCTGGTGGCTGAAGAATACGAACCCGAACAGCGTCGAAAGGTACCGGACACCGAAGATTTGAGCGACGAGGGCGCTGGTAATCGGCACGGTGCCGAGCCACAAGAGCCCGATGAGGACGGCGAAGACAAGCGCCGTCGTTTCCGTGATCGGTATCAATAGGAAGCCGGTCATGACGATCGCCCGGCAAATATAGAAGCCGGAGAGAATATATTTTTTTCGAAACCGATCGCCGCAGATACCGGCAAAGATTCCGCTGCCGATATTCGCGAGGCCGATAACGGCGATCGCTGTGGCCGCAAAGGCAGCCGTCATGCCCTGATCGCTGAGGAACGAGGGGGGGGGGGACGGCAATAAAGGTCACATGGAACCCGCAGACGAAGAAGCCGATGGTGAGCAGCCAGAACCCGGAATGGCCGCGGGCTTCGACAATGGCCTCGGACAGCGATTGCTTTTGTGCTGCCGGCGCACCTTCATTCGGATCGCCGGCGAGCACACAAGCCAGAACAATGCCCAGGGCGGCGAGGACGGACAGCATCAGAACCGCCTGAACCCAACCCATCGAGGCGATCAGCGTTTGGCCGATCGGGATCAAGGCGAACATGCCGATCGAGCCGCCGATGGTGGTGATGCTGAGCGCCAAGGCGCGCCGATTCTCCGGGACGAGCCGGCCTACGGCACCCAGCACAACGGCAAATGTCGTCCCGCTGAGACCAAGCCCAATGAGAAGCCCGATGCTGAGGTAGAGGGCGGCCGGATCGCTGGAGATCGACGCCAACGCAAGTCCGGCGGCGTAAAGCAGCCCACTGATGGCGACGACCCGGCCGGCGCCGTATTTATCGGCGATCGCGCCCGCAAAGGGTTGGGAGATGCCCCAGACAATGCTTTGAATAGCGAGGGCGAGGCTAAAGACGGTTCGGCCCAGTTCGAGGTCCGAACTTATCGGCGTTACGAAGAGTCCGAAGCTTTGCCGGATCCCCATACCGATACAAAGAATAAGGGCCGCGCACGCGACCGCGATCAACGCCTTCGTTCCGAAAGGCGCAGGGGTGGGTTGCGTAACGCTTGTATCCGCCATCATCCTGCTCCAGCGAGAAGTAAGTAGATTGCTTAATCGACGACGATTATCGCGTCGACCTCGACGGCGACACCCATCGGCAAAGATCCGGCACCGACCGCGAATCGGGCATGGCGGCCCGCATCGCCAAAGACTTCGACGAAGAGATCGGATGCGCCGTTGATGATGGCCGGGTGTTGGCCGAAATCGGTGACGCAGTTCACAAACCCGCCCACTTTCACAATTCGGCGGACGCGGTCCAGATCGCCATCGAGGGCGGCCTTCGCCTGCGCGATGATATTCAGTCCGCAAACGCGCGCCGCTTGCTGTGCATCTTCGACGGAATAGTCGTCACCGACCTTGCCGATGTGCAGCAATTCGCCGTTCCAGAAGGGTACCTGGCCCGCGATGTAGAGTGTGTTGTCCTCAAGTGCGTACGGCACATAGTTCGCGGCGGGCGCCGCCGCATCCGGTAGTTCGATGCCAAGCTCCGCGAGACGCGCGTCGATTTTTCCAGCCATTTCTTGTTCCCCAAATGAAGGTGTTTCCCTTTGCTATGCTTTCGCGGGCATCAGGTAAAGCCGGAAATCTTATCGAAGGGTATTGAGGTAGGTTGAGGGCGAAAGAACCGCCCGATTTCGGCCGCGATACCGACTCTAGTGCATGTCGTGCGGTTCCATCGAATCGAAGAAATGAAGGTAGGAGCGGAAAGTCTCTGCGCTATTCCTCCAAGATCGCGCCACGGCGAATTTACGGCACGTGCCGCTTTGCTTTGTCAGCGCGCTTTCGATCGCGCTGGTTAAGTCATCATGGAGACAGCCAATATCCGGATCGGTGATGACATCTTTTGGACCCATCACCGGATAGGCAGCAACGGGGACGCCGCAGGCGAGCGCCTCGAGCATAACGAGTCCGAAGGTGTCGGTCCGGCTCGGAAATACGAAGGCATCCGCAGCATTGTAGTAAGTGGCAAGTTCCTCGCCGTGTTTCGCACCGACAAAGACCGTTTCGGGAAAGCTTCGGCGGTAAGACTCGAGCAAAGGGCCGTCGCCAACGACAACCTTGGTGCCTGGGGTGTTGAGTTTGAGAAAAGCCTCAATGTTTTTCTCGACGGCAACGCGGCCGACATAAAGCAAAATAGGTCCTTCCATCCTTGGGATTTTTGCCTTCGGTCCAGGTTTAAAGAGATCGATATCAACGCCGCGGCCCCAGAGACGAACATTTCGGAATCCCTTAGCGATAAGATTATCCACGACGGTGGGGGTGGGCACCATGACGCTGCTTGCCGCGGCGTGGAACCAGCGTATCAACGGATAGATGGTGTCTTCCGGAATACGAAATCGGGCGAAGGTATTCTGGAAATCGCGTGTGGAAGGCCGTCGTGAACGGCAACTTCCGTTTTATGCAGAATCGCCGTGCTGCCAGACCTAACGGTCCTTCGGTAACAATGTGGATAGCACAGGGAAAGAACTTCTCCACCGTTCGCGCGACGGCATCCGGACCAGCGAGCGCCAAACGAATTTCCGGATAGGTCGGGCAGGGGACTGAGCGGAAGCCGTTGGGTGTTATCAGTTCTACTGTATCGCCCATCTCCTCGAGCTGGTCCCGCATGGCGGTCATCGTTCGAACAACCCCGTTGATTTGCGGATACCAGGCGTCGCTCACGATTAGGATGCGCATTGCCGAACCTCGCTTATCGTCACCGTTTCGTGTCGAATAGTGCGAGTTGCGCGAGAAAGTCGTCCGCAACCCGGCGCCAAGAAAACTGAGCTGCAAACCGCCGACAGGCTTCCGGGGACTTGCTCAAGGCACGTTCCACTGCCGTGACGAGGTTTTCATTGAGACAACCGGCTTCGGTCTCGCCGGCTGCCTTCAGTCCCAAGACGTCGAGCGGGCCGGTAACCGGGAACGCGGCGACAGGAATACCGCACGACAATGCTTCCAGCATCGTCAACCCGAACGTATCGGTGCGGCTCGGGAACACAAAAACGTCGGCGGCTGAGAAATATCGAGACAACTCTTCATCGCCTTGCGCAATGCGGAATTCGACACCTGGAAAATCGCGCATCAGTTCTTTGCGTTGCGGCCCATCGCCGACCACGACTTTGCTGCCGGGAAAATCCATTTCAAGAAATGCACGCACATTTTTCTCGATCGCCAGACGGCCAATGAACATTAGGATAGGGCGCGGCAAATCGAGGAAATCCTTACCGCGCGGTCTAAAGACCGTGTTGTCGACACCATGCGACCACTTGTGAACATTTCGGAATCCGCGGGCGGAAAGTTCGTGGTAAACAGAAGCCGAAGGCGCGAGAACGGATGTTGAAGGGGCATGAAAGCGCCGCATTCCAAGATAAAGCAGATTAAGCGGAATTCGCGTCCGCGCATGGATATATTCCGGGAACTTCGTGTGATAGGCGGATGTGAAGGGAACATTATTGCGGCGACACCACGTTCGAGCCGAAATGCCCAGCGGGCCTTCCGTCGCGATATGTATTGCGTCCGCAGTGCCTGATTCGAGCAGTTCGCTCATGATTTTTTTCGGCAGCACCGATAGTGGAATCTCCGGATAACCCGGGCAGGGAAATGTGCGGAATCGGTCGGGCGCGATAATTTCGATACGATGTCCCATCGCTTCGAGCTCTTGGCGAACGGAGGATAAAACGCGCACGACACCGTTGATTTGTGGAAACCAGGCGTCGGAGACGATCGTAATATTGCGCGCATCCGAAGGCATGGTCTGGATTTCGCCGACGCTTGAGCGCTGCGCAAACGTAGCGGAATCTCGCTCAAGATTCGTTAGATTGCGCATACTGTCTTCCTGGCTGATAGGGGAAGTTCGACCGAAATTGGTTCTGCCCAGAAGACCAGCTCGAGGCGCCCATCCAGATGTTCGACGAGAGCCGAATAACTCTCCACCCAGTCACCATCATTGCAGTAGAGAATGCCATTGATGTCGCGAATCTCCGCGTGGTGGATATGGCCGCACACGACACTGTCGACATTTTCTGCCGCGGCCGCTTTCGCAATGGCTTCTTCGTACTCTGCGATATATTTGACGGCGTTTTTGACTTTTAACTTTAGATAGGCGGAAAGCGACCAGTAGGGTCGACCAAGGGCGAAACGTAGTTTGTTGAACCAGCCATTGAAGGCCAGAAGAGCCGTGTAGGCGCCGTCTCCAAGAAAGGCGAGCCATTTTGCATAGCGGACCACTACGTCAAACTCATCGCCGTGCAGGACAAGAAGGCGTTTTCCGTCCGCGGTCTCGTGTATCAGGCGGTCGACGACTTCTACGCCACCGAAATGATGATTTACGTAATCCCGTGCGAATTCATCGTGGTTGCCCGGAATAAAAACGACATTCGTACCTTTCCGGGCTTTACGAAGGATTTTCTGGACGACGTCGTTGTGTTCCTGTGGCCAGTACCACGAGCGTTTCAGACGCCAACCGTCAATGATATCGCCAACCAGAAAGAGGTTCTCGCTTTCATTGTATTTCAAGAAGTCGAGAAGCTGTGTGACCTGGCAGCCACGTGTGCCGAGGTGAATGTCTGAAATCCAGATACTCCGATATTGGGTGACTGGAGAATCGATCTTCATAATTTGTATCCACTGTTTAAGATACCGATGATCGGTTCGGAATATATTTCTAAATAAAATAAGTAATTATTACAGGTTTGTTACATAAATGTTTTTAATGAATACTTGACTTTACAGAAATAATTTAAAATATATTGATAACTAGAGGTGTTTCACTTGAATATACTGATCATTCATAATCCTGTTGCTGGCCGCCGCCGTCGCCGTCGTTTGGAAAAGCTTTTGAACTTGCTCGAAAGTTCAGGACATTCCGTGCGAATCATGCCGACCGGCCGGCGAGGGGATGCGCGCGAGTCCGCGCGCTCGGCGCGAGGGATTGACGTTATCGTTGCCGCAGGTGGTGATGGCACCGTTAGCGAAATTATCGACGGTATCTCTGCGCGACCCTCGACGGAGCCCGCGCCCGCTGTCGCTTTCCTACCGATGGGAACAGCAAATGTCCTGGCGTGGGAGCTGGGCTTGCCGCGAAGCCCCCGGGGCATTGTTCGAATGATCAACCAAGGAAAGTCCCTTGCGTTTCGGCCCGGTGTGGCCAACGGCACGCGATTCGTCTTAATGGCGAGCGCTGGATTGGATGCGCGGGCAGTTGCGGCGGTAAAGACACGGACAAAACGGTTGGTCGGCGGACTTGCCTACGTGACAGCGGCGGTCTCCGCATTGTATCGGCCATCCCCTATCTTTCGGGTTCAAGTAGGCGGCTTGGAGTATGAAGCGCGAACTGTCATCGTGACCCGGGCCGCGCGTTATGGTGGGCCATTCGTCCTAGCACCTGATGCACATTTGGGCGGCGGCAGTCTGCACATTGTTTTGATGCCGTCACACGGATGGCTGGCGACCGTAAAATATGGATTGGCTTTGGTCTTCGGGCGATTGCATCATTTGCCGGAAGTGGCTGTTTTGGAAGCCGACAGCGTCGATATTCGCGGTATTGAAAGTGAGCCCGTTCAGGTCGACGGAGATCTTGCGGTCGGAATTCCGCTATCCGTCAGCGTCGATAACCGGACCATACCGTTCCTAGTGCCTTCTTAACCGTCGAACTGCTTTATCGACCAACGTATGCTGTTCCCAGATCATCCTTTGCGCCTATTGGTCTAGGAATTCTGTTGGTTCGAAATCAATAAGACGAATCGACACGATCTCGTCCGGCTCGCCGCTACAGCAATGAATGAGCAGGGTCAGGTCGGTCGAGATACCGCCGTGTTGTGCACCGGGCGCGTTGAACATGTATGAGCCGGGGCGTGCGATGATTCGGCCCGACTTGTCGTAATACGCCCCCGACATGACGTAGACTTCCTCGCCAAGAGAAGATGCTTTGCCGACAATTTCCCAGCCTTGTCCGGGCGGCGCTTTGTAGCGGGAGATCACGGTGGGGCCGTGGCGATGTTCGCGCAAAGTGCGGCGCCACCTGCCGTACTCTTTCCCGTCGACGTTGACGTTATAGTCCGCGGGCTCCCATCCACCTTCGTCGGGCTTGAGCTCGTAACTCTTCCAAGTGCGCTGGTCCATCTCTCGCATCCTCCAATCATGAATATCATTCTCGGATGCGAAAATTACGTGCTTCGTCGCGCGCGTTGTTACGTCGGCGATCGAACTGAGTGTTTTTTGGCGCAGATAAAAAAAGGGGGCGGGTAAGATACCCGCCCCGAGTCACAGGGAGCACTATGCCAAGGTAGGGCCTAAGTCACGAACACCCGCTGGTGGCGCCACAAGTGACGCATTTCATGCAGGTGCCGTTGCGTACGAGCGTGAAGTTGCCGCATTCGCCGCAAGCATCGCCCTCGTACCCTTTGGCTTTGGCCTCTCGAATTTGGTCGAGACGAGTCTCGACCTCTTCGACGACCGCCGCCTGGACCGCTACGGCCGAAACCGTTGCGGCACCGTCAGCAACCACCTGGCCCTGGGAGTCGGTGGCTGCCGAATTCGCTGTAACTTTTGTCTCTGTTTGCTCTGCACCGCCCGAAAAAACGAGCAGTTTCGACGAGCGCATGAAGCCCGTGCTGGCAACCTTTTGGATGGCAGCAATGGCGTCCGCCGTGCTGGCTTCGCCGCCGTCGTCTTCATGAACGCCGCGACCGAGCGTGTCGGGGAGCATATCGCCCGGCTCGGCATGCGCGAGATCGTCGCGGCCGAGATAACTGATCGCCACTTCGCGGAAGATGTAGTCGAGAACCGACGTCGCCATCTTGATCGTGTCGTTACCTTCGACGATGCCGGACGGCTCGAACCTTGTGAAGGTGAAGGCCTCAACGAATTCCTCGAGCGGCACGCCGTATTGCAAACCGATAGAGATTGCGATGGCGAAGTTGTTCATCAAGCTGCGGAAGGCCGCGCCCTCTTTATGCATGTCGATGAAAATCTCACCGAGGCGACCGTCTTCGTATTCGCCCGTGCGGAGATAGACCTTATGCCCGCCGACGATGGCTTTCTGGGTATAACCCTTGCGTCGGGTTGGGAGACGTTGTCGTTCGGCGACTTTTTCAATAACCCGCTCGACGATCTTCTCTGCAATAACCGGTGCGGCGGCGGCGCGCGGCGCGTCGACGATATCTTCAACCATGTCGTCGTCGTCGAGCAGCGCCGATTGCAGCGGCTGGCTCAATTTCGACCCATCGCGATAGAGCGCGTTCGCCTTAAGACCAAGGCGCCAGGAGAGGAGATACGCGTCTTTGCAATCCTCAACCGTTGCGTTGCTCGGCATATTGATCGTTTTCGAGATTGCGCCGGTGATGAAGGGCTGTGCCGCCGCCATCATCCGGATGTGGCTCTCCGCCGACAGGAACCGTTTACCGATCCGGCCGCAGGGATTTGCGCAATCGAAGACGGGGAGGTGTTCTTCCTTCAGATGCGGGGCGCCTTCCAGGGTCATCGCGCCGCAGCAATAGGCGTTCGCGGCTTCGATATCGGACTTTTCGAACCCGAGATGAGCCAGCATGTCGAATCCTAGATCGTCGAGCTGCGCGTCTGAGAGACCGAGCGTTTCGCGGCAGAAATCCTCGCCGAGCGTCCACTTATTGAAAGCGAACTTGATGTCGAAACTGCTGGCGAGTGCACCTTCCAGGGCTTCGATAGCGTCGCCCGTGAAGCCTTTCGCCTGCAAGTCCTTATGATTGACGCCCGGAGCATCTTTCAGCGTGCCGTAACCAACGGCGTAGCCGACGATGTCTTCAACTTGCTCCTCACCGTATCCCAAGCCGCTAAGCGCGAGAGGAACCGTGCGGTTGATAATCTTGAAATAGCCGCCGCCGGCGAGTTTCTTGAACTTCACGAGGGCGAAGTCGGGCTCGATACCGGTCGTATCGCAATCCATGACGAGGCCGATCGTGCCTGTCGGCGCGATAACACTGGTCTGGGCGTTGCGGTATCCGTGCTTTTGGCCAAGCTCATAGGCATTGTCCCATGCCTTGACCGCCGCTTTGGCGAGATCGTCCTGCGGGCAATTCGCGTGGTCCAGCGGGACAGGCAGGATCGAAAGACCTTCGTATCCAACTTGTTCGCCGTGGGCGGCCAAACGATGATTGGCGATGACGCGAAGCATTTCGTCGCGGTTTTCGTCGTAACGCGGGAACGCGCCGAGTTCTTCCGCCATCTCCGCGGAGGTCGAATAAGCAACACCCGTCATGATCGCGGTGATCGCACCGCAGATCGCGCGCCCTTCATCGCTATCATAGGAATGACCGGACGCCATCAACAATCCGCCGATATTGGCGAAGCCGAGGCCAAGCGTCCTGAATTCATAGGAGAGCTGGGCGATTTCTTTCGATGGGAACTGCGCCATGAGAACGGAAATCTCAAGGACCACCGTCCAAAGCCGCACCGCATGTTCGAAAGCGTCGACGTCAACGGTGCCGTCTGCGCGCTGGAACGCCATCAAGTTCAGCGACGCGAGGTTGCAGGCCGTATCGTCGAGGAACATGTACTCCGAGCATGGATTGGACGCGTTGATACGACCGCTCACACCGCAGGTGTGCCACTCGTTGATCGTGGTGTCGAACTGCAGGCCGGGATCCGCGCAGGCCCAGGCTGCGTAACCGATCTTGTCCCAAAGCTCGCGGGCCGAAGTTTCCTCCGCGATCGCACCGTTGGTCCGCATGGTCAGCGCCCACGGACCGTCCGCCTCGACCGCTTTTACGAAATCGTTTGTGATCCGCACGGAATTATTCGAATTCTGCCCTGAGACTGTGAGATAGGCATCTGAGTCCCAGTCCGTGTCGTATGTCTTGAATTCGATCTCCGTGTGACCTTGCCGGGCGAACTCGATCACGCGCTGGATATAGTTTTCCGGCACGGCGGCTTCGCGCGCAGCGATAATGGCTTTGCGGAGTTCGGGATTCTTTTTTGGGACGAACCGGTCATCGCTGTCGCCTTCGCAGCAGACCGACATGATGCGATTGAGATGCTTCTCGCACATCTTCGAACCAGAGACGAGTGCTGCAACCTTTTGTTCTTCCGCGACTTTCCAGTCGATGAACTTCTCGACATCCGGATGATCGATATCCACGACGACCATCTTTGCGGCGCGGCGAGTCGTGCCGCCCGATTTGATCGCACCCGCGGCACGGTCACCGATCTTCAGGAAACTCATGAGACCAGAGGACTTCCCGCCGCCCGAAAGAGGCTCGCCATCGGCGCGGACTTTCGAGAAATTCGTGCCGGTACCGGAGCCGTACTTAAAGAGACGTGCTTCGCGAACCCAGAGATCCATGATGCCGTTTTCGGTCACGAGATCGTCGTCGACTGATTGGATGAAGCAGGCGTGGGGCTGCGGGTGCTCGTAAGCGGAATCGGATCGCGTCAACTCACCCGTCGTGAAATCAACGTAATGGTGGCCCTGGCTCGGTCCATCAATGCCATAGGCCCAATGCAGTCCGGTGTTGAACCATTGCGGCGAGTTCGGCGCGGCCATCTGATGGGCCAGCATATAACGCATCTCGTCAAAATAGATTTGCGCATCCGCCTCCGAATCGAAATAGCCGCCTTTCCAGCCCCAATAGGTCCAGGTGCCGGCCAAACGGTCGAAAACCTGCTTTGCGCTAGACTCGCTGACGAATTGTTCGTCTTTGGCGGAATCCGCCATGGCTTCGTCGTCGGGCACACCGCGCCATAGCCATTCCGGAACGTCGTCTTCTTTGACTTTCTGCAGCTTTGCGGGAACGCCCGCTTTGCGGAAGTATTTCTGGGCCAGGACATCGCATGCGACCTGGCTCCAATTCGACGGCACTTCGATATCTTCCGCCTGGAATACGAGAGACCCGTCCGGGTTTCGGATTTCGCTCGTTGTCTGGCGAAATTCGATCTCATCGTATGGCGACGAGTTATCTTTTGTGAAGTGACGCGTAAACCGCATTCCTGGAACCTCCCCAACGGACGGCCAATCCTTTGGCCCGGTAGAACCGTCCAAACCCTCCATCGGACGTTTCTGATGATTATGAACCCCTGTTGCCGCGTATCGGCTTATGCTCACTGGTCGGAATTTGTTTGACCGCTACCCCTATATCCAGTGGGCAGGGTGATCCTAGTCACAACTTGTTGAGCAATGCAATATATTTTGTGGTCGCAAATGAAATTTTTAGCAGATATTGTAAGATCAAGTATTAAATTCGCTTTTTTAAGAGAAAAATCACTTGCATTTCAGTAATCGCGATGTTTATGCCAAACCGTCACAATGTGCGTGTGAATACTGGACGGTCTTGGTCGTCAATGCCATATTGCCCAAGGAATTTCTCTAGGAGAGGGCGACGCCTTATGGCGACAGCAATTACCCACGTATTGACTTGGCTTCGTGGCGAACAGGTCGGCGAGGATTCCGACGGTAACGTGTATTACCAAGAACGTCGAATTCCTAAAGGACGTCGGCGTCGTCGGTGGGTCGTCTACAACGGTCCGGACGAAGCGAGCCGTATTCCGCCTGAGTGGCATGCTTGGCTGCACTACACCGTGGACGAAATTCCGGATCCGAACAAAATGACCGTGAAGCCCTGGCAGCAGGATCATCTGCCAAACTTAACAGGGACGGATGACGCGTATCGCCCCCCGGGACATACGCTAGAAGGCGGGCGGCGTTCGGCAGCGACCGGTGACTATGAACCATGGACGCCGAATTAAGCTAGGAACGGCCTGTTGACGTTGGAAACCCGCAATATCCTCGTTGGCTCCTTTGTTGTAATCGTCGGCGCGCTTTTTCTGATTTATTCGTCGCGCGGAGGCGTTGCAGACGTGGCGGGCGGCTATCAACTGAATGCGATCTATCAAAGCGTGGATGGTGTCTCCGTCGGCACTGATGTGATGCTGACCGGTATCAAAGTTGGTGAGGTGACGAAGCTTGCCTATGTACCGGATGGACACCGCGCTTCGCTGACAATGCGGATCGACGAGAATATCAAGTTGCCGATCGACAGTGTCGCAATGATCATCAGTTCTGGAATGCTCGGTGGTAAATATATCAAACTCGAGCCCGGCGGAGAGCTGGACAATCTCCAGGATGGCGATCATTTCGAGTTCGTGCAGGATGCTGTTATTTTCGAGGAACTATTGGAGAAGATCGTACTCGATGCGGAAGCCAGACGAATGAAGCAGATAGAGAAATCGGTTGAGGAAACGGCGGAGCCGAAAAAGAGTCCCTTTGGGAGCCTGTTGAAATGAAGCGGAATGTAATTGAAACGGTTCTCGGCGGTGTCGTGCTTTTAGTGGCAGGCCTATTTCTTGTGTTCGCCTATCTCGGCAGCGACGTAAAACCGGTTAAAGGGTACGAAGTAACCGCTAGGTTCGATGCGATCGACGGTTTGTCCGTCGGCAGCGATGTCCGCATTGGCGGCGTGAAGATCGGCAGCGTGGTCGATCAGTCAATCGACACGGAGGATTTTCGCGCCGTTGTCACCTTGGCGATCTTGCCGGAGGTCAAGTTGCCTGAGGATACCAAGGCCAGTATTACCAGTGCCGGACTTCTCGGCACCAAATACGTAAAGCTCGAGCCGGGCGGCGCGGAGACGAGGATCGCCGGCGGCGGCGAGATCGAGCAAACGAAAAGCGTGATCTCCCTGGAAGAGATGCTTGGCAAAGTCATCTTCCTGGTCACCGATGAGCGGCCGGCGCAGTAGTCACCATGTTCATTATCCGCGTAGTTGCGGTTTTGGGGCCCGACGCATGAGGCATCGTGTGGGGGCATTGATCGCCTTTGCTGTGGTCACGCTGGCAGTGCTACCGGCCGCTGCGTTGGAAGGCAAAGCGGTTGTGCTGCAGGGACTGGATAAGGTCACCGCGCGTGTCTCTCGGCTGGAGGCGCCGATCGGTGCGACCATACGTTTCGGAAATTTGGAGATTGTTCCGCGCGCCTGCGAGCGCACGCCGCCGGAAGAGCCGCCTGAGTCGACCGTCTACCTCGATATTACGGAAGTTCGTCCGGGTGAAGCGCCCGTCGATCTTTTTCACGGTTGGATGTTTGCCTCCAGTCCGGCGCTGAACGGGTTGGAGCACCCCGTATATGATGTCTGGGTCTTGGAGTGTCAGGTCCTCGCGGCTGAGACACCGTCACAGCAATGATTTGCACTTATTGCTGGAGGATCGCCTCGAGGTCCCCCGCGTCATATTCCACGCCGAACTCTGAATCGAACTTGAGCGCCGCTGCGAGCAAGCCACGGTACTCGTTTCTTGGCACTTCGATGGCCCCGAAACGGCTGAGGTGCTTGGTGATGAACTGCGTGTCGATGAACGCGTAGCCGCCCACACTCAATTTCGCCGCGAGGTGGACGAGTGCAACCTTACTGGCATCTGTTGCGCGGCTGAACATGCTTTCGCCAAAAAAGACACCTTTCAGCGAAATACCGTACAAACCGCCGACCAAATCGCCATCCTGCCAACATTCGACACTATGGCCGTGACCTTTGAAGTGCAGGGATGTGTAGAGGTCGACGATGCGGCTATTAATCCACGTGCGGGGACGTCCTTCCGTGGCTTCCGCGCAACCTTCAATGACACCGGCAAAATCTCTGTCGAAAGTGACTTCGAAAGTGTCGTTCCGAACCGTTCGGCGTAAACGCCGCGGTACGTGGAACTTGCTCATCGGAATAATGCCGCGCATTCGCGGGTCGACCCAAACCAACTCCGGGTCGTCCCGGTCCTCCGCCATCGGAAACACGCCGATACTGTAGGCGCGCAACAACATGTCCGGCGTGAGGTCGGGCATCTCCATCGTCGTTGTTCCGTCTCGATCCTATCCGCCGTTTTCGTTGGCGTTGCCGGCCATCCAGGCTTCCAGCCAGTGGATATCGTAGTTTCCGTCCAAGAACTGCGGGTCCGCAATCAATTTTTGATGCAGCGGTACCGTCGTCTCGATCCCTTCGATCACGTATTCTTCCAACGACCGGCGTAGGCGCAAGAGACATTCGTTGCGGTTTGCGCCGTGGACGATCAGTTTCGAAACCAGGCTGTCATAGTGCGGCGGCACGGTATAGCCGGAATATAGCGCCGAGTCGACGCGAACGCCCAGGCCGCCCGGCGCATGATATTCGTTGATGCGTCCGGGATTCGGTGCAAATGTCACCGGGTTTTCGGCGTTGATTCGGCACTCGATCGCATGGCCGTTATAGGTGATTTGATCCTGGGTAAGCGATAAGGGAGATTCTGTTGCGATCTTCAGCTGCTCGCGAACCAAGTCGATATCGCAAATCATCTCGCTGATTGGGTGCTCGACCTGCAGGCGGGTATTCATCTCGATGAAATAGAACTCGCCGTCCTCGTACAGAAATTCAATCGTACCGGCGCTTCGGTAATTGATTTTCTTTAGTGCGTCGGTAACGCGTTTGCCGATCGTATCGCGGCTTGCCGCGTCGAGTGCCGGTGAAGGGGCTTCTTCCAAAATCTTTTGGTGGCGCCGTTGAAGCGAGCAGTCCCGTTCGCCGAAATGAACGACATTGCCATGGCCGTCGCCCAGGACCTGAATTTCGATATGGCGCGGTTGTCCGAGGTATTTCTCCATATAGAGCGCGTCGTTCCCGAAATTGGCCAAAGCCTCGCGGCGGCAGATATCGAGCGTCTCCTGTAATTCTTCGGGCGCCTCGGCGACCTTCATGCCTTTGCCGCCGCCACCGGCGGCCGCCTTAACAAGAACGGGGTATCCAATTCCCTCAGCGGTCTGACGGGCTTCGGCGTCTGAGGTAATGGCGCCGTCGGAACCCGGTACAACCGGCAACCCCAATTCGATGGCTAGCCGCTTCGCTTCGATCTTGTCGCCCATGGACCGAATATGATCCGGCGAAGGTCCGACGAATGCGAACCCGTGTTCTTCGACCATCTCGGCGAAATCGGCGTTCTCCGAGAGGAATCCGACACCCGGGTGTATTGCGTCGGCATCGGTGATCGTGGCGGCGGTAATGATCGCGGCGACGTTCAGGTAACTGTCTTTCGAGGCGGGGGGACCGATACAAACCGATTCATCCGCAAGGCGAACATGCATAGCGTCCGCATCGGCAGTTGAATGAACGGCGACCGTGTGAATACCCATTTCTCGGCAGGCACGATGGATTCGAAGCGCGATTTCGCCCCGGTTTGCGATCAGGACTTTCTCGAACAAGTCGACCTACGCCAGCACGACGAGCGGGTCGCCGAACTCAACCGGTTGCGCGTCATCGACCATAATCGCTTTCACGGTTCCGGCACGCGGCGCTTGAATTGGGTTCATTACCTTCATCGCTTCGATAATGACCAGTGTCTGGCCTTGCGCGACCGTATCGCCCGGTTGCACGAATGGCGGGTCGCCCGGCTGCGGGGCCAGATAGACCGTACCCACCATCGGCGATGTAACGGCATCGGCATCGACGGCCGCAGGTGGCGGCGCGGCGTCTGCGACCGCGGGCGCTGCGGGAGCGGCGGCAACGGTGACAGCGGGTGCTGCGGTGCCGGCCCGGGAAACCCTCAGACCTTGCCCATTGTCCGATACTTCAATTTCCGTCAGGCCTGTCTCGTCTAGGATCGCGGCCAATTCTCGAATCAGATCACTATCTACTTTCAATTTTGTCATTCCGCGCTGCTGTCGATGATTCGTTTTAGCGCGTCGAGCGCCAAGAGATAACCGTGACTGCCAAGGCCGCAAATAACACCATTCGCAACAGGTGAGATGTAGGAATGATGCCGGAAGCTGTCTCGGGCGTAAACGTTCGATAGGTGAATCTCTATGATCGGCAGCTCGACCAAACTAAGGGCGTCCAGGAGTGCCACCGAGGTATGGGTATAGGCGGCGGCATTAATTGCGATGCCCGCCATCTTCCCGCGTGCTTCTTGAATCCAGCTTACCAATTCGCCTTCATGATTCGATTGGCGAAAATCGATCGCTAAGTCGAGTTCTCCTGCCTTAACACGACAGGCGGATTCGATATCGGCGAGCGTCTCGCTGCCGTAAATCTCCGGCTGGCGAACGCCAAGCATATTGAGGTTCGGTCCATTGAGAACCAGTATGGTGGAAGACATGGCCCGGCTTTTCCCGTTTGGGCTGGAATTAATTTGGTCACCGCTTTACCGCAGTATGCACTGATCATGCAATGCCATACTCGTATTGACGCGCAAGATAGAAAGGCGACAGGTTATTCAAATGAACAATCCGACGATAGCCCCCTTCGGCGCTTGGGAGTCACCGATAACCGCGGAAGCGATCGTGCGTGACAGCGTACGACTTGGCCAAATCGCAGTCGATGGTCGGGACGTTTATTGGAGCGAGCTGAGGCCGAGCGAGAAGGGACGCTCGACGATCGTAAAGCGAGATGAAGCGGGGTTTATCGAAGTTCTGCCTGCCGAATTTAACGCCCGCACTCGCGCGCATGAATATGGCGGCGGCGCGGTTTGTGTTTCCGATGGCGATATCTTTTTTTGCAACGATGCTGACCAGAGAATCTATCGAGTGCGAATTGGCGAGACGCCGGTCCCGCTGACGCCGGAAGGTGCTTATCGGTATGCAGACCTGGTGGTGGACCGCGAACATGATCGTTTGATTTGCGTCCGCGAAGATCACACAGCAGACGGCGAGCCCGAAAATACCTTGGTCGCCGTGCGTTTCGACGCCACCGTCGAAGTTCTGGCGGAAGGCCGCGGTTTTTATGCGGCGCCGAGAGTATCCAGCGGCGGGCCGCACATTGCCTGGATTCAATGGCAGCATCCGAACATGCCGTGGGACGAGACGGAACTCGTTATCGCGAAGGTCGACGAGAGCGGTGCGGTCATCGCATCCGAGCAAGTGGCCGGTGGTGACAATGTTGCGATATTCCAACCTGAATTCGCGGCTGACGGCAGTTTATTCTACGTATCGGATGCCACCGGTTGGTGGAACATCTACCGTTATGATGGCGAATCGGAGGCTTGCGTCTATTCGGTCGATGCGGAGTTCGGCTTGCCGCATTGGGTCTTCGGCATGCGCACCTATGATTTCAACGGTCCGACCAGACTCGCTGTCACGTTTCAATTGGACGGCATTTCGAAGCTAGCCGAAATCGATATTGGCGGAGGTTCCGTCCGTACCATTCCGGTGCCGCATATCGACATGTCAGGCCTCCGAGTTGCCGACGGCGTCGCCTATTATATCGGAGGGTCGATGCGAGCACCCTCCGCCGTCGCTGGTGTTGATTTGGAAAGCGGTACCGTGTCGGTGTCGCGCTGGTCACAAGAAGTCGATATCGACCCCGATTCGATTTCTTTGGCACAACCCGTGATCTTTCGAACGGCGAGTGAAGAACTTGCGCATGGATTTTTCTACCCGCCAGCCAATAGTCAGTTCGAAGGACCGGACGATGCGTTGCCGCCGCTCATCGTAAAGAGTCATGGCGGACCAACCGGTCAGACTTCGTGCTCTTACGAGCCCAAGATACAGTTCTGGACGTCACGCGGATTTGCGGTGCTCGATGTGAACTATCGGGGCAGTACCGGATTTGGCACTCGTTACCGGCGGCTTCTTGATGGGAAATGGGGCATCGCCGATGTCGAGGACTGTGTAGCCGGGGCGCAGATGCTGGTCGAACAAGGAATGGTCGACGGCGACCGGATGGCGATTACCGGGGGCAGCGCCGGTGGGTACACGACGCTCTGTGCGCTCACCTTCGGCGACACGTTTAGGGCCGGTGCCAGCCACTACGGCATTGGAGATTTAGAGGCGTTGGCGCGTGACACGCACAAGTTCGAGTCCCGATACCTCGATCGGCTGGTGGGCCGATGGCCGGAAGACCAAGCCGTCTATCAAAGTCGTTCGCCTATCCAACACACGGATCAACTCTCGTGCCCGGTCATTTTCTTCCAAGGCACCGAGGACAAGGTCGTCCCGCCCAATCAATCGGAAGCTATGGTCGAAGCGCTTCGCGAAAAGAATATTCCGGTCGCATACGTATTGTTCGAAGGCGAAGGGCATGGGTTCCGCCAAGCGGCGAACGTTCGCCAGGCTTTGGAGAATGAGTTGTCGTTTTATGCCCAAGTGTTTGACTTTCAGGCCGCCGGCGAGATTGAGCCTGTTGAAATCGAAAACCTCTCGCTTTAGTCGAGAGGATCACGTGACACGAAGTGATACGTCTCGATCGGTGCTTTCGACTGAAATCGACGCAAAGTCTTCAATCCAATCGATTTGATCGAGGACCGGCGTAACGCGGGTCGCCGTAACGGCAATCACCGGGCAGCCGGCGTTCCGGCCCGCCAAAATACCGGTGTCTGAATCTTCGAACACGACCGTTCCTTCGCAATCCAACCCAAGTTTTTCGGCCGCGATCCTGTAACCATCGGGCGCGGGTTTTCCCGCCTGGACGTCTTCAGCGGCAACGAGTAACGGCGCTTTTGGCAGGCCGGCGAGATGCATTCGGGTTTCCGCCAAATCTCGGTCGGCTGAGGTGACAACAGCCCATCTGTCACGCGGCAGGCATTCCAGCAGTTCGCGCGCACCGGCCACGGGCGCGATTCCATCGACTTCCTCGCGTTCCTCCGAAAGAAGCCGGGCGATCTCTGCATCGATATCGCTGCCGCGAGGTGCAAGTGCGCGAACAGTATCGGCAATGCGCACGCCATGTATCGCCGATAGGACTTGTGACGGTATCAAATCGTGACGGAGGGCCCAGCGTGTCCACACACGTTCGATTGCGTCAGTCGAATCGACGAGAGTACCGTCCATATCGAACAAGAGAGCATCGGCACGAATGATGGTACCGGGCGCGAGTTTCATACTCGGGCCTTCGTATCGGCTACTTCGAACCTGCTGAGACAGGACGGCAATAAACGCGTTTTCGTTTTAAGGCATTGCAGAGGTCACGCGCCGCTCTGTCTGTTTTCAAGGGACCTGCATAGACCCGGTGAAACGTACCCTTTCGCCCGAGGTCGACAGTTTCGATCGACGCGCTTAATCCTTGCAGCAGATCTTTATGACTCCGCCAGAGCGTTTGACGACTTTTCTCCGCGTTCGCCCGCTCCTTGAACGATGAAAGATGAATGCGGGAAGTAGACGAGGATGCAAGGTTTACCGGCTTATTCTCAGGTGTTGCGGCTGGCGGTGCCGGCAATCCGCCTGCAGGGCTGGGGGCTGGAAGTCCACCCGCCGGGCTCGGTGCAGGAAGTTCCGCCTTTTTCATCATTTTGGCATCTTTCGCCATCGCCGCCTTCTCGGCGTCGGCTTTTACCGACTCCAATGTCATATCTTTCATGTCGTCTTTTGCGGCCATCTCCTTCGCGTCTTTCATTGCCATAGAATGGCCTGACGTCTCTGCGGCTTTCTTGCGGACTTGCTCTTCGGACATTTCTGCACCGGTTGCTTTGTTCGCGGGCTTCGCCAAATCCTGCGGCTTGCCGGCTTCCGTATAGATCAGGGTGACTTGTACGAATTCCGGCAGCCGTTGACCGCTTCCCGCCGATTTGCTCAAGAACCCGAGACCGACATTCGAGGGCGACCACGGATCGGGTACAGTCGCCAATGTCTCGGTGCCTTTGTAGCCGCTCTCAGTCTCGCAGCTGATTTGCAGGGGGGCGGCCGATATTGGGACAACGATATCGGCGGGCGCGTTGGCCTGCATGGTGAAACCGTCGCCATTGACCCGGCACGGTGCGTCGACCGGATAGGTTTCGATGCGAAGCGGCCCATAGCCCGAAGAGTGGGGCGAGCTACAGCCGGCAATGGCGCTGATGGAAACCAGAGCGAGGAACGGGATAAATCCTTGGCGCATCTGTCGTCCTATTCGCTGTGAGGTTAGCGGCCAAAAAATTCCGGAGCGGACTTTTCGACAAACGCGCGTCGTCCGACCTGGAAATCCTCGGTATCATAGCAATCGAAACCTTCATCAATCTCGGCATCCGTAAGCGGTGTCGGGTCGAGAAGGCGATAGATAAACTTTTTATGCCAGCGTGCGGATAGCGGTGCGCCATCCGCAATCTTCTCGGCGAATTGACGCGCCGTCGCGGCGACCTGATCGTCCGGTACGACTTGATTGACGAGGCCCATCCGCAACGCATCGGCCACAGGAAAGACATCGCCTACCAGCAATATTTCGAGGGCGACATTCGCGCCAAACTTTTCGACGAGGGGGCGCATTTCTTCATGCGCCTCGACAAGCCCGAGCTTCTTCACGGGGACCCCGAATTTGCTTGAAAGACCGCATATCCGGATGTCGCAGCAGGACGCAATCCCCATTCCGCCGCCCACACATAGACCGTCGATTTGTGCGACGACCGGGTGGCGACACTCGATGATCGAACCAAACCCGTAGGTGGTCAGGTCGCCGTAGGTCAGTGCGGATTTCTTATCTTTTCGGGTGGTTTCGAACTCTTTGATGTCGGCGCCAGCACTGAAGGCGCGGCCGCCTGCACCTCGGATAATGATACAACGCAGATCCGTGTCGGCATCGCATTCCTTCATGATGTCACCCAGACCGCGCCACATGGTTTCGTCCATGGCATTCAAACGTTCGGGTTTGTTCAGGGTGACGACGGCAATATTTCCGTCTTTCTCCAAATAGACGAGATCACTCATGCGTGTTTATCTTTCCTTACTAGCGGACCAACATTTGTTGCGCCATTTCTACGGTGTTTTCCGCTGACTTGCGGGGCGGGACATTTATACCGCGGATACAGGCAGGTCGATCATACATGGTCTGCGACCAACGTTGTAGATTCTCCAAACCATCAATATCGACGCCGCTCCATTTGTAGCCGCGCGTCCAAGGCCAAGTCGCAATATCTGCGATGCTGAATTCATTACAAATAAATTCTCTGTCTTCGAGCCGCCGGTCGAGAACTTCAAAGAGCCGTCGGCATTCCTTTTGATAGCGTTCGATAACCACCGGTATCTTCTCGTCGAAATATCGAAAGAAGACGTTCGCTTGCCCCTGCATCGGGCCGATCCCACCCATCTGAAACATAAGCCACTGAATGACTTCAGATCGTTTCTTAGGGTCTTGCGGAAGCAACTGACCGGTCTTGTCTGCTAAGTAAATCAAAATGGCACCGGGTTCGAAAACAACAAAATCGTCCTCGTCACGGTCGACGATTGCCGGGATTCGACCATTTGGATTGATCTGGAGAAACGCGGGTGTCTTCTGCTCGTCGGTGGCGAGGTCGATCGAGTGCAGCTCGTATTCGAGTTCCAACTCTTCCAGGGCAATCGAAACTTTGTAACCGTTCGGTGTACCGGCGGTATAGAGATCGATCATCGGCGCGCATGTCCCTCAATCAAACGTAACGACGCTCCGAAGGGCGTCGAAAATAACATCGAGGGGTACTTTAGCCGCCCGCTCGGGATTGTGCGATAATACGTTTCATGCCCGCCGTATCGATGGCGCCCGGCACCAGAATGTCCCCGATGACAAACGCCGGTGTTCCGCGAATACCAAGCGCGTTTGCCAGCTGCTGCGTTTCATCGAGATAGGCATCAATGGCCGGGTCTTTCATGTCTTCGCGTAATTTTTCGAGATTGAGACCGACGCGTTTCGCAGCTTCCATGATCTTACCCTCCGACAAACGCCCGCGTTCTCCCATGAGGGCGATATGGAAATCAAGATATTTAGCCTGTTTTTTCGATGCCATGGCGGCACGGGCGGCAATGCGGGAAGCAGGTCCCAAGATTGGGAGCTCTTTCCAAACGACGCGAACGTTCTTATCGCTTCGTAACAATTCAACCATAGAGGCGAGGGATCGTTTGCAGTAGCCACATTGATAATCAAAGAACTCCACAACCGTAACGTCGCCGTCGACATTGCCCGATACCGGCGTCATCGGATGATGGCGTAATGCGTCGCCATTTTGGCTGAGTGCTTGTTTGGCTCGGTTCTCTTCTTCGGCTTGCCGACGGGCGCGGAGTATTTGGATCGCTTCTTCGATAACTTCTGGGTTCTCCAATAGGTACTCCCGCACGATCTTCTCAATGGCCGATTTGTCCGTCTTGCTTGGCGCAGTTGCGTCCGCCAAGGCGACGCCCGAGAAGATCGTCAATCCGACGAGAACGAGTCCGAGTTGGGCTATCATTTTTGTAGGCCCCATGCCGACATTCCTTCAGGTATTCGTGACGAGTTGGAGCGCATTTGGACCCGCGACGCCGGCGGCGTCAACTCAGTTCACCGTGATCACTCTTTTTCCTTGAACGAGTTCTCAATGTCCTGGGCGCGGAACCAACCAGGCGACCCTTCCGGCAGGGTCTCCATTGCACGTTTCGAGTGGGAAAGAGCGCGTGCCTTGTTTCTGCGGAGGGAGGCTTCTTCAGCCAAGGCTAAAGAAGCTTTGCCAGCATTGCCCAGTCGGCCTTCAGCCGTCGCTAAGAAACGCCATGCGCTCGCCATTTCTGGCTCATATCTCAATGCGTCGATCAGATTGTCGCGGGCTCGAACCAACTGGCCGTCGCTCCGGTTTTCAAGCTGCAGCTGCGCGAGGTTTATTTTTATCAAGGCAGCCCAAGGTAACAGTTCCAGCGCTTTGGTATAGGGCGCGATCGCTTCTTGTGTGTATCCGCCCTCTTTAAGCAAATCGCCCTTCAACTCATGGAAAAATGGGTCCTGCGGCGAAGCGGCGATCAATCCGTCGACAATCGCCACCGCTCGGTCGACTTCCTGATCTTTCGACAATGCGATTGCCCGGGCGTATTGCGCGCCGAGATTTGGGTCGTTGGGACTGTATTCTTGTAGGGTGCGTTCGCTTGGATTGATGAATCCCCTTAATTTTCCCCGCATTCGGTCGTGCATGGTCTGGATTTGCGGCTTGCTTTTCAGATGGCTGTACTTGGAATTCGCGACATGGTCGCGAACATGTGTGATGCGAGCGGCGGTCAACGGGTGCGAACGTAAATAGGGGTTGTTGCCAGCGGTGAAGATCTTCTCTTGTTGGCTCAGCAATTCCAAGAAACTCAGGAGACCTTCCGCTGATTGACCCGTCTCTTCCAACAGTGAGAGCCCGGCTTGGTCAGCTGATCTTTCCATCGTACGCGTATAAGCGAGGAAAGAGCGCTGGGAAACCGACGAGCCGATCAAGCTTCCCGCGATTAAGGCGTCTGGCGAACGCGTGGCGATTGCGGCGGCCCCTCCGAGAACCATCGCAAGTATCGACTGACTTGTCGCATCTTTCAGTCCGCGGTGAAGTCTTGAAAGATGCCCGCCGGTGATGTGGCCGATTTCGTGGGCGAGGACGCCGATTACCTCACCTGGTGTCTTAGTTTCCATCAACAGGCCACTGTGAATAAATATTTTTTGACCACCGGCGACAAAGGCGTTTAGGTTGCGGTCATTCACAATATGAACGCTGACACTGCCGGGGTCCAAGCCTGCCGCTTCGAAGAGTGGCGCGATATATACGCGGATGGTATTTTCAATTTCCGTATCGCGAATTAAACCAAGGCGGCCCTGCGCGGATGCCGTCATTTCAGTGGAAAAGACGCCAAGTCCGACGGCACATAGTGCAACAATTCGAATGAACGAAAAAAAGCGTTTCACGATAATGAAATTCCAATCCAGTCAGACTGTAGCGAGGGTGCCCCGACGGCGCAATTGGATAGCGGCGACCGCCTTGATGGCGGTCGGGCTGAGTGGATGCGGCGGCTTCGATATTACAGAACCGATCCCCTCGATTAAGCGCGCGACAGGGACGAAGATCACTAAGAATGATGTCCCTCGTATTTTTGGCCTCGCGGCGAGCGATGACCGGATCGTGACCACTGTGGGGAATAGCATACTGCTTCAGGGTGGCTCGGCTGCAGATGCCGCCGTGGCGATGACGTTTACGATGGGCGTGACCTTGCCTTCGCGTGCAAGCTTGGCCGGCGGCGGCGTTTGCCTTGTTAAATCGAGCGGCGAGACCCAAGTGCAAGTCTTGGATTTCCTTCCGCCGGCGAGCCGCGCGCAGTCCGTGAATAGCGACCGCCCGACGGCCGTACCCACGATGGTTCGGGGGATGGCTGCATTACATTCAAAATACGGTAAGAAGACGTGGCGAGAATTGCTGGCGCCGGCGCGAAACTTTTCACGAGATGGGTTTATTCTAACGCAGAATTTTGCGGATGATTTAGCTGCGTTGGCCGGACCGCTGTTTGCCGATCCTGCATCTCGTACCGTTTTTAGCATTGGCCGTGGAAAACCGTATCCATCGGGTCGCCGCCTCCGTCAAATCGACCTTCACACCGTACTCGGGCAAATTGCGGGGAGAGGGGCGGGCGACTTCTATACGGGCATTCTCGCGACCCGTTTGGTTGAAGCCGTCGCGGCAGCCGGCGGTACGCTCGACCCGATCGAGTTGAGAGATTATCTGCCGCGATGGACAAAACCACTATCGGTTCAAGTTGGGCCGCATATCCTTCACACATCGCCACCGCCGGCAAGTGCAGGGATCGTCGCGACACAAATGCTGCAGATGGCGATCGCCGGACGCGAGATATCAGAAGACTCGGAAGTCGGCCGAGGCCATTTGATGGCGGAAGCGGCACGGCGTGCACTATCCGATCGTTTAGACTGGCTCGGGACGGATTTTGGCCGAAGCGCGTCCGTTGGCGGTCGGCTAACGCCAGCCTATGCCAAGAAATTGATGACCGGTTTTTCACCAGACAAGCCGTCTTCTACTAAGTCGTCGGCGAACAAACAGAAATTTGTCCATGAACTCGACGCCAGCACGTCTTTTGTCGTGGCGGACGGAAGCGGCCTCGCCGTTGCCTGTACGTTGACGATGCACCATGCATTTGGCGCGGGTCGTATGGCACCTGGTCTTGGTTTGATCCTAGCAGCGGCTCCGGGCGAAAAGGGGCGTAATCCGCTTCCGTTGGGGCCGGTTCTGTCCACGGGCGTGCAGGACGGCCGCTTTCGGCATGCGTTTGCGGCATCTGGGGGAAGCACGGCTGCGACGGGTATGGCGAATATGTTGTTTCATGTCCTTCTCGGGAAAGAGAGTCTCCAGAATGCCAATAAAGCCGCGCGTCTTCATCATGGTGTAACGACCGGTGAGACAGTGATTGAAGATCGAGAAGATAAGGACAGGTTGGTCCGGCTGATTTCCCTCGGTCATAGGGTGAAAAGACTGCCGACAATTGGCCGGGTGAATGCAATTGCGTGCCCGGCCGGGCTGCCGTCGAGCGGTCCACCGGTCTGCGAAGTTGTTGCGGATGTACGCGGCGAAGGTATCGCGACGAGCGTGAATATTTTACAGCAGGAAGACTAAACATGCCGCTTAAGGTTTCGAGCAGAGGGAGCATCCCGCCTTTTATCGTCATGGATGTGATGCAAGCCGCAGCCGAACGGGAAGCCGCGGCCAAAGCTGTCTATCACATGGAGGTGGGGCAACCGGGAACGCCGGCCCCTCAAGGCGTCCTGGACGCGGCCAAACAGGCGATCGACGACAACCGTCTTGGTTACACCGTCGCCTTGGGCATTCCGGAACTCCGCGCAGCGATTGCCGACCACTACGTCTCTAGCTATGGCGTCCACATCGATCCGTCGCGCATCGCCGTCACGACGGGATCATCGGGTGGATTCGTTCTTTCGTTTTTAAGTGCGTTTGATGCGGGCGATCGCGTCGCAATGGCGGCACCCGGATATCCCTGCTATCGGAACATCTTATCGGCTTTCGGCATCGAACCGGTCTCGATTCTGACGGAAGCGGAACACCGATACCAACCGACACCGGAATTGCTGGAAAAGGCCGCCCGTGAACACGGGGCGATCGACGGTCTTATCGTCGCGAGCCCGTCAAATCCGACAGGTACCATGATCGATGCGGCCGGGATGGCGGAACTCTGTACCTATTGCAGCGACAACGGCATCCGTTTGATTTCCGACGAGATATACCATGGAATTACCTATGGTGATCAGGCGGTTAGTGCGCTCGAATATGACGACAACGCCGTCGTCATCAATAGTTTTTCGAAGTACTTCTCGATGACGGGTTGGCGCTTGGGATGGATGGTGGTGCCGGAAGATTTGATCCGCGCCGTCGAGTGTTTAGCCCAGAACTTATTTATTTCAGCGCCGACGTTGTCGCAGATCGCTGGCGTTGCCGCCTTTGATTGTCGTCCGGAGCTTGAGGCGAATGTCGCGAAATACGCGGCCAACCGGTCCTTGTTGCTGGAGCAGTTGCCGAAAGCGGGGTTCAATCGGCTGGCGCCGGCCGACGGCGCCTTCTATGTCTATGCCGATGTGACGGAACTGACGAACGACAGTCTTTCGTTTTGTCGCCGGATACTGAATGAAACCGGCGTCGCGATTACCCCGGGTGTCGATTTCGATCCTGATCGCGGAAATCGTTATGTACGGTTTTCCTTCGCGGAGTCCCACGAAGAAATAGCGGGCGCCGCGACAGCCCTTATCGACTGGTCGTCCTAAAGCGACTTTCGATGACCGATTGCGACCCGCTCGTACAATAACACCGCGGCTGCGCGCGCCGCGGGTTATCGCGATCGGTGGTCCCGCTAACTCACCACCCGCTGCCACCAACCGCGTCTCGGCGGTTCCGCTGGCTCCGAAGCTTCATCTATCGGGTCGGCATTTGTCGCGGCGTCACCTGTCTTGTCCTCGGATATCTCATCCGTGGATGGCGACGCCTCAACGGAAACCTCGACAATCGGTGTCTCTTCGGCGGATTCCGGTGCGGACGTCGGCGCTTCGCTCGGGGATGCGTCTGTTTCGCCCTCCGCATCCGCCGACGTCGGCGTTTCCGCTACTTCTTCCGCGGATGTGTCTGAAGTCTCTTCAGCTGCTTTGGGCGTCCGCCGGCGACGGGGCCGACGGGCACGACGCGGTTTCGGTTTTTCTTCGGCTTCTTCCTCAGCGGCTTCGACATCAGACGCATCGGTTGCGGCATCATCGTCGCTCTCGGAGGCTTCCGGCGCGGCGTCGGTATCCCGCGCGTCGCTCTCATCCGTCTCTACCGCGGCTTGGCTTTCTTCTGTATCGCCAGCCTCGGTCTGTTCGGCCGTATTGCGGTTCCGTCGACGACCGCCGCGACGTCCACGGCGGCGACGGCGTTTCCCGCGCTCGCCGTCTTCCGTGCGTTCTTCGTCATTACTATCACCGGCGTCTTCGCGATCGGTCTCTTCGGCGGCCTCTTCGCCCGCCGTTTGCTCGGTTGCGCTTTCCGAATCCTCGTTTTGCTTGCCCCGGCGGCGCCGTCCACGACGTCGTCTTTTCCCACCTTCTTCGCTTTGTTCGCCGTCGGCGGCTCCGGATTTACGGCCGGCCGGTTTGGGCGCCTCGCCGTCGGCCCGCTGGGTCACCTCGATTTCCCAACTGCCGCCTTGCGTATTGCCATTCGTTTTGATGGTGACACGGAGACCGTTCCGCTCTTCCAGCTCGCTCAAGGCCTGGCGCTTCTGATTCAATAAATAGAGCGCGACCTCGGAAGAGACGCTCAGTTCCATCTCGGCGGCCTTCTGGCGCGCGGCTTCATCTTCGACGGCACGCAGAACCTGCAACGCCATCCAGTCGGTCGATTGAAGGTAGCCGGTGCCGCCACAATGCGGGCAGGGGTCTCCCGTAATCTCTATGACACTGGCCCGCAATCTTTGGCGCGACATCTCGAGCAATCCAAACGGGCTGATCCGACCGATTTGAATTCGTGCGCGGTCGTTCCGGAGCGCATCCTTGAAACGGCGTTCGACCGAATGGTTGTTCCGGTTCTCTTCCATATCGATAAAATCGATGACGATGAGGCCGGCTAGGTCGCGTAACTTGAGTTGGCGCGCGATCTCTTCGGCAGCCTCGCTATTGGTCTTGAGTGCCGTCTCTTCGATATGCCGTTCGCGCGTTGCACGCCCCGAGTTCACATCAATGGCGACCAATGCTTCGGTTTGGTGAATGACGATATAGCCGCCGGAACGCAATTGAACCGTTGGACTATGAATAGTCTCAAGCAGGTTCTCAGCTCTGTATTCTTGGAAAATCGGAACGCCGTCATTCGCGTATTTTTTCACCTTTTTGGCGTGACTCGGAATAAGAGTCTTCATGAAATCTTTGGCGGTCTTATAGCCGGGTTCGCCATCCACCAAAATTTCTTCGATCTCCTTGGCGTAGAGATCGCGAATCGTCCGTTTTATGAGGTTTCCTTCTTCATAAATCAGCGCGGGCGCCGTTGAGGCGAGCGTCAATTCCCGGATGTCATTCCAGAGACGCATCAGATAGTCATAATCTCGTTTGATCTCGGCTTTTGAGCGTTCGGAGCCCGCCGTTCGTAAGATAACGGCCATGCCTTCGTCGACATTGAGACCGTCGATAATTGTCTTCAGCCGTTTGCGGTCGCGGGCGTTGGTGATTTTTCGGCTAATGCCGCCGCCCCGCGAGGTGTTTGGCATAAGAACGCAATACCGGCCCGGTAAGGAAAGGTATGTTGTCAGGGCAGCGCCTTTCGTGCCGCGCTCTTCCTTGACGACCTGCACCAAGAGAATCTGGCGTCGCTTTATAACTTCTTGAATCTTGTAGCGGCGTTGCAGCGAAACGCGCTGACGCTCGACATGCTCGAGATCGTCACCGCCCATCGTTTCGACGGTCTCGCCATTCTCGCCTTCTTCCATCTCTTGTGTTTCGGCTTCTTCGGCGATCAGGGCTTCTCGGTCCGCGATCGGAATTTTGTAGTAATCCGGATGTATCTCATTGAACGCGAGAAAGCCGTGCCGGTTACCGCCGTATTCGACGAATGCCGCCTGTAAAGACGGCTCCACGCGGGTTACTTTTGCGAGATAGATATTTCCCTTTAAAGGGCGCTTATTGGCGATTTCCGCGTCGTAGTCGACGACCCGGTTCCCATCCATGACCACGACACGAGTTTCTTCCTCGTGTGCGGCGTCGATCAGCATTCTTCTTGTCATCAAAGGACTCCAATGCGCAGCCTTCCGGCACCAGCACCTTTCGGGCCGATACGCGTCTGCGCAGTTTGTGGGCTGGCGAAGTCTTCGACGCGAGAATGCCGACGCGCGACGGTGTCGGTATGGCTCGCGGAAACGCTAGATTTTCGGTGGTGTCACCGGATAGCGATAATGACTTCAACCTATTCATAAACAGTTCGTGTTCGCTGCGCTCGTCCTCCGAATCGGTCCTAGGCCATCGCTGAATTTTGCGGAAGCGACCGAACGCGAGGATTGTTTGGCAGGGCGACATACCGCTCTACCAACAATTTTTAATATTGCCCCTTAAGAATACGCCTTCGAAGTGGGATTCGACAATGCGGAAATTCCGCATTGTGTCGAATAGATGAAATTATCGTGCTTTTTCAATTGAAGCGCGCCCTATCAAAACGGTATATGTTGGGTCTTCATCAAGAATAGACGCAATATATTCACACAGAGCTGTTGAAATCGTGAAATTAATTCTCCGATTCGGTGTCGTGATTACGTTCTGCTTCCTATGGGTCGCGGGCGTACAGGCCAAGCCGACGGAAGTCACGAATGTTCGCATCGGCGTACATGCAGAAAAGACCCGCCTTGTCTTGGAAGCCGATGGCGTCTTTCCCTACCGCGTGTTCTTGCTCGCAAACCCTTACCGGGTTGTGATCGATCTGCCGAATATTTCTTGGCGGGCACCGTTTCAGCGTTTGGAAAAACCGAAAGGCGCTATCGCGAATTACCGCTTCGGCTTGTTCCGCCCGGGGAACAGCCGGGTGGTTATCGATGTGACAGGGCCGGTCGAAATCGCGCGCCATGCGGTCTTGGCGGGTGATAAGAAAAAACCTAGCCGCTTTTTCATCGACCTGAAACCGATCGACGCGAAAACATTCGAAAAGTCGAAAGACAAAGTCTTTGCGCGTAATTGGAATGCCGCAAAGACGCCGATCGAAAAACCGCGCGTTGTGGCGAAGGAGCCGCCAAGAAGGGACTCTCGAAAACTAATCATGATCGACCCCGGCCACGGCGGGGTGGACCCGGGCGCCATTGGCCTTCGGGGGACATTCGAGAAGCGGGTCACGCTGAGTACCGCAAAAACCGTGAAGCATGCCTTGGAAGCAAGTGGCCGATATATTGTGAAACTTACCCGCTACCGGGATATGTACGTGCCGTTGAGAGATCGTTTTGCCAAAGCGGAACAGGCGGGGGCCGATCTCTTTATTTCATTGCATGCGGATTCGATCAGAAAAAGACGAATTCGCGGTGCGTCGGTTTATACCCTATCGGAGAAGGCTTCGGATTCTGAAGCTGAAGCCTTGGCCGCAAAGGAAAATAAATCCGATATTATCGCTGGTGTCGATCTGACCGAACAATCGGACACCGTGGCCTCGGTCTTAATTTCACTCCGGCAGCGCCACACGATGGACCAGTCGGCGCATTTCGCACGATTTATGGTCGAAAGTTTGGGTAAAGAAGTTCGTTTGCTTCGCAATACGCACCGATTTGCCGGCTTTGCTGTGCTGAAGTCGCCGGATATCCCATCCGTTTTGGTCGAACTCGGGTATCTTTCGAACCGCGAAGACGAGAAATTGTTACAGACAAAAGCCTTTCGAAAACGGGTTTCTAAGGCGATACTCCGGGCCATCGATAAATACTTCGCGCGCTTAAAACGCCTGAGCAAATCATAATCTTGCCTCAATGTTCCTTTAAGGACCGAAGAACATTGAATTTCTGATGGAATCGATGCGGCCCGAAACCGAGCATGCGACGTCTTTTTAAATTTACGATCTTTCTGTTTGCGACCGTCCTGTTTCTCGGGGTTGTGGGTGTTACGTCGCTCGTCGTCGGTCTCTGGCATTACGGCCGGGACCTGCCCGACTACAAGAAATTGGCCGATTACGAGCCGCCGACCGTGACGAGGGTCCATGCGGGTGACGGTCTCTTGATTGCAGAATATGCAAAAGAGCGGCGGGTTTTCGTGCCGATTGAGGCGATGCCGCGGAAATTGATTGAGGCGTTTATCGCCGCGGAAGATCAAAATTTCTATCAACATCCCGGCGTCGACTTCATCGCCCTTGCGCGAGCGATGTTGACGAATATCAAGAATTTGGGATCGAACCGACGACCGGTTGGCGCCTCGACGATCACACAGCAGGTCGCGAAGAACTTTCTGCTGACCAATGAAGTTTCGATCGAGCGAAAGATCAAGGAAGCGATTCTTGCGTTCCGCATCGAAAGAGCCTTCTCGAAGGACCGTATCCTGGAGCTGTACCTGAACGAAATTTATCTTGGCTCCGGCTCCTACGGATGCGCGGCGGCGGCGCTCAATTATTTTGATAAATCATTGGGCGAGCTGACGATTGCCGAGGCCGCATTCTTGGCAGCCTTGCCGAAGGCGCCAAACAACTACCACCCCATCCGCAAACGACAGGCCGCCGTTGGTCGCCGAAACTGGGTGATCGGCCGAATGTACGATGAAGGGTTCATCGATCTCGAGACTGCGCGAGATGCGCGGCGTGAATTCCTGGAGGTTCGAAATCGCCGCGACATCAAGATTGAAGAAGCCGATTTCTTTGTCGAACAGGTTCGCCGCGACCTCAACGCGCTTTATGGCGATCGAGGTGTTTATGAGCGGGGACTTTCGGTCCGAACGACCCTTGATACGCGCTTGCAGAAACTCGCGGAGACCGCGCTGCGTGACGGTCTGATGAGTTATGATCGCCGCTACGGATGGCGTGGACCGATCGCGAAAATCAGTATTAAGAACAATTGGTTTGCCCGCTTGAATCGGGTTCGGCGACCGGTCGGTATTCGCGGTTGGCGTCTTGCCGTCGTGCTGTATCCGCATGAACGGTCGGCGGAACTCGGTTTTACGGACGGGTCCCGCGGTACGCTGCCGTTCGCCGAAATGAGTTGGGCGCGCAACTTCGTTGAATGGGGCAAACGCGGCGAAAAGATATCGACGGTCGGTGAAGCGCTGAAGGCGGGCGATGTCATTCTTGTCGAGGAAGTTCGCGAAAATCTGAATGCCGAAGATGGCGAACCGACGAAGTATCCGGACGGTACGTTTTCGTTGCGGCAGATCCCGGCGATCAATGGCGCGGTGGTCGCGATGGATCCGCATACGGGGCGAGTCCTCTCGATGGTGGGCGGATTCGATTATGCGATCAACCAATACAACCGGGTGGTGCAAGCGCGGCGGCAGCCCGGCTCCGCGTTCAAGCCTTTTGTGTATTTAGCGGCGCTCGACAACGGCTACACGCCGTCGACGATGATTCTCGATGCACCTTTCGTGATCGACCAGGGGCCGGGCCTCGGCAAGTGGAAGCCTGCTAACTATACGCGGAAATTCTACGGGCCGAGCCCCATGCGACTGGGGGTTGAGAAGTCGCGCAACTTGATGACGGTTCGGTTGGCGCGCGTCGTCGGAATGCCGACGATTGCGGACTACGCTCAGCGATTTGGCATTATCGAAAACATGCCGCAGCAGTTATCGATGGCGCTTGGGTCTGGAGAGACCACCTTGCTGCAACTCACCTCCGCCTACGCGATGCTGGTCAATGGCGGTAAACGCATTCAGCCATCCTTGATCGATCGGGTTCAAAACCGACACGGCAAAACGGTTCTAAAACACGATAAAAGGCCCTGTTTCAAATGTAGTACACCGGCATGGAACCAAGCGCGCGCGCCGAAGATCCCGGACGAGCGTCCGCAAATCGTCGATGCGGGCAGCGCCTATCAAGTCGTGTCCATGCTTGAGGGGGCCGTGAAACGCGGAACGGGCCGCAGAATTAGTTCACTGGCCTGGCCGCTCGCGGGCAAGACCGGAACGACGAACGAGAGTAAAGACACCTGGTTCATTGGCTTTTCACCTGACTTGGTTGTTGGTGTTTTCGTCGGGTTCGATGATCCACTTCCGTTGGGTCGGCGGGAGACCGGCTCCTCCGTGGCTGCGCCAATCTTTAAGTCCTTCATGGCGGAAGCGTTGAAGGGTAAACCGGCGACACCGTTTCGTATTCCGCCAAATGTTCGTTTGGTCCGTGTCGATCCTCGTACTGGCCGACCGGCCGGCAATGGTGATCGGCGTGTGATTTGGGAAGCGTTCAAGACTGGTACCGAGCCGAGTGCGGACAGGACAGCTGCCGTGATCGAGGGCGGCACCGACAACGCGGCACCGGCTGCACGCGGTGCGGCTTCGAATGTCCGACCCGTGTCCGCAGGCGATTTGTACTAATCCCCGTAAAATACCGGCACGCCCTTGCGTCGGAGGCCGGCAATTCGTAAACGAAACGCACACGCGGACCGATAACGGAGAGAAGAATGCGTGCGGAAGCGCAGGCTCTTATCGATAGTACGAAGCAGTCGTTGGTGCTGCTGAGGAGGCATCTTTGACTATGATGCCGCGACACGACGCCTAGACGAGCTGAACGCGCTCGCTGAAGACCCCGACCTTTGGAACAATCCGGAAAACGCGCAAAAGATCATGCGCGAACGTACACGGCTGGAGAAACGGATAACGGGTTACGACACGCTCGTCCGGGAACTGGATGAGAATACGGAATTGATCGAACTCGCAGAAGCCGAAGGCGATGAGGATATCGCGGCCGAAGCCGAAGCGGTCTTGGCGCGGCTCAGCAAGAGTGCAGAGAAGCAACAGATCGAAAGTCTTCTCTCCAGCGAAGCGGACGGAAACGACTGCTATCTCGAAGTGCACGCCGGTGCTGGTGGCACGGAATCGCAAGACTGGGCCGAGATGTTGTTGCGCATGTATCTGCGATGGGGGGAGCAGCATGGCTACAAGGTCGAATGGCTGGAAGAGTCCGCTGGTGAAGAGGCGGGCCTTAAATCTGCAACCATTCGGGTCAACGGCGAAGATGCCTACGGCTGGCTAAAGACGGAAACAGGTGTTCATCGCTTGGTGCGCATATCGCCTTATGATGCCGCGGCGCGACGTCATACGAGCTTCGCTTCGATTGGCGTCTACCCCGTGATCGACGACACGATCGACATCGTCATCAATGACAAAGACCTGCGCGTCGATACCTACCGTGCTTCGGGGGCGGGCGGCCAGCACGTTAATCGAACGGATAGCGCCGTCCGCATCACCCACATTCCGACCGGTATTGTCGTCCAATGTCAGAATGACCGCTCCCAGCATAAGAACCGGGCGACGGCCATGAAGATGTTGCAGGCGCGACTTTACGAAGCGGAATTAAAAGCGCGTGAAGATGCCGCTCAGGCGGAACATGAAGCCAAGACCGATATCGGCTGGGGTCACCAGATTCGCTCGTACGTCCTGCATCCCTATCAAATGGTCAAAGACCTGCGAACGAATGTAGAGACCGGAAACGCGCAAGGCGTTCTCGACGGAGATTTGGACCGGTTCTTGGAAGCGTCTCTGGCCGACCGGCTTGGCGGCAGCGACGAAGCGGCTGAGGTCGAACAGGCTTAACGGCCGGCGTTACCCGTCCGATTTTGCTGCCATCGCTTCGATTTCGATCAAAAATTCGGGCTTTGCGAGACCGGCTATGACGATCATTGTTGAGCCGCATTTGATGTCACCGACATACTTGTCGCGGACGGTTCTGAAGCCTGCCATGTCATCGGGGTTAACGATATAGACATTAAGGCGCACCAGATCCTCTAACCCCATATCGCCGGATGCGAGAATGTTTTTGATGTTCTCAAAGACCAGGGTCGATTGCGCTTCGATCCCTTCCGGCACGGAGCCGTCCGGCGCGATGGCGATCTGACCCGAAAGGCACATCCAACGGGCATCGGGTGGCACTTCGACACCGTGACTATAAGACGATAGCGGTGTCGCGACGGTGGCGGGGTTGTGTTTTTTTAGCATCCTGCAAATTCCTCTAGCTTTGGACGGCTTCCAATACGGCCTCGACATGTCCTTTGACGCGCACTTTCCGCCACACCTGCGAGACCTTGCCCTTCTCATCGATTAAGAACGTCGAACGTTCGATACCCATGTACTTTCGGCCGTAGTTCATTTTCTCGACCCACACACCGAACGCTTCGCACGCTTCGCCCTCGGTATCGGCGACGAGCGCGAAGGGCAGGTCGTGTTTGGCTTTGAAATTGTCATGGCGTTTAACGCTGTCTTTGGAGACGCCGACGATGGTCGCACCGGCCTTCTCGAACGCCTTGATATTGTCGCGAAACCCTTGGGCTTCCGTCGTGCATCCCGGAGTCGAGTCCTTGGGATAAAAGTATAAGACGACTTTCCCGCCCTTGAGCGAGGCAAGTTCGAGTTCGCCCCCGCCGTCGGTTGGCAGTTTAAAGTTTGGCGCTTTAGCGCCGACGTCTATGCTCATTCACGGACACTCCTCGTTAGTGCGAAAGACCATTTCGACTAAGCAAATATAGCGTTGGTGCGGTGCAATCCCACCGTTTCGTAAGGATTTAGTGGCTGTGCGTTTCGATTTCATAGAAGGCGGACGGTAAGCCCGCCGCATTGCGGCTTTTCTTATTGAAGGGCGGCTTCAATTCGCCTTTGAAATAGCGTTGGACCAAATCATGGAACGTTGATACCGGTTCTAAATCGCGTCTTTCGCAGAGATGAGCGAACCACCTCTGGCCGGCGGCGACATGGCCAATCTCATCCTTATGGATGATATCGAGGATAGCCGCGCTTTCCTCATCATCGACGGCGCGGAGTTTCTCAATCATCGGCGGCGTTACATCCAAGCCCCGGGCCTCCAATACCAAGGGTACGACAGCGAGGCGCGCCAGGAGATCATGGGCGGTATTCTCGGCGGCTTCCCACAACCCGTCATGCGCCGGAAGGTCGCCGTACGCCGCCCCTAAAGTCTTGAGCCGCTCCGACAATAAAAGAAAATGCCGGCCTTCGTCCGACGCGACGCCGATCCAATCGATAAAAAATGCCCCCGGAAGGTCTTCATGTTGGCCGAAACGCGCGATGATATCGCAAGCGAGGTCCACCGCGTTCAATTCGATGTGGGCTAAGGCGTGGAGAAGGGCGACCCGACCTTTGATACCGCGGTTAATGCGTCGCCGCGGGACCTTGCCGGGTGCAAGAAGAAGCGGCCGGTCCGGGCGGCTTGGGCGGCGCGGCGGCATAGCGTTCGAGTGCGACAGATCGTCAGTCGTCTGCCATCGCGCCCGAAGCGCGGTCGCAAGCGTCGCTTTTTCAAACGGGTCGGAGGTGTCAAGGACCGCCACGGCATCTGCCGTGAGCGAGGAGGTTTCCGAATTCACGTGATTCCGAATTGTGCAAGCGCATCGGCGAGGTCGTCGCCGAATTTCGCACCCTTCTTCAATAGGGCCGCACTCTGCGGCAGGTCCGCTAACGCCGCATGGTCGCGATCGCGGCTCGTTAGAATGGCGAAGGGGATGGCTTTTGTCACCGGCATCGCGCCGAAGGCACAAGCCAGATCGATACCGCTCAGCTGGTCGAGTTCGGCCGACGCAATGATCATATCGGGTTTTGTCTGGACGGCGTAGCTCGGGGAATCAACCGATTCCCGGATCGTCATGACCCGATAACCGCATGCGCGCAACTCGCGCGACACCAGTTTCGATACGGTTTTGTTCGGCTCAACCAACATTATCTCAACATCGACTTGGACCACATTGTCGAGATCCGGCGGTGTTCGCACGGGTAACGAACGAGCGAAAGCACTTACGTCTTCGTCCCGATCGGAACGTTCGACCAAGCCGCGCACGATTGTCGAATAGTGTTGCAGGTCTTCCAGAACCTTGGGTGTCGATTGCGTTAAATCCTCAAGATAGTCGCAGAGACGATGCAACGCGACATCCATGAAGGTGATCTCCAAGACTCTGCCTTGCGCGCGCAACACAGAGAAGGCGGCGAAGAGACGCTTTCCTTCTGCTGTCGTATCGGCGCTGCCTGCGGACAAATTGCCGAGCGTTACGTCGAAGTCGGCCAGGACGTCGTCGACTTCTTCCAGGTATTCTCGAACCAGTTGTCCGCGTAGTTGATCGTCAATCATTAGACCGTTGTATCCACAGGTTGTGGCTTCATTCGAGCATAGCTTCCGGAACTAACCCTTACGGAATCGTAAACATATTATTCGCTGGAGGCGAGTATATGTTGAAAGAGCCCGCGTGTCTGTTCGGCTTGAACGGACATATGCGCCTTCAATTGATCGAAGGTTTCGACGCCACCGGCCCGGCAAAGCGCATTTGTCTGACCGGCGGGCGGGATTCCGTCATCCAAACGCTCCGGCCCGGTTAAGCGGATGATCGATTGCAGGCTTTGCCATAATGTAAGGGACGACAATAGCGTATTTGCAATGTCGTCTTGAAGTAGCTTCGCCTGTCGAAGTTGCGTGAGTGCGCCCGCCGTGGACGTTGAAAGCACTGCGGGTGCAGATGACGCGTGAAGCAATTGCAATGTTTGTGTGACAAACTCGATATCGACCAGGCCGCCGCTGCGATGTTTGATATCCCAAATGGATTCACCTTTGTGCTCTTTCGCCATCCGCTGGCGCATGTCTTGGATATCCGAGAACAGCGTGTCGCGATCGCGTTCCTGTTGGAGAATATCGGCTATGCCCGCGCGAATACGATCTTGGAACGTTCCATTGCCGCAAATTGGCCGCGCGCGTGTGAGCGCCATGTGCTCCCAAGTCCAAGCAGAATTCTGCAGATAGTCTAAATAACCGTCTATATGGACCGCGATCGGGCCTTTGTTACCGGAGGGCCGCAACCGTAAATCCACTTCGTAGAGTCTTCCCTCACCGGTCGGAGCGCTGATGGCGCTGACGATTCGTTGCGCAAGGCGCATGAAATATACGCTTGGCGCAAGCGGTTTGGGGCCATCGGACGCCTCGACTTCAGGCGCGTGATCGTACACGAATACGATATCCAGGTCAGAGCCGTGCATCAGTTCGCGTCCGCCGAGTTTTCCATAGGCGATGGCGGACAGCGTACCGCCGGCGACTTGGCCATGTTGCTTCGCAAACTCAGTTTCGACAGTCGGCATGAGAACTTTGATGACCGTTTCCGCCACCGAAGAAAGTCCTGGACCGGCCGCTACAGCATCGATCGCACCGCGCAAAACTTGGATGCCGATTCGGAACTTATGATCGTTCGTCCAGCGTCTCGTGATGTCTAAGACATGCTCGAAGTGATCCGCCTCCGTGAGAGAATGTTGGAGGTCTGCAAGCATGGTCTCCGCGTCTTCAACCGGCTTATCAAACTCGTCCGTCAGGACATAGTCGAGCAGGTGAGGATTACGGCTTAGCCAATCCGCGAGCAATGGGGCGTCGCCCATCACCATGGCGATAAGGTCGAGTAAATCGGGATTGGCGTGGATCAAAGACAATAACTGTACGCCGGCGGGAAGGCGGCCGAGGAACTCGTCGAATTTGACGAATGCGATGTCGGCATTGGCCGTTTTCGCGAGCGCACCGAGCAATTGCGGCATAAGTTCGGTGAGGAGTTGTCGTGACCGCTCGCTCCGCGTTGCGCGATATCGCCCGTGATGCCAAATCCGGACTGTGTTGAAGATCCGGCCAGGGTCATCGAAACCCATGTCACGCAAGGTGGCTTCGGTGTCGGGGTGTAGTTCGTTGCCGGTGAAGACGAGCGAGCCTTGTGCCCCCAAGTCTTGCGAATCTTCGAACAGGGCAGCGTAATGTCGCTCCACTCTTTGCAGATTCTCGACAAGTTCTTCTCGAAACGCCGCACCATCCGGGTAACCGGCAAAAACGGCGACTTCCTCGACTTTCTCGTCCGTCTTCGGCAGCTCGTGCGTTTGCTTGTCGTCGATCATTTGTAAACGGTGTTCAATGCGACGCAGATACCGGTATGACGCCAGAAGATCGGTTGCTGTGTCCTGCCCAATTCGGCCATGCTCGACAAGCGCATCCAAAACGTTCTCGAGATTTTGACCGCGTAACGCCGGACTCCGGCCGCCCCAGATCAGTTGTTGGGTTTGCGCGAAAAATTCGATCTCCCGGATACCGCCGCGACCAAGCTTGATATTGTGCCCGTTCACCGCAATTGTGCCGCCGCCACGGTGGGCCGTGATTTGGCGTTTCACCGAATGGATGTCTTGGATGGCGGCAAAATCCAAATTTTTGCGCCAAACAAACGGCCGCAGGTGATGCAGGAATTCCTCGCCAAGTTCGATATCTCCCGCGACGGGCCGCGCCCGGATCATCGCCATGCGTTCCCAGTTCTGTCCGACGCTTTCGTAATAGATTTCCGCAGCCATCGTGGATATGGCGACCGGCGTTGTGCCGGGGTCCGGTCGTAACCTCAGATCGGTCCGGTGCACGTAACCGTCCGCGGTCCGCTCTTCCAGCAGCTTGACGATATCACGCGTGACCCGCACGTAGTTGGCGCCGATCATATCAGGGTCGTCGTGAGGCAGGCGTTCGGGATCGTAAAGGACGATAAGATCGACGTCGCTCGAATAGTTAAGCTCCCGGGCACCTAGTTTTCCCAACGCCAAAACGACATAGCCTGACCTCGTCTCCGGATCGTTCGGATCCGCCAGCGGTATTCGTCCGGCATCGCTGGCTTGTCGCAACGCGTGGCGGGCCGCGGCAGAGATCGTGGCGTCGGCAAAATCGGATAGATTCAGCATCACACGGTCGACATCCCAGACTTCCGTGATATCCGCGACACCAATGGTCAGAGAGGCATGCCGTTTCGCTTCTCTGAGCGCCTCCATGACCTTGCCGGTATCTTTGATCGCGCCAAACGCGCTATTGACCGCGGTCAGAACCTCCGCGAAAGCTGCATCGGGCCCATCGCGGAAGAGCCGGCAGGTGAAGTCAGCATCCCGTTGCAAATTCTGCGCGAGAAAGGGGCTGTTTCCCGCAACGGCTTCCAATAGTTTTCGCCCACGCTGGTCGCTTGCGACAGCCTCGCAAAACGCGCTGTCTTCCGCGTTGGCGATCCATCTCTCGATTGTGCGTTCAGTGTGATCAGGATGGATGCCTGCAGGAAGGATATCTTCATCAAAGTCGAATATCATTGAATTCGTAGCCAATTTCTCAAATACATATGAATTCGCCGTGTTATCTGTATGATGGCTTATCGAGTTCAAGAATATAAAGAGTCGTGATTCCACGCGCACTTATTATCGGCATTGAATTACTCGGCGGTCTATTGGCTGTTGTGGTCATTGCCTTTGTCGCTTTGTTTTGGCGCTTGTCGACTGGGCCAATCCCGCTCGATTACGCGACGCCGTATATCGAAAGGGCGCTCAGTACGGACTCGGCTTCCCTTGAGGCGAAAATTCAGAATACCGAACTGGTATGGGCCGGATGGGGCGATGCCTTCGACATTCGCATCTACAATGCGGCGATCTTGGGAAGCGGCGGTAAAATTCTCGCGACTCTGCCGGAGGCTTCCGTCGGTTTTTCCGTACCGGCCTTATTCCGGGGGTTGATTGCGCCGACGCATTTGGAAGTTTACGGCCTTAGCGCATCGGTCGAACGGGCCGAAGACGGTCGTATCGCGATGGGCTTTTTCGCGGGTAAAGATGAAGCCGCGGATCGTGAATTTGCGGACAATATTCCGGGTTATATCGCAAAGTTTTCGGAGCCGGGCGACCTGGAATCGGCGTTCGGTTACTTGGACGCCATCCGGGTTATGGATGTTGATCTGCGGTATAGCGATTTACAAACCGGGGCGAAGTGGCATGCACCGGAGACGAATATCGAACTTATCCGAGAAGCCGACGGCCTCGAAGCGATCGCTTCTATGGGGTTGGATTTTGGCAAGCGGCGCAGTCGTTTACGTGCGCATGCGGTGTTTTCGCCGGATCGGCCGGTTATCGACATTGCCGTCGACTTGGACGAGTTCTATCCATCCGATCTTGCGGCCCGGTTACCCGAAATAAGCATCCTGAAACCGATCTCACTGCCGATTTCAGGGCAAGTTCGCGTGTCGGCGCAACACACCGGCGTTATTGATTCCGTCGCGTTTGATTTGAAGGGAGCCGTTGGAAGCTTCGCGGGCAATGTCATTGTGAATGCGGAGAACGAGTATGACCTGACGGTTAATCTTTCGGGTGTGCGTCTGAATGAGTTTTCTGCGCTGTTGCCGGAGCTGACGAATAAGGTTCAATTTGAAGCATCCCTGGACGCGCGTGCGTCGGGACAGATTTCGTCGTTTGGAAAAGTTCGAAATCTCGAGATGCGTGTCGAAACAGGCGCCGGTTTGGTTCATTACGCAGGCGTATTGCCGAACCCAATTCAGTTTGACGGTATTCAATTCGATGTAAAAACAGAGAATGCTTTCTCGCGGGTCATCGTGTCCGATTTCGAAGCTCGTCTCGGCAAGACCTTGGCCAGCTTAGATGTGTCGGCACATCGTATCGGCGATGAACTTCGTGCGCGTCTTAACGGCACGGCTTCGAATATCGACATGGCGACTCTCGATAAATTATGGCCGACATCGCTCGGTGTAGAAGCGCGCAAGTGGGTGACGACAAACATTCGTAAAGGCATCGTCGACAAGGCATCGTTAAAGCTCGTGGCGCAAACCCCTCTGCAAATGTTGGATGGTTTGCGGATACAGACGCTATCGGGTGGGCTCGAGTTTCGCGATTTGGAAGTCGCGTACTTTGACGGCTTTCCAAAGGTCCGAAACATCGAAGGAACCGCAACATTTACCAGAGATCGGCTCGACTTAGACGTCGCTCGCGGAAGTTTGATAGATTTGGATATCGACAATGGTGTCGTCCAATTGTCGCAACTCGACACTGATCAAGAACGCATATCGATTGATTTGGTGGCGCGTGGTCCACTTGCGACCGCATTGTCGCTCGCCAACCGCAAGCCTCTCGGATTTGTAGGTGAAGTCGGGATTGATCCCGCGGCCGTCGGCGGTGAAATGGCGGCTCGATTGGGCTTTCGGTTTCCGCTCCGGGCCGATGTTAAATTGAACCAAGTGAATGTCGTCGGCGCCGCAAATATGCGTGGCGTCAGTATGAAGCCCGGTCCATTTGGGTTCCAACTCTCGAACTCCGACTTGGAATTAAAGCTCTCCAACAAAGTGTTGAAAGTTGGCGGCCGGGTAGAGATGAACGGTGTTCCTTTGTCGGTCGACTGGCATGAAGTTTTTGTCGCGAGCGAGGACTTTCGAAGTCGTTATATATTGAGTGGCGAACTCGGCGCGCCGGAATTCAGCCGATTAGGTCTGCCGGATATGCCCTTTTTTGGCGGCCGTACGGAAATGAATTTGATCGTTAGCCGGTTTGGCGACGGTCGGACCGAGGTGCTCGGTTCAGGCAACTTGAACGATGTTGTCTTGTCTGTTCCGGAGATCGGATGGATTAAGCCGGCAGGTCAGCCCGGCACCGTCCGGTTCGGTATGACATCTTTAGCGGACGGTAGTGCACGTATCGACCGCTTCGACTTAATCGCCGGCGACATGGAAGCCATCGGTAAGCTGGACTTTGAAGGCGGAAACTTTCGAAGATGGAAAGCGGATTTTTCAAAATTCAAGGTCGGTAAGACCGATATTCGGGGACAAGTATCACAATTATCGGATGGAGAATTTCTTGTCCGGCTCGATGGTTCGCGCCTCGACATTGAACCGCTTTTGATTGGCGACCAGAGGGAGGGCCGCGAAGTCGCCCGAAATGCGGTTGCGGAAACAAAGCAAATTTATATCGATATGAATGTCGACAGCTTGCGTACCGGACCAAAGTTTGGCCTCGGTCGCACGGAAGGGCAAATGCGTCTTATCGGTCGAGAGATCGATATGTTGTCGATGGACGCGGGTTTGGGCGACGGTAAGTCTCTTCAAGTCAATTACGCACCTAGTCAAGCGGGACATGCTTTAGAAATCAGGTCGAATGATGCCGGTGCGACGCTACGGATGCTCGGTTGGAGCGATAAGCTTGAAGGCGGCGAATTGTCGGTGACGGGACAACGGCGCGGACAAGACGAACCGCTCAGTGGGTCGTTCAAGCTCTCCGACTACAAACTCACCAAAGCGCCCGCATTGGCACGCCTGCTTCAGGTCGCGTCTTTGACAGGTATATTCGATGCCTTGCAGAGCGGCCTTGAGTTTGTCGCGTTTGATGGAACGTTTGCCTATTCGAATAAGCTGCTCCGGGTGGAGCGGTCACGCGCCTACGGTTCTTCAATAGGCATAACCGTCGAAGGTGCGTTGGATCTTGAGGAAGATATCGCGGAACTGAAAGGCACGGTCGTACCGGCCTACACGGTGAACCGGGTCTTGGGACAAATACCGATCTTAGGTCCCATACTGACTGGCGGTGAAAACGAGGGGATCTTTGCAGCGAGTTATGCGGTGAACGGTCCCTTGGAAGATCCGGCAATCGCGGTCAATCCATTGTCCGCGCTCGCGCCGGGATTCCTGAGAAAGCTCTTCGATGCGATTGGTGGCGATACAGAACCGTCGCCGAGCGCGGTCCCTGAAAAACGAGACAATTAGCGTTCCGGTCTAACTGGGAACGACCAACGCGTGACGTTTGCGACCGGCCGATAGCTTCAGGACGCCCTCAGCGTTGAGGTCATCCAAGGTGGCCGATGCCGTCTCCTCCGAAATCACCGTATCGTTCAATCGCCCACCGCCACCCTTTATAAGACGGCGCGCTTCGCCGTTGCTCTTCGCCAAACCGGCCTCTCGCATCAACTCATAAATCGGAACGCCGCTTGATAACCGATCCTTTCCGATTTCGACGCGTGGGAGGTCTTCGCCACTACCGCCTTCGACGAATGTCCGGCGTGCGGTCTCTTCGGCGGCCTGGGCTGCGTCGTCGCCGTGGCACATGCGCGTGGCTTCATTCGCGAGCTTAATTTTTGCTTCGTTGATCTCCGCGCCTTCGAGTTTTTCAATCTCGGTAATTTCGTCGAGCGACAATTCAGTGAAGAGGCGCATAAATCGACCGACATCCGCATCTTCGGTATTGCGCCAGTATTGCCAGTAATCGTAAGGCGATAGCATGTCGGCATTCAGCCAAACCGCTCCGCTTGCGGTCTTGCCCATCTTGGCGCCGCTCGCCGTTGTGAGCAGCGGGGACGTCAAACCGAATAGCTGCGTACCGTCGACCCGGCGGCCCAATTCAACGCCCGCGACAATATTCCCCCATTGATCGGAGCCACCGAGCTGCAAACGGCAATTGTGGCGGCGCGATAATTCCAGAAAGTCGTAAGACTGGAGCACCATATAATTGAACTCGAGGAACGACAGGGGCTGCTCGCGCTCCAACCGCATCTTAATTGAATCGAAGGTGAGCATCCGATTGACGGAAAAGTGCCGTCCATAGTCGCGGAGGAACTCGATGTATTGCAATTTGTCGAGCCAGTCGGCGTTGTTCACCATAACGGCGTCGGTGCCGCCGTCGCCAAATGTCAGGAACTTCTGAAAGACACTCTTAATACCCGCAATATTGTTGGCGATGTCTTCCGTCGTCAGCAGTTGGCGCGACTCGTCCTTGCCGGATGGGTCGCCAACCTTGCTGGTTCCGCCGCCCATCAGGACGATCGGTTTCAAACCGCATTTCTGCATCCAACGGAGCAACATGATTTGGACGAGACTGCCGGCATGTAGGGAGCTCGCTGTCGCATCGAACCCGATATACCCGGCCAATCCGTCCGACGCAGCCAGTTCGTCCAACGCATCAAAGTCGGTCGCTTGATGGAAGAAACCTCGTTCTTTCACCACTCGCAGAAAATCGGATTTTGGCGTACTCATGATATTCACAGGTTGTATGCTTGATCGAAGGGCGCACCGTTTAGCACAATAGGTGACGCGCGACAACGCGACGGAGTCGTCTATCGAGGAGGTGAAATTGCTCGCAGTTGGATTGATGAGCGGCACGTCAATTGACGGAATTGACGCTGCGATCGTCGAGACCGATGGTGATCGGTCGGTCCGTCCAATTTCTTTCCATTCGGAATTCTACGAGCCGGAGTTTGCCAATAGCCTGCGCGCGATTTTGGGCCGGAAAGATCGAAGTTCGGAGATCGATGAAGTCGAGCGGGAGCTGACTCTCTTACATGCCAAGGCCGTTAGTCGATTACTTGCGAAATCAGATGTCCGTGCGGAGGCGGTCGATGTGATTGGCTTCCACGGTCACACAATACACCATGAACCCGATCAGCGTTTCACGTGGCAGATCGGCGACGGCGCGTTATTGGCTGAAGAGATTGGAATCGACGTTGTGGCTGATTTCCGATCGGCGGATGTCGCCAATGGCGGCGAAGGTGCGCCATTCGCGCCGGTCTTTCATGCGGCGTTGCTCGGCGACCGCGACCTTCCCATCGCGATCTTGAATATTGGCGGTGTCGCGAATGTAACGTTTATCGGCAATGACGATGCACTCATTGCTTTCGACACCGGCCCTGGTAATGCGCTGATAGACGACTGGGCCAACCGAAATATCGGTAAGCCGATGGATCGAGATGGTGCGCTGGCCAAGCGCGGAAAGGTGGATAGAGAGGTATTGGCCCAACTGCTCGACAATTCTTATTTCGAGCGATTGCCGCCGAAATCGCTAGATCGCAACGATTTCGATCCTTCTCCGGTGGAGCCGATGCTCGTCGAGGACGGTGCGGCTACACTTACGCAGTTCAGTGTCGAATCCATCGCGATGTCACGTCAGCATTTTCCCGAACAGCCGAAACGATGGATCGTTTGCGGCGGCGGTCGTCGAAATCCGGCACTGATGGCGGGATTACGCGATGCGCTTGGCGTGGCGGTCGAGCCAATGGAATCGGCCGGATGGGATGGCGACGCGATCGAAGCGCAAGCGTTTGCGTTTCTCGCCTGCCGGACACTAAAGGGCATGCCGATAAGCTTTCCCGAAACGACGGGCGTCTCGAAGCCGCAAATCGGCGGTGTCTTATTTCGGGCGGCTTAACCGATCACAGCTTGTTCGGCGTGTTCGACCATGGACCGGTCCAAATATTCACCGACGGTCTGCTCGAGTTCTTCCAACTTCTCGTGGAAGAAGTGGTTCGCACCGCCAATCGTATGATGGTCGATCTCAATTCCGCGTTGCTGGCGAAGTTTTCCAACCAAGGTTTCGATTGAGTCCGGCTGTACGATGTCATCCAAATCTCCGGAAAGGAAGAGGCCGGATGAAGGGCAGGGCGCTAGAAAACTGAAGTCGTACATATTGGCCGGTGGTGCGACGGACACAAAGGATGTGATCTCCGGCCGCCGCATCAGGAGCTGCATTCCTATCCACGCACCAAACGAGAAACCGGCGATCCAGCACTGCGGTGCATTTTCATTATAGCTCTGGAGCCAATCGAGGGCGGCGGCGGCGTCAGAGAGTTCGCCTTCGCCGCGCGCAAATGTCCCTTGAGACCTGCCGACGCCGCGAAAATTGAACCGCATGCAAGCGAAACCACGCTGAAGAAAAATTTGGTACAACGTGTAGACGACCTTGTTGTTCATCGTCCCGCCGTGCTGCGGATGCGGGTGCAACATCAAAGCGATCGGCGCGTTGGGCTCTCGTCCTGGCTGATACTTGCATTCTAGTCTGCCGTCGGGGCCGTTTATAATGACTTCTGGCATGATACTCGTCGTTGTTTCGAGCGAATTACGGGTGGAAGTGTCCGGAACTCACTCTTCGAATTACAGAATCGGCGTGTTGCCCCCCGGTTGACCCGGAAAGCCAGGATATCTATATCCAACCAATGCCCGGCATGAAACCCGGAAATTTCCGGTATATTGCCGAAAGAGTCGGTAGTTGCGCGGCGGTCGCATTTATTGCCCCGCCGCTTCGGTAGATACATTAGGTGGACCGGACGATGTTCAAGGCAATGCGTGAAGATATTCGAGGCGTTAAGGAGCGTGATCCGGCGGCCCGTTCTTGGCTTGAAATCGTCCTGTGTTACCCCGGATTTCACGCGATCGTTCTGCATCGCGCTGCGCATTGGGCATGGCGGCGAAACCTCAAACTGCTGGGACGTACAATATCGCAGCTCGGTCGGTTTTTGACGGGTATCGAAATTCACCCCGGTGCCGCTATCGGGAGCGGATTCTTTATCGATCACGGCATGGGTGCCGTTATCGGCGAGACCGCGATAATTGGAGATCGTGTGACACTGTATCACGATGTGACGCTCGGCGGTGTGGCGCCTTCGATCGATTCCGATAGTCAGCGCAACCAGAAACGGCATCCGACTTTGGAAGATGATGTGATCGTCGGCTCTGGTGCGCAAATTCTCGGACCCGTGACTGTTGGGCGATGTGCGCGGGTGGGTGCCAATGCCGTAGTCACCAAAGACGTGCCGCAAGGGGTAACGGTGGTCGGTATACCCGGACGGGCAATTCCCCGGTCGACGGATAATGCCGGCGCCGAATTTTCGCCGTACGGCACGCCGATCGGCGATATACCCGATCCGATCGCACGTGCGCTTGAAGGACTGATGGATCAAGTGACAACGCTCAAGGCGCGTGTGGAAGAGCTTGAGAGCCAATCGCCCACTCAAGGCGAATCACTTGAAGGCGCGGATTTCCCCGACAGCGTCACACGTGATCCTGCACAACCCAAAATATAACGTATTTTCAATATGTTGATATTGCGGGCGGTCAAACCCGCAATATGCGCTATATTAAGTAGCCATAAAGTCTATGTATTGAAGGACCGATATCGTGAGACTGACGACGAAAGGCCGGTACGCCGTAATGGCGATGGTCGATCTCGCGAAACACAGCGACGGAGAGCCTGTCGCTTTAGCGGATGTGGCGGATCGGCAGGGCATATCCCTGTCTTACCTTGAGCAGCTATTTCAAAAATTGCGTCGGGCCGAACTGGTAAAAAGTGTCCGGGGGCCGGGTGGCGGTTACTTGCTATCGAAAGACTCCCGAGAGATGCCGATTTCGGATGTGATCGCGGCAGTCGACGAACCGATGCGTGCAACAAGATGTGCGCCGGGAACCCCGCGTGGCTGTACGGGCGGGATCGAAAAATGTCTCACCCACGACCTTTGGGACGAACTGAGTGATCAGATTCACTTGTTCCTCAATTCCGTAACCTTGTACGATGTTGTGGAAGGCCGCGTTCGCCGTGACAACCTGTCCATCGGCGGGACGGCTGCGTAGATATCTTCAACGGCGGAGCGGTATTCGCTCCGGCATCGACTGTCCGAATGGCTTATTTCGATCACAACGCGACGGCACCGGTTTCGAGCGAAGTGGCAGAGGCTGTTGCCACCGCTCTGAAGACGTACGGTAATCCGTCCTCGGTCCATGCTGAGGGGCGCGTTGCCAGAGCTGCGGTGGAAGAGGCACGAGCACAAGTCGCCCAATTGGTCGGTGCCAAACCGGAAAACGTCATTTTTACCAGTGGCGCCACCGAAGCGAACAATCAGGCGCTCCGGGGGTGTGGCCGTCCACAAGTTCTCGCGTCGGCAATCGAACATCCATCCGTGCTCGAGGTCGCGCCGGATGACGACCGTATACCTGTCTCTGCCGATGGCGTGACGGATTTGGACGCGTTGTCGGAGATGCTCAAGCGGCGCGGACGGTTTGTCGTTGTCTCGGTTATGGCCGCGAACAACGAGAGCGGCGTTATCCAACCGGTAAAACCGGCAGCCGAGAGAGCGCATTCCGCTGGCGCATTGTTCCATTGCGATGCCGTGCAGGCGGTTGGGCGAATTCCGTTCGATATGGAGCGCCTCGGTGCGGATATGGCCACAATATCCGCCCACAAGATCGGCGGTCCCAAGGACGTCGGCGCTCTCATACTGGCGGAGGGTATGGAAGTCGAGCGGTTCGTTCATGGCGGTGGGCAAGAACGTCGTCATCGCGGCGGTACGGAGAATGTCGCGGGTATCGCCGGGTTTGGTGTTGCGGCGAAACAAGCGGCGGAACGACGGCTCACAATTGGGCGGATCGCGAATTTGATTGGATTGCTCGAACGCCGCGCCGAAGCCGCGGTTCCGGAGGCGGTCGTCTTTGGCGAAGACGTACCCCGTATCGCGAATACCTCCCTGATCGCATTGCCGGGAGTCGATGCGGAAACCCAGATTATGGCCTTGGACCTGGCAGGCGTTTCCGTCAGCGCGGGTTCTGCATGCTCGTCTGGAAAAGTTGCGGAAAGCCACGTCCTTGAAGCCATGGGCGTCGATAGCGCGCTATCACGCTGTGCCATTCGAATTAGCCTCGGTTTCGAGAACACCGTCGAGGAAGTCGATAAGTTTATTGAAGTTTGGAGCGGTCTCGCAAAACGGGCCGCATCGTAGATCATGCCAAGTATGACATTCGTATATCCCGACGGCACCGAGCGAACCGTCGAGGCGCCGGTCGGCGACAGCGTTTTGGAAATAGCCCACGCCAATGATATCGATATCGAAGGCGCCTGCGAGGGTTGCATGGCGTGTTCGACCTGCCATGTGATCGTCGATAAGGATTGGTATGGAAAACTGCCGACGCCGTCTGAAGACGAAGAGGATATGTTGGACCTCGCTTTTGGACTGACGCGGACTTCGCGCCTCGGCTGTCAGATGACGATTGCGGAAGGGCTGGACGGACTGCGTGTCAGCCTGCCTGGCGCAACGCGAAACATGATGATGGATTAGAAGATATGGACGGCGCGAATTCACTGTTCGAACGGTTAAAAGCGACCTGTGCCGAAGATTGGAAACGTTATACCCATCATGATTTCGTTGCCGGGATCGCGGACGGAACCTTACCGGAGGCAGCCTTCCGGCATTACCTCATTCAGGATTATTTGTTCCTCATTCAATTTGCGCGGGCCTATGCGCTCGCGGTCTATAAGTCTGATACATTGGCGGATATGCGCCAGGCTGGAGCGGGCATGTCGGCGATCCTTGATACGGAGATGGCGTTGCATGTCGAATTTTGCCGAGGATGGAATCTCAGCGAATCCGATATGGAAGCCGCACCGGAAGATTCTGCCTGCATGGCCTATACGCGATTTGTCCTGGAACGTGGTATGTCGGGTGATTTGCTGGATCTGCATATCGCCTTGGCGCCTTGCATCGTCGGTTATGCTGAGATTGGTGCTCGGCTCACATCGGATCCCGCAACGCTGACAGATGGCAATCCTTACGGCGCATGGATCGAAATGTACGCGAGTGAGGATTATCAGGCTGTCGCGACTGATGAAGTCGCTTTCCTGGACGATCTCATGGCGCGCCGCGCTGGCCCCGGCCGGTTTGATTCTCTCGCTGATACGTTCGGCAAGGCGACACGTTTGGAAGTCGATTTCTGGCAAATGGGACTTAATCACACGGGCGACTAACATGGTTGTATCTCTTAAGGTAGCGCGCTTGGTTTTCTTGCGTGGGTGACGGCGTTTGCCGCATCGGCGGCTGCGCAGGACGCGCCAAGCGTAATCGTATAGCGTGTTGCCGAACGCGATGTCACGCCGCAATCTGAATATGTCGGCCGTGTCGAGGCTGTAGAGACGGTGGAGCTTCGGGCCCGCGTAGAGGGGTTTCTTGAAACGCGCGGATTTCGAGAAGGGGCGGAAATCGAAAAAGGCGTGAAGCTCTTTTCGATCGAAAAAGCCCCGTATGAGGTCACGGTCCAGAAACGGACCGCGGAACTGGCGGCTGCGCGTGCCGAGGCGAAGAATCTTGAGGCGGACTTTGCCCGTAAATCCAAACTGGTGAAGCGCGGGGACGTCGCGGTCGCGACACTTGATCAGGCACGCGCCTCCCTCACGTCCGGTCGCGCAAATGTCTTGATTGCCGAGGCGGAGCTCAGAAAAGCAAAGCTTGATCTCAGCTATACCGATATCATGAGCCCGATAGCTGGTAAGGTGAGTCAGGCGCGTTACGATGTGGGCAGCTTGGTCGGGCCGAACAGCGAACCTTTGGCGACGATTACGAGCGTCGATCCGATTTATGTTGTGATTAGGGTGAGTGAACGGCAACTCATCGATACCCGAAAACGGGGGATCGATCTCGACAACCCGCCCGTGGCACCATCGTTGATCCTTGGTGACGGAAGTAAGTATCCGCTAGGCGGGAACTTCGATTATCTTGCGCCCTCGGTCGACCAATCGACAGATACGGTTGTTGCGCGGGCCGTGTTTCCAAATCCGGACCGGGTCCTGATTCCGGGACAATTTGTGACGGTGGTTGTGCGCCAGAAGCTCTCGGTCTCAAAGCATGTGTTGCCGCAGGCGGCGATCCAACAAGACAGCCAAGGTTATTTTGTGCTGGTGATCGATCGCGAGAATAAGGTCGAGTTGCGCCGGGTGACGGCGGGACGGCAGATCGATACGGATTGGGTCATTGAAGAAGGGCTCACATCCGGCGAGCGTGTGATTGTACAGGGTATCCAAAAGGTCCGGCCGGGGATGACCGTAAATCCGGTCGAAGCGAAGACCGGGAGCTGACGCATGATCTCGGCCTTCTTTATCGATCGGCCACGGTTCGCTTTCGTCATCTCGATCATCATGACGATCGCGGGTTCGATCGCTCTCTCATTTATGCCGGTAGCCGAGTATCCGGATATCGCACCGCCGCAAGTCCAGGTCACCGCGAATTATTCAGGTGCGAATAGTTCGGTCGTACAAGACTCAGTCGCGACACCGATTGAAGACCGTGTGAACGGTGTCGACGATATGCTGTATATGTCGTCAACCAGCGGTAACGACGGGAGTTACACGCTAAAGGTGACGTTTGCTGTCGGGACCGATCCCGATATCGCGGCGGTCAATGTGCAGAACAGGGTGGCGATCGCAAACTCGCAGCTGCCCGACGACGTCACACGAGACGGGGTCGTCACGCAAAAGCAATCCACCAATATGCTGCTGGTCATCAATCTCGTCTCGCCGAACAGAACGCGCGATGCGCTGTTTCTCAGCAACTACTCCTCGATAAATCTAGAAGGTGCGCTGTCCCGCATCGAAGGCGTCGGCAGCGTTTCGCAGTTCGGACCCCTCGATTACGGAATGCGAATCTGGATGGATCCGAATCGAATGACGGCGTTGGAGCTGACAACATCAGATATCGCGGATGTGATCCGCAAACAGAATATACAAGCAACGGCGGGGCAATTGGGCGCACCGCCCTTTGAGTCATCCGCCCAGTTCCAATTCACCATCCAGGCGAAAGGCCGCCTCGCGTCTGTCGAGGAGTTCGGCGATATCGTTCTTCGAGCAAACGTCGACGGATCTTTTGTTCGCCTTCGTGACGTGGCGCGGATCGAGCTTGGCTCGCAAACCTATTCCTCGCAGGCAAAATTAAACAATCTCCCGTCGACGGCGATCGCTGTCTACCAGTTACCGGGCGCGAATGCGCTCGACGTGGCGGATAAGGTCTACGCCGAACTCGAGAAGCTCTCGCAGCGTTTTCTGCCGGATATGGAATACAAAATTCTTTACGATACGACGACGGCAGTCCGTGCCTCGATCCGTGAAGTCGTGGAGACAATGTTCATCACATTTGTGCTGGTCGTCGCGGTGACTTTCCTGTTTCTCGCGGACTGGCGCTCGACGCTCATTCCGACATTGGCGATTCCTGTCTCTTTGATCGGGACCTTTGCGATTTTGTTTATCCTCGGATTCACGATCAACATGATCACGCTGTTCGCGCTGATCTTGGCGATCGGTGTCGTCGTGGACGATAGCATTGTGGTTGTGGAAAACGTCCAACGACTCATGACGGATGACGGACTCGATGCACGTTCGGCGACGCTGGAAGCGATGCGGGAGATCACGGGGCCCGTGATCGCGACGACATTAGTCCTGTTGGCGGTCTTCGTGCCGGTTGCATTTATGCCGGGTGTCACCGGGCAGCTCTATCAACAGTTTTCGGTGACGATCTGTGTGGCCGTGGTTATTTCGTCGATCATGGCGCTGACTTTGGCCCCAGCGCTCACTTCGATACTTTTCCGCCGCGGGACTGGATCGCTTGGTGGGCCGCTCAAGCTTTTCTCGCAGGCGGTTGATCGGACTCGTAATGGTTAGGTGCGGATCGTCGGATTGATGCTGCGGCGCTTGTTATTGAGTCTCATCGTCTTCGCACTTTTCGTAGCCGCGGCCGCCGTGATGTTTCAAAAAGTGCCGACGGGATTCCTGCCGATCGAGGACAAAGGCGTCCTGTTTGCCGATGTACAGTTGCCGGACGGTGCCTCGCTTCAGCGGACGGAGGCCGTCGTTTCCCGAATGGTCGATATGACACGGGAGATCGATGGGGTTGCAGATGTCATTTCCGTCTCCGGTGTCAGCTTGATCGCCGGCAGCGCATCGAATGTGGCGCTGGTCATTGCCATTCTCGATTCTTGGGAGGAACGCACGACACGGGAGTTGGCTTGGTATAGCATCCTTGGAAAATTGAACCGTAGGTTCGCTACGATCCCGGATGCCAACGCCTTTAGTTTTCCGCTACCGCCAATCAGTGGACTGGGAACGAGCGGTGGGCTTGAAGCGGAATTGCAGGATGTTGCAGGGGGATCGCCGCGCGAATTGGCATCGGTCGCCAGCAGTTTTATTTTTCATCTAAACCAAATCCCGGAAGTTCAGCGCGCCTTTACAACCTACTCAGCCAATGTACCGCAACTGTTTCTGGATGTGGATCGAGAGAAAGCGCAGGTTCTTGGCATATCGTTAAGCGAGATATTTTCGACACTGCAGGCGAATTTCGGATCCGCCTACATCAATGACTTCAACCTGAACGGCAAAATTTATCGGGTGAAGATTCAGGCGGAGGCTGAGTACCGTTCCGCGATTGAAGATATTAACCGGCTCTACATCCGAAATTAAGGGGGCGAGATGGTACCGCTTCGTACCTTGGTGAATGTGCGCCCCATCCTTGGGCCGCTGAATATCAAGCGATACAATCAATTCCAAAGTGCGAATATAAACACCGCTTTGACCCCTGGGGTCAGTACAGGCGAGGCCATCGGCGCAATTGAGAAGGCGGCGGCGGAGAAACTTCCGCAAGGGTACCGGCTGACCTGGACGGGGACCGCACTGCAAGAATTGGAAGCCGGCGCCCTGGTTGCCGGTATCTTCGCGCTGGCACTCGCTTTCGCCTATCTTTTCCTGGTTGCTCAATACGAAAGCTGGACGACACCCGTGTCGGTCATCCTGTCGACGGTGATTGCAATGTTCGGCGCTTTGGTGCCGATTATGTTGTTGCCGTTCCTGACCTTCAATCTCTATGCCCAGATCGGGATCGTCATGTTGATCGGACTCGCGGCGAAAAGTGCAATCCTGATCGTTGAATTCGCGAAGGTCCGCCGGGAATCTGGTCTTGGGACGAATGAAGCTGCGCTCGAGGCGGCGCGTCTTCGGTTTCGCGCGGTCATGATGACGGCGCTATCGTTCATCCTCGGGGTCTCGCCCCTGGTGCTGTCTTCGGGAGCGGGTGCCGCGAGCCGCGTGTCCGTCGGGTTTGTGGTTTTCTTCGGTATGGTCGCTGCGACCGTCATTGGCATTTTCTTTATTCCGGCGCTCTACGCAGCGATTCAGCGGTTGCGGGAGTTAAGGAAGACCGAAACCGAACCCGCAGCTTAGTCAACGCATCGACGATCCCGCTCTGGCTTCCATATTTCTTGATGGCAGCAGCCTGAATCAATTTCGATAGAGGACAAATTCCATGACAACCGTTGAATTCTTCTTCGACTACTCCAGTCCCTGGACTTATCTCGCCTTCGACCGGATCGAGGAATTTTGCGAGAAGAACGGCGCCGAGCTGATCTGGAAGCCGTTCCTCGTCGGCGGTGTTTTCAACAAAGTGAACCCGAGCGTCTATCAGCGCCGCGAGAATCCCGTTCCGCCCAAGGACAACTACTACCGAAAAGATATGAACGATTGGGCGCGTTATCAGGGAATAACCCTCATTAAACCAAGCGTTTTTCCCGTGAATAGCGTGAAGGCGCTTCGGGGTGCATTCGTTGCCATCGAAGAAGGAAAGATTTCGGAATATTCGCGCGGATGTTTCAGTGCCTACTGGACGGACGACAAGGATATCTCACAGGAAGACGTTCTGCAGCGCATCGCCGAGGCCGCGGGTATGGACGGCGAAGCGTTCATGGCAAAGATCGCCGAAGAGCCAATCAAACGGAAACTCTTCGAGACGACGGATGAAATCATCGCCCGCGAAGGCTTCGGCTCGCCGACCTTCTTTATCGATAAGGACGATATGTATTTCGGCAACGATCGCCTAGAGCTGATGCAGGCGGCGATCGACGGAAAATAGCGAGGCAAGCTATACGGGTTCTGCGCTGCCGGCGCGGCGCAGAACTTTAAACGAAAACGTCTAATACGTTTCCGGTACTTAACAACGTCTCGACCGTTCGCCCTTCGGAATCAAAGGCGATTAACGCCGGGGAGCGGACTAGCTCATCCACTTCACGACGTTGCCGGTCGGCGTTTAGCTGACCTGCTTCTTCGACTGCAGTGTCTATCGCTTGCGCGTTTCCACGCAGCCTAAATCCAAAATTCGTCGCCTCCGCAAGCGGAGCGACGGAGAAAGAATTTAACGAGAGCAGGCTACCTGGCGCGATAGCCAAAACTCATCCTCTGTTCTCTCCAGACCTCGCGTATATCGTCCGCTGAATCGTGGCTGAGAGTCAACCCATGAAGAACAAAGGCCTATTTTTCGATCTTCTCCGTCGCGGCCTGGGTCATATACCAGGAAGAGAGCCAGGCGGAGTGCCGGCCATCGCCGCCGGCCACACAAATGACGAAATCTTCCGGGGCGTAGACAATCGGGACCATGAAGTCCGGATTGTTCTCTTCGTATTCGTCGGGCCATTTACGGAAATTCCAGTAAGAACGGCTCGCCAATTCGCGCACCGGCATGCGGGCGTGCTCGAATAGATATTCCTGCACGTCCTGACGGCTGAAGCCGTCTTTGGCGATTTCGTGCGCATGCTCTGGGCCAAGCACGACACCGATGGCCGTGCGGTGCGACTGGTGGAGGTAATTCACGAGGCCCATGCGCCGCATCGAGCCGGCGATTGTCTCCAGATTGCCGAGACCGGTCTCCTGCGCGCCTTCGTTGATGTAGTGAACACCGCGAATACCGATGACGGTAATGGTTGAGTCTTCCATCTCGAAGCCACGGTTCACGCGCAATGGCTCCCATGGGTTGCGCGCTTCGTTTTCTGCGAAGAGGAACGAATAGCGGCCGGGAAAAGCGAGTGTGCCTTTGTCCATTTCGCCTGGGATTGCACCCGCGATGTTTCGGATGACAAGACGGAGTGCCCGGCCGATGGTGGCGTTGGCCCGAAAACCGGATCCCATACACGCTGTACCGCTGTTGATCTCGATCTCGTCCGCGATGGCCCCACTCACCATGAAACAAGGTGCGGCACCGCCGGTCGTCGTCGAGACGCTGCCGACATTGTATTTCGGTTGCAACAAGGCCTTCACACCGGCCAGGACGACCGGAAAATAGTCCGGGCGGCAGCCGGCCATAACCGCATTCGCGGCGACTTTCTCGACCGTTACCGTCCCTTCGACCGGCGGCATGATGCCAAGCACTTCGTCGGCCGGCAGCGGACCGCCCGCAATCATCGCTGCGACCGCGTCCTCGGTCGGTGGCATGACCGGTAGGCCGTCGCTCCAACCTTGTTCGTGAAAATACTCGTTCACCGCAACATAGTCGTTGTCGATATCGATCCTGGTTGCCGGACCGGCGGTTTGCGTGGCGCTCATGCCGCGACCGGCGTTTGTAGCAAGGCGTTTGCGATTTCGTCGACAGCAGCTTCCGCCATCGCATTGACTTCGGCTTCCGTCTTACTGGCCAGAGGATGATCCACGAACACTTGCGGATGGTTCGGCATCCCAAGGATTTTCGACCGCGTTCGTGCCGACGTCTCAAATGCCTGCGTCAGCACGGTTGCGGCAGGCTTACCTTTCTTCTCGGCTTCTGTACCGTCATGGAGACCCCACGTCGTACAGGAACCTCAATCGGCGACTGCGTGTATGACCGCGTCGCACTTGGATATCAAATCGTCCATGATTTCCGGCGGTGTTGCGACGCTGGCACCGATTTTCGTGTAGTACTCGAATCCCGCGACCTTGTATTTTTCGACGAACAGTTCCTGCAGGCGCGCCAGAAAGACGTCCGAATGACGTTTTCGATTATCGATCAAACCGATCCGCTTGCCTTCGAGCGAGTCCAGTCGCGCAGCAAGTTGATGCATGACCGGTTGGTCTTCGGCGGCAGGATGGATCAAGCGAAGTTGTCCCATGGCTTTTTCCAACATATTCCTCCCCAAACATTATTGGCCGTAGAACGGCCGATATCCTCGAAGAATAACATAGGACGATTCGAGAAATAGCTTTTCTTGCCTCGCAAGGCGGCTTAGTAAGCAGTCTCTTTCAAACGCGCCGCCAACTCATTGAATTATTGGAAAACGAGCCTTTGGCCGAAATTGCATATTTGCCGCGCGTAAAAGGCCGACATTGGCTTCTCGAAGGGCCGACGGGGAGATTGTTTGCGCAACCCTGGTTCGATAGATGGATGTATCGAATGTTGGGCTCGTATCTCTTCCCGATTTCTCGTCTGTGGGCGGCGGCGACAGTATCTGAAAATGACGTCGCGCGGTTTAAAGCGGAGGCGCAACTCGGTCGCCTGGATAGGGCGGAAGAGTCGTTTACGATGGCGCTGACACGCGATACCTGTGCGGCGTTACGTGGCAAATATCAGGCAGCCAATGCGTGGGAAGCGGTGTTTTTCGGCGATACGGCTGCCAGTCATGAAGCGCTCGTTCAATATGAGGTGGAACGCCGGCGTGCCGCTGCGGCATTCCTGGGTGAGCGCACGAAGTTCGCCCCTCTCATCAAGGGGCGCCGCGTCGACGCGCTTCGTTTCGACACGCCGCATCCCGATGAGGTCGAGGATGACTATGGCAACTGGTTGGAAGACCCGGATACGGCCTATCCGGCGCCGGAGTTGCCGTCTGAGATCGAGGTGAGCCATAAGGTCGAGTCTCTTGCGGGCTCCGTATCTTGGCTACGCTTTCCAGCGCCCGGGCGGGTACTGCGCGATACGGCTTGGGCGAAGATTCTCGAACCGCGCGAGGCCGCAAACGCGCCGACATTGCTGTACTGTCAAGGGTTGGGGGAAGAGACGGAGCTTTGCGATCGGTTTTTGGACGAAACGGCGCCATTGGCTGAGATGGGTATCCGCGTCATTCGTCTCGAAGCACCATGGCATAATCGCCGCCTCGAGCCCGGGCGGTGGAGCGGCGAGCCGTTTCTTGGACGCGCGCCCGGTGCGCAGTTGAACTTATTCGATACGCATTTGCGCGAACTGGCCATTTTGATCCGCTGGTGCCGCGAACGGTATGGCACGTCGGTCGCCATCGGTGGTCTCAGCATGGGGGGCCTAACCGCGCAATTGGCCGCTTATCGTGCGAATTTTTGGCCGCAGGATATGCGGCCGGACGCTTTGTTTTTGGCGGCCGTCAGCGAAGACATGTGGGAGATTTGCTTCGACGGTTCCATCGGCAAGAACGCTGGTGTTGGCGAATCCGTGCGCAAGGCGGGCTGGGACGACACGCGTTTGCAGCGCGTCCGACTGCTCACAAATCCGACCGGTCAACCTGCCATGGATCCGTCCCGGATCGTTATGAAACTCGGCCGTTTCGATGATGTGATGCCCTATGCGCGCGGGCGCCGCCTCGCAGAACGATGGGGTGTTCCGTCAGAGAATTTGTTTGAACGGAGCCACGGCCACTTCACGGTTCCGATTTCGATGGTCCGGAATGCGCGGGCGTTTGCGCGCCTCGCCGAAATCTTACGTCGGCTTTAGCCGTTGCGTATCCCGGTGCGGATACTCATATTGCCGCCATGAATTCGCTCGGTATTGAAAAAGACCCGCAAGACACCCGTGTCGTCGTCGCTATGTCCGGCGGTGTCGACTCTTCGGTTACGGCTGCCTTGATGGTGGAAGCCGGCTATGACGTCGTCGGAATTACCTTGCAGCTCTATGATCACGGTGAAGCGATCCAGCGAAAGAACGCCTGCTGCGCGGGCCAAGATATTCATGATGCGCGCAATGTCGCCTCGCGTCTCGATATCCCGCATTACGTGCTGGATTACGAAAGCCGCTTCCGCGAAAGCGTGATGGAAGACTTCGCAGACGCCTATGCACGCGGCGAGACGCCGATTCCTTGTGTACGCTGCAATCAGACGGTTAAGTTTCGCGACCTTATGGGAACCGCCCGGGACCTGGGTGCCGACGCTTTGGCGACCGGCCATTATGTGCGCCGCGAGGATGGCGCGAACGGCCCGGAGATGCACCGCGCCGTCGATCACACGCGCGATCAGAGCTATTTCTTGTTTGCGACGACGAGCGCGCAGCTTGAACTGCTCCGCTTTCCGCTCGGCGCGCGGCCGAAGACAGAGACGAGGGAGATTGCCGAGCGTTTTGATCTGCAGGTTGCGGCAAAGCCGGATAGTCAGGATATCTGTTTCGTGCCGAATGGCTCTTACGCGCGAATTGTCGAACGATTGCGGCCGGAAGCAATCCAGCCAGGCGAAATCGTTGATCTTGAGGGCAATGTCCTTAGTGAACATGACGGTATTATCAATTTCACCATCGGTCAGCGTCGGGGTCTCGATATCGGTGGCCAGGCGGAAGCACTCTATGTCGTCCGGCTGGAGCCCGAGACCCATCGGGTCGTCGCCGGTCCGCGTGAAGCGCTTGCCGTTCCGTCGGTCAAACTTTCTGATGTGAATTGGCTGTCGACGCCGTTCGACAGCGACGGTGTCGAATGTGCGGTAAAAATCCGCTCGACGATGGACCCGGAACCGGCACGGCTGACAAGAACGGAGGACGGCCGCCTGGAAGCGACATTTGTCGAGCCGCAATACGGCGTCTCACCAGGACAAGCTTGCGTCGCATATGACGGTGAGCGCGTGCTCGGCGGCGGTTGGATCGATCGGGAATAGACGACGCTGGGTCGCGACGTAAATCACTACGCAACACAACAGCGGGATAGATAAGCATGCGCCCACTCGAATTTGGTTGGTTCGTCCCGACCAGTGGTGACAGTGAAGCTTTTGGAGATCCGTCGGCGACAATCGACGTCAGCGACGATCATCTTCGGCGTGTAACGCAGGCGGCGGAGAAAGCCGGTTTCGAATATCTTCTGACGCCGGTCGGACGCCAGTGTTGGGAAGCTTATATCCTCGGCGCTTTCTTGGCGGCGGACAGCTCCAAGATCAAACCGCTGATCGCGGCGCGACCTGGATACGTCAACCCGGTTCTCTTGGCGAAGATGATTTCAACCTTCGATGTGATGTCGAACGGTCGCATCTGCGTCAACCTGATCGCGGGGCAGTCGGAAATTGAGATCGTGGAAGAAGGCATCAAGTACAAGAAAGAAGACCGTTACGTGCTCATGGATGAAGAGGTCACAATCCTGAAGGCGCTGTGGACGGCAGACGAACCGCTGCATTTCGAAGGACAGTTCCATCAATTGAAAGGCGCGACGATCCTACCGAAACCGGTGCAAAAGCCATATCCGAAGTTCTATCTCGGCGGCGGTTCGGAAGAAGCATGGAATCTATCCGCCAAGCATTCCGACGTGCATTTATTTTGGGGCGATACACCAGAACGGATTGAGGAGAACATCAAGGATATTCGTGAACGTGCGGCGGTGCACGGCCGGCGGGACGATATCGGTTTTGGCATGCGTCTCCAGATCATTTGCCGCGAGACGGAGGAAGAGGCGATGGAGGCGGCCGACCGTCTGATCCGAAATATTCCGGAAGCGGCTCGTGAACTTCTAAAGAAAGACACATCGGAATCTGTTGCCAATCAGCGCGTCCAACAATTGGCGGCGGAGAAGGGGCTTTGGATCGCACCCCATCTTTGGACGGGCCTGACGCGGTTCCGCCGGGGTGCCGGGATCGCCGTCGTCGGCAATCCACAGCAATGTGCGGCGACGCTGCAGCGCTTTATCGATGCTGGTTGCCATTCCTATTGCCTCTCTGGCTATCTGCACCACGAAGAGGCCGAGCGCTTCGGCCGGATGGTCCTGCCGTTATTGGCAGAACAAAATCCGGGAATGGTAAAGGCAGCTTAGCGTCAACCGCGTACGCGCGGCAGGTTGAGGACCGAGCTCCACGGATCGGGCATTTCGCCAACCGGCGCTTCGATTAGGACCGGCGCATCCATCTTGAAGGCTTCTTCGATCCGGTCCTGCAATTGCTCCGGTGAGGTCGCTTTCAGTCCCGCCACGCCGAAACTCTCTGCCAATCTGCAGAAGTCGGGATTGGTAAGGTCGCTCGCGATCGTTCGGTTACCGTAGCTGAGCTTCTGGATACGTTGAACATTGCCATAAGCCCCGTCGTTGAAGACCACAGCGACAAGGTTGATGTTGTGCCGTACAGCGGTCGCCAGCTCCTGGACGTTGAACATGAATCCGCCGTCACCGTTGATCGAAAGGACGGGTGTATTTGGACGTGCGACCTTGGCGCCGAGACCGGTCGCGTACCCCCAACCGAGCGTGCCTTGGTAGCCGGAAGCGATAAAGCTCCGCGGATTGTAAACCGGCATAGCGAGGCGGCTGATATAGCTGACCTGCGTGAGCTCGTCGATGAAGACGCCATCCTCCGGCAATGCATTTCGGATAGCGTCGATATACGCCAACTGGGGCGCGAGGGGAGCGAGCATCTCCATCGTCTTGGCGCGGGCTTCGTCCAGCTCGTCTTTCCGCGAGGCCCGTTTTGCGTTGTGTTTCGGCAGAGCGTTGGCCAAAGCGGTCAGGACGGTGGCGGCATCACCGACGATACCGATATCCGGTTTGTTGATCCGGTCCATTTCTTCGGCGGAAAGATCGATACGGATCATCTTCAAGTCACTGTCCGTGCCCCAAAGCTGCTGGTGGGGCTGCATACGCGTGCCGACTCCGAGCACGACGTCGACATCCTTCCAAAGGCGATGACCCGTTGGCATGGTGATCGATAGGTGGTGTCGGGAATCCAGGACACCGCGCCCGAGGCGGAAACTGCAGACCGGCGCCTCCAACATCTCGGCGACTTCACGGACTTCAGCACTGGCTTCCTGTGCACCCCCGCCGACGACGATCATCGGATTCTTCGCAGCGCCGAGCATCTTCGCGGCAGCTTCGACCTTGTCTATATCGACGTCGACGACCGTTTCCTCGGCCGGCCCGCTAGGCGGCGTGACCGGTGCCGCGCGGCCCCAAACATCCATCGGACACTCAAGCCCGACGGGACGGGGGCGTCCGGCACCAAGTTGCCGAAAGGCTTCTTGGGTGAGCCGGGCAGCCTCTGTCGGCCCTTCGATGCGTTCCGCCCACTTCGTCATTGTGCGGAGGATACCCATCTGGTCGCGGATCTCATGAAGCAGGCCGTAGCCGCGGTCGATCGTGGCCAACGGAATTTGGCCAAGCAGTGCTAGAACCTTTGAACTCATGCTATAGGCGGTTGCGAGCGCCGTTGATGCGTTGAGGAAACCGGGACCGGGGACGACGCAAAATGCCGACGGCTTCCCCGTCGCTTGCGCCGCGCCAAGTGCCATATAAGCGACCGCTTGTTCATGCCGTGTATGAATGGGGCGGATTTCATCCGTGCGTGCGTGCAGGGCGTCGAAGAACAAATCGTTCTGAATGCCAGGCAAGCAGAACAAAGTATCGATCCCATTGCGGACGAGGCCGTCGACGACGGCTTCACCGGCGGTCATGGTTTTGGTTTCGGCTGCGTTTGTCATGTTTCGTATCCTATGATTTGCCGGTGATGTATCCGTCTTTGAGGTCATTCTCTGTGGCGGCCTCGTCCCGCTCCTGCGGGTGACCATAGCCGCCGGAGCCGGGCGACTCCATAATCACTTGGCCGCCGGCGGGGACATCGAAAGCCCCCTTGCTTGGGAGGACGCGTTCCGTGCCGTCGGGGTGTTTAAGCGTGGCTTTGCTTGGGCTTCCGTTTCCGCCGCCAGCGACACCGAAGGGGGGCGATTTGGTGCGTTCCATGCAGACGGTCGCACGGGCGGTGTTCTCGAGGACGGTCCAGGCACGCCGGGTGCCGAGGCCGCCGCGGTACTTTCCTTGCCCGCCGCTGTCCGGGATAAGCTCATAACAGTCGACGCGCAGTGGGAAACTCATTTCGAGCGCTTCGATCGGCGTGTTCATGGTATTGGCGATGCCGGAGGAGAGGGCGTTGATGCCATCCTTATTGGGACGTGCACCAAATCCGCCCTTTACGGATTCGTAACTAACATATCGACCGCCTGTCCGGTAATCGACGCCGCCGAAAGTCATAATGGCCGACGTGCCTTGGCTGCATGCCATGACGCGTTCGGGCATGACGTCGGCGAGCGCCCCAAATGTCATGTCGGCCACACGGTGAGACATCTCGTGATTGGCGTAGACGACGGGCGATGGGAACGCCGCATTGACGACCGAGCCCTCGGGGGCCGTTACCTTGATCGGCCGCCAGGTACCAGAGTTGGCGGGAATGAGGCCGTCCGGATCGACAATCATTTTGAGTGAACAATAGACGCCGGACGCTGTGACGGAGAGCGGTGCGTTCATCGGGCCCGGCACGGCGGGGGCGGTGCCGCCGAAATCGACTTCGATCTCCGAGCCGCGCTTCGCGATTTTCATACGAATGGTAAAAGCGGCGTCTTCTGTCTCGCCTTGCTCGACGATACCGTCGCCGTCGCAAAAGTCCTCAAAACTTCCTTCGCCGTCCGGCAGCTCTGCCAGGAGGGCTCGCATCATGCGCTCCGAGTAGTCGAGGACTTCCTGCATGATTTCCGTAAGCCGCTCGCCGCCGTATTTAGCGGCCAAATCGGACAATCGCTGGCTCGCCCGTCGGTTGGAGGCAATCTGTGCGCTGAGGTCGCCCCAACGCTCGTCGGGTGTGCGGACATTCGCCCGTATAATCGCCTCGACGTTCCGGTCGAGTTCGCCTTTGTCGTATATGCGCACTGGAGGAAGTCGAAGACCTTCTCCATAGACTTCCGTCACCGCGCCGTAGCTGCCCGGAGTGGCGCTGCCGATATCCGGCCAATGAGCGCGCACGCAGCCAAACCCGAGCAATCGGCCTTCATAGAAGGCGGGGCCGACGACATTGACGTCCGGCAAATGCGAGCCGCCGAAATAGGGGTCATTGTGAATGAACACATCGCCGTCATGGATATCGTCGCCAAAGGCCTGGATCACCGCGCGCACTGCGTCTGGCATCGAGCCGAGATGGATTGGCAGATCCGGGCCTTGCGCCACCATGTCGCCTTTCGCGTCGAAGATGCCGCAGGAATAGTCGCCCGCGACTTTCAGGACTGGCGAATAGGCGGTTTTGGCGAGGACGATCTTCATCTCCTGGGCCGCCTTGAGCAGGCTGTTCTTGACCACTTCGAACGTTGCGGGATCGGTCTTGCTTCTGTTTGGCGATGTGTCAGGCATTGCCGTGATCTCCGGTAACCTCATCCTTCGACAGGTTCAGGTTGAGGTATCTACACGAACAACGTGCCAAAATGCCCTCATCCTGAGCCTGTCGAAGGATGGGCGTACCGTACCTCATTGCGTTTCCTCCCCGCGGGTAATGCGGATAAAGCCGCGCGCGTCGACGCGGCCGCGCCAGCCAGGCGGAATGACGATTGTGCTGTCTAACGATTCAATGATCGCGGGGCCTTTTATTGTCGAGCCCGCCGCAAATCGGTCGCGATTAAGGACGGGTGTCTCGATGTTGCCGGTCTTGGGGAACCACGCCATCCGGTTGGCTTTAAAGGAGTCGCGTCCGTCGGTCGTCTTCTGTCGGATGGGAAGGTTCGGGAGTTGGCCCGTCGCGGTGAGACGCAGAGTCACAATTTGGACAGACTCTGCCTCGTTCTTGTGGCCGTATGTCTGCGCATGGCGTTCATGGTAGCCGTCCGCGAGTTTCTTAAGGCTGCCGTGATCGACGCGTTCGCCTTCGAGCGGAACGTTCAGTTCGTACGCTTGGCGCGCATAGCGCAGGTCTGCGGAGCGCTGAAAGACCCATTGATCTTCCGGAACGCCGGTGTTGGTTAGCATCGCTTTTGCACTCTCGATCATCTCGTCCCAGAGCGCCGCGAGTTGCGCCGGTTCCGTCCCTGTGAGCGGCGCGAAATGGGTCTTGGCGTAATCGCGACGGATATCGGTGCCGACAAGACCGAGGGCTGAGAAGCCGCCTGGTATCGGTGGGATCACGACTTCAGGAACATCGAGTTCTTCCGCTAGCGCAACGGCATGAAGCGGGCCGGCGCCGCCGAACGCAATTAAGCCGAACTCTCGCGGGTCGTGGCCGCGTTCGACCGATACCACCCGCAATGCGTCGGCCATATTGTTGTTCACAATCGAAATGACCCCCGCCGCGGCTTCCGAGACGGTCTGTCCGAGCGGGTTCGCAATTTTCTCTTCGAACGCGCGAACGGCGCCGTCGTAATCGATGGACATCCGGCCTCCAAGGAGCGATCCCGCATCGAGATATCCCAAGACGAGATTGGCGTCCGTGACTGTCGGCTCCGTTCCGCCACGGCCATAGCAAACGGGTCCGGGTGCGGCGCCCGCGCTGCGGGGGCCGACGCGGAGGGCGCCGGCGGGATCGATCCAGGCGATACTGCCGCCACCGGCGCTGACCTCGGCTAGGTCGATGACCGGAACCCGGATCGGGTGTCCGGTGCCGTGCAGCCAGCGATTTTGACTGCCTTCACCACCGCCCACTTCATACTCGGCTGTGGTTTCGATATGTCCGTCGCGAATGAGTGCGGCTTTCGCCGTAGTGCCGCCCATGTCGAAGGAGAGAAGATTGTTCTTATTGATTTGATTGCCGACGAGTGCGGCGGCGATGACGCCGGCGGCCGGTCCCGATTCAACCACCGCTGCTGGCATCCGGAGGGCCTCCGCGACGTCGACGACCCCGCCGGCCGATCCCATTACATGCAATCCCGGCAAATCGAGACTACCGACCGCCTCTTCGAGGCGTGAAAGATACGAGTCGAGTATCGGACCGACATAGGCGCATACAGCCGTCGTGCTGGTGCGCTCGAACTCGCGGATTTCCGGTAAAACCTCCGAAGAGAGGAAAATCGAAGCATCCGGCAAGGCGGTACGCAGACGTTCGCCGAGCGCCTTCTCATGTGTATCGTTGAGAAACGAAAACAGAAGTGAGACCGCAACGGCGTCGACGTCGAGGGATTTGATCTCCTCGACCAAATCGTCGATTTCGGTATCGGCCAAGGGCGTGACCACATCGCCTTGAGCGTCGATACGTTCGGTGATTTCAAAGCGGCGGTGTCGCGGGACGAGTGTCGCGGGTGGGTCTTGGAAAAGGTCGTAGAGGTCAGATCTGGATGAACGTCTCAGTTCCAAGATATCGCGGAAGCCTCTGGTCGCGATGAGAGCTGTTCGCGCGCCTTTTTCTTCCAGAATGGCGTTCGTCACGACGGTCGTTGCGTGGGAAAGAAGGCTGACGTCACCGGGCGGGACGTCATAGGTTTCGATTGCCTCCCGCAGTGCATTCACCACGCCTTGGCCGAAATCCTCCGGCGTGGTCAGTGTCTTTGCGATGCCGATCGCACCGCTTCCCTCATCGACCAAGGCGGCATCCGTAAAAGTGCCTCCAATATCGACGCCGATCCGCCAGGTCATGATTTTCTCCACAACTTGATTAGAAGAGTAAGGTATTGGTTCGAAGCCGAATTCCCAGCCATTTTTGTACTGATTTTGCTTGCTCCCGAGACCGATACGCCTAACTCACCTCTCATGGTTCGATTGAGCGATTTAGACCCGGGTTCCGCAAAGCACCTCCTCGATAAGGAATGTCCGCCCTTCGAGACGTCGCCGTGGGTAGAGGGACCGCCCGTGGCGGAGCGCCGCGTTGCGATTGTGACGTCAGCGGGGCTGCATCGCCGCGACGACCAAAACTTTGCGCTGCGGGATCTTAGTTATCGGGTGATACCCGGTGATATCGACACCGCCGAGTTGGTAATGACACAAAGTTCCGTGAACTACGACCGGACCGGCTTTCAGCAGGACGTGAACGTCGTCTTTCCAATCGATCGGCTGCGCGAACTGAAAGACAATGGTGAGATCGGCGAGATTGCCGATTATCACTATGCGATCAACGGTGCGGGTTGGCTGCCGCATGAGATCGAGGCGACGGCACGGGAAATGGCCGGGTTGTTGAAGGAGGACCGTGTCAATGCTGTCCTTCTGGTGCCGGTCTGACCGAATTGTACACGCGCCGTCGGTGCGACCGCGCATTATCTCGAAGAAGAAGGGTTCGCAACCGCAGGTATTAGTCTCGTGCGCGATAATACGGTACGCTTGCGTCCGCCGCGCTTCCTCTGGGTCCCGTTCGAATTGGGCCGGCCTTTCGGGGCACCGGATGAACCGGAGTTTCAAACCCGTGTTCTGCGCGATGTCTTGGCCTTGTTCGAGCATGCGGGCCCATCCCCGGTATTGGAAGACTTTGCGGACGATGCGCCCGGACAAGACATGGATATGACTGGGTGGACCTGTCCTATACCGTTGCCGAAAACGTCCGATTCCGAAACACCTGAGCTTCTGTCGTCCGTCTTGTCGGAGATCGAAAGCTTGGCCCCATGGCATCAAATCGGTGTCGAACGTCGGGGGCGTACGGCGACGGGCGTTCTTGGCATTCCGATCGACGCGGTTGCGACCTTCTTGCACGATATCTTCGAACGTGTGCCAGAGAGTCCGAAAGACGGTGTGCCCGTCGGACAGGCGTTCCGCCAGGGATGCGAAGAATTGAAGACCTTCTATCTGGAAGCGGCAACGGCGAAACCGGGGGCGGCGAAGAGCCATGAATTGGCCGATTGGTTCTGGGGCGGAACAGCCGGCGGTCGGCTCTTGCTATCGCTGCATCCCGCCGCTTTAGAGAGCGCTGACGAAGGAATCAAACAAGTCGCCCAAGGCCAGATGGTGCCACGCGCGCAGAAGCACCGATTGGGCTAGGGGACTACCGGTCTGGCGGGACCCGCGCTATCTTTCTCGATAGCTTTTATGTGCGTGTCTCTTTGCAACGGATGAGACCATGGTCGAGATGATTGAAGAGAAATTTACCGGCCCCATGGTGTGGGATGCGGAAACGCCGTTTCCCAATGATGGTATCGCGACACTCGACGATACCTGTCAGGCCGAAATCGCGGCGGTTGCGCAACTGTTGCGCGACAATCCCTTGCCGACCGAAGCTTTGATGCCGGGTGATTTCGATATGCCCGCCTGTAAGACGGTGATGGAAGGCGTGCGAGAGACGGTCGATAATGGAACCGGTTTTGCGGTTGTCGACCGGCTCGACGTGGACGGACTCGGCCGCGATATCGCGACAAAAATCTATTGGCTCTTGATGTCCATGACGGGCCGTCCCGTCGCCCAGAAGTGGGACGGCACGATGGTCTACGACGTGCACGATACCGGCGGGAAAGCGACACCCGGTAGCGGTATCCGCTCGTCCAAGACGAATGGCGGACAGGGATTTCACAACGACAATGCGTTCAACTTGCCGCCGGATTTCGTCGCATTGTTCTGTTTGCAAACGGCCAAGAAAGGCGGCGTCAGCGGCATCGTCAGTTTCGAGAGTGTTTATAACAAGCTGCTCGAAGAACATCGCGACGTGCTAGAGCGCCTTTATCAACCATTCCATTTCGACCGGCAGATGGAACATTCACCGGATGAAGAGCGGCTTTCTTATAACCCGATATTCGAAGTGGATGGCGATGCATTGAACGTGCGCTTCTCGCCGCGCTTGGTGGAACATGGCTATCAAATGCGGCAAGAGCAGATCGACAAGGACGCGCGGGCTGCCATCGATGCGCTGTGTCGGACCACCGAGATCGATAATCTCTGCAAACGCTTTGAATTCCAGCGCGGCCAAATCCAAGTGGTCAACAATCGTCGCCTTGGCCATCGTCGCACCGCTTTCCGGGATTGGGATGAACCCGAGAAGCGCCGCCATCTTGTTCGTATCTGGCTCCGTAAATCGGGCCGACCGTTTTATCAGGGCTAACTGGCCCGAAGGGGAGGAGACAACCGTGCCTTACGAGACCATCCAAGTTGACCCCGTCAGTCCGCTTATTGGCGCCGAGATCAGCGGTGTCGACATTTCACAGCCGCTTGGCAATCAAACCTTCCAAGAAATTCACGATGCGCTGATGGAACATCAGGTGATCTTCTTCCGTGATCAGGGCATGGACTTGGATCAGCACAAGGCGTTCGGCCGTTTGTTTGGCGAGCTTCATATTCACCCGACCGCGAAGGCGCCGGAAGGGCATCCCGAAATCATCACCATTCACGCGGATGAGAATTCGAAAGTGGTCGCCGGCATGAAGTGGCATTCTGACGTTTCCTGCGATGAAGAACCGCCCATGGGGAGTATCCTGCACGTTCACACAATACCGGATGTCGGCGGCGATACGATGTTTGCCAGTGGCTATGCGGCCTATGAAGCCCTATCGGAGCCAGTGAAGGCGTTAATCGACGGGTTAAAGGCTTGGAACGAATCCGCACAGGTCCACCGAGACCGTTTCGGGGCCTCCGGCAAGCTGCGCGATGGCGAGAATGCTTTTCCGGAATCGTTGCACCCAATTGTGCGCACCCATCCGGTGACGGGCCGAAAAGCGCTTTTCGTGAACGAGAATTTCACCACACGAATTGAAGGGCTCAATAAGAATGAAAGCGATGCAATCCTAAAAATGCTCTACGATCATATTGCGACGCCGGAGTTTCATTGCCGCTTTCGCTGGCGGGAGAATTCGGTTGCCTTTTGGGATAACCGCTGCGCGCAGCACCGTACTGTGTGGGATTACTATCCACAGGTGCGGCACGGTTATCGCGTTACCATCGCGGGCGATAAGCCGTTCTAGAGCGAGAAAGATAATCTTATGTTGAGCAGGACCGTCGACAGCTTCGATGAAATGTTCGATGTCGTCGTCGTCGGCTACGGATTTGGCGGCGCGGTTTCGGCGTTGAGCGCACATGATGCAGGTGCGGAGGTTCTGCTCGCGGAGAAAATGCCGAACCCGGGGGGGATTTCGATCTGTTCCGGCGGCGGTCTGCGGCTTCCGCATGATCGAGATGCAACGTTCCAATATCTGAAAGCGACCAACGACGGCACGACACCAGATAATATCCTGGAAGCGTTTATGGACGAGATGGTCCAAATCGACGAATACGTGCAGGAATTGGCGACCGTGAATGGCGCCCGCATAAAGCGGACGGAGCGGCCCGGCAGCTATGCGTTTCCCGGTTTCGATCAGATGTACTTTCTACAGATCGACGATATTCCGGACTTTGATCCGAAACGCGACTACGCCTATGCCAACGCGCTGAGCGGCGGGCCTTTCATGTTCAAGGTGCTACAAGACAACATCGCCAAGCGCGGTATAAAAACGCGGCTCGGTGTCTCGGCGAAACGTCTCATTACGGATGACAAAGGGGCGGTCGCCGGTGTGTGGCTCGACGACGGCAGCGGACCGAAAGCTGTGGGGGCGCGAAAGGCGGTGATCCTCGCTTGCGGCGGCTTTGAACACGCACCGGAGATGCAGCGCCAGTACTGGCAGATCAATCCGGTTTTCAGCGCGGCCTTCGTCGGAAATACCGGTGACGGGATCCGCATGACCACAGACCTCGGTGCCGAGCTTTGGCATATGTGGCACTTCCATGGAACATACGGATTCCGGCATCCTGATCTGCCTTTCGCGATCCGTACGAAACGATTGCCGGACTGGGTGCCGGATGAACGCGAAGCGGAAGCCCCCATGAGCTGGATACTGGTCGGTAAGAATGGCCGCCGGTTCATGAACGAGTACGATCCCTACATGCAAGACACGGGACACCGGGGAATAGACCGGGTCGACCCGTCGCAAATGGGACAACCATTCGTGCCTTGCTACATGATACTGGATGACGAAGCGCGGCAGCTCTATCCGCTTGGTCAGACCATGTTCAATGACGGTGACTACGAAAACTACGAGTGGAGCCAGGACAATCTGAAGGAGGTTCAGAACGGCGTCATTCGGAAAGCGGACACGCTGGAAGAGTTGGCGGAGATGATCGGCTGTCCGGTCGAAGAATTGACCTCAACCGTCGCGAATTGGAACAAGAGTTGTGATGCCGGTGTCGATGACCTTGGGCGCCCGCCGAAAAGCATGGTTCCCGTGCGTCAGGCCCCGTTCTACTTGGCGGAAGTCTGGCCCGTCGTCTCCAACACGCAAGGCGGTCCGGTGCATGACGAGAAGCGACGGGTCGTGAACGCCTATGGCGAGCCGATTCCGCGGCTCTATACGGCGGGCGAACTTGGCGGTATCTGGGGCAGCCTATATCTTTCCGGAGGAAACCTGACGGAATGTTTTGTTAGTGGCCGTATATCCGGGCGCGAAGCCGCTTCAGAAGCGAGTAGAATGGACTAAGAAGATGGCAGAAAAGAACATCAATAAAGGGGTCGCTGGGCGCGCGCAGAACCTTTCGAACTCCCGCGCACAGGGCGTTTACGAGACGATCGATATAAAGCCCGCGACGGCCGTGATCGGCGGCATCGTCAGCGGCGTGGATATGACGCAGCCCATTCCGGACGCGCAGGTTCAAGACCTCAACCATGCTTTGGCGAACCACAACGTCCTGTTTTTTCGGGATCAACCGGAATTGACGCCTGAGCAGCAAATCGCCTTCGCGCGGAATTTCGGCGATCTTCACATTCATCCGGCGGGTCCACAGGATTTGAATCCGGAAATTTTCGTTATCCACACGCACAAGGATTCAAAGATCAATAACGGCGGCGGCTGGCATACGGATGTATCCTGCGATGAGAAGCCACCGCTCGGCACCATGCTGCAAATTCACAAGACACCCGAGGCGGGTGGAGACACGCTCTTTGCCAACATGTATGCCGCGTTTGATGCTTTGTCCGACACGATGAAGGACTTACTGCGGACCTGTACGGCGATGCATGAGTCGGAACATATTTATCGCGGTCGTTATTCCGACCGCGGTGTCGATGATACAGGCAAGTCGTTTCCAAGCGCGGAGCACCCGGTTGTCCGCACGCATCCCGTTTCGGGCCGTGAATGTCTCTATGTGAATCGAGCCTTCACGACGAAGCTTGTCGATTTCGAGCAGGCCGAGAGCGATGCCTTGCTGAAGTTCCTTTTTACCCATCTCGAACAACCGCAGTTTCAGGTGCGTTTCCAATGGGAGGAGAATTCGATCGCCTTTTGGGATAATCGTTGCACCCAACATTTGGCGCTTTGGGACTATTGGCCGGAAGAGCGTAAAGGCAATCGCGTCACGATTAACGGCGAACGCCCCTTCCACCAGATCAATTAGGGGATAACCGATGTCCGAACGACCCCTGCATGAGGGCAAGCTAGACCGCGCACAAACGCTCTCGAACGTCCGCTCCGAGGCGACCTACGAAGCGATTTCCGTCAATCCCGTAACGCCCGTAATCGGCGTTGAGGTCGAAGGCGTCGATATGACATCCGACGTGCCGGATGCACAAATCGAAGAATTGAACCAGGCGCTCGCCAACCACAACGTGTTGTTTTTCCGGGACCAGCCGGAGCTGACCGCTGAGCAGCAGATCGCCTTCGCCAAGCGTTTTGGTGGATTACATATTCATCCGGCGGCACCTCAGGGCGAGAAATACCCCGAACTCTTTGTCATTCATACACACGGCGAATCCTTCGTGAACAATGGCGCGGATTGGCACACGGATGTGTCTTGCGATGAGGAGCCGCCGCTCGGCACGATGTTGCAAATTCACCGCACACCGCCAAGCGGCGGCGATACGCTCTTCGCCAATATGTATGCGGCCTATGATGCCTTGTCCGAGAAGATGAAGACGTTTCTGTCGGAACGCACGGCGATCCATGACTCGGAACGTGCCTTCCGCGGGCGCTATGCGGATAAAGGTGTAGACGATACGGGGGCGGTGTTCCCGCGGAACGAGCACCCCGTAGTGCGGACGCATCCGGTCTCCGGCCGCCAAGCGCTCTATGTGAATGAAACTTTTACGAGCCGCATTCGCGGAATGGCCGAAGACGAGAGCAATGCGCTGCTCGAGTTTCTGTTCCGTCACGTCTCTCGGCCGGAATTCCAAGTCCGCTTTAATTGGCAGCCGAATTCGATCGCATTCTGGGACAATCGCTGCACGCAGCATTTGGCGATGTGGGATTATTGGCCCAACGAACGCTATGGGCATCGCGTCACCGTGAAGGGCGACCGTCCATTCTATAAAGCGAACTGATCCGAGATGTATCCAGGAAAATACGCGGCCGAGACGCCGGCGAAGGCGGCGGCTGTCGACGCGGTCACAGGTGAGACGCTTACCTATAAGCAGCTCGACGAACAGTCGGCGCAATTGGCGCGCTATCTCCGCTCGGTCGGACTGCAGCGAGGGGATGCGCTTGCGCTCAATCTCGACAATCGACTGGAATTCTTTGTCGGCACGTGGGCGGCATTGAGAAGCGGTCTCTATCTTGTCACGGTAAATCGATATCTGCCGGCGCATGATGTTGCCTACATCATTCAAGATAGCGGCGCTAAGGCGCTGATAACGTCGGATGCACTGGAATCTGTTGCTGTCGATTTGGCACCGCTGATCTCCGACTGTCCGAACAGACTTATGATCGGCAAGGAAGTGGCAGGCTGGAATTCGTATGAAGCGGCACTCGCCAGTCAGTCGTGTGAACCGCTGGCGGACGAACGCCAGGGCGAGCATATGCCTTATAGTTCCGGTACGACGGGAAAACCAAAAGGGATCCGGCGCGAACTCGGCACCCGCCATATATCGGAAGGGCCTGAGCTTATAGATTCGTTTCGCGCCTACGGGTTTGATGAGAACTCGGTATATCTCTCACCCGCACCGCTCTACCACGCAGCGCCGTTCTCTTTCACCAATCGCACCCAAGTATTAGGTGGCACGGTGGTGATGATGCCGCGTTTCGATGCGGAAGAATCTTTGCGACTGATCGAGAAGTACAAGGTGACTCATAGCCAATGGGTTCCGACTATGTTCATCCGTATGCTGAAACTCAAAAAGGACGAGCAGACGGCCTATGACCTCTCGACCCACCAAGTCGCGATCCATGCCGCAGCGCCCTGTCCGGTCGAAGTAAAACGGCAAATGATTGATTGGTGGGGACCTATTCTCCAAGAGTACTACGCGGCGTCGGAGCGGAACGGGTCGACGCGGATCACCAGTGAGGAGTGGTTGCAGAAACCGGGATCCGTCGGAAAGGCCGTCAGCGGTATCGTGCGCGTTTGCGACGACGACGGCAAAGAGCTTGGCCCTGGCGAAGACGGGATCGTCTATTTCGAACGTGAGACCGTCGTCTTCACCTATCACAACGATCCGGAACGCACGAAGGAAGCGCAACATCCGAAGTATCCAAACTGGTCGACAATGGGAGACGTCGGATATCTCGACGAAGACGGGTATCTATTTCTCACGGACCGCAAGACATTCATGATCATTTCGGGTGGTGTGAACATCTATCCGCAGATGATCGAAGACGCGCTTTGTCTCCACCCCAAAGTCGCGGATGTCGCCGTGATCGGCGTTCCGAACCCTGATTTTGGCGAGGAAGTGAAAGCGATCATACAAACCGCGGATGGTGTGCCGCACGACGAAGCGACCCGCGAGGAATTGATGGATTTTTCGCGTGACCGATTGGCGTCCTACATGGTGCCGCGTTCCATCGACTTCCGCGACGAATTGTCGAGGCTTCCGACCGGTAAGCTCTATAAGAAGCAGCTTAGGACGGAGTTTTGGCCTTAGGGCTGGCCCGGTCTTTTCTCTAACCCGAGGAGATTTTGAATGCCTCACGAAGAAACGTTGAAGCAACTCGAGGAACGCCGGGCGTTTGCGCTGGCCATGGGGGGCGAGAAGCGCCTGGAGCGCCATCGCTCGAACGGTAATCTCGATGCGCGGGCGCGGCTGGCCCATCTCTTCGACGACGGGGCGATGGTGGAGAGTGGCATGCACGCGCGTTCGGCACGGGCCGAAGTGCGGGACAAGTCACCCGCGGACGGCAAAGTCGCCGGGTTCGGCAAAGTTGATGGGCGTTGGGTCGCGGCGATGTCGAACGACTTCACCGTTATGGGTGCCTCCAGTGCGCTTATAAACGGCAAGAAGATGCGCCATCTGAAACATGTGGCGAATACACAAGGGATGCCGCTTATCTGGATGGGCGAGTCGACGGGTGCCCGGATGCCGGACCGCATGGGGGCATCGGGACGTGCGATCTTGGGCTCAGACCCGGCGGAGTATCGCCGGCTACGGGAGACGCCGTGGGTTGCGGTACAACTTGGCGACAGCTATGGCTCGCTCACTTGGTATGGCTGTATGTCGGACTTCGTCGTGATGAAAAAGGGCGCGGCCATGGCGGTCGCCAGCCCGCGCGTCACCTCGCTCGCAATCAACCAGCCGATCGACAAGGAAGATCTCGGTGGTTGGCGCATGCACACACGGGTCAGCGGTCTCGTCGATTACGCGACGGACACCGATGAGGAAGCGATCGACCTTGTGAAGAAGTTCCTGTCTTATCTGCCGAGCCATTCGGGTGAAGCGCCGCCCGTTCTCGAAATTCCCGAGGGTTCCGGCGCCGATATGGAGAGCATTCTCGATATCGTCCCGGAGGAACGCCAGAAGGTTTACGATGTGCGTAAAGTCATCGCCGCCATTGCCGACAAGGACAGCCTGTTCGAGCTAAAACCCAACTACGGCAAGACGGCGACGACGGCCTTCACGCGGATTGCCGGTCGCAGCGTGGGTGTGATCGCGAACAACCCAATGTTTAAGGGCGGGGCGATCGACCCGGATGGGTGCAATAAGGTCACCAGCTTCATGGTGCTGTGCGACAGTTTCAATATTCCGATTGTGATGTTGGTCGACGTGCCGGGGTTTTTGATCGGCGTCGATGGTGAGCGGATTGGCGCGCCTGGACGCATTATGAACTGGATGAATGCCCTGCAGCTCGTCACGGTCCCAAAAATCTCGATCATTCTACGGAAAAGCTACGGCCAGGCCTATCTCAACATGGGCGGTGGGCAGAACAGCGACGAAGTGGCGCTTTGGCCGTCCGCGGATCTCGGGTTCATGGACCCGCGTGTTGGGGTGAACGTCGTCTACGGGATCACGCGTGAAGATGACCCGGAAGAGTTCGAGCGTCGGGTCGCCGAGCTCGACCGGGATTCTGAACCCTGGGAATTGGCGGAGCTCTACGAAGCGCAGGAGGTCATCGACCCGCGCGAGACGCGACAATACCTGATCGACATGCTGGAGATCTATCGCGGCCGAATGAGCGGCGGGCTAAGCCAACATCTGCTGTCGAGTTGGCCGACGAGTTACGTTTAGTCTAAATCCAGACCCAGAGGCGATGGACGCCGCCCGAGAGCTCTGCGACCTCTTGTAGACGGTTGAGCAGGGCACGGTCGATTCTAGCCCCTTTCGGCAAGAGCAATTCGCCGTTGGGATAATTCAAATCGCGAGAGAGAACGACACCCGGCGTCACCAGGTCGGTCGGAAGTTCGCGTTCCTCGTTTCCGTTATCTTCTATGATCTCGGGGTCGAGCGCGCCGCCGTCGTCGATTGCCTTGTCGGCATAGTATTCGGCGGACCGCACATCGCGGGCGGCGTCCGTGCCGAACAGTTGGCTGAGTTTCTGCTCGGCGACGGCAGGTGTCAGCGGTTTGCTGATCAATCCATCCGCGCCCAAGCGGACGGCGGGAACCGATCGATTGAGTTCCAGGAAACCGGTTAAAATTACGAATACGACATCGTGCGGGAGATTAGCGACCGTGCCCATGCGAACACGCTTCAACAATTCGAGGCCGTTCATTTCCGGCATTTAAAAATCGGCGATAATGAGAGTCGGTTGAATTTCACCTGTCTCGATCATTTTGCATGCGGCTGCGCCGTTCGGTGCTGCATGCGTATCGGCGATACCGATCTGTTCAAGCGTTCTTAACAACCGCTGCAATGTAAAGCGCACGTCGTCGATAACGAGTGCACTTACACTATCAAATACCGCCGAGCTCATCCTCTTATGCCTCTCCTACCGCGAAAGTTGCGCTAGATTAGCGGATATTTTCAGCTCGATCAGTTGGAAAACGAAAATGTGTTTGCGGGCTCGTTTGCAAAGGACCGGTCCCGGTTGATGCGCCCGACCATTTCGGCAACATACGGCGCTGCCGCGTTTATTTGATCGATCTGCGCCTCGTTAAGCGGCAGTCCCGCGGCGGAAACGGCGTCGGCCACGCGCTGTCGCGTCGCGGCATCCGCATTTGATGGTTCGTCCGGTGCCGGTTGGGGTGCGGGCTGAACCGCTCCATTCGGGTCAAGCTGAGGTCGCTGCGACCGCCAGGATGTCGCGCGTTCATAAGCATCACCTGCTTGCAGAACGGCAGCGTCATCGAACGGTTTTCCGACGATCTGCATCGAAAGCGGTAGGCCGGCGGTGTTGTAGCCGATGCAAAGCGCCAGTGCCGGACCGCCTGTCACGTTGAACGGCGTGGTGATCGCCGGTTTCTCCCAGAACGAGATTGTGCGGTGTGCGTCGAAGCGTGGCGCGGCATATGTCCCTGCCGTGACCAGAAGGTCGTAGCGTTCGTAGATCGGTGCCATCTCGGCGAGCATAACCCGGCGCTCGCGCTGTGCTGCGACATAATCCGCACCAGTAATTAGACATGCAGGCGTGCTTCGACCAAGAAAGTCCGAACCGAAGTCGCTTGGACGGGTACGGAGATTCCCTTCGTGAACGTTATAGAGTTCCGATTCAGCGATCGTTACTTTGACGTCCATATACTCGCGGCACGTTCGAAGACGTACGTCTTCGAGTTCGGCACCGAGGTTGCGCAGGACGTCATAGGCCGCCTCGAGGGCTTGCTTCGTTTCGTCATTCGCCGGCAAATCTTCTTCGTAGAAATGACGCACGATCCCAATCCGTTTGCCTTTCAAATCGCCGCCAAGCGCGGCTGCGAAATCCGGAATGTCGACATTTGCACTCGCCGGATCGCGTGTGTCGTGTCCAGCGAGCGCTTGCATCATTAAAGCGGAATCTTCGACCGTCCACGTCAGCGGTCCGCAATGATCAAAGGTATATGAATTGGCAATCACGCCGGCCCGGCTCACAAGACCGTACGTCGGCTTGAAACCGGCTGTCCCGCTGAGGCACGCGGGGTTTCGAATTGAGCCGCCGGTATCCGAGCCCATTGCAGCCGGCAGAAAACCGGCAGCCACAGCGGCGCCCGATCCGCTCGAAGAGCCGCCAGTGACATGATCCGTGTTCCAAGGATTTCGCGCCGGTGGCCATGGCAAGTCGAATGACGGGCCGCCATGCGCGAACTCATGGGTCGAGAGCTTACCGAGAAGCACCATACCGGCTTCGTATAACTTCGCTGTCGTGGTCGCATCCTGATCGGGGATGTGATCCTCCATCACTTTCGAATGGCCCGACGTCAGGATGCCTTTGGTCTCGTAGATGTCTTTCAAGCCGAAAGGAACGCCGTGCAGCGGGCCTTTGTGGTTGCCCGCGGCGATCTCCGCTTCCGCACTCTTGGCTTGTTCGACCGCCAGCTCGAGTGTGGGAGTCACGAACGCATCCAATTGCGGGTTCAGGCTTTCGATCCGGTCGACATAGTTTTCGACCAATTCCACGGGTGATAGGTCTTTTTTCGCTATGCGCGTACCGGCCTCGGCAATTGTCAGGAAATGGAGATCATCGGACATAAAAGCATCCCTCGACTAATGTGATTGCCTAAGGGACATTGGTCGTTAATCGGAAAATTCCAAAGGAAGGAAATATCGATGGGCATACATGTTTTGTATCTGGTGAAGTACTACAACGATCAAAAAGCGGCGATGATCGCGAAATCGGAAATGCGCGATCGGGCTGAGGTGCATCGCAAGGCCATCTCCGATTTTGGAGGCCGTCCGATTGCCCAATACGGTAGCTACGGCGAATGGGACATGGTCTATATCTACGAGATGCCGGATCAGACGGCGCTCGCCGCGAATCTGCATTTGACCGACTCGTTCGGTCTCGCAAAGGAATGCAAGGCGATTCCTCTAATGGATATGGATGATTTCATCGAATCGTTCGATCTTGCCAACAGAACGGAGACCGAATACAGCCCAGCGGCTGACTGACCGGTCAATAAAACTCTCGTCATCCAGCCGAATCACGTCTAATGTCCAGTCATAATGAGAAGCGCATCGTCCTACTGTTGGGGGAGGGACAATGTCGACGGATAACGGCTTGGGCCTCAGCAAAGACTTCTATTTTGCGAGGCGAATTACGCGCAGCGACGTACCAAAAAAATCTTTGGTTTTGGCGCTAGAGGCATATTGGGAATCGCTGAGGCGAGGACGCCCGATGCCGTCCCGCGCGGATATCGACCCTGTGAAAATCCGTGTCGACCTTTTACCGCTTTTGTTCCTATTGGACGTCGTGCGTGGCGACGAAGGCTTGGATTATCTCTATCGATTGGTGGGTACCGCGAATGCGGACTTGGTCGGACGTGATCCGATGGGAAAACTCATGAGCGAAGTCATGGGAACCGAGGAACGTCGGTTTCTCATGGAGACCTTTGACCAGACCGTCCAAGAAATGGGGGGCGACTTATTGGTTGGCTGAAGTGCCGCAAGACCGCTATGGGGTGGTGAAGGTTTTTCGCGGTCTATTTCCGTTGTCCTCAGACGGTGAAGAGGTCGATAAGCTCATCTGTGTCGCTGAAGCCACGCGGGCCTAATTCAATCTATCTCACACCGCCATCGCCGGGCATGATGATGTTCAAGACCGCGGTCTTGCCGGCCCGGACACTCGCGTAGGCCGCTGTAATCGCATCTCGCAACTCTCCGGGATCTTCAACGCGCTGTCCGTAGCCGCCGATCATTGCGGCGCTTTCTTCATATTGGGGTCCGCGAATATTGACGCCATAGTAGTCGTCGTCGGCGACAGCGACTCCGTCCGGATAGAAACGCTTATGGAAGTGTTTCATCACGGCATACTGGCTGTTGTTGAAGACAAGAATAAGCAGCGGCAGGTTATGTTCGTCGCTAAGCGCAAGGGTTGGAACCACGGGATTGTACATGAAACTCCCGTCTCCAATGGTTACGATGACCGACCTCTCGGGCAGGGCAAGTTTGACGCCGAGGGCGTATCCCAGGCCTTGTCCCAAACCGCTCGGCGCCCGAAAGAAAGTGAGAGGGTCATCCCAAGAGAGGTGTTCCCGAATGCCGGTCTGGTGGACAATGGTCTCGTCGACGACACAACAATCGGCACCGACCACCTCCCGCAATAACTTCATTACCAGGGGCGGCGTGATTGTTTCTGCGACTTCAGCCTGCTCTTCTTGTTTCGCTAGGTCGGCACACCAGGCATCGTGTTGCGCGCGCCATTTCGTTCGCCGGTTGGCGATTGTATCCGTGTCGAGCCCGATGGCTTGAAGCGCTTCACATAGTGCACGCAATGTTGCGGCCACGTCGCCTTCCAAATAGTCCTCGGCATGCATTGCTTGATGGACCATATGCTCTTTCAATGGATTTTCGCTAATCGAAACAATCTTGGCGCCTTTCGGCGTATTGCTCGGCGGATACCAAGGGGCACGACTTTCGATCAATAGGGCGAGATCTGTCTCCCCAAGCAATGGTTCTATACTCTGACCCAGATAGAGATAGTGAGATTTTGGGAAATTTCCGAAAAAGGCGCCTTGTCCCTCGACCACTGGCGCACCGATCTGTTCGGCAAACGCGACAAGCGCATCAAAAGCCTCTTGGGAGGGGCCGACGTTTTCGACTGAAATAATGGGGCAGTCCGCTTCGGCAATTTGTCTTGCGATGCGTTCAATGTCTTCCGCAAGCGGCTGAAGCTTTGGTGCGCGCGGGACATCGCGCGGCGCCTCCGGTTTCTCCCAGGGCTCCAGCATCGTCTCCATTGGGACGCAAAGATAGGTTGGCCCTTTCGGTGTTCGCTGCGCCATTTCACCGGCGCGGACGATTGTCTCGTGTAACGTGTCGATGGAAGCAACTTGTTGAGTCCATTTTACCATAGGCTCGATGAGGCGTTGGGTGCCGCCGGGCACGCTAAGATTGCGATACCATTGCGAGCCGGGGTCGAACGTACCCTCGCCATAGCCCAGCACCTCGCCGGACATGATCAAGAGCGGCGTTTCCATGGCGTTCGCTGCATCGACAGCCATGGATCCTTGAAGCATTCCGGCTCCCGCATGCAGTAAGACGGTCTGCAGGCGCCCCGTAATCTTCGTGTAGGCTGTCGCCATGTTCACGGCGATACTTTCGTGTCCGCAATCGATATATTTTGGACCGTCGATGCCGTCGCGTTTCTGGCGCGCGAGTGCTTCCCAGAACGAGGCCCATTCAGAGCCTGGGGAGGAAATCACGTAATCCGTCTTGAGGCGCCGAAATGCTTCAAGAATCGCTTCACCGCCGTCTTGATAATTCTTCACGAGTTCACTCCAAGATCACGAATTCGCCATGCAATTGATATGGAATGTTCCGCGCCGCTTTCACGCTGTCTCAGATTGCGGCAGTATTGGGCACGCGATTTTTGAATTTAGAGGTGGTGCGTCATGAAGCGCTATATTCCGATCCAAGTCGCACGCGGCGACACTTCTCGTCAGGCACATACCGCACTGCCGGAGGGCACGTACGAGCGAGAAATGAGCAAGGAAGGCTTCTTTGGCCCCGCGGCTCATTTCTACCATAAGCGGCCGCCAACAGGTTGGATCGATTGGGAGGGGCCGCTGCGTCCCCGCGCATTTGATCTGACACGCCTCAACAGCACCGAAGGTTCGCCTTGGGATGCGCCGACTGTCCTGCACAATCCCCACGTTTCAATTCGTTTCTGGCGCGTACCGAAGCGCATGGATCATCTGGCGCGAAACTCGGATGGAGACGATCTTATTTTCGTACACGAAGGCCGGGGCGATCTTTTTTGCGACTTTGGTCATCTGGCATTCGAAGCCGGCGACTATATCGTGGTTCCGCGCGGGACGATGTGGCGCGTCGAATGTGCCGAGGCGACGACAGCACTGCTCATCGAATCGACCAATAGTTCCTATACACTTCCGGATAAAGGCTTGGTCGGAAATCATGCGATCTTCGATCCGGCCATGCTCGACGCTCCTGAGATCGACGATGCCTTTGCGGCGCAAAGAGACGAAGACGATGCATGGCACGTGGCCGTTAAACGATCGGGCGATGTCAGCATTATCCGCTATCCACATAACCCGCTGGATGTTGTTGGCTGGAAGGGAGATCTGTCGGTCGTTCGTATCAATGTTAAAGACCTTCGCCCGCTCAGCAGTCATAGATATCACCTGCCGCCCTCCGCTCACACGACCTTTGTCGGCGGACGGCATGTCGTTTGTACGTTTGCGCCGCGCCCGTTTGAAACGGACGCCGACGCCCTCAAGATTCCGTTTTTCCATAACAACGACGACTACGACGAAGTGTTGTTCTATCACCGGGGCGAGTTCTTTAGCCGCCCGGGAATCGACTCCGGCACTGTTACTTTCCACCCGGCAGGGTTCACCCATGGCCCCAGTCCCAAGGCACTGAAAAACATGTTGGTGCAACCAAAGCCGGAGACCGACGAATATGCCGTCATGATCGACACGCGCGATGCGTTGCAAGTGGGGGACCTGCCGTCAGGCGTTGAAGACCTAGATTACGTGAAGAGTTGGGCCGAAGGAGAGAAAGCTTGAGTGCGGCACCGGACATAGAAAGCGGGTTTGAGTTTCCCACACGGACCTTCAGCGTCACAAAAGCGGATCAAGAACGAAAACTGAATTGCAGCGGCATCGACCCGGCACTTTATGGCGATCAATTGGAGATTGCGATGCTCGGTCTGCCCACGCTTGAAGTTCTGATGGCTTGCGGTATTCCGATTCTGGGTGGTGTGCATCTTTCCCAGCGGTTTCATCAGCTTGAACCATTTTTTCTGGAAGAGCCGATTACGGCGGCCGGGCGCATACTCGAGATAAACCCACACCCGCGCGGTTGCATCCTGCGCTGCCAATTCACTTATTCGCGCGCGGACGGAACAGTTTGCGTCGAAGCGGAGCGATCCGGGATCTCGCCGATCGGCGCCCGGGAACCGTCGGACGGAATCCCGCGGCCCGACGAGTCGATCGAAGGTTTTTCCGAAATCATGCGGCGGACACTCGTGCCGGATCAGATTGCAGATTACAGCAGTGAAGCCGGAAACCTCATCCATTCAGATCCCGACGTGGCGAAGGAACATGCCTTTCGTGCGCCGATCGCAGCCGGTCTGATGGGTATTCATTTCTATCGCGAAGCCTTGGAGAAGGCATATCGACCGAAGTCCTTTGATCTGGAGGTCTGGTTCCGGCGTCCTATGTTCTGGGATGACACGCTGTCGCTTGTTGCCCGGGAGGAACACGGGCGCATCGCCGCGATGCATCTGTTATGTTCCAACGGAAAGCCGGCAAGCAATTGCGTCGTCCACGCCGTCTAATCGGGCGGTTGTGAATTTTCGCTGATAGGAAACGACATGACGGCGCTCGAAGGTATCCGTGTACTTGATTTTACGCGCGTTCTCGCCGGGCCGTATTGCACGCTTGTTCTCGGCGACCTTGGCGCGGAAATCATCAAGATCGAGAATCCGCAAGGCGGCGACGATACGCGCGGATTCAATATTTCACCGACGCTCGATTTTTCGACTTATTTTTTGGCGGTGAACCGGAACAAGAAAAGCGTCGCGATCGATATTCGGACAACCGAAGGACGGGACGCCATTCACGCGATGGCGGCGAATGCCGATGTGGTTATCGAGAACTACCGTTCCGGTGTGATGGATCGCTACGGTATCGGATATGAGGATCTCGCCAAGGTCAATTCACAGCTGATCTTTGCCTCCGTATCCGCTTATGGGCGGGATGGGCCCCTGAAGGACAGGCCGGGTTATGACCCGATTGTGCAAGCCGAAAGCGGGTTCATGTCGCTGACCGGCGAGCCGGACGGTCAACCGATGCGAACTGGGGTTTCGATAGCCGACATGTTTACCGGTATGTTCGCAGGGCAGGCGATTCTTGCGGCCCTGATTGCACGGGACAAGATCGGCCGCGGCCAGCGGATCGACGTTCCGCTCTTCGATACGTCCGTCAACATGTTGCATCATGCCGCGAACGCCTTTCTGGTCGACGAGATGGTGATGGGGCGTTACGGCAACAGCAACGCCCTGGCGCAGCCCGTTGGCCTCTTCACGGCATCTGATGGTCCGCTCATGGTGACGATGACGAACAATCGCCTCTACAAGCGTTTTTGTGAGGACGTATTGGAACGACCGGACTTATTCGACGATCCGCGCTTTGTCGATAACGCCGCCCGGGTAGAGAATCGCGAGGCGCTGACCGACGAGCTCAATTCAGTCCTTATGGCGGACACCAGATCGAATTGGATTACGAAATTGTCGGCCGCGGGTATTCCCGGCGGCGAGGTTCGCGACGTCGGGCAGGCACTGACGTCGGTTGAAACAGAAGCGCGGCAAATGATTGTCGATCAGCCGCACCCGCGTCTCGGCACGATTCGGGGCGTGAGGTCGCCGATGACGTTGTCTGAAACACCGGTTCGCGACCCCGTTGCCGCACCCGATTTAGGTGCGGATACGGACGAGGTATTGCGAGACATTGCCGGTTATGACGATGCGCAGATCGCGGCGCTGAAGGCGGCGGGGAATTGAATTTGAGAGAAGGGTTTCAGAGATGAAGATTGTTCCGACAGGCGCGGCACTTGGCGCCGATATTTGGGATGTCCGGCTTGACGCGTTGGACGACGCAACATTCCAAGATATTTACCAAGCCTGGCTCGAATACAACGGCGTTCTTCGATTTCCCTGCCAGAATTTGGACGACGACAAATTTCTCGATTTCGCGCGGCGCTTCGGCGATTTGGATATGGCACCGATCAATGCCAATGGCGGTAATTGGAAACCGCAATATCCGGAACTCGCGGTTATTTCGAATGTTGTGCAGGACGGAAAACCGATCGGCAGTCTTGGGTCCTACGAGTCAAAGTGGCACACGGATATGTCCTATAACGAGTTGCCCCCGAAGGCGAGTATTCTCTATGCGATTGAGTTACCTTTGGAGGGTGGCAATACCGGTTTTGCGAGTACCGCCGCAGCTTACGACGCGCTGTCTGACGATATGAAGGAGCGCATTGCCGGATTGACCTGCAAGCACGACTCTTCGCACAACAGTGTCGGGCAGGTTCGCAAAGGCTTCCAAGAAGTCTACGAGGACCGTGAAGACATTCCGGGCGCGGTTCATCCCTTGGTGGCGGAACATCCGGAGACCGGACGCAAAGTCATCTATCTCGGTCGTCGGGCCCGCGCTTATATTCAAGAGTTGGATCAAGCCGAAAGCGATGCGCTGCTCGACGAGTTGTTTGCACATATCACACAGCCAAGGTTTACATGGACGCAGAAGTGGCGCCTTGGCGATGTCGTGATTTGGGACAACCGCTGTACGTTGCATCGTCGCGATGCTCTTGATCCGAACGAGAGGCGCCTTCTCCATCGCGCGCAGATTAAAGATGCGAAGCGAATGAGCGCGGCGGCATAGCGGGAGCAAGGCGATGGTCGGAGGGAGCGGTGGAAAAGGTATCGGTGCTTCGATCCCGCGCTTCGAAGATCACCGCTTGCTAACAGGCGCCGGTGAGTACAGCGACGATTACAACCGACCCGGTCAGGTTTATGCCGCTTTTGCGCGCGCACCACATGCCCATGCGCGACTAGGTTTGGTGGATACCGAAGCCGCGTTGGAGATGCCGGGTGTTATCGCGGTTCTGATCGGTGCGGACTATAAGCGCGACGGCCTAAACGCGATGTTGGCGCAGGGCAATCCAAAGGATGTGGAGCTCTTTAACAGAGACCGCTCGCCCATTCACTATCCTCGGATCGAACCGTTGGTGACCGACAAAGTACGCCGGGTCGGTGAAGCTGTTGCAATGGTTATCGCCGAAACGCCCGACCAGGCGCGCGATGCGGCCGAAGAAGTCATGGCGGAATACGACCTCTTGCCGTCGGTCGTCGATCAGGTCGACGCCTTGCGCGAAGGTGCGCCACAACTCTGGGAGGACCTGCCCGATAACCTTTGTGTCGACGACCAGAAGGGAGACGTCGCGAAAGTTGCCGACGTATTTTCGAAGGCTGCTCATGTTGTTCGAATGGATTTGCGGAATAACCGTGTTTCCGGTATCCCGATGGAACCGCGTGCCGCGGTCGCGGAATACGACGAGCAACGCGATACCTATACGCTTTGGGCTGGCGGGCAGGGCGTGAACCGCTTTCAGCGCGAAATATCGACCGCGTTCGGTGTCCCGGAAGATGACGTGCGCGTTATTGCCCGGGATGTGGGCGGTGGTTATGGCACGCGGAATTCCTGCTATCCCGAATTCACGCTGGTGACATGGGCGGCCAAACGCGTTGGGCGACCCGTGAAATGGACTGGTACACGGAGCGAGATGGCGCTCGGCGACTATGCAGGCCGCGACCTCTTCACGGAAGCGGAACTGGCGTTGGACGCGGAAGGCAAGTTTTTGGCCATGCGGACTGTGAATTATGGCAACCTCGGCACGCACGCGTTGTCGTTCGTGCCGATCGCGCGTGGCCCGACCGTCTCCACCGGCATTTACGATATTCCGGAAGCCGATGTGACGACCAAAGCGATTTGGACGAACACGTCTCCGGTGACTGCGTATCGGGGAGCGGGAAGGCCCGAGGCTATCTTTGTGTTGGAGCGTTTGATCGACCGTGCGGCCATTGAATTGGGTATCGACCGGGTGGAAATACGCCTCAAAAATTTGATCAAGGACGAGCAGCTGCCCTATACGAATCCGATGGGCGTGACATACGACAGCGGTCGATTTGTGCACGGTATGGAGTTGGCGCTCGAACTGTCCGATTGGGGGAATTTTGAATCGCGCCGCCAGAATAGCGAACAGTCCGGCCGTCTGCGCGGGATCGGTACGGCAAATTATGTGGAAACCTCGACAGGTTGGCCGCTTGAGCGAGCGGTTATGGAGGTCACGCCCGACGGGCGGATCGACATGATTATGGGCTCTCATTCGAGCGGACAGGGGCATGAGACCACGTTCCGGCAAATCGGTGCTTCGCTTCTCGAAGTACCGTTCGATCGCGTCGATTACCGCTATGGGGATACAGCTTTTGTGAAGGATGGCTCGGGTTCACATGCTGCGCGCACGATGCGGCTTGCGGGGCACCTCTTCGCGATTACGCGCGACGAGATCGTGGATAAAGGTAAACGGATTGCGGCACAACTCTTGGAATGTTCCGATGAGGACCTAGAGTACGACGATGCGGCGTTTCGCGTGTCGGGCACGGACCGGGCAATGGGTCTCTTCGATGTCGCCAGGGCTGCGAATGAAGATGCGGGAGATCTGCCGAAAGGCTTACAGGGCCCGCTGCGCGCAACGACGCTGATCGATAAACCAATGCCGGCATACCCGAATGGCTGTCATGTCGCCGAGGTGGAGATCGACCCTGAGACGGGCGCCTGTATTTTGGTGCGTTATACCGCGGTCGACGATTGCGGTCGGGTGGTGAATCCAATGATCGTCGACGGACAAGTTCACGGCGGTATCGGTCAGGGCGTTGGCCAGGCGCTTTGGGAGGAAGTGGCATATGACCGTGAGACCGGCCAGCTTTTAACCGGTTCGTTCATGGATTATGTCATGCCGAGGGCGGATGACTTGCCGATGTTCACCGTCGGCCACAACGAGGTCCCGACACCGACCAACCGGATGGGCGCAAAGGGTGGGGGTGAAGGCGGCACGACTCCAGCGCCCGCCGCGATCGTCAATGCTATCTGCGACGCGCTGCGAGACTACGGTGTCGAACATATTCAAATGCCGGTGACGAGTGAGAAAATCTGGCGGGCGATCACGGGTACCTAACGTGTACTTCATTTAAGAGCTTGCCGCGCCCAATTCGGATTGACCCCTTCGGCATAAGAATTCAGGTTGGTGTTTATCACACCGTGCGCCTTCAGGAATTTTGCTGTGTCTTCCAGTGCAAGCACGGTGAGCGCATTGGCGCCACCGGCAAGCCAATTTCGAGATACTTGGTCTTCAAGTTTGGGGTATTTCGTCGAACGCAAAGACTTATACGCGCTGAATTTTGTGCCGCCGAGCATATCGACGAGCTTTTGAATATTCTTTGAATGCCGGGTCCAGGCTTTTCGATTTTCACGATAGTCTTGGTCTTGAGCGGCTAACGTTTTGACGAATGTGACCATGAATGATTGATGGACACGCGCCCAGTCCCGGTCTGCGACCAGGCCATCAAAAATCGGTTTGCCCCACCGGCTGAGACGGCCGGAGGTGATGATGACTTTTCCCGTTCGCAGAATTTGGTCGTGCACGGGGTTCCAGACAAACGCTGCGTCAATATCTTGGTTATCCCACTGTTCGCGAATTTGTGCCGGCGTACTGTAGAAGATGCGCACGTCTTCCGGGCCGATGCGGAATTGGCTAAGCGCGAAGAGCAAATGATAGTGCGAGGTAGACGCGAAGGGCACCGCAACGCGACGTCCTCGCAAGTCCTGCGGGTTTACAATGCGTGTACCTTTGCGAACCACCAGGCTTTCGGAAAAGCTGTAGCTTTGCAGAATCCAAAATAACTCGATGTTGTGCCCAAGACTGAGCGCCGCAGCGAGCGGTGGAGAGCCGACCGATCCGATGTCGATCTCGTTTGTACGTAGGGCGTTGATGACTTCAGCGCCGGTCTCGTATCGTTTCCATTCGATCCGGTATCCGGTTGACGTTTCGAATTTGCCGTCCGCAATCGCAGCGATCCACGGGTAGTAAGCTGCGAGATACCCAATGCGCGCAGATTCTCCTGCCGCAAAATTCGGCACCAAAAAGAGGATCAATGCGAAGAAGAGAGTATGTCGTCGTTTCACAAACTACGCTCCCTCTAACGAATTGCGCTTAAATGTGTGACCTTGGAATGAGGATAGCGTACCGGTGGGGATAAGAAAGTTTAACGCGTGCCGCTCACGTTAAGTTCAAAGAACGACCAATATCAACGATCCGGCGAGTAATGCGCCCATGGTGATATTGAAAACGCGGAGCGCTCTGTCACTTTGCAGAAACCGTTGCATAACGGCGCCAAAGGCGAGCCAGGGAAAGCAGCTCGGCAGCGATCCGAGAATGAAGATCATGCCGAGCGAGAGCGCCTGGGAGAAAGCGCTCCCCGAACCCGCTTCGAGATAGGTGCCGGCGGCACTGGCGCAGACCAACCACGACTTCGGATTAACCCATTGGAAGGCGGCCGCCGTCAGGAAACCCGCTGGTTTGGCTCCGGCTTCGGCATCCGCTCGACCGGCACTCGCGATCTTCCAAGACAGCCAGAGCAAGAACGCAATGCCGATCCATTTGAGAACCTGTAGAACCTCGGGGTTGTCGAGGATGAGGCCGCCGAGCCCGAAGGCGACGATGAACATCATGATTCCCATCCCGACAGAGACGCCCAGAAGGGCCGGAATCCCGCGGGCGATGCCGACATTGGCACCGGTTGCGGTCAACAAGACATTGCTTGGTCCTGGGGTGCCCGCCGCGACAATCGTGAAAATCGCAAAACGATTATTTGATCGAGGGTCATGTTCTGCGCCTATTCAACATCAACCTCATGCTGAGCTTGTCGAAGCATGATCGCATGGATTTTAAGCGCACCCTTCGACAGGCTCAGGGTGAGGTGCAGTTAGAGTTGGCTGGGCATTTAGTGTCCGCAACCCACGACGGCGATGGTCTCGATCTCGATCAAAGCGTCGGGATTGACGAAACCGGGACTGATAACCGTTGCACTGGCTATATCGGCGTCTGGGAAGATTTCGGATCGGACCTTGCTGTAATCAGCGTAGTGGCGCATGTCCGAGACATAACAGGTGATCTTCACGACATCGGCGAAGGACGATCCGGCTTCCGTCAGCACGCCTTCAATATTGGCGAAGACCTGGCGCGCTTGTGCCACCATGTCACCGACGCCGACGATTTGACCATGGGCGTCTTGCGCGATTTGGCCGGAGACATATAGGGTCTCTCCCACTTGAACGCCTTGGGCGAAGGGCGCTTTTCCAGCGCGAGGGGAGGGCGGGTTGATAAGTTTTTTTTGCGGCATTTTATTTCTCCATAAAGGCGCGGCCGATGAGTTGCCGGTGCACTTGATTGGTACCTTCCCATATTTGTGTAATCTTTGCGTCGCGCATCAGCCGTTCGACTTTATATTCTTTGACATAGCCGTAACCGCCATGAAGTTGCACGGCTTCCGTCGTCATCCGCATGGCGAGATCGGAGGCGCGCATTTTGGCCATGGAAGCTTCGGTCGAGAAGTCGGGAGCTCCGCCGTCGATCAGTCGGGCGACGTGGTTTAGAAAAGCCTCGCACATCGCAAGCTCGGTCGCGAGATCCGCCAGCAAAAATAGGATACCCTGGAACTCGATAATCTTACGGCCCGATTGCTGACGTTCGTTGATGTAGGACACGGCTTCGTCAAATGCAGCGCGTGCGATGCCGAGGGCATGCGCGGCCACGCTAGGCCGGGATTTATTTAACGAGGCCAAGAGAAGTTTTAACCCATCGCCGGGATTATGAATCAAATTACGTCGTGGTACCCGGACGCCGTCGAACGCCAAGGTCGCGGTCGAGGAGGCGCGGTGACCCATTTTGTTCTCCGTGCCCACGGTTTCGACGGGGGACGCCTTCGTTTCAACCACGAGGACAGATATAGACTGCTTCGGATCGTCGATCTCGCTCCATTTACCGAAGAGAAGGAGGTAGTCCGCGACGTCGCCGTTGGTAATGAAGGTCTTGCTGCCGTCGATCACTATGTCATCGCCGTCAGGTGTGAACTTCGTCCGCATGCCGGTCGCATCCGAACCGGCTGATGGTTCGGTAATACAAAGAGAGGCAAGCGCCCCTTCTGCGACAGCGGGTAGCCAGCGTTTTTTCTGATCCTCGCTAGCGAAATCTATGACCGGCTTCATCGCGTGGTAATTCGTTGCCCATATGATGCCTGTCGCGGCACAAGCCGCCGTTATCTCCTTCACGCATTCGAGGTAGCAGGCGAACGAAGTCCGCGCGCCGCCAAACTCGTCAGGAACGAACATCGCATTCAGGCCGAGTTCATTGATGTCCTCGACATTATCCCACGGAAACTTACCGTTTTGGTCGTACGCTTCAGCTCGGGGTGCGATCCGCTCGCGGCTCATTTGCCGAACGCTATCTACAACGAGCTGTTCCTCCTCGGGAAGGTCCAACTGAGATTTCAGACGGTCGAAAACCAACATCTGCTAACCTTGTTTGTCTAGTGCGCGAAAGTTTGGCCGCCGTCGAGATAGATCGTACTGCCAGTCATGAACGGGATGTCTTCGACGAGCAATGCAGCGACCAACTTCGCGACATCCTCGGCCTTTCCGGGACCACCGGTCGGAATTCGTTCCGACAGTAATTTCTTTACTTTATCGCTCTCAAGAAAGTCTTTGTTGAGATCGGTTTCGATGTAACCGGGGGCAATGTTCAAGGCGCGGATATTGTACTTTGCCCATTCAGCCGCCAGGACTCTGGTCATACCGCCGAGCGCTGCTTTCGAGGTGCAATAAGCGAGATTGTAGGGAGCACCGATCCAACCGAAGGACGAGCCCATATTGAAAATGATCCCGCCGTTCGTCTCGAAGTGCGGAAAGATTTCCCGGCAACCGAGCATGACTGCCGTCACGTTGATCTCCATCACCCGTTCGAAATCGGCGCGTTCAAGGTCTTGGCTCTTAGAATTTGTATGAAGGCCGGCGTTGTTCACCAGGCATTGGATGCCGCCGGCCTGTTCAGCGACCCAAGCGAAGCTGTCACGGAGTTGTTGTTCGTCAGTGGCGTCGCACTGGCGCAAGAGGAAACGCGATGGATCTTGGCAGCCAAGGGGCGGATCACCCGTCCTAGAGAGGCCGGCGACCGTGAAGCCGCGCCGGTCGAGTTCGATCGAGAGCGCGGCGCCAATTCCACGACTGGCGCCCGTGATGATGACGGCTCCGTCGGCCACGATCAGCGATCCTTAAACTGAGCGTCGCGCTTGTCGACGAATGCGTTCATGCCCTCAGCCGAGTCTTCGGTCTGGAAGGCAAGCGTGTTGAGATCGGCTTCGATCTTCAGTCCTTCAAGGACCGGTACATCGAGTGCCCGCATAACCGATTCCCGGGCGAGCTTGAGGACGGGGAGTGAGTAACAAGTGAAGTCCCGTGCATAGGCCATGGCCGCTTCCATCGGATCGCCTTCGACAATACGGTTCACCAAACCGATGCGTTCCGCCTCTTCTGCTTCGACCGTACGGCCGGTCATGACCAACTCGAGGGCCCGGCCTTCTCCGATGAGGCGGGGTAAACGGATGGTGCCGCCATATCCGGGTATCAGTCCGAGTTTAATTTCGGGCAACCCGACTTTGGCGCTCGGCGTCGCGAGACGGTAGGTGCAGGCGAGCGCCAGTTCCATCCCACCGCCGAACGCATACCCGTTGATGAGCGCGATCGAGGCTATTGGAATATCGTCCAATTGTGCAAACAGGCGCTGGCCGCGATGTGCGGATGCCTTTTGCTCCGCCAAAGTGCGGTCGTAAAGTTCCTTGATATCCGCACCGGCACTGAACGCCCGATCGCCCGCACCTGTAATAATGAGGGCTCGAGCGTCCGTATCGGCCGCCGCCGCAATGGCATTGCCTATCTGTCCGACGATATCAAAGCTGAGTGCGTTCAAAGCTTCAGGTCTGTTCAGCGTAATGACGGCGAATTCGTCACGGCGCGTTAATTCAACGGTCATTCGAAAATCTCCTGCATTCGGGGCCGACGTTTTCCGCGGCCGGCTTATTGTTCTTTTGGCGCGGTGAAGCGGATCGGATCGGGTTTCAGTCGTCCATCTTTTGCCCACTCTGCCAATTCACGTTTTAGTATTTTCCCGCTGGCGGTGAGCGGGAAATCGTTCATTACCATGTAGTATTCGGGCATATCGTAGATCGATAAACCTTCGCCAAAGAGGTGCCCAAGAACCTCCTGCCCGTCAGGTTCGTCGCCCGCCGACATGACGGCAAGGCAGACACGTTCTCCGAGCCTTTCGTCCGGTACGGGAAAAGCCGCTGCTTTCTCGACATTCGGATGCTTGATGGCAAGGTCTTCGATTTTCTTTGGATGAATGTTCTTGCCGCCACGGATGATGATGTCTTTGAGGCGACCGACAAAGCGTAAGCAATCGTTCTCATCGATCAATCCAAGGTCGCCCGACAAAAACCATCCATCTTTATTGAAGCTCTCTTCGGTGGCTTTCTGATTGTCAAAGTAGCCCAACATTAAGCAGGCGCCTTTGCCGGCAATGTGGCCGACTTCGCCTTTAGGTAATTCGATATCGGGGTTTTCCGGATCGAAGATCTTCAAGCGATATGCGTCGCCGCCGCGTCCACAGGTCTCACAGATGGTCTCTTGCGGATCATCAGGCCACGTGTAGTGGTGCGACGAGTTCTCGGTCATACCGTAGACGTTCTGCGGCGTAATCCCCATGTCGACGAAAGCTTGCGCCGTCGCCGGTGCGATCGGGGCACCCGCCATATAGAAAACTTTGACTGTTCCCATCTTGTCGAGGCCGCGTTTCGCCATTTCGGCCAAAGTGTCCATAGCGTGCGTCGGCACACCCATGATGTAGGTCGGTTCGGTCTCTAGTATCCAATCCAGCTTGTCCACACCGGCGGGCGGGTCGTCGGAAACGAACTCGCCGCCGAACAGCAGCCATTGTGCAATGCCGACCCAGGCGATGTGATGCGACAAGGGACTAAGCGAAAGTAGGCGCGAGTTCTCGTCGTGATGCCAATCGCGGACCATGTCTCGGGCGTTTGCGAGAAGCGTATTGTCGGAATGCATAACGCATTTCGGTGTGCCCGTGGTGCCGGAGGTAAACGCGAGATAGCACACTTTATCGGGATTTTCGTCGCTCTCGGGCACGTTGTCTTTTGAACCGTCTGGCGGCGGAAAATGACCTCCGTGCGTGCGCTCAGCTGGCACTTGGTAGACCTTCCGCATCGCTGGCAACTTGGCCAATGCTTCAAAGGGATCGTTTCGCGAGACATCTGCGCCCCAGCCTTCTTCGACCAAGACAGCTTTCGTCGAAAGGCGCTCCAGCAGACACGCTATTTCTTCGACGGTGTATGTTCGATGGAGGGAGGGATTGCAGGCATACCCGTTACGCGAGCAGGCAAGGTACATGACGACGGATTCGACGCGGTTCGATGCCCAGAGCGAAACACGATCGTTAGGTCGAAGACCTTGTGACGCGAGGTCGGATGCGACCGCTTCGACCCAATCGTTGAGTTGAGACCATGTCAGACGACGGGCACCGTCTCTTAATGCAAAAGCGTCGGGGCGACTCTTGGTATTTTGCTCTAGAAGACGGTAATGCGTCTCCTTACCCCAAGTACCGTTATTATGAAATCGGCGTGCTTCTTCAGGGTCGTGGCGCGTAAGAAGCGTATTGGTCATCGGTGGTCATTCGTCAGTTAGGCACTGCGAATAGTGATATACCCCCGCGAGGGGATGGGGCCAGCCATGTTGCTCAGCTAAACTTATGCAGAGGCGACCGCGCCTTTTTCGATCTCATCGAAAACATGGTCGTCGTCGGCTGTTGTCTCGCCGGACGTCTCGGCACTTTCGTCTTGGTTTTGCTCGCCGTTTCCATAATTCGACGACGTCGATTCCCGAAAGACCGTCATGACCGACGTCTTCAAGTCGCGGACTTCGTCCGTAGTTTGCGCGATCGTTTGACGGACGTCCTTTGTTAACCCCGCTGTCGTTTCCGTCTCTTCATTGACGTGTTGCACGGGTTCAGTCAGAGAGCGTGCCGCGACAGCTGCATCTTGAATGCTACGGCGATTTCATTCGTCGCGTCGCCTTGTTGTCCGACGGCTTCCTCGATCGTGCCGGAAATGTGCTCGACTTCGGTGATCGTTTTCGAAATTTAGTCGATTGCAACGACGGCATTGTTGGTCGCTTCTTAATTTCCGTCACTTGGACACGGATATCTTCGGTCGCGCTGGCCGTTTGATTGGCCAAGTTCTTCACTTCCGAGGCGACGACCGCAAAACCCTTACCGGCTTCGCCTGCACGCGCCAAAGAACGGCAGGAAGGCATTGTTGAGTTTGTCTTCAAATCGCTCTGCGGCACCTGCCATCAAGAAACCAAGCTCGAGGATGGTGGAGATTTGAAACGGACGGTAGAACCCGTCGGGCTAAACGGGCGCTGGTTCCCGAGGGCCAAATTCGATCACGGTTCGCATCGGACCGTCGATTGTTCGGATTGTCACAACGCTAAGAGTTCGACGAAATCGTCCGACATACTGACACCGGGAATGGCGATTTGTCTTAAATGCCATCGGCCGGCGGACGAATTAAACCGCGTACCGACAACCTGCGTCACTAGCCGTGAATTCCATTTCGAGAACTTGCCGAGTATGGCCGAGAGCGCGAATTCAGACTGACGAGTCCAGCACCGCGCTTGTCCACCCGGTCCGTCCCGCAATATCTATTAGCAGATTAACGCAAATAGGAATTGTCAGATGTCTTCAGAAGTCCGTTCTCAATTGGCGCCGACCGGTGTTTTGCGAGCTGCAATCAACATGGGCAATTTCTTGCTCGTCACGGGGAAAACGGCGTTGGGCGACCCAGATGGCGTCTCGCCGGACATGGCGCGGGAACTCGCACGCCGTCTGGACGTCAAATGTCAGCTCGTTCCCTTCGCGACACCTGGCGAATTGGCAGACGCCGCTGTGGAAGATGTATGGGATATCGGCAATATTGGTGCTGAACCCGAACGCGCGAAGACCATTGCATTTACGGCGGCTTATGTGGAGATCGAGGCAACCTATATCGTGCCGGCCGGCTCTTCGATTCAATCGATTGAAGAGGTGGATAAGGCAGGCAACCGGATAGCTGTGTCGGCGCGAAGCGCTTACGAACTCTGGCTTTCCGATAACATTCAAAACGCCGAATTGAAGCTGGCGCAAGGTTTGGACGGCTCCTTTGATTTGTTTGTCGAAGAGAAACTTGAAGCGCTGGCCGGATTGCGCCCTCGATTGATCACAGATGTCGAGAAATTACCCGGGGCACGCATCCTGGACGGCCAGTTCACCGCGGTTCAACAAGCCATGGGGACAAAGCCGGACCGTGAGGCGGCCGCCGCTTACATGCGTGAATTCGTCGAGGAAACGAAGGCCAGTGGTTTCGTCCAAGGCCTCATCGAAAAACACGGCGTCGTCGGTAGGCTTTCAGTCGCTCCACCGGTTTAGGAAATTTAAACCGGTATTCCAGCGGGTGGCGGCGAAAGCGCTACTCGGACTTCTCGATATATTCGATCGTCACGCCATCGAGGTCGCGAAGGTAGACGACGCGACTGCCCGCATTCGGCCCTTTGTCGATGGGGGCGGGCGGGTTGATCGGACGAAATCCGAACACTTGCGAGGCAGCGATCGCGGCGTCCACATCCGTCACGTCGAAGGCGAGATGAGCAAAGCCGGTGTCGCACGGTTTTGCCTCGACCTGCCGGCGATCGTCCGGCGCCAAGTATTGGATAAGTTCCAGTCGATGTCCGGGGCCCTGGACATAAGCGACTTCTATGTCCGCTCCTTCGACACCGGTAATTTGTCCGATGAGGGCGGGGTCGCGCGGTGCGCGTGATATAACTTCGAAGCCCAAGGCATCCTCAAAAAATCCGCAGGTTCGGTCCAAGTCCGAAACGGTAAAACTCGTGTGATTGGTGCGTAGCACCTGAAATCCGCTCATTCCGTTCTCACTTTTACGTAGCTGCCTGGTGCATCTTCTAAGGCCGGCAGTTTGCTATCGCCTGGTACGCGGGCATCCGTTTCCTCGCCTGCGTATTTTGCCAGCCATTTCCGCCACGTCGGCCACCACGACCCTTTATGCTCCTTGGCACAGGCGAACCAGGCGTCCGGATCTTTCGGTTTTTTGGAATTCGTCCAAAAACCGTATTTTTCAGGCTCGGGTGGATTGACGACACCGGCGATGTGGCCGGAAGCCGCTAAGGTAAATGTCACCGGTCCACCGTAAATCTGCGTCGCCCGATACGTTGATTTCCAAGGTGCGATATGGTCTTCCCGGGTCGACAATATAAAGGTCGGAATATCGATGACGGAGAGGTCGACGTCGGTGTCCATGAGTGTGATACCGCCAGGCTCGACGAGTTTGTTCTCTCGATACATTTTGTGCAGGTAAAAACTGTGCATGGTCGCTGGCATGCGGGTGGAATCCGAGTTCCAGTACAACAAATCGAAGGGGAAGGGCTCCTTGCCCATAAGATAGTTGTTTATAACGAACGACCATATGAGGTCGTTTGCCCGTAGCATATTGAACGTCGTCGCCATCTCGCTGCCGTCGAGATAGCCGCGCTCTTTCATCTTCTCGTTGATAAACGACAACTGATCGTCGTCGATGAACACACCAAGCTCGCCAGGCTCTTCGAAGTCGATCATGCTCGTGAAGAATGTCGCGGCCTTAATGCGATCGTCGCCGTTTTTGCGCATGCAAGCGAGCGTCGCGGCCAAGAGCGTACCACCGAGGCAATACCCGATCGCATTCGCCTCTTTTTGCCCGGTTGCACTTTCGATTGCGGCCAATGCGGCCAGCGGTCCTTCGACCATGTAATCTTCGAAAGATTTTTGCGCGAGTTTCCCGTCCGGATTGACCCACGAAATGCAAAAGACGGTCAGTCCCTTAGAGACCGCCCATCGAATGAAGGAGTTCTTCTCGCGCAAATCGAGGATGTAGTACTTGTTGATCCACGGCGGGATGATCAGCAACGGCACTTCGGCCACTTTCTCCGTCGTCGGACTGAACTGCAGTAGTTGGATCAAGTCATTCTGGAAAACGACCTTGCCGTGCGTTGTCGCAATGTTTTCTCCCACATCGAAGGCGTCTTGATCGACCATCTTGATGCTGAGCTTGCCTTTGCCGCGTTCCAAGTCCTCTAATAAATGCTCGAGGCCTTTTAGAATATTCTCGCCTTTTGAATCGAAGGTTTCCTTTAAGACTTGCGGATTGGTCATAAGGAAGTTCGTGGGCGCCAAGGCGTCGACGTATTGCCGCGTATAAAAATCGACTTTCTCAGCCGTCTTTTCATCCAATCCCTCTACGTCGTGGACGGTGTTTTGCACCCATCGCGCAGTGAGGAGATAGGACTGTTTGATGAAGTCGAAGAGGCCATCATCATTCCACGCTTCGTTCTTAAATCGATTGTCGCCTTGCTCGGGCGTGACGACGGGCTGGCTTTCTTCGCCCAAGGCCTTCCGAGTCGTGGCTTGCCAGAGCTCCATGTAGTCTTGCCACAGCGAGATTTGCGCTTCGACCATCTTTGCGGGATTGTTCAGCATTTGCTGTGTCAGCTCGAAAAACGCATTCCCCACATTGAGCGGATCGATTGGACCTGTATTAAGGGTGTCCTGACGGGCGAGAAAGGATTTGACGATTTCCTGGCTCTTTTCGCCGATATTTGCCCATAATTCTGCCAATTCTGCAGGGTCTGGAATCGTCGTTTCGTCTTTATGATCGTCCGCCATTTGGCTCTTCCTGTTGCTCGAACTTAACTATTGCTACCACAAAGCGGGGAGTCGGCCCATGCAAAGCTAACTGCGATATTGAAATCGCATCCTGTGACGCAATAGATTTTAGCTAACATGTGTTGATTTGCCGCGTCCCATCGAGCAAGAAGACTAGCCGACCGTTACCCATGGATATATAAACGCCAGTTAACGGTGCTTGATATACAAGATATAGAGGCCCGATATGCCTAAATCGGCGAAAATGGGGAAGATGTTGTTTGAGAAACCGGTTATCAGTCGTTCCTGCCGGTTCTTGGTTGTCGTGACGCTCGGCGCCGCGCTGGTCGGATGCAGCGGCGCGGGCGATACGACACGCAAAGTTGTAAAGAATTTGAACCCGGTGAACTGGTTCGGCGACGACGAAGAAGAAAAAGAAAAGAAACCGCTTCAAGCTGGGAAGAATTCACCTGCACGGCAGTCTTTCCCGAGGTTGGGCGACGTCCCGTCGAGACCTAAGAAACCGACCCCTGAAGAACAAACACAGGAAATTGCCGAAGGCCTCGCCGCCGACACCCAGAATGCAAAGTATTCCGATCAGCAATTGCGCCAAAGCGCCGCGGTATTCGGCGGTCGCGGGCAGCCTCAGCGCACCATTCAGCGTAGTCAGCCGGTTCCCGTAGCTCGCCCAGCGGTGCGCGCGCCAACGCCACGCGTAAGCCGACCGGTCGCCGCGCCGTCTGTACGGCCGCCGGCACCCGTTGCTTCACCGACCGTTCGCCCGCCGCAAACTGTTCGAGCGCCCCAACCAGTTCGAGCGCGGCAACCAGTTCGAGCGCCGACACCGACGACCCAGCGGAGCGCCGTTAAGGCGCCTTCATCTGTACGAATTCCGCCACCGCCGCCACCGGTCGCACCGCCACCTCTGGTCAAGAGACCCTCCGCGGCAACAGCGCTACGGCCTGTCGCGCCGCCACGTCCGGTCGCTGCGCCGCCGGCGCCGAAAACGCCGCGTATTACACCGCCGCCGCCGGTGGCGACCAAACCCGCTTCGACGGAACGAGTGGCCAGGACGGCTGCATCCGCTCGGCCCACTTTGGCGCCACCGCCGCCGCCCACAGCTGCGCGACGTCTAGCAACCCCACCACCGCGTCCGGTTGCTCGCACCCCAGCGGTCGCGCCACCGCCCAATACACAGGCTCCGACCGTGAGCCGCGCCGCCGTTCCCTCCGCTTCTTCCGGGTTCGCGACGCCAGTAGGTCGGCCAAGCACGCAAGCGAAACCGCCGCCTGTCCCGCAACCGTTGCGCGGTCCGGCCGGCGCCCAGACAGTGGCCGTGGCGCCACCACGTCCCGTTCAATTGTCTCGGAGCGAGCAAGCATCGAGACCGCAAGCGACCGTCCCGAAGTCCATTCAGGTCGGTACCATTTATTTCGGTGATGGCTCTGCAAGTTTGAGCCGTGAGGATGTTTCCATCATAGCGGCGGTTCGGCAGGCGTTCGGGCAAACCGGCGGTAAAATTCGCGTGGTTGGTCATTCAAGCATGGGCGCGAACACCTTAAGTGCGTCCCGGCGAGAAGAGGTCAATTTTAGGATGTCGCTGCGTCGCGCGAACGCAGTTGCGGAAGAGTTGATCAGACATGGCGTTCCCCGCCAGAGCGTCGAAGTAATCGCTGAGGGAGATCGCGCTCCCGCCTATGAAGAATCCTCGCAGACGGGGGCCGCCTACAATCGCCGGACTGAAATATTCATCGATTATCAAGAGAGATCCTGACCACGGTCGGATAGGTATTTTTAGATGCAAGAAGAGTTTTACCGAATAAAACGGCTGCCGCCGTACGTTTTTGCCGAAGTCAATAAGATGAAAGCGGACGCGCGCGCAAACGGTGACGATATCATCGACTTCGGGATGGGAAACCCAGATTCTGCGACGCCGGAGCATATTGTCGACAAGTTGGTTGAATCGGCCCGCAATCCGAAGGCGCACCGCTATTCGAACAGTCGCGGCATTCCAGGTTTAAGGCGTGCGCTTTCGGCGTATTACGAACGGCGCTTTGGAGTCTTGATCGATCCGGAAACCGAAGCGATCGTCACGCTTGGCTCGAAGGAAGGTATGGCGAATCTGGCACAAGCCATAACGAGCCCGGGTGACATCGTCTTGTCGCCGAACCCGAGTTACCCGATTCATGCCTTTGGATTTATTATTGCTGGCGGTGCGGTGCGGTACCTGCCGGCGTATGTCGAATCACCCGAAGCACGTCGCGAATTCATGGCGACGCTGAAACGCGGCGTCGAGTATTCCATTCCGAAACCGCTCGCAGTGGTATTGAATTATCCGTCGAACCCGACGGCGGAATCAGTCGATCTAGATTTCTATTCCGAGATCGTCGATTTTTGTCGATTCCACGAGATATACATCCTGTCGGATTTGGCCTATTCGGAAGTTTATTTCGATGGCAACCCGCCGCCTTCGATCCTCGAGGTGCCGGGTGCCCGCGACCTTGCCGTCGAGTTTACCTCGCTTAGTAAGACCTATTCGATGCCGGGTTGGCGTATCGGGTTTGCCGCGGGCAACAAGACGCTTATCGAAGCGTTGGCGCGTGTGAAGTCCTATCTGGATTACGGCGCGTTTACCCCCATACAGGTTGCGGCGACCGCGGCATTGAACGGGCCGCAGGACTGTGTCGAAGAGATGCGTTCGCTTTACCAATCGCGCCGCGATGTCCTGGTGGAAGGCCTTTCGGCGGCAGGCTGGGAAATACCGAGTCCCAAGGCGACGATGTTTGCTTGGGCGCCGATACCGGAATCTTATCAAGAAGCGGGTTCTCTAGAGTTCTCGAAAGTGCTTTTGCGCGAAGCGAAAGTCGCGGTTTCGCCGGGAATCGGTTTTGGGGAGTATGGCGAAGGTTTCGTTCGGATCGCACTTGTCGAGAACCTTCATCGGACACGACAGGCTATTCGAAATATTAAGGCGTTGTTGGGTGGTATGCCGCGCGCCGACGGAGGTGTGATGATAAAGGCGGTGGCGGAATGAGCGACTCAATAAAATTAGCCGTTGCCGGCCTTGGTACGGTTGGTGTCGGGACGATTGAGCTGTTGGACAAGCAATCCGATCTGCTCATGGAGAGGTCCGGCAAGCGTATCGAAATAGTGGCCGTTGGCGCGCGCGACAAATCAAAGGATCGGGGTGTCGATCTCTCAAAATTCGAGTGGTTCGACGATCCTGTCGATATGGCGAAGAATGCCAGCGCCGATGTCTTTGTTGAGTTGATCGGCGGGAGTGAAGGGCCGGCGAAGAATGCCTGCGAAGCGGCAATTGCTGCGGGTCGTCACGTCGTGACGGCAAACAAAGCGTTGATCGCTGAGCATGGTACCGCGCTTGCGGTTGCAGCAGAAAAAGCCGACGTGGTGCTGGCCTATGAAGCGGCCGTCGCGGGCGGGATACCTGTCATAAAGGCGTTGCGCGAAGGCTTGGCAGGAAACCGGATTCAGCGCTTACAAGGTATTCTGAACGGTACCTGCAATTACATTCTAACGACGATGCGCGAGACCGGCCGTTCGTTCGATGACGTGTTGTCGGAAGCCCAAGAGTTGGGCTACGCGGAAGCCGATCCGAGCTTTGATATCGATGGTGTCGACGCTGCGCATAAGCTCGCAATATTGACCAGCGTTGCATTTGGCACCGAAGTCGATTTCGCCAGCGTTCACATTGAAGGCATCCGTCATATTGCGGTGGAAGACATCGAATACGCTGGTGAGTTCGGATATAAGATCAAGCTGCTCGGTATTTGCGAACGTACGGCGCACGGCATTCAGCAACGCGTCCATCCGGCGATGGTGCCGGAGGAGGCGCCGATCGCCGGTGTCGAAGGTGTTTTCAATGCTGTCGTCACGGAAGGTGACTTTGTCGGCACGACGGTTTTGGAAGGTCGTGGGGCGGGCGCTGGTCCAACCGCATCGGCGGTCGTCTCTGACATCGTAGACATCGCCGCTGGTCGCCTTGTGCACGCTTTCGGTGTTCCGGCGGGCGCACTCGAGCCGTCCGCACCGGCGTCGCTCGACGATCATTCCGGATCCTATTACGTCCGCTTGATGGTCGATGATCAACCGGGCGTGTTTGCTGAAATCGCAGCCGAATTGGCGAAGCATGAAATTTCGATTGAAGGTGTAATTCAGCGATCCCGTTCCGAGACCGAAGCCGTGCCGGTCGTTATGACGACCCATGAGACCAGTGAGGCGGCGATTAAAGAAGTTTTAAGCGCATTCGATGCGTTGGACGCGGTTCGTGAGAAACCGCATATGATTCGGATCGAGAGTTTTTAATCCGTATTTGCAGTGACTGCGCCAAGGGAGGCCGAGAGGAAAAGACGAATGAGTGATGAAGACCAAAGTATGATCATGGACCGGAACTTGGCGCTTGAAGCGGTCCGGGTAACGGAAGCCGCGGCACTCGCGTCCTCTAGATGGATGGGACGGGGCGATGAGAAAGCGGCTGATCAAGCGGCCGTCGACGCGATGCGGAATGCACTGAACAGTCTGTCGATAGATGGTACTGTCGTGATCGGTGAAGGTGAACGAGACGAGGCGCCGATGTTGTACATCGGCGAGAAGGTCGGAAGCGGGCAAGGCCCGAAGATCGATATCGCGCTTGATCCGCTCGAGGGGACGACGATTACGGCCAAAGGCGGGCCGAACGCATTGACGGTAATCGCCCTCGCAGAGGAAGGCGGATATCTCAATTCGCCGGATGTCTATATGGATAAGATCGCGGTCGGGGGCGGATTGCCGGACGGGATTGTCGATCTGGACAATTCTCCCGAGCAAAACCTGAAGAATCTTGCCGAAGCGAAAGGCAAGCGGATCACCGACGTGGTCGCTTGTATATTGGATCGTCCGCGTCACACGGACCTGATTAAGGCGGTACGCGATACAGGTGCGCGCATTCTGTTGATTTCGGATGGCGATGTTTCTGGCGTTATGGCGACGTCTCAAGATGACAGCGGTATCGATATTTATCTGGGCAGTGGTGGTGCGCCTGAAGGCGTCTTGGCGGCGGCGGCGCTGCGCTGTATCGGTGGACAGTTCCAAGGGCGGCTGTTGTTCCGGAATGACGACGAGCGAGAGCGTGCGTCGCGATGCGGCATCACGGATTTTGATCGCAAGTATGAGATACTTGACCTCGCGTCCGGCAACGTAATGTTCGCCGCGACGGGTGTCACAGACGGCACGATGCTTCGTGGCGTTCGTTTTTCGGCGACCGGCGCCACGACGCAATCGATGGTCATGCGTTCATTAAGCGGAACTGTTCGGGTGATCGAAGCCACCCATAATTTCGACCGTAAACGGCCGGAGTATTTGGAAGACGAATGAGCGAGTCCCGCGGAGTCGTCCTTGGTGTTGAGCGCTCCCTGACCGGTAAGCGATGGGAAGCCAGCCCGGCGGACGATCGGCTTGCTCTAGCGCTCAGTCAACGCCACGATCTTTCCGATATTGTCGCGCGTATTCTTGTCGCGCGTGGCGTCGAGATTGATTTTGCCGAGGCGTTTCTGAACCCTTCGCTAAAATCATTTCTGCCGGATCCCGCTCTTCTGAAGGGAATGGATGAAGCTGCGGACCGTCTTGCCCGTGCCGTTGTTGGGGGAGAGACGATTGGCGTTTTTGGCGACTACGATGTGGATGGTGCGACCTCTGCGGCATTGCTGAAACGATTCATTTTGGCTGTCGGTGGTAACGTCGATATCTACGTTCCGGATCGGTTGCGCGAAGGATACGGGCCGAATTTGCCAGCGCTGTTGGAGATGAAGGACGCCGGCGCCGGTGTAATCGTAACCGTCGACTGCGGCATCACCGCCTTCGATCCGCTTGCCGGTGCGGCAGACGCGGGCATCGATATCGTCGTCGTCGATCATCATGTCGCCGAACCCCAATTACCGGCCGCGGTCGCGGTTGTGAACCCGAACCGTATCGACGACGAGAGTGGTCAGGGTCAGTTGGCCGCGGTTGGCGTTGCATTCCTCCTCGTCGTAGCGTTGAACCGATGTCTTCGGGAACGCGGCTACTATACGACGAAAGCGGAACCCAATCTTTTACAATGGCTCGATTTGGTGGCGCTCGGGACGGTGTGCGATGTGGTGCCTTTGACCGGTCTGAACCGGGCACTGGTCGCCCAGGGGCTCAAGGTGATGGCGCGACGCGACAACATCGGTCTGCGGGCGCTCGCGGACGTTGCCTCGATTGACGAAGCGCCAACGACTTATCATGCAGGATTTATACTGGGACCGCGGGTGAACGCTGGTGGGCGTGTTGGCGAAGCGAGTTTGGGTGCGCGGCTTCTAACAACACATGATCCGGACGAAGCACGAGAACTCGCGATGCGTCTCGACGCGTGGAACAAGGAACGTCGCGAGTTGGAGGCGGCGTGTCTCGAAGAAGCGATCGCGCAAGCCGAAGATCGCGGACTGCGCGATGGCTTGGTCTATGTCTCCGCCGATAATTGGCATGCGGGGGTGATTGGTATCGTCGCGGGTCGCTTGAAAGATCGTTACAACCGACCGGCCTGCGTCGTGGCACGGGATCAAGGCGTTGGTAAGGGGTCGGGGCGATCTGTTACGGGGGTTGATCTTGGCGCTGCGGTTGTTGCCGCTCGGCAGTTGGACCTTTTGATTAATGGCGGCGGTCACCCGATGGCTGCGGGATTTTCCGTCAGCGTGGAGCGCGAAGCGGAATTTGCGACATTTCTTTCCGATCACATCGAACGCCATGTGGGGACGGAAGGGGTTGTTCGCAGATTACGTATCGATGCTGCGGTTCAGCCGGAAGGCGCGACTACGGAATTGGCGATCGATTTGGCGCGTATTGCACCCTTTGGGGCTGGTAACCCAGAGCCGAGATTCGTTCTGCCGTCGGCTCGTATCGCGAAAGCGGATGTGGTTGGCGAAAACCATGTTCGCTGCTTCTTAAGCGGAGCGACTGGCGGACGGTTGAAAG
>PAZH01000024.1 GCA_002716125.1 Rhodospirillaceae bacterium
TGAACGATAACGCAGAATTGGATCAGGCGGCGACGGAAGCCTTGCGCAAAGCCCGCCGGGGAGCGGCAGCGGAATGAGCGGGTATCGCTTGGGCGTCGATATCGGCGGCACCTTTACGGATATCGTCCTTTTGGATAACGGCGGTGTTCTTCGTAATAAGAAAATCCTCTCGAGCCCGGACGACTATAGCCGTGCGATTGAAGAGGGAGTCCGCGAGCTTCTGGAAGCAACGGGCGTAAATGCTTCGGAAATTGTCGAGCTGGCCCACGGCACGACAGTCGCAACCAACGCCATTATCGAGCGCAAAGGCGTCACGGTCGGCCTGATCACAACGGACGGATTTCGGGACATTCTGGAGATTGCCCGTTTTCGGGCGCCGCGGCTCTACGATGTCAACTTCCGTAAGCCCGATCCCTTGGTCGAGAGACGCCTGCGGTTCACGGTGCCGGAACGTATCACGGCCGCCGGCGAGATTGATAAACCGCTCGACACCACCGCGCTCAAGGCCGTCGCCGCGCAATGCCGCGCGGCCAAAGTAGACGCTCTCGCTGTTTGTTTCATCAACGCTTATGTAAATCCGCAACACGAGGAAGAAGCCGGCCGTATCCTGCGCGAGAAACTGCCCGGTGTCTCCGTCACGCTTTCGAGCGAATTGGTGCCGCAGATCCAAGAATACGAGCGTACCAGCACCGCCGTCGTGAACGCCTATATCCGCCCGGTTATCGAGCGCTATACGGAACGGCTCGAAGCGCGTCTACAGGACATCGGCATCACCGTACCGCTCAATATCATGCAGTCGAACGGCGGTGTTCTGCCGGCGCGGGTTGCCGCAGAGAAACCGATCTTTGTGATCGAATCCGGCCCGGCCGCCGGCGTCGTCGGCGCACAGCGATTGGGCAAGAAACTCGGCTTCGATAACTGTATTGTTTTCGACATGGGCGGCACCACGGCGAAGGCGACGATTGTGGCGGATGGCGATTTCTCGATGGCGCCCGAAACCGAAGTCGGCGGTGACGCAGCGCTCGGTCACCGCATGACGCAAGGATCGGGGTATCTCGTCCAAGCGCCAACGATTGATATCGCCGAAGTGGGCGCCGGCGGCGGCAGCATCGCCTGGATCGATTCCGGCGGCGGTATACAGGTCGGACCACAAAGCGCCGGCGCCATGCCGGGTCCGGTCTGCTATGACCAAGGCGGGACCGAGCCGACCGTCACTGATGCCAACCTTCATCTCGGTTACATCAATCCAGATGCCCTCGTCGGCGGCGAACTTTCGCTCAATCGGGCTAAATCCGAAGCGTCCATAGGCGATATCGCCACCCGATTGGGCCAGGAGACAACAGACACCGCCTATGGGATTCATCTGATCGCCAATGCCCGCATGATGCGGGCGTTGAGTGCGGTCTCCTCTGAACGCGGCCTAGACCCGGCAGGCTTCCCATTGATGGCGTTCGGCGGAAACGGCGGCGTGCACGTCTGCAACCTTGCAGAAGCGCTCGGCTGCAACGAAATCCTCGTCCCGCCCGCCGCCGGCCTCTTTAGCGCCCTCGGCCTCTTATTCGCGGATACAGAGCATCAATGCATCCGCGCCTTCTACCAGCCGTTCGATGAGATCGACCTCGATACGTGCAACGCGACGCTCTCGGCGTTGCGCACGGAAGCGGAAGGACTCGTGGCAAATGACGGCTACGCGCCAGACGCCAGACGCGTGAGCTGCTTCGCCGACATGCGCTATGTCGGACAGAACACAGCGCTCACGCTCCCGATCCCCGACCCACCCTACGATGCCGCGACGCTGTCGGAGATCGAGGAAACGTTCGCGAAAGCGCATCTTGGGACTTTCGGCTATCGCTCGGACGAGGAAAGCGTCCAGTTCGTGACCGTTAAGGCGGTGGGCCAAGGGATCGCAGCAACCCCGCGCCTGCCCGATCAAGTCACGGTGCCGGAAGGATTGGCGAAGTCGGGTCTGCGGAACGCGTATTACGGTGACGATCACGGCTGGATCGAGACTCCGATCGTAACGCGCAATGATCTCGAAACGGAGGGGCGCCCCGGCCCGCTCATCGTCGAGGAGTACGACAGCACGACCGTTGTCCGCCCCGGTTGGTCGGCGTCGCTCGACGGCTGGAACAATATCGTTATGAAGAAGGACGATGTCTGAGGTTGCGATAAGCTTCCGGAAAGCAGCCCGCGACGATCTCGCTGCCATTGTCTCATTGCTCGCCGACGACGACATCGGGCAATCGCGCGAAGTCATAAGCGAGCCGCCCGATGTACGCTATGTCGACGCTTTCGATGCCATCAACCGCGACGAAAACCAGCTGCTTATGGTCGCCGAGGAATCGAATGTTGTGGTCGGTTGCCTGCAGCTGACGTTCATCCCCGGGCTGTCGCGCACCGGAATGTGGCGAGGCCAGATCGAAAGCGTGCGAACCGCTCGGTCCAAACGCGGCAGCGGTCTTGGCCGAAAGATGTTCGAATACGCAATCGAGGAATGCCGCGCGCGGGGCTGCGGGCTGGTGCAGCTCACCTCCGATAAAGGCCGCCCGGACGCTATTCGTTTCTACGAAGGCCTCGGCTTCGAGGATAGCCACGAGGGCATGAAGCTTAAACTTTGATTAGCAAAGCGGGGGCAGCTGCAGGATCCCCCAGCCCGTATAGCGGTCGCGGCCGGGCTTGCCGCGGTCCTTCGTATGTTTGCGGAAATAGTCCCGTACGGCATCCGTTGTCTTGAGGCCGAGCTTTTTTTTTGCGCCGCCGCGGCATAGGCCGTCACGACGGGGGCCGCAAAGGACGTGCCGGACATCGCCTTGCCGCCGCCCGGTACCGCCGTCCAAATACCGACACCTGGTGCGGCAAAATCGATGTAGTTGAGTGCCGTGGCGAACTTGGCGCTGCGCTCGAACCGGTCGACCGCCGTCACGGCAATCACGGGTTTATAGGCGCCCGGATAGCTTTTCTTCTTCGAGAACGGACCCCGGTTACCGGAGGACGCGACCATGATCGTACCAAGCTCCGCCGCATGGTCGATCGCCTTTGCGACGAGCTTGTTCTTACCGCCGCCGATACTGAAATTAATCACTGAGACTTTCTGATGGATCATCCAGTCGATCGCCCGGACGATGCTTTTGGCGCTCCCGACGGCTTTCCCTTTCTTGCCGCGATGGAAGACATTGGCGTGCACAATCTCGGCGCCCGGCAGGAGGCCGTGCCAGCCGCCGCGTCCCACAATAATCGAGGTGACGGCGGTTCCGTGACTGGTCCGCGCCAGTTTCTGGCCTTTCAAGTGGAACGATCGATGTTTGATCTTTACGCCCTTAAAGGCGGGATGCTTTTGATCGAGCATGTTGTCCACGATTCCGATACGCAGCCCCTTGCCGCAGGAACTTGGTGCTTTCTGCCAGTTTGTCGCAGCCCGCGGTGTGTACCCCTTGTCGACTTTTGCCTTGTGATGTTCGAAATGATGGTGGGCGTCGACCAAAACATTCGCGAATTTCGTCTCATGCTTATCCCGCGCCTCAAACGGATGGGCGCCGTCTAAAATTCGCAAATGATAGAGCTTGCTGCCGATCCCCGGCAGATCCGTGACATCCAGAATTTCCAAACCGAGGTCCGGCAGGTGCTGAAGATAATCCGCCGGCGGATCGAGGACGAGGAGCTCCTCGCCATGATGAGGGTGCGGATCGTTTTCGTCCGCCGGCGTCTGAGCGCCGGCCTCGAACGCAAGAAGCCCTAAAACAACAACTGCAAGTAACGCGCGAAACCCCGGCATGTCGACCCACCCAATATAGCGTCCACCTATCGCTCCATTCTTGCCATATGGGCCACTCGCGCCCAAGTCCTTCTTAGTGCATCATGCAGTGTAATGCGGCAACGCCTCGAAAGGGTCGACAATGAGCGCTTTAGCGGCAGAGTCCGCCATACAGATCACCAAGATTAAAGAGCATATAGGCGCGGAAGTTCGAGGCGTCGATTTGCGCCAACCTTTAGACGTGGCCATCCGGCAACAAATTTACGACGCCCTGGTCGAGAACGTCACCGTCGTCATTCGCGATCAAGACCTGACTGCGACTCAATACCGCCGAGCCACAGAACAGTTCGGCGAACTTATGGAGGACCAGAATCGGATGTATTTGGCGGAAGGCGAGCCACTGGTCAGCGTGCTTTCAAATCGCCTAAAAGCGAGTGACGGTCAGCCGGCGAAGGTCGGCGCAAATGCGACCTGGCATACGGATCACACCAACCAGGAGCGCCCCCCTAAATTCACATGCCTCTATGCCGTCGAACTGCCCGACAGCGGTGGCGGCACATCGGTCTGCAACATGCGCGCCGCCTACGAAGCCCTGCCGCAAGAAATGCAGAACCGGTTGGGACAAATGGAGACCGCCAATACGTTGATCAGCAGTGCGCGTTTCAATATCGCCAACCCGGACATCTTGGCCGCACAGAAAGCCTCCACGGAACCGCCCATGGCCCATCCGCTGGTTCGCACCCATCCGGACAACGGAACTAAGGCGATCTGGTTTCACAAGAGCAAGACCGAGACCGTCTCAGACCTGAACCCCCAAGAAACGCAGGATTTCCTGGAATCGCTTTTACAGTCGGCCATCAAGCCCGAGTTCACCTATCTTCACGAATGGCGTTTGGGCGACATGCTGATGATCGACAACCGCGCGGCCATGCATAAGGCCGGACATGACTTCGATCACAAACAACACAGGCATCTCTACCGGACCTTGGTCCGCGGGGATCGGCCGGTCTGATGGCGTCTCCGAACTTCAAACGGATGCTCGCATCCCGGAAACTCAAGCTCGGCCATTCGGTCTTCGAGTTCAATTCGCCCGGTCTCGGCCAGATCATCGCCGCCGCCGATGTCGACTTCATCTTCATGGATATGGAGCACTCCGGTTTCGGCATTGCCGATGTAAAACGCGCGATCACGGGCTTTCGCGCGGGCCTCCTCCCGGTCATGGTTCGCCCGCCGTCGAACGCCTACCATCATATCGCTCGCGTGCTGGACGTCGGTGCGGACGGAATCGTCATGCCCATGGTCGGTTCCGCCGAGGAAGCGGCGCATATCGTGCAATGCATGAAGTATCCGCCGATGGGACAACGCGGCGTCGCCCTCAACATCGCGCACGACCGTTATGTACCCGGCGATACCAAGAAAGGACTGGCCGACGCCAACCGGCGAACCGGGTTCGCCGCCTTAATCGAAACCGAGGCCGGTATCCGCAACATCGACGCCATCGCCGCAACAAAAGGGCTCGATTGCCTTTGGATCGGCCATTTTGACCTCAGTTGCTCACTCGGCATTCCGGGCGAATTCGATCATCCCGACTTCAAGAAGGCGTCGGCCCGGGTCAAACGCGCGGCGCGCAAACACAACAAGGCATTGGGCCGCTTGGCCGGGACGCAGGCGGAGACGATCGCGTTGCACAAGCAGGGTTACGACCTCATGTGCTACTCCGGCGACCTTTGGGTCTACCAGCAAGCCCTGATCGCCGGGATCGACGAAATCCGCGCGAAGTGTAAGGCCTAACGCCCCTTCCAGTTCGGTGCGCGTTTCTCGGCGAAGGCGCGCGGTCCCTCGAGCGCATCCTCGGAGAGGCGGCGTTTCCGCTCGCCATCGTGCAGCGTGTAATAGGCCTGCGCCAAGGGATAGTCCAAACCCTTCATCGCAGCCTCTTTCGTGGCCCTCACGGCGAGCGGTGCACATCGGACAATATCTGCAACCCATTCATCGACCGCGGCATCCAATTGGTCGAGCGGCACCACTTGGTTGACGAGCCCCAGTTCGTACGCACGGGCAGCCGTCATATGCCGCCCGGTCAACATATAACCCATCGCGGTCTTGAGGCCGATCTGGCGCGGCAAGCGATGCACCCCGGCCGAGCCCGCGATCAACCCACGACGCGGCTCCGGCAACCCGAACTCCGCGTGATCGGCGGCGACAATAATATCGCACGCCAGCGCCTGCTCGAGCCCGCCGCCGAGCGCAAAGCCGTTTACCCGCGCGATGATCGGTTTTGGAAAATGCCAACGTTCGATCAAACTCTTGGTCTCGCCGACGAGCTTTTCCCAATAGGCTTTCTGTTCGGCATCCGCATCGCGCTCGCGCGCCCGGTGCTTAAGGTCGGCACCCGCGCAGAACGCACGGTCGCCGGCCCCCGTCACGACCGCCAGCCAAATATCGTCGTTCCGTTCGATCTCGTCGTAATGTTGCGAGAGTTCCCATCGGAGTTCCGGATTGAGCGAATTCATCGCCTCCGGACGATTGAGCGTGATACGGGCCACATGCCCGTCGACTTCGAACTTAGATACGTTTTGCGTGCCGCCGGCCATGGCGCCTCTCCTCATAAACGTTGAGATGGGTTATCTCTCAACCTAAGGCGCAGGGCGGCGGAGAACAGGCGTCAGTCGCGGCCCTCGACCCAAGCGGCCATCAATTGGCGGGCCATCGAATCCGGCGGCGGCAGCCGGTATTCGGTCGATTCGATATCGCGGATCTCGTCTCTCGAGAACCAACGTGTCTCGACGATCTCTTCCATATCCGGTTTCGGCTCGCCCTCGGGGCTATCCGCGAAATAACCCAGCATTAAGCTCGAAGGAAACGGCCACGGTTGCGATGCGAAATACTTCACCGCGGTCGTCTTCACACCCGCCTCCTCCAGAACTTCGCGCGCAACCGCCTCTTCCAAAGTCTCGCCGATTTCGACGAATCCCGCGAAGCAGGAGAACCATTTGGCCGGACGGCGTTTGTTATGGCCGAGCAAAACCTTGTCGTCGCGGCGGACCAGCATGATGACGGCCGGATCGACGCGCGGATAGTGAGAGGCCCCGCAGTTCGTGCACTTTCGGCGATGGCCGCCGTCACACATTTCGGTTTTCCCGCCACACCGCGAGCAAAACCCGTGTGTCTCGTGCCAAGCGAACACACCGCGCCCGAAGGCAAGCAACGCTCCCTCGGCCTGCGACATGGCAGCACCGACATCGCGTAGATTGCGGAATTCACCCCGCTCGGCGAAATGGGCAACCTCGCTTGGCTCCTCGTGCGATGAGACGTCGACGGCGAAATAGGCGCGCCCACCGGCATCTCCGAGGAACACCGTGCCGCCGCCTTCTTCCAACAACATCCCGCCTTCAGCGACGGAAAAGCCTCCCGCACGCGGCGTATCGCCTGATTCGTCGATCAAATTCTGGCCCCGCCATACCGGTAAAAGCACCGTATCCGGGTCCGACAGACGCGCGGCGATGAATTCGGGGTCCGAACGTTTTTCCGCCATCCGGTCAATTTCAGCTTCGGTATAAAACACGTATTTCCTCCAACGGCACGCCGGCGCAGCCTAATCGTTGAATGGCGAGATCGCTAGTTCAATCTTAGAAGTGAAAAGATAAGGACCTAACACCTTTCAGAATTCATAGGAATTTACTTTTTGTCTTACCAATCAAAATGTCTAATGCCATTTTTGATTTATTTTTTAAGTTTATCATCATATATTTTTCAAATCTCGAACCGCGAACGGCGTTTGGTTTGAATCCGGAAACACACCTCGATGAACTTGGCCGCGCGATCCTGGTCGCGCTGCAACGGGACGCGCGCCTCTCTTTCAACGCGCTAGCGCGGGAAGTCGGCTATTCCCAGCCCGCGGTCGCGGAGCGGGTTCGCCGCATGGAGGAAGCAGGGATTCTGACCGGTTATCGCGCCATGGTGGCGCGCGAACATGTCGGTTTGCCCATTACAGCATTCCTTCGCCTCGCATGCGGTAGCGAGCATTACAGAGCGGTCGCAACCTTGTCGCACGATCTACCGGAAGTCCTGGAGTGTCATCATGTGACCGGGGAGGACTGCTTTTTCATCAAATTGGCCGTAGACTCGCTGGCAGGGCTGGAACAAGTGGTCGAGCGGTTTCGCGCGCACGGTAAGGCCGTCGTCACGGTGGCTTTGTCCTGCGTGACGGAAAACAAGCCCGTCGACCTAAGGCCCAGTAAGGAGTGAAACCGGATGAGTGAAATCGTCTATCGCCGCGCAGAAACGGATGACGCCGAAGCGATCTATGTGTTCGGCCGTCAGTTACTCTCGGAGACCAGCCTTATGCTGCTTTACCCCGACGAGCGCGCGAAATCCGTCGACGATATGCGGTTTGTCATCCAACGATTTCACGAGATGCCACGGCACTTTCTCGTCAATGCATGGGACGGCGATATCTGCGTCGGTGAAGCGCTTTGTATGGGCGGTCAGTTCGAGCGAAACAAACACGCCGGCCGGGTCGGCGTCGGGGTCCTGGCCTCGCACTACGGCAAGGGTGTCGGCAAGGGCCTCATGCAGGAAATAGAGCGCGTTGCGAAGGAAAACGATATCAGCCGCCTCGACCTGACCGTCATGTCGCACAACGAGCGGGCCCACCGGCTCTACCTGTCGATGGGCTATAACGACGAGGGCGTAAACCGGCATTCACTCTTCGTCGACGGAGAGTGGGTTGACGAGATTATGATGGCCAAGCTCCTGGACGAGTGAGGCCTGTCGGCGGTACGGTCCAGCATATGGCGACAACCCTGACCCATATCGCGCTCCATGTTCGCGACATCACCGCTTGCGAAACCTTTTATACGGAATTCTGCGGCCTGAAAGCGGTGCATGAACGCCGCGACCCCGAGGTTGAGTCGCGCGTTGTCTGGCTCGCCGAGCCGGGCCGCGAGAACGAATTTATCTATGTGCTGATTTCAGGTGGACCTGGCCGCGACCAAGCCGAGAAGGACTACAGCCATGCCGGATTTGCGATGGAGAGCCGTGCGGCGGTCGATGCCATCGCCGCCAAAGCAAAGGCGGCAGGCTGTTTGATCTGGGAGCCGCGCGAGGAGCCTTATCCGGTCGGCTACTATTGCGGTGTGCGCGATCCAGACGGCAATGTGGTCGAGTTCAGTTATGGTCAACCGCTCGGACCCGGTGCGGAGCCGATATAATGATTATGCGCTGCATCGACTGGCTGGGTGAGGGTGTGCTGAAACTCTTGCGCTTGATGTTTATAAACAAAGCGGCACGCCGCGCGATCAATGGGGAACCGGCACCGGCGCCAGAACCGAAAACGGAGGTCGCCGAAGAATCAGGCGAAGGGAGAACGCGGAAAGCCCTGATCGCGGAAGCGGTGTCGCTCCACCGTTCGCAACAAGGGGTCCTCTCGGAGTTGGATGAGGAAAGTCGGCAGAAATTGAAGAAACTGGCAGAGAAGATGATGCCGAAGCCACCCGAGAAGAACTCTTGAGAACGCGTTAGAAACCGACGTGGAAGATCAACTCAACTCAATCCTCGAAGGCGACCGACGCGCGTTGGCGCGGGCCATCACGCTTGTAGAGTCGACACGTGCGGATCACCGTGAACAAGCGGAAGCGCTGTTGGCTGCCCTAATGCCCCATTGCGGTCATTCGGTCCGGGTCGGCATTTCCGGCGCCCCCGGCGTCGGTAAATCCAGCTTTATCGAGGCTTTCGGGTTGCACTTGGTGAACGAAGGTCATCGGGTGGCCGTACTTGCCGTCGATCCGTCGTCGCGGGTCAGCGGCGGATCGATCCTCGGCGACAAGACACGCATGGAGGATTTATCGCGGAATGAAAGCGCCTTTATTCGTCCCTCTCCGGCTGGCCGCAGTCTCGGGGGTGTCGCGCGGCGGACGCGCGAATGCGTCCTTGTATGCGAGGCGGCCGGATTCGATGTCGTGATCGTCGAAACCGTCGGCGTGGGACAATCGGAGACCGCGGTCGCCGAGATGACCGATCTATTCTTGCTGCTTCTCGCGCCCGCCGCCGGCGACGAGCTGCAAGGCATCAAGAAAGGCATCGTCGAGCTCGCAGACATGATTTTGGTGAATAAAGCCGACGGCGATCTCGTCGAGGCGGCCAATCACGCCGCCGCCGATTATCGCAGCGCCGTTCATATGATTCGCCCGGCCTCGCCAAACTGGCGGGTTCCGGTCTTGACATGCTCCGCGATGACCGGCGACGGTATCGCCAAGGCGTGGCGCAAGATCGAAGATTTTCGAGCGGCCATGACCGATTCCGGTGAGTTTTCCGACAAACGTTCGGGCCAGGCCAAAGCTTGGATGTGGTCCGAGATCGAGGAGAATTTAGTCGCTACCCTTCGTGAGCATCCGGATATAAAAGCGCGCATGGCGGGGTTGGAAGCGGATGTTGCCGCCGGAACAGTTGCGCCCGGCGCTGCCGCAAGGGAGATGTTGTCCATTTTTCGCGGAACATAAGGCCCGGAAGCACCTTGACGCGGGCCGCCGGCTCTTTTAAAAGATCGCGCTCGTCCGGCGGTAATCCCGCCCGGCACAGGAATTAGGAGTCGATCCATGGCACGACGTTGCATGATCACCGGAAAAGGCGTCCTCACGGGCAACAACGTGAGCCACGCCCACAATAAGACCCGTCGGCGCTATCTGCCGAATGTACAGACCACATCGCTGTTGAGCGAGACGTTGGGTGAGATGGTTCGCCTGCGCTTGACGACATCGGCGCTGCGCACGATCGATTTCAAAGGCGGGCTCGATGCCTTCCTGCTGAACACGCCGAACCGGAAGCTCCCGGGCGAGGCGATCAAGATCAAGCGCCGCATCCAACGCAAGGCCGCCTCGGCCGCTTAACGCCGCGTGATGCGATGGTGACGAAGCCCGCCGATGAGCGGGCTTTTTCTTTATCGGCAAAGGCAATGTAAGTATACCCGATGACCGACTATCCGGGTTTCAAATTCGAAGTCTTGCACGAAGACTCCGCCAGCCGCGCGCGCGTCGGACGGATCGACACGCCGCACGGCTCGCTGCGGACGCCCGCCTTCATCTTTTGCGCCACTAAAGCTGCCATTAAAGCCGCGTCGACTGCCGATCTTGAAGCGGCCAACGTCGATATCATTCTCGCCAATACGTACCACATGCTGATTCAGCCGGGGCCGGACTTGGTGGCTGAGATGGGAGGGCTTCACAAGTTTATGGGCTGGGATGGACCGATGCTGACAGACAGTGGCGGATTCCAGATTTTCAGTCTTGGGCAAGGCACGGAGGCGGATGAAATCAAATCGGCCGGCGCGCGAAAACAAGCGCCGCTGCTGGAGAAACTCACGGAGGAAGGGGCCACCTTCCGCTCACCTCGTGATGGGTCCCGACATACCCTGTCGCCCGAAGCTTCCGTCGAGATTCAAAGAAAGCTCGGCGCCGACCTTATTGTCGTCCTGGACGAATGCACGCCCTATCACGTCGACCGGAAATATACGGCGGATTCGCTGGCGTTGACCAAGCGTTGGGCGGACCGCAGCCTTGCCGAGTTCGAACGCGGCCATGATGGCCGCCAAGCGCTTTATGGTGTCGTGCAAGGCGGCGTCTATGAAGAGCTGCGCCGCGAAAGCGCCGAATTCGTTTCGTCCCGTCCCTTCTTCGGCCACGCGGTCGGCGGTTGCCTCGGCGCGCAGGAAGACCAGATGTACGACGTGGTACGCTATTCGATGGAGCCGTTGCGTTGCGATCGCCCGGTCCATCTCCTCGGTATCGGTGGTATTCGCGATATTTGGGAAGGCGTGGAAATGGGCATCGATACCTTCGATTGCGTCACGCCGACCCGGATCGCGCGGCACGGCTGGGCGCTCTCACGCGAAGCCCCGTCCTTCCGTCAAAATCTCCGTAATGCAAAGTTTCGCAACGACGACAGGCCGCTTGATGAGGACTGCGACTGCATCGCCTGCCGGCGATACAGCCGCGCCTATATCCATCACCTTCTCAAGGCAAATGAGATTTTAGGCCTGCACCTGCGGACGGTGCACAACATTCGTTATATGACGAGACTTTTAGCGACAGTACGCGCCGCCATCCTTTCGGATCGCCTCCAAGAAGCGAAGCAAGACTGGCTACACGGCGCTTAGGGGTTCAGCGCTTCCTCAAAATCGATTTGATCGTCATCATGGCCGGCGCAGATTAGAACGTCGCCCGGATGGATCTGCATCTCCAAGCGCACGTCTCGCATGTGCGTATGATGAGCGCCCCGTACCCCAAGGATGACCAACCCGAATTTCTCGATCTCGAAGTCGTGTAACGGCTTCGAATGGCCTTCGCGATAGACGTGTTCGGAGACGCTTGAACCGTCATCCAACTGCAAGAGCTTGAGAAACCGGCGTTCGCCGAACGAGGTCGTGCGGCGCAATACATGCTCCACCGCACCGCAGAGCAAACGATCCAGCGTTTGGTTCGTCGCCAACACCCAAACAAGCGCAATCGCACCCGAAATCCATCCCAACAGGATCAAGATCGCCGAGGTCGTCTTCTCTGCGTCGATAAAAGACACGGTGAATGTCGCGAGCACGGAAACCAACCCAAGATTTCCGAACAGCATTAAGACGATCAAGATACGCCGGCGCACCGGATAGTTGACGATCATCTCAGATTCACTGGTGGTGAAACCCGTACCGGAGAGCGCCGAGATGCATTGAAAGGTGGCCACATTCTGCGCCAGTCCCGTGAGGCGCATGGCGATCGATGCGATCCGGACGATCGTAAAGGAAACGACGAAGATTGCGACAAGTGTGATGGCGGTCGTCAAAGCGATTTCTCCTGCGGGACGTCATTCACGCTGCAGGATACACCTTTATACCGCCGCGTCGCGACTAGTCGTAGGCAACCTCGGCACTTTTGAAAGCAGCTTCCAGGTCCGCACGCATCGCATCGACATCCGCACAGACGGCGTAGCGGAGGTAGTTGGCGAAGTGTACCCCGACAACGCCGGTTTTCTCGATCATCATGAAATTGAACTCTTCGGCTCCGGCGATCGCCTGGCCAAAGGCCCGGGTCGGCGATTCCCAAAGTGTATAGAACCCGGCGCGGGGCTCGATGGCGAGCTTCATCCCGCAATCCAGCATCAAATCGCTCAACGTGGTAAGACGCTGGCGGTACATCTCACGGTATTCGGCGATGCCGCTTTGATCTTCTTCCAGCGAGACCAGCACGCCAGCCGCCATGGGCGCGACGAACCCGGCATCGGTCTTGCCTTTTACTTCCTTCATATCGCCAATGAAGTCGGGGGAACCGACCATAGCGCCCACATGCCAGCCGGTTCCATTGCCGATCAGCTTCGCTGCGGTGAAGGCTTCGCACCAGGAGAGGTCCGGGAAATCGACGGCCACTTCGCTCAACGTGGCGCAGTCATCGGAGTGGCTGAGCGAGATATAAGCCGCGTCGTTAAAGAGTCTAATATCGTTGTCGCTGCAATACTGACATAAGTCGCGGAACCAGGCAGCATCGGCGATCTGTCCCGACGGGTTATGCGGATAGTTGGTCATCACAAGGATTGTTCCCGCTTGGATATCGGCGGGCGCAAACCGGAAACCGTTTTCGGAATTCAATGGCAACGGATAATGCGTGACCTTCGGATGATAGGCGCACCAATCGGCCGGTATCGGATAGCCAGGCTTGGTCATCGTCGCGACCTTCATCTCTGCGAGCGCACAACCGCAAGCGAGCGGCAGCAGGCCAAGGATAGGCTTCACACCGGATATCGGTAGATAATCAACGTCGTCCTCGGGTAAACCCTGTTTCAAGTGCGCACGCACGAAACGGGGGGAGAATCCCGGCACGGCCGGGCTATCGTTGTACTGATAGGCGTGCATCGGCTCATCTTCACTCATGATGGCGTCGCGGGCGGCTTCGCGGGCGCTCAGCAGCGCCGCACCTTTCGGTTCGCCGATCGAGAGATCCAGTAAGGTTTGCCCCCAGTCCAAGGCCTCGCTCCGCTTCGCGCGGATCTTCTGGAAAACATTGGCCCCGCCGGCTGGCAATCGTGAACGTCGCATGCAATCTCACTCCCCAAAAATTCGGCCGCTAACCTACTGCTTCGACAACGAAATGCAACAGCGCCACGCGGTTATGCACGCGGCTGTCCGACCCCGCCCTGATGCGAGAAGGCACCCACATCGAGTACGGTGCCGGAAATTTGCGCTGCCTCTTCCGACAGCAGGAACGCCACCGCGTTCGCGATATCGCGCGGTTGGTTGGTACGACCAGAGGCTGTCGCGACCTTCGGCAGTGGGCCCTGATTGGCCATAATTTCCACCATGCCGGATGCCGTTTGCGGTCCCGGCACCACAACATTGATCCGAATTCGGTCAGCCAGATGGTCGTATGCCAACGCCGAACTCAGCGCGAAGACGCCGCCCTTACTGGCACCGTAGGCGAGCAAGCCTTCTTTTCCCCAGCCCGCACCCGAACCAATATTGACGATAGCGCCTCCGCCCGCCTCTTTCATATGCGCGATGGCGGCCTTACAGACGAGAAACTGTCCTTTCAGATTCACCGCAATGACCCGATCAAAGGTCGCTTCGTCGGTCTCCAGGATCGTTCCTGTCGGTCGGATCGCCGCGTTGTTTACCGCCGCATCCACGCGCCCGAAGGACGAGACCGCGTGCGCCATCGCCCGCTCGACGTCCGCCGCATTAGAACAGTCTCCTTCCAGCACATCGCCCGAAAGACCGGCCTCTGCCAAGGCCTGGCGCGTGCCTTCCACCCCGCCTTCGGCCGCACTACCGGGCTGGCGCCCGTCGAGTCCGAAGGCGACGACATTCCAGCCGCGCCGCGCCAGCTCTAGGACAATACCGCGTCCAATACCGTATGTGCCGCCCGAGACGACGACCGTTTTTCCCTCCGACATGAGGAGTCCTTTCCGTTGTCACCTCGATAGATATAGACGCCGCAACGGAGCACGACAGGAAAAAGCCAAGCCGCTAATTCATACGCCGGGCCGCAAAGGGCCGCCCGGCGTGATCGGAGCAGCCGGCAGCGTTGTCGACGGAATGAAAGATTTCCGCCTCGGTGCGGGCAGCGGTCTCGGCGCTGGGGTCGGGACAGGAGGCTGCGGGAGTAGCGGGAGGGGCGGCAAGGGCGGATTGGCCGGCGCGCTACCGCCGTCGCCGAGAATCGTTTTCGGACGGAGTCCGGACGGCACGCCGCCGGACCCGCCCCCATCAGGGGCGAGACACATGTTTGAACCTCATATGCTGGAAATAGAAAACCCGGCCGCAAAGGCGGGCCGGGACATGGTCGTTCTTCGCGCGACAATAAGTGTTCTTAGGACAATAGGGTGGCTCTGTAAAGACATTTTGTCAATATTGATTTCCCCTTGCCGATAGCGACCGGCGCACGACCCTTGCTGCTAGACAGTCACGCGGAGGCAGAAGACATGGCGGATTGGCAACTGGGCGAGATCGAAGTCACTTCAATCTTGGAGCAAGTGGCGGAATTCATGACGCTCGAGGAGTTCTTCGACGGATTCACACCGGAGATGTTCGAGGCAAATAAGGACTGGTTACTGCCGAATGTCGTCTCGCCCGCAAGCGGTAAGATTATCCTGCCGATCCAATCCTATCTGGTGCGCACACGCCACCATACGATCCTGATCGACACATGCGTCGGCTGCCACAAGAAATTCAAGTGGGTGCCGGAATGGAACGACCGCCGCGACGACACCTACCTTCGCAATCTGAAAGCGGCCGGTGTCGATCCAGCGGAGATCGATTACGTGTTCTGTACCCACCTGCACGTGGATCACTGCGGTTGGAATACGCAACTCGAAGACGGCCGGTTCGTGCCCACCTTTCCCAACGCCAAATACATCTTCTCCGAACCCGAATATGCCGCGGCGGCGGAAACGAACTCCATCGTCTTTCGCGAGAGCGTACTTCCGGTTATGGAGGCGAAACAGGCGGAACTGGTGGCGATGGATTTCGCACTCGACGACAATATCTCGCTCTCACCGACGCCGGGCCATACCGCAGGACATGTGGCAGTCGAAATGGCGTCGAACGGCGTACTCGGCGCCATGTCGGGCGATTTGATGCACAGTCCGCTGCAGTGTCTCTATCCGGCCCTCTGCCCGACCGTCGACCTCGACCCGGCGATGGCGAGCGCCACGCGCCAAAAGTTCCTTGAAGACCATGCCGACCGCGACAAAATCGTCATGACGGCACACTTCCCGCTGCCGTCGGTCGGCCGCGTCGTCAGCCAAGGCGACGCCTTCCGGTTCGACTATCTGGAGACTTAGCGCCCCTCTAGTGCGGGATATCGTCGCCTTTGATTACCGTACGATGCAGGATGCGGCGTTCCGCATTCATGCTGTAATTGGCGATGGCGCGGTGCATCGTGGTCCGATTGTCCCACATGACGAGGTCGCCCGGCTGCCATTCGTGCGAATAGACGAACTCGTCTTGCGCACAAAAGTCTGCCAACTCATCCAAAAGCTCTCGGCTTTCTTCCATCGATTTGCCGACGATGTGCGACGTGTGAATACCGACATAAAGTACTTTTTTACCCGTCTCGGGATGAGTCCGTATCAATGGATGGGTGACCGGCGGGCGTTCCCGCTTTTCTTCCTCGGTCGCGGGTTTGTTCTTGGTGTTGCGCCGGTTAGCCTCCCACGAATGGACAACCTTCAAGTCGGCGAAGGCCTGTTTGCGTTCTTCCGGCAGCGCCTCATAGGCAAGCCCGGTATTCGCAAACTGTGTGTTGCCGCCTTCGGTCGGAAGTTCGATCGCATGCAGCAATGTCGCGAGCGACGGTTTCGCGTGATACGACTTATCCGTATGCCAGAAGTAATTGCCGTGGGTAAGCGGCTTGTAGGACGGCTTGCCGTCCGCATCCAGGTTCGAGACCGTATGAACTTGCGGAGTTTTCGAGCCGTCATGCTGGCGTACCACATGGTCCTCCAGTTCGCCGAACTGCTCCGTGAAGGCGGCTTGCGCCTCTTTCGAAAGCTTCTGATTGCGAAAGACGAGAATGTGATGCTCCAGGAAAGCGTCTCTGACGAGCTGTTTCTCCGGCTCGCTTAATGGTTTGGAGAGATCCATCGCCGGCATCTCGACGCCACCCGCCGCTGACAGCCGCCGCATCGCTTGTACCGAAATATCGTTCATCGCAACGCTCCGCTAAAATCGACCTTACGCATTATAACCTAATACCGATCCGACCAGAAGAAAGCGGACCGAAACGTCATCAACGCTTACCCCATTTCTTCTCTTCGACGGTCTGCTCTTCNATCTCGTAGAACGCATCGAGGCCGATCAGGTCTTCAACCGACTGCCGNGCGTCAACCATCTCATCCCAAGACATNCCGGTGTATTCGCCCGTCTCCTTCATTTCCTGCAGGGCTTTGCGGGCAAAATGCAGACTGACGAGCANGTAGAGTTGTGCGTCGATACAGGCTGCGTAGCCCATCTCTTGCAGCCGCTTCATGGAGTAGGTCGGNCGGCCTTCGCGATTGCCGCGGCTTTGCACATAGACCANCGGGATATCGCACTCCTTTGGCGCGCGTTCCGCGTCATCATCGTTCATTGGAAAGAGAAGCCCCATATCGGCGCCGACCTCGGCGCACATGTTAATGCGCTTCACCGCTTCATCGATCCCCTCGAAACGAAGCGTGTCGGTCCGAGCGATGACAACGAAATCCGGATCGTGTTCGTCCCGGGATTTGCACGCCCACTTAATCTTATCGACCAGTTCTTCAGCCGGAATCGCGTGCGCGACATACTTGTGATAATGCGCTCGTTTCGGGAACAACTGATCCTCTACATGAATGCCAGCCACACCCGCATCGATGAATTCCTTAACGGTTCGGGTCACGTGCAGGGGTTCGCCAAACCCCGCGCCGGCGTCACAGATCACTGGTGCGGGTATTGAGCGGGCGACATGTTCCGCCGTCTCCACCTGCTCCGTCATCGTCAGTAACGGCTCGCTGACGGCCCGCGAGCCGCCGGTCACATAACCGCCGACATAAGCCGCATCGAATCCCATATCCTGGATCAGGCGCCCGCCGAGCGGGTAGTAGACCGCCGGCATATAGAGAAAATCTTTTTCCTTAAAAAGAGCGCGCAGCCGCGTCGTTGATCGTTCCATTGTGCTATTCTCCCGATGTGGCGCCGATTTGAAGCGCGCCGTTGCCGCAATAACTATAGTCTCAGGTGAAGCGGAGGAAATTCGGCATGTCACAAGACGCGCGAAAACTTGGCGGAACGCCGGAGAGCCCGGTACGGGTCGACCTGCCTTGCGCCTGGTACGGTACACACATCCAAGACCAAACCGACTGGATATGGCGGATCGAGCCGGCCCATGTCGAAGAGTTGGACGCCGCGTTGCAGAAATCAAAGGAAAAGGGACTCGCCGAACAGGAAGTCACAAAGGAAGACTTTGTCCTCGATGCATTCGGCGCCGAACTCGACCGCATGGTGCACGAGCTTGAGTACGGCCGCGGCTTCGTCCTAATGCGCGGTTTTCCCGTCGAGCGCTACGACTATGCCGATATCCGGCGCATCTATTGGGGGATCGGACAGCATATCGGCACCGCCGAATCACAGAACATCAAGGGCGAACTGATCCAGGAAATCCGCGACCACGGTTTCGATTATACCAAGAGCGAACACCGGGGCAGCATGAGCTCCGCCGAGCTACGGCCCCATTGCGACATCACAGATATCGTCGGGCTGGTTTGCCTGCGCACCGCGAAGGAAGGCGGCGAAAGTACAATTCGCAGCGCGATGACCATCTACAACGAAATCTTCGACAAGCATCCGGAGTATTTGCCCGCCCTGCATCGCGGCTTCCATTTCGAGCTCGACGGCAAGGGCCCGACAGGCGATCCGAACGAGGTCACCCACCGGATACCGACGTTTAGCTGGCATGAAGGCTACATCGCCTGCCGTTTCAACCAGAAGGCCATCGAAGCGGGGGCGATTAAGGCCGGCGCGCCATTGAGTGACCTTGAGCAAGCCGCCGTCAATTTTGTTGGTGAAACGGCGATCCGCGACGACGTGGAACTGTCGATGATTTTCGAGCCCGGTGACGTTCAGTGGCTCAACAATTCAGTGATCCTGCATTCGCGCGGCCATTTCGTCGATTACGCGGAAGAAGATCGCAAGCGTCTATTGCTGCGCCTCTGGCTCAACCACGACGGTGCCCGGCCGCTCGACGATGATTTCGCCAACAAGGCGCTCGCCGGGCCACGAAAGGGCGTGCTCAAGCGGGACGCTACCTACAAATCTCAAGACATGCTGCAAAGCGCTTAAGAAGGAACCGATCCAATGCCCGAAATTATCAACGTCGCAAAACAGAAACTTGAAGCGGGCGAGCTCGCCATCGGCGTCGGACTTCGCATGACCCGTGTCGTCGAGGTCGGCAAGATGATGAAAACGGCGGGCTATGACTGGCTCTTTATCGACATGGAGCATAACTCCATGTCGATTGACGACGCGGCACAGATTTCAGTCGCGGCGCAAAGCGCGGGGATCACGCCCATCGTCCGGGTCCCTGGCTTCCAGCACTTTCATGCGAGCCGAGTCCTCGACACGGGCGCGCAGGGCATTGTCGTACCGCATGTAGACGACATCCAAACAGCCAAAAATATGGTTGAGAACGTGAAATATCCGCCCATCGGCAAGCGATCCATTACAGGCTCCCTGCCGCAGCTCGACTTCGTCCCGACCCCAGTCGACGAAGCGACAAAAGCCATCAATGACGCAACGCTACTGATCGTCATGCTGGAGACAGAAGAAGCGGTCGAGAACGCGGAAGCGATGGCCGCCATCGACGGCATCGACGCCCTGCTGTTCGGAACCAACGACCTCACGATCGAAATGGGGATCCCTGGGCAGATGGGGCATCCCCGCGTCGTGAAGCATTACGAAACGGCGGCGGCCGCGTGCAAGAAGCACGGCAAGTTCCTTGGCAGGGGGGGTATCTACGACCCAGCGGTGATGAAGGACTACGTGGCCATGGGGGCCCGCCTCATCCTGGCGGGCAACGACTTCCCCTTCCTCATGAAGGCGGCGAAAGAACAAGCGGATATCGTGCGCGGAATGGGGTAAGGCCGCTTAGCCGAGCGTCGGATCTTCGCCGACACGGACGAGGCGCTTCCCAATATTCTCGCCCCGCATCATGCCGATGAACGCGTCGGGCGCATTCTCGATACCATCGACGATGTCCTCGGTGTATACGACATCGCCCGATTTCATCAGCGCCGCCATGCGCAATACGAACTCGTCGAACATATCCATGTTATCGCGCACGCTGAACCCAGTGACGGTCGCATGCTTGCGTAAGAGATTCGGGAAATTCCGGATGCCGTATTGATCCGCGCTATTCATCACGTCGTATTCACTGATCTGGCCACAGATCGGCAGCCGGGCATGTTCGTTCAAACGCGCGAGTACCGCGTCCAAGGTCTCTCCGCCCACATTGTCGAAATAGACGTCGATGCCGTCGGGGCAGTGTTTGTCGAGCGCGGCGCCAATATCCATTTCCTTGTAGTTGAAGGCCTCGTCGAAACGCAGCACGTCTTTCATATGCGCAACCTTCGCATCGCTCCCCGCGCTGCCCACGACCCGCGCGCCCGCAATTCGGCCGAGCTGTCCCGCCACACTGCCAACCGCCCCGCTGGCCGCCGAGACGAAAACCGTCTCTCCCGGTTGCGCCTTGCCGTACTTCAGCATGCCCGCATAGGCGGTAAGGCCCGGCATGCCGAGAACCGAAATACCGTGGCTGATCGGTCCGTGCGCCGGATCGACATGCCAGAGCGGCATATCCGCCGGCTGACACGAATAGTGCGCCCAGGCGAGAAAACCCCAGACATAGTCGCCTTCCGCAAAACCGTCGCGGCGCGATTTCTCGACTTGACCGACCACGCGCGCAGGCAGAGGCAAACCCAATTCGAACGGCCCCCGGCTATAACCGCTCTCGCCCATCTGACCGCGCATATACGGATCGCAGGAAAGATAGATATTGCGAACCAAGACCTCTCCGTCCGCAGGTTCGGGCACAGCCGCGTCGCGTAGCTCGAACACGTCCGGCGTCACCGCGCCGACGGGACGTTTGACAAAGAGTACCTGGCGGTTCTGCATGATCTTCTCCACTATCTCGGCGACGCCGCCTTGTTACCGGCGCCGTTCAGCCCGTATGAAAGAATAGACCATAAACCTGCTGGGACACCTTCTATGTCTGAAATCGAATACTTTTACTCCGCCCATTCCGCTTTCGCCTATCTCGGCTCCAAGAGGTTCATGGAAATCGCGAAAGCCGCAGGGCGTACGATCGTTCACAAGCCCTACGACCTCACTCGCGGTATCGCGGGGGTCGGGTCGGTGCCGACGCGTGAGCGGCCGCAGAACCACCGCGCCTATTATTTCCGCCGCGAGATCGACCGATGGGCCGAACACCGGAACGCCCCGGTAATGGACGGATATCCCGAATTTCACTGGAACGATATGACCCTGGCCAATGGGATGCTGATCGCGGCAACACTTCAAAACGCTGATACGGATTCGCTGGCGCATGCCATGCTCGAGGGCCATTGGCTGAACGACGCCGATCTCGCAAACCGCGAAACGCTGGAAACATTGGCCAATAGCGTCGATGTCGATCCGGCCCCGCTCTTGGACGCGGCCCTATTTGACGACGTCGCCCGGATCTACGAAGCGAATACGGAAGAGGCCATCGAGCGTTCCGTCTTCGGCTCGCCGACCTATTTCATTGACGGCGATATGTTCTACGGCCAGGACCACTTGGAGATGGTGGAGCGCGCGTTGCGCCAACCCTACAAGCCGTCGAACTTCGCCTGAGGTCGCACTCAAAGCGGAGCAAACGTTATGAAACTCGCCGTCGAATTCGCCAGCGTCGCCTATCGCGAAGGCACGGACGGAATCACCCGTCTCGCCAAGGGCATCGAAGACATCGGCTACGACCAACTCGACGTCTACGATCATGTGGTCATGGGATACGACGACGTGCCCGGACGCGCGAAGTCCTATTATCCGTCGCAAATGCCGATTCTCGAAGCATTCATGATGCTGGCTTACGCCGCCGCCGTCACCGATCGGATCGGTCTCGGGACGGAAGTGCTTGTTCTGCCGCAGCGCCAGCCTGCGCTTGTCGCGAAACAGGTCAGCACGCTCGACACGCTCTCGAACGGACGGGTGCGTCTCGGCGTCGGCATCGGCTGGCAAGAATCCGAATACGAAGCGCTCGGCGAGAATTTCCGCAACCGAGGCAAGCGCATGGACGAGGCGATGGAATTGCTGCGCACCTATTGGCGAGACGAACGGGTCGACTTCGAGAGTGCTTATTACCCGACAACGGCAATGGCGATGGAACCGAAATCACCGCAGGGTGCCGACCTGCCGATCTGGGTCGGCGGCAACACGCCGCCTGCTTTTCGCCGGGTCGGTAAATACGGCGACGGCTGGCTGGCAAGCCAAGTTCGCGATGCCGATTTCGCGAAACAAGCCATGGACGATATCCGGGAAGCGGCGGTCGCCGCCGGGCGCGATCCGGAGGCGATCGGCTGGCAGAGCATGATTGCACCGATCCCGCGCCAGGGGGACGCAAGCGGCAAGACATTCTACGCCGAACCCGACCGTGTCGCCGCGCGTTCGGCGGAATTGAAAGCCATGGGGTTCGACGGCCTTGCGGTCAACGCCACTGGCATCTTTCAAGCGGGCGCCCGTAGCGTTGACGCCATGCTCGACAGCCTACAAATCATTCACGACAAACTCCGCGCGGAGGTCGGATAATCATGGAAACCGTGCAGTTGGGAAACGCCCTCGGCGCCGAAATTCGCGGCGTCGACATCACACAGAATCTCTCCGATGCGGAGATCAACGAGATTCGCTCGATCTGGCATCAGCACCACGTCATCGTTTTCCGGGGCGTCGATTGGACGCCCGACGCGCAACTCGCTTTTGCGGGCCGGTTCGGCAATCTCGACGATCATGCCGCGACTCCGAACGATTCGCTGGAAGGCTATCCAGAGCTCCTGGAAGTCTCGACCATCCCGAAAAACGGCAAGCCGTCGCCGACCCGCACCGCCGGGCGGGACTGGCATTCGGATTATGCCTATACCAGCCGACCGGCTGCTGCCTCGATCCTCTATTGCACCGAGAAGCCGGCGGTCGGCGGCGACACCATGTTCTGCAACATGGCGCGCGCCTATGACACGCTCACGGACAAGATGAAAGCCGTCGTCGACGACCTACAATCCGTCTACGACTTCACCCTGGTATCCGGCGTGAAGGATCGCACCGCCGAAAACGAGGCCGAGCTCTACAAAATCAATCCACCGGTCGCCCATCCGACCGTGCGAGTCCATAACGAAAGCGGGGTGAAGGCGCTC
>PAZH01000025.1 GCA_002716125.1 Rhodospirillaceae bacterium
ATGGGCATCCTGTTCATGCCCAGCAAAGAGCTGCCGAAGAAATTACCGAAGTTCGATTTCATCGGACTGCTGCTTATGTGGGCCGCCCTCGCCTCGCTTCTTCTTTCATTCAGCTTTGGTCAACGTCTCGGCTGGGTGTCGGATATCATCATCATCGGATTTATATCGGGCATCGTATCGTCCGTCGCCTTCGTATTGCGCCAGATTTATGGCCCGCACCCCCTGGTGAATATGAAGCTATTTCTCGTACCGCGCTTTAGTGCGGCCGCGGTCATTTCTTTCTTCGCCGGCTGTGCCTTCCTGTCCTCAACGTTCATGATCCCGTTGTTCGTGCAGGAAATTCAGCACTACACGCCATTACGCGCTGGCCTGTTGATGATCCCAGGCGGTCTGTCACTGCTGATTCTGTTCCCCTTGTCCGGACGTCTCACCGACATGTTCCCGACGAGTTATCTAATCTATTTCGGGTTGTTCGCCTTCGGTATGGCTTTCGTTTTCATGTCGCAAGCCGACGTCAATACGCCGTTCTGGACCTTTGTTTCCTTCACTATTCTTATTCGTATCGGCACAGCCTTTATAAGACCCGTCATGAATACGGAAGCCTTGCGCGCGCTTCCCCAGGATCTGGTGAATCAAGGGTCCGGCGTCGTTAATTTTATCCGGATGCTGGGTGCGGCTATCGGCACCAATGTGCTTGTCGTCTTCTTAGAACTGCGTATTCCATTCCATCTCGACGCGTTCACCGCAACACAGGTCGCCGCGAGCCGCGCGAGTGGCGAATTGCTCGATCAGATCATGCGCCTCTTGTCCGAAGCCGGCGTTGCGGAAGCGATTCGGAATCCGGGTGCGCTCCACTACCTCGGCGATGTGATCTTGGCGCAAGCCAGCACGCGCGGATTTCAGGATGCGTTCTTGGCCCTCGGCATATTCGCATTTTGCGGCTTTATTCCGGCGATCTACCTATCTCAAGCGCAACGCAAGAAATCGCCGCAAGCCGCCACAAGCCCCGCCGAATAACACCTACCTAAAAGCCGGCATCACATCTTCGGCGATCAAACGAACGCTTGTGTTGATCTGCTCTTCCGTCAGCATGTTTCCGGCATTCAGCTCCATTACGACGCCGTCGATATCGAGGACCTCCTGCCACTCGGTCAATTGATCGACAAGCATGCCCGGTGAACCAATCGCTGCGCGCGATCTGCGGATATCGTCGTAAGACAAGGCAGCCAACGCCTTCGCCGTCCGCGCCCGCATTTCTTCCGCGCTCGCGCCCTGCGCACCGGCCGCCGCGATCATTCGCGCCTGACGTTCAAAATAATGCGTAATGCATTCGCGCGGCTCCTCTAGCGCCGCTTCCTTTGTCGCCGCCGCATACACCGGCACGCGAAGAAAGACGCTGCTATCGTCCGCGTGCCCCATTTCGTTCCACGTCTTGCGATAGACTTGGATGTTGCCCTTTAGCTCCTCTAGTCCGTCGCCGCGCAGACCCACAAACAGCGGCAAACCTTCCGCTGCGACTTTCTTAAAAGTGCCTGGTGACGATGCAGCCATTCGCATCGGCGGATGCGGACGTTGAACGGGAACCGGGACGAGTTGCGCATCGGTGACCTGGAAGAATTCTCCCTCGTAGGAAAACTTCTCGCCGCTCCAAGCCTTCCGCAGGACCGTGACCGCTTCTTCGAAACGCGCCTGACTTTCACTGTAGTCGATGTTGTAGATCTTGTATTGACGCGCGAAGCCACTTCGGCCGATACCGAAATCAAGACGACCGCCGCTCATCTGATCGACCGAAGCGGACTCCTCCGCAACGCGAAGCGGGTTTGTCAGCGGCAGAACATAGACGGCCATACCGATCCGGACCCGCTTCGTACATTGCGCAAGCGCGCCCGCGACGACGATCGGCGAAGACAGTACCGAACGGTCCGGCATAAAGTGGAATTCCGACAGCCAAACGCTATCGAGTCCGACATCTTCGCAAAGTCTTGCGTGATCGAACCCTTCCTGAAATGCCTCCGCGTGAGAGACGCCCGGACGCGTGCCGAACTCCATAAATGTTCCGAAATGCATGGCCTGTCCTCGTACCCGATACCGTTTTTTTTCTTACCGCTCGAGGTCTTGTTCTTCGAGCTTCGGCTTTTCTTTTTGATTGAAGCGGCCGTCATAGATCGGCGCTTCACCGGTCGTCGGGCCGGGATACTGAACGAACAGGATCTTACACCCCGCCTCTGTCCGCATTTCATATTCAAAATGTGGGTCTTGCATGTAGACCAAGTCACCGGGCCGCAACACCTGATCGCCATACTGACATTCGCCTTCCAGCATGTACCAAACCTGAGCGAAATCGTGCTTGTGTAGTGGAAACCCGCCGCCCGGTCCGTAGGTCAGAATACCCGCATTGGGCTCCGTCGGGTTATCGGGCGTGGGATGGAAAACCATTTGGCTCAAGTTCGCGAAACGCGCGACCTCTGGCGACATATCGTCGGGACGCCGGATGATAGGCGCGTTGTGCGTTTTTGCCGCTTCTTCAGGTGTTATTTTTGGTTTCGTATCGTCGGGCATTGTCGGGCCCTCTCGTTTACTGAACAGAGCTTGCTTAGAATTAACATAGCTTGCGTCGCGCGAAGTCGAGAACTTGTCTGTGACGGCACGTGGCTCCATACTCCGCGAAAGTTCAACGAGGAGCCCTGCGATGGATTTCCAACTCACCGCCGACCAAAAAGATCTGCAAGCCCGCGCTCGCGAATTAGCGCGCGGCAGTTTCGAAGCCCGTGCTGCTGAAATCGACCGGAGCGAGCAGTATCCGTGGAACAATGTCGAAGATTTGAAAAACGGCGGGTTTATGGGAATGACCATCCCGAAAGCCTATGGCGGTCAAGGCCGAACCTTTTTCGATGCCACTTTGGTCATCGAGCAAATGGCACAAGTCTGTGGCGTCACGGGCCGTATCGTCGTCGAAAGCAATATGGGCGCTATCTCCACCGTGATGAAGTACGGCACGGAAGAGCAGAAGAAGATGGCGGCGGAATACGTTCTCAACGGTGACAAACCGGCGATCTGCATTACGGAGCCGGACGCCGGCAGCGCCGCTACCGAAATGACCACCCGCGCCGATAAGAAGGGCGACAAATACATCATTAACGGCAAGAAACATTGGATTACCGGCGCCGGTGCCTCCCGACTGCACCTCGTGTTCGCCCGCGTCTTCGACGAACAAGGTCAAGAACAAGGCATTGGCGGATTCCTTGGCGTGCGGGACGAAACGCCGGGACTAAGCATCGGTAATCGCGAGCCCACGATGGGCTTGCGTGGCATTCCCGAAGCCGAAGTCATTATGCAGGACATGGAAGTCGGCGAGGATGCTTTAGTCATGCCGCCACGGGGGCTTCGCAAAGGGTTTGCAGACCTGATGGACGCCTATAATTCGCAGCGTGTCGGAGCCGGAACCATGGCGCTCGGGATTGCGCAAGGCGCGTATCAACATGCCCTCGATTACGTTCAGGAGCGCGAGCAATTTGGGCGGCCGATTTACGAGTTCCAAGGCCTTCAGTGGATGCTCGCGGATATGGCCATCCAGATCGATTGTGCGCAATTGATGCTCTACCGCGCGGCCGCAAATGCGGGTGACGGTTTCCCCGACGCGACGGAAGCGGCCAAGGCCAAAGTAATCGCCGCCGATATGGCGTTGAAGGTCACCAACGACGGACTCCAACTCTTTGGCGCAGCGGGATATTCCCGCCGACGGCCGATGGAGCGCTTCTGCCGCGACGGTCGTATGTTCTCGATCGGCGGTGGAACCGCGCAAATCCTGCGAACCGTCGTCGCGACCCGCATCCTCGGCAAGAAGCTGCCGCAAACGCGAGACGGTTATACCAAGCTGGCGGAACGCGAGGCAGCGGCGGCGCGGGAGGCGGCGGAGTAGCATCATCCGTGGAGCCTTGGGGCGGAAATACGTCGGATTCCCGATCCGATGCCGATAAGGCGGCGGCATTCGATCCGCTGTCGCTACACCCGGATTTCCTCGACAACCCCTACCCAGCCTATCGGCTTCTGAGAGAGAACGACCCGGTACATTTGTGTCCGGACGGGAGCTATTTCCTGACGCGTTATGACGACCTTTCCGATGTCTATAAGGGCGATGCTTTCAGCTCCGACAAGACACGTGAGTTCGGCCCGAAATATGGCACAGACAGTCCGCTCTACCTGCACCACACGACGAGCCTGGTCTTTAACGATCCACCGCTGCACACACGCGTTCGATCACTTCTATCGCCTGCATTTACGCCACGCGCGCTTCGCGAACTCGAACCCGACTTGGCAACTCTAGTCGAAAAGCTTCTCGATGCAGCGTCCGATAAGGGGGACTTTGATCTCATTGCAGACTACGCAGCCGCCATTCCTGTTGAAGTCGTCGGGAATATGCTGGGAGTCCCGCATGCCGACCGTGGACCTCTGCGCGATTGGTCCCTGGCAATTCTTGGCGCGCTTGAGCCCGTCACACCGCCAGCGGTGACGGAACGTGGCAATCGCGCCGTCTCGGAATTTTCAGAATATCTCGCCGATTTAATCGATGACCGTCGGCACAACCCAAGCCATTACGCAGACGATGTCATGGGACGCTTGATCGACGGCTCAGTGGACGGAGATCGATTGAGTGACCTTGAGCTTATTCAAAATTGCATCTTTATCTTGAATGCTGGCCATGAGACGACGACCAACTTGATCGGCAACGGCGTCGCGGCGTTATTTGAACACCCAGCCCAATTGGCCCGCCTGCAGCAAGACCCAAGATTGATCGATTCCGCAGTTGAAGAGTTTCTTCGCTTTGAAAGCTCCAACCAACTCGGCAATCGACGGGTCGCTGAAGACACGGTCGTTGGCGGTGTGGCGATGAAGGCCGGCACCTATATTCATCTTTGCATCGGCGCCGCTAATCGCGATCCGTCGCAATTCACCGACCCCGAGGCGTTGAATATCGAACGGCGGCCGAACCGCCATCTGGCGTTTGGCTCCGGAACACATGCTTGTGCCGGTATGAGCCTTGCCCGACTAGAAGGTCGAATTGCGATCAGAAGATTGATCGAGAGATTTCCGGAGCTTTCCCGAAACGGTGATTTCGAGAGAGGCGGACGGGCGCGTTTCCGTGGCTTCTTATCGTATCCCGTACGGACGAGCTAAAGCGCGTAGCTCGAACGCGCTTGTATGCCCCATTTACCGTCGAGACAGGTCACAATGTAGATCGACGTATAACTACCAATAACCGACCCATCTGCCCGGTAGCGACTGAATTGCGTGTCGAAATGTACTTTGTTGGGCCCCGCATGAATAACTTCGCGGCGGTCCCAGTCGCTCCGGCGCCAGCCGTCCGCTTCCGTCCTTTCTCGAAAATAGGAAAGGTGATAGTCGCCTGGTTCCGGAAAAATCTTCACATCCCCGCCGCCCGTAAAACGGACATGCGGAAAATTAAAGGATTGATTGACACCAGCCTCGTCGCTCGCATTCAACGACCGCATGAAATCGTCCAAGATCGCCATTGCTGCGTCGATGGATTCTTGATGTTCACTCATAGTTTCAACCGCATTGTGCTTTGTGACGAAGGAGATGATCGGCCAGGACACATGCCATCATGGCTTCACCGACCGGAACCGCGCGTATGCCGACACACGGATCATGACGGCCCTTTGTCGAAATTTCCGTATTCTCACCTTGCTTGGTGACGGTTCGCCGAGGAGAGAGGATCGAACTCGTCGGTTTGACGGCAAATCGGACGACAACATCCTGCCCCGTGCTTATGCCCCCCAACACACCACCTGCACTGTTGGATAGGAATTCAACCTCGCCGTCATTACTCATGCGCATCTCATCGGCGTTTTCTTCGCCGGAAAGTTCGACGGCATCGAAGCCGGCGCCGATTTCGACGCCTTTAACTGCGTTGATGCTCATCATGGCGGAAGCCAGGTCCGCATCGAGTTTCCCGTAAATTGGCGCGCCAAGACCAACAGGAACACCCGAAGCGACGACTTCAATAACGGCACCAAGCGACGAGCCAGCTTTTCGGGCACCATCCATCATGGTTTCCCAATCCGCTGCTGCGCCCGGATCGGGCGACCAGAAATCGTTTTTTGCCGTTTCATCCCAATCCCACGCGGCACGATCCACCTTACGGTCGCCTACCTGCACCAATGCGCCACGAATCTTCAGTGAATCGCCAAGAACTTTACGGGCGATAGCCCCCGCCGCCACGCGCATGGCCGTTTCGCGCGCAGATGAACGTCCACCGCCCCTGTAGTCCCGAATGCCGTATTTATTCCAATACGTGAAGTCTGCGTGCCCTGGCCGAAACTTATCCATGATTTCGGAATAATCGCGCGACCGTTGGTCCACATTCTCGATCACCAGGCTTACTGCCGTGCCGGTCGTCTGACCCTCGAAGACACCGGATAGAATCTTCACTTCGTCGGGTTCGCGGCGCTGCGTCGTATGCCGGGACTGGCCCGGCCGACGCTTATCCAAATAAATTTGTATATCAGATTCCTCGAGCGCTATCCCAGGGGGCACGCCATCGACGACGCACCCGATCGCCGGTCCATGACTTTCACCCCACGTGGTGAATCGGAACAGATGGCCGAAGCCGTTATGAGACATCGTCCGAACTTAAGACTTGGGATTTATGCTGGAAAGAAGTTGCCCGACCTCTTCGGCCGCGTCGACCGCCACCATACCAACCGTATGATAACCGCAATCGACGTGATGCACTTCGCCGGTCACACCGGTACCAAGATCACTCAGCAGATAAAGACCGGCGCCACCGACTTCGTCGAGTCCGACATTTCGGCGCAGGGGCGAGTTCAATTCGTTCCATTTCAGAATGTAGCGGAAATCGCCAATGCCGGCGGCCGCTAGGGTCTTGATTGGGCCAGCAGAAATCGCGTTTACCCGAATTCCGCGATCGCCCAAGTCCGCGGCGAGATACCGAACACTCGCTTCAAGTGCGGCCTTCGCCACGCCCATGACGTTGTAATGCGGCATCACACGCTCAGCGCCGTAATAGGTCAGGGTCACCATACTGCCCCCGTCCGTCATCATTTCTGCCGCCCGTTGCGCGACCGCTGTAAACGAGTAACAAGAAACGTCCATCGTCAAAGCGAAATTCGAGCGGCTGGTATCGAGGTACTTGCCGGTCAACTCGTTCTTATCCGAGAAGGCAATGGCATGAACGATAAAGTCCAACGAATCCCATGATTTCTTTAGCTCAGCGAATGTTTGGTCGAGACTTTCATCATCCGTGACATCGCACTGCATGAGGAGTGTGGGTCCGAGTGATTCCGCGAGCGGTTTTACGCGCCGCTCCAGGACCTCCGCCTGATACGTGAATGCGAGTTCCGCGCCGTGGGCGGCCAAAGTCTTCGCAATGCCCCAGGCGATCGAGCGATCGTTCGCGACACCCATGATGAGGCCTCGTTTGCCTTGCATCAGTGGTTGCGTTTCCGTCATCCGATTGCCTCCATTTGCGGTTCGTTCGGCATCCCGATATCCAAATCCAAGACGCCGATTTGCCTTTTGGTCATCCTACACGGAAAGCCGTAGCGGTCAACGAGACGCGTGTTTTCCATGCGATACAATTCGAACTATCATGGCTGTGCAATCTTGGGGAGCGATTTGTGTCTGAACCGCCTAGGAAATTAAGACCGCCATCCGGTCGCGAGACCTTCAGTTTCCTTGCCTATGTCGGGAAGCGGTTCATCATGGATCAATGTACGGTCCGAGCCGCCGGACTGACATTCACGACACTTCTCGCCATTGTTCCGCTGTTTGCAATTAGTCTCGCCATTTTTTCGGCGTTCCCTGCATTCGACCAACTTCAAATGACCGTTCAGGTCTACATCTTCGAGAATTTTGTCCCGCAGGTCGGCGACACCGTCCTGAAACATATTGAAGGATTCACCCAGCAAACCGGCAAACTAACCGCCGTAGGCATTGTCTTCCTCGCGGTTACCTCGATTATGCTGCTTTTGACGATCAGCAACGCGTTCGACGCCATCTGGCACAGCCAGGGCGAACGCGCGTTGATTTCAAAACTCTTGGTCTATTGGTCCGTTTTGACGCTCGCACCGCTGCTGCTGGGCGCAAGTGTCTCGCTTTCGAGCTATTTCTTCACCATCGCGCAGGCCAGTGGTGTCGAACAATATACGGGCCCGCTCGCGGGTTTATTGAGTTTCCTGCCTCTATTCTTCCAGTTCTGCGGGTTTGCAGTTCTTTACATGGTGATGCCGAACTCGCCGGTCCGGATTCGCGATGCGCTGGCCGGCGGCCTGACGGCGGCGCTCCTCTTTGAAATTCTGAAAAAGCTGTTTGGCTTCTACGTTACGGCCTTCCCGACCTACGAGACCATATACGGAGCAATCGCAGTTTTTCCGATCTTTCTGGTCTGGATGTACATATCTTGGCTCGTTGTCCTCCTGGGTGCCGAACTGACGGCGGCAATGCCCGAATGGCGCATGGGCGAACGCGATGTGCATGCAATGAAGTTCGAAAACCCCACACTACGTCTCAATGCGGCGCTCTCGATTTTGTATGCACTTGGGATCGCGAGTAAAAGCGGCCGCGGCATGACACTGAGGTCGATCTCGCAAAGCGCAGCGATGAGCCCAACCTCTGCTGACGCAATGCTCCAGTCCTTGGAATCAGCACATTTCGTCAATCATTCGCGAAGGGGCACTTGGTTCCTCACGCAAAGCTTATCCGACACAACGCTCCACGAGCTACAAATGAGATTGGGATTAACGCCGGACCTACCGATCGCACATGGACAAGCACCGGCTTGGCAAGGACGTTATGCTGAGATTTGTCGCAATATTTCAAATACTTCAGAGCAACTAATGTCACTCGACTTGAAGACTCTGCTGGAACCGGACGGCAATATCACGATTGATGAATTCGAAACGTCTCTCAACGAAACATCGATGAAACCCGCGCCCAACAAAGGCACACGCATATTGGCTTGGATCGGTCTCGGCTGGCTCGGCAGTTCTTAGCGCAACGAAAAATCGTTACTCCATACCGGCTTTCCGTCGCACTGCTGTCGGATGGCTTTCCGACCATGTTAGGATAAAGTCCGCCAATTCATCGTCGATTTTGTCGGGCAGCACGATTTTCAACTTCACATACTGATCACCAACGGCGCCGCCCGACCGCGAGGCCGGAACTCCGCGCCCTTTTAGCCTCAGTTTCGTGCCGGAACTGGTGCCGGGCGGTACAGTTACGCTAACCGGCCCATCAATGGTCGGGACATTAACCTTGGCGCCGAGAATCGCTTCATCGATCGAAATCGGCAGCTCGACTTCTATGTCGGACTTTTCTCTTATAAAGAACGGATGTTGATCGACTTGAACTTCGACATACGCGTCGCCCGCAGGGCCACCGCCCTTCCCTTGCAGGCCCTGCCCTTTCAGCCGCAGGTTTTGACCGTCTTCCGTTCCCGGCGGAATGTTAACATCCAATGTCTTGCCGTCGTGCCGATTAAGGCGCCGTTTCACCCCTTTCACAGCGGATAAGAAATCAACCCGAACCGTATAACGGATGTCCGCACCGGGAATTTGTCCGATCCCGCTGCCACCGCGCCGGCCGCGCATACCGCCGAATAGGTCCGAGAAAATATCTTCGACACCCGCCCCTTGACCGCCAAATCCAAAACCGCCGCCACCAGAGTAAGCGCGATTAAACGCATAATCGGCGCGCGGCTTTCCTTCGGCGTCCACTTCGCCACGATCGAACTGTCCGCGTTTCTCCTTATCGGACAACAAATCGTATGCGGCCGTGGCCTCCTTGAAACGCTGCTCGACGGCCTCATCGCCAGGATGCATATCCGGATGCGTTTCTTTAGCGATTTTCCGGTAGGCCCGCTTAATCGCCGCCTCGTCTGCGTCCTTATTAAGACCGAGAATGGTATAGGGGTCTCTCATCTATCTCCTGCTGTCGACATCGCGCGAACTTCGCAATTGAAGTGAATTACAGCATGACACCGTTACTGCACAATCCTCCAACTGCCATCCGGCTGCTGGCAAGCCGTGCCGAATGCTTCGGTCGTACGACCGTCGATCTTCACGGTTTGACGGAATTCCCGGCAATATGCACCGGTCGTCGCGTTGGTTCCCTGCCGGGTTGGCGTTATCGTGCCGGAATTTCCGCTTTGCGGATTGTTCCAATTGATGGTCTGACCGATTGGCGCGGTTTGCGCTTGCCGGGCAGCCCGATTCGCCGCCAACTTGTCTGCTCGATCCAGCGATTTACCGATTTCATTGCCTGCATAGCCACCCAATAGCGCGCCGATCGCGACAGCCGCAAGTTTTCCCGTACCGCCGCCAATCTGGGAGCCAGCTAACGCCCCGACACCAGCACCAACCAATGTGCCAACCCCTTGTTTTTGGCCGATACCGCGCTCAGCGCAAGCCCCCAGCACCGCAACCGCCAAGAAAATAACGACGATTCTATTAACCATTGTACCGTTTCCTTTCGAACAACGTATGAAATACTGTTCAAACGACCATAAATGCCTCGACCACACGTCGGATGCGCATTGCAAAATTCGCGCTAACCCGGTTTATACAGAGATAAGGAGCCTTTTTGCGCATTTAAACGAAAATCCGCTTTAAACTCCCAACTTCACCAGCGATGCAGATGGATCGTTAATGACGACGGAAGCGAAAGATCAACCAATCGACCTGTTCTTGGAATGGTTCGAGGAAGCCAAATCGGCGGAAACTGTTCTGCCGGAAGCCATGTCGGTTGCCAGCGTCGGCGCGGATGGCCGCCCGTCGAGCAGAATGGTTTTGCTGAAGGATGCCGATTCCGGAGGTTTCGTCTTCTATACGAACCTAAACAGTCGTAAGGGCGGCGAAATCCAAGCGAATGAACATGTCGCCCTGCTTTTTCATTGGAAATCCTTAAAACGCCAAATCAGGATCGAAGGCCCGGCAGTACCGGTCTCGGACGAAGAAGCCGACGCCTATTTCGCTACGAGGGACCGCGGCGCCCAAATCGGGGCCTGGGCGAGCGATCAATCCGCCCCAATGTCGGGACGCTTCGACCTCGAGAAGAAGGTCGCAGAATTCACCGCAAAATTCGGCGTCGGAAAGATCGCGAGACCGCCATTCTGGTCCGGTTTACGCGTTGTGCCGGACCGGTTCGAATTTTGGAGCGACGGCCGTTTTCGGCTGCATGACCGGCTGATTTATATCCGCGATAGCGACGCGTGGCAGACGGAACGCTTATTCCCATGAGCGATCAACCGATCACCCCCGACGGACGTGCCGAGCAAGCGATGCGAATCGCGAGCTACGCATCCGTCGTGGTCGCTTTCATCCTCATCTTTGCGAAGACTTACGCATGGCTCGCGACAGGTTCCGTCGCTATCTTATCGAGCTTGATCGACTCCTTCCTCGATGCACTCGCCTCCATTGTCACCTTTGTCGCGGTGAGACACTCGCTCCAACCGGCGGATCGGGAACACCGCTTCGGCCACGGAAAAGTCGAAGCGCTTGCGGCGCTCGCGCAGTCGGCATTTATCGTCGGCTCGGCGGTCTTGCTCCTCTTTGAGGCCGGCGCACGTGCCCTGGCCCCGCGCCCCATCACGGAGAGCGAGACAGGCATCTCGATCATGCTGTTCTCTATCGGCCTCACGTTAGGGCTCGTCATTCTTCAGAAATGGGCGATCCAGAGGTCGCAATCCGTCGCGATCAGCGCCGATTCCCTACACTACAAAGGGGACTTGCTGATGAACGGGGCGGTTATTGCCGCCATCATCATCGTTTCCGAAACCGGATGGACGCTCGCGGACCCGCTCTTCGGAGCCGCTATCGCGATCTACATCATTTGGAGCGCCTATCTGATCGTGCGAAGCTCTTTCGATATGCTGATGGATCGGGAATTGCCCGATGAAGAGCGCGAAAAGATCCGCAACATCGCGCTTGCGCATAACTGCGTTGACGCGGTTCATGATTTGCGAACCCGGCAGTCCGGGCTGACCTATTTCATCCAACTCCATTTAGAGATGGACGGTGACATGAAGCTTCTCCAAGCGCATGAAATCGCGGACGAGGTCGAAATGTCCTTGATGGAGGCCTACCCGGATGCCGAAATCATCATCCATCAGGACCCGGCGGGGGTCGAGGAACCGCCGCAATTCCATTGACCGACACTGTCTGAAAGGAAGACTGGTCGCCCGCCGTGCAGCGGCCTATTCTTCCTGCCTTCGTAAAAGCCACTTCCGACCATATTCGAACGAGAGGCCGTGATGCCGCCACGGGTAGAGATTTACCCGCTGCTGAGATTGTTTGCGTCGCTTGCCATCATGACGATCGGCGCGACGGGCATGTATGCGGTAAACGTGTCGCTAAAACCTATTCTCGTTGAGTTCGATTCGAGCCGGGCGGCCGCCTCTCTCCCCTACGCATTTACGATGGTCGGGTTCGGTTTGGGCGGCATCCTGATGGGCAGAATTTCGGACCGCGTCGGCGTTTTTTGGCCGGTTCTGTTCGCGAGTTTCATGCTATCCGCCGGATTTGCCGCCGTATCGATGGTCGATACCCTTTGGCAGCTCTGCGTTATCCAAGGTGTGATGATCGGCCTGCTCGGAAGCGGGGCAACGTTTGCACCGCTGGTGGCCGACACATCGCATTGGTTCACACGGCGACGCGGCATTGCGGTCGGTACCGTCATTAGCGGCAACTACCTCGCGGGCGCGATTTGGCCGCCGATCATTCAAGATATGATCGACACCGCAGATTGGCGTGTCGCCTACATGACGCTCGCAGTTATTACGATATCCGTTCTGCCGGTACTCAGCCTGTTTCTCTACAAGCGGGCTAAAATCGAGCAAACGGAGCCGCTATCAGGTTCGGGAAGCGATAGTGGCCGCCCGCTTGGATTCGCGCCAAATACCCTGCAATGCGCGATCTGCTTCGCCGGCGTCGGCTGTTGCATCGCGATGTCAGTGCCGCAAGTCCATATCATTCCCTATGTCACCGATTTGAATTTTGAAGCGCGCCATGGCGCCAATATGCTGGCGATCATGCTGGGCTGCGGTGTCGTCAGTCGTGTTGTGTCGGGAATGATCTCTGACCGCATCGGCGGCTTAAACACATTGCTTCTAGGGTCGGGGCTGCAACTCGTTGTGTTGGTCCTCTACCTGCCCTTTGACAGTCTGACGGCGCTCTACGTCCTAGCAGCGATGTTCGGCCTCTCCCAAGGCGGGATCGTGCCGTCCTATACGATCATCGTCCGGGCGTTCTTCAAGGCCGAAGATGCCGGCTGGCGGATCGGGATGACGCTGTTCTTCACGATGCTCGGCATGGCGATCGGCGGTTGGCTTGCGGGTGCGCTTTACGATCTCACAGGGTCGTACGAAATCGCCTTTATCAATGCGATCGGGTTCAATATCGCGAACCTCGCGATCGCGGGCATAATGCGGCAGCGCGCCACCCGCACCGCACCTGCGGCTGTGTAACCGCCGTCAACTTGACAGGCCTTACCCTGACGTTAGGTTCATCGACGCATTTCATTCGGGTTTATGACGTCACGGAGCCCCTCAGATGGTCGGCATTATTTCCTACGGAGCGTATATTCCGCGCAAACGCCTGCAGCGCGCCGCGGCGGTTGAAGCAAATTCGTGGTTCAATCCTGCGCTCAAAGGATATTCCAAAGGTGAGCGTGCGATGTGCAACTGGGACGAAGACGCCATAACCATGGCCGTCGAGGCGTCCCGCGATTGCCTAGGTGGAGAGACGCCAAACGACCTCACCGGATTGTTCCTCGCAACAACTTCGGCACCCTTCAAGGACCGCCAAAACGCCGGTATTCTCGCGACGGCGCTGAACCTCGGCGATGATCTGATGACGATGGACGTGACGGCATCGCAAAGAGCCGGCACGACCGGCCTCGTCAATGCTCTGAAGCTCGCAGAAGGCGGCGGTAAAATTCTTTACGCTGCTGCTGAAAAACGGCGCACCAAAGCTGCGGCACCGCAAGAATTGCTCTATGGCGACGGCGCGGCCGCCTTTGTCATCGGCAGCAATCCTGGCGCTGCGGAATTCCTGGGCGCAAAGCAAATCTCCGTCGATTTCGTCGATCACTACAAAGGCGAAGGCGAGGATTTCGACTACCACTGGGAAGAACGGTGGATCCGCGACGAAGGGTATATGAAATTGGTTCCTCGGGCTCTCGAGGGTCTGTTCGCGGATACTGGTGTTTCTGCCGGCGATGTGACCCATTTCGTGATGCCGTGCGTCATACGCCGCGTCGGCGCCATGGTCGCCAAGACCGCCGGCATCCCAGGCGAAGCGATTTGCGACAACATGCACAACGAAATGGGTGAGTCAGGAACTGCCCATGCATTGGTTATGTTGGCCAAGGTCCTTGAGACGGCAAAGCCCGGTGACATCATCGTCATCGCCGGTTTTGGTCAGGGCTGCGATGCCGTTATGTTTAAGGTGGCCGACAATATCGAAAAATGTCGCCCGCAGATGGGTGTATCTGGGTTCCTCGCACGGCGCGTCGAAGAGACGAACTACAACAAGTATCTCGCTTTCAACGACCTGGTGACTTTAGAACACGGGCTCCGTGGTGAAGTCGACCGGCAGACCGCGTTGACCGCCCTCTATCGTAATAAGGAAATGCTCACCGGTTTCATCGGCGGAAAATGTCGGAAATGCGGTACGTTGCAGTTCCCGAAATCGAAGATTTGCGTCAATCCGAATTGCGGCGAGTTCCACAGCCAGGATGATCATCCGTTCGCGGACATGCCGGCGACCGTTCAATCGTGGACGGCGGACAATCTCACTTATGCGGTCGAACCACCCCAGCATTTCGGCATGGTTGTCTTTGAGGAAGGCGGTCGTTTGATGTCCGACATTACCGATGTCGACGTCGGCGGGGTCGAGGTCGGCATGCCGATGCGGATGATGTTCCGCGTAAAAGAATTCGATAACCAGCGGGGCTTCACGCGTTACTTCTGGAAGGCCGCCCCCGACTTCACGAAAGAAGACGGATAGAGTAGAGTAACCTTAATTTACCAGCCCTCATGCTGAGCCTGTCGAAGCACGAGGAGTGATAACGCTGGAACGCCCATCCTTCAACAAACTCAGGATGACGGACTGGCGAAACGGGAAGGAAACGAAGACATGGCAACGGGTATCAAGGACAAAGTCGCAATTCTCGGCATGGGCTGCTCTAAGTTTGGGGAGCGCTGGGACGCTGATGCGGAAGACCTGATCGTCGAAGCTTATGAAGAATGCTTGAACGACGCCGGTGTCGATACGAGCCAAATCGATGCAGCTTGGTTCTCGACCGCAATCGAAGAAGTTCATGTCGGAAAATCCGGTCTCCCGCTTTCCATGGCGCTCCGTTTGCCGAACATTCCGGTCACGCGGGTCGAGAACTATTGCGCCTCCGGCACGGAATCCTTCCGCGGCGCGGTCTACGCCGTGGCATCGGGTGCCGCCGATATCGCACTCGCGTGCGGTGTCGAAAAATTGAAAGACACTGGTTACGGCGGATTACCGCAACGAAGCCGGGGCGCCGTCAATTCCATGTACTGGGCAAACGCGTCGGCGCCGGGCAGCTTTGCACAGCTTGCGACCGCCTACTCCGCCAAACACGGTGTAGAGATGGAAGAGATCAAGCGTGCAATGGCACAGATCTCCGTGAAAAGTCATGAGAACGGCGCGAAAAACCCGAAAGCGCATCTGCAAAAAGCCATTGATATCGATACGGTCCTGAACGCACCGATGGTGGCTGCACCGCTCGGCCTGTTCGACTGCTGCGGCGTCTCCGACGGGGCGGCCGCAGCGATCGTCACGACACCGGAAATTGCAAAAAGCATGGGTAAGCATGACCTTGTTTCGGTGAAGGCCCTGCAACTCGCCGTCTCGAACGGGCAGGAATCCAGCCACAACTCTTGGGATGGGAGCTATTTCGTCACAACCCGCAAAGCGGCCGAGCGTGCCTATAAGGAAGCCGGCATCGAGAAACCTCGGGAAGAAATCTCCATGTTCGAGTGCCACGACTGCTTCTCCGTCACGGAGCTTGTGACCATGGAAGACCTTTACATCTCCGAGGAAGGCGAAGCCTGGCAAGATGTGCTCGACGGATTTTATAACGCCGACGGTCAGGTACCCTGTCAGATTGACGGCGGCCTCAAATGCTTTGGCCATCCGATCGGCGCTTCCGGCCTTCGCATGCTTTACGAAATGTACAATCAGGTCCTCGGCCGTGCCGGTGATCGTCAACTCAACGATCCGACGATCGGCATGACGCACAATTTGGGCGGCTTCCCGCACCAGAACGTCTCGTCCATTGCCATCGTGGGGCGCCACGGCGTTTAAACGGCTCCATAGTAATTGCGAGAGGGCGCCCTTTGAGGCGCCCTTTCTTTTTGTATGACAGGCATATCTGGATTCCCGCCTGCGCGGGAATGACGAACGACGTTGAATACCGTCATTCCCGCGCAAACGGGATTCCAGCAAACGGGAAACATCATGATCGATATCGAACGTCACGGAGATTGCGCGGTTTTGAAGTTCAATCGCCCGGACGCACTGAATGCGCTAAACGCCGATGGACTAAGCGCCCTCGAAGAGGCGCTCAAGGAACTCGAAACAAGCGATGCTCGCGCGCTGATCTTAACGGGCGCGGGAGATCGAGCCTACTGCGCGGGTGCTGATATCAATGAGCTTGGCCCCCGCACACCGGGCCAAGTCCGTGCTGCCGCCCGACGCGGACAAGCTATCGGGCTGCAGATCGAAAACCTCCCCTTCCCCTCTATCGCCGTCATTAACGGCTACGCGCTTGGCGGCGGATTGGAACTATCTCTTGCGTGCACGTTCCGCCTCGCAGCCCGTACCGCAATGATGGGGTTCCCCGAAGTGAAATTGGGAATTTGCACCGGATGGGGTGGCACGCAAAGATTGCCCCGCCTCATCGGACCGCAGGACGCCCTGGACCTACTTATGTCCGGCCGGTTGATAGACGGCGCCGAAGCCGAAAATGTCGGTCTCGTTTACTCCGCTTTCGACGGCGACCCAATCGAAGCGGGCCTAACATTTGCGGCAAACTTTACAGCCAATAGTCTTCCCGCCATGCGCTTCGTACGGGAAGCCGTGCTCCGCGCGAGTGATTTGGTATTAGAAGAAGGCTTCCGCACAGAAGCCGACCTTTCGACCTTGTCCTACCAGTTGGAGGATTCCGCCGAAGGTGTCGCGGCTTTCCTCGAGAAACGCGAGCCGGCCTTTAAAGATCGCTAACCCGATATCGGCTCCAAGCCTTCTTCGGCCCGCACGGTATTGATGATCTGCAGGACGCGTTCCGGCCATGGGCGAAGTTGAATACCGAATTCGTCGACGACGCGCGAATTATCCATCAGATAGACCCCGGACTCGTCCTTACCCCCGGTTTCATTTTCGAAAGTGATATCGGCATCAGGCAAGTATCCCCGCACCATCTCCGCGAGCGCACCCATGCTAATCGTCGTGCCGCCTGAATTATAAAGGGCGTGCTTCGGGTCGTTAGCCATCAAAACGCGCAAGAAGATTTCCGTGATGTCGTCTACATGGATCGGCAGACGAATGTAATCCGCATAAGGAAAGCTCGTCGGCTTCCCGCGCGCTGGGCGGACGATGCACTTCACGTGATCGACCGATCCGAAGATTTTATCCGGCCCCGAGACATTGGTCGGTCGTACGCCTATAATCGACATACCGAATTTGTCTCGGTAGTCCTGCGCCTGCCATTCGTTGAAAATCTTGTGCATGGAATACTGATTATCGCCATGCTTGAAATCGTCTTCGTTCACTTCGCGCTCACCATAGTGGCGCTGAAAGCCGTAGACCGCGAGCGAGCTCGCATAGACCACGCGTTTCGCACCCGTCAGGCGCGCCGCCTCGAAGAAATTATCCATACCGATGACGTTCAGCTTCATCGCCACGTGCGGTGGATGATGATTGCCGATGTAGTAGGCCAGATTAATGACACGATCCGCTCCGGCCGCCGACATTTTGTCCATCACGTCATCGAACTGCGAGATATCGCCGCGGACGACGCGCACCTTGTCGCCCAAGTCGTCGAAATCGCCGTCTTGTGGCGCAATATCCATAACCGTGACGGATTCGCCCAGTCCCACCAGCGACCGCGTCAAACGTCGGCCGATAAACCCTGTACCGCCAGCAATGAATACAGACATAGCTTCACCTCCCATGCGAAATCTTTTGCATTGATTTAGGCTCGATAACTCCCCTTTCAGCCTTCGCGTTCTAGCTTATCATCCAAGCTTTTAACTAAGCCCCTCCATCTTTTGCCTACTTGAGGATCGATCGAATATGTCGTGGGAGCCGGAACTCGAAGAATTGAAACGCCGCGAGGCCTTTGCAGAGGAACTCGGTGGTGCCGAACGGGTGAAACGCCAGAAAGACGGTGGTCGCCTGACGATTCGGGAACGTGTCGAGCAGATGGCTGATTCCGATTCCTTCCGCGAACTCGGTAAAATCGCGGGTCTTGCGGAATATGACGATAACAACGACCTCAAAAAACTGACGCCGTCGAATTTTGTCTTCGGACGGGCCAAGGTCGATGGTCGGCAGGTGATTATCGGCGGCGACGACTTTACGGTTCGCGGCGGATCCGCCGACGCTACGATCAAGGAAAAGCACAATATGTGCGAGCGGATGGCCAACGAATTGCGCCTGCCGCTTATACGCATGGTCGAGGGTTCCGGCGGTGGCGGCTCCGTTAAGACAATCGAGACCACAGGCCGGGCGAACGTCCCAGGCGTCGCCGGTTGGGAGGTTGTCGTCGACAATATGGGCACCATCCCGCGCGTCGCACTTGGCCTTGGTTCAGTAGCGGGTCTCGGTGCGGCTCATCTCGCTGCGGCTCATTACTCTGTTATGATTAAGGAAAACTCCGCCCTCTTCGTCGCCGGTCCCCCGGTCGTTGAGCGTTTGGGCCAAAAACTGACGAAGAATGAATTGGGCGGTTGGAAAATTCAGCTCAGGTGCGGCGCGGTCGATCATGCGGTCGATACCGAAGAAGAAGCCTTTGAGTGCGCCCGGCGCTTTCTCTCCTACTTGCCGCCATCGGTTCACGACGTTCCGCCGCGCGGCCCCCAAGAAGACGATCCAAATCGCAGGGTCGAATGGCTTATCGATGCCATCCCGCGCGATATTCGCAAGGTCTATAAGATTCGACCGATTATCGAAGCTCTGGTCGATGAAGGTTCCTTCTTCGAGTGGGGTCAGATGTACGGTAAATCGGTCGTCACCGGCTTCGCGCGATTCGACGGTTGGCCGGTCGCCGTGATGGCAAGCGATCCGTTCTCTTATGGCGGCGGCTGGACGGCAGACACCTGCCGTAAAGTCGAGAAATTCGTCGACACCGCAGATACGTTCCACCTTCCGATTGTCTATCTTGCGGACTGCCCCGGTTTCCAAATCGGCCTTGAGGCGGAGAAGAACGGTACGATCAAAGAAGGCGTGAAGGCGATGAGCGCCATCTGGCAGACAACGACGCCTTGGTGTTCGGTCATTATTCGCAACGCGTTCGGCGTGGCCGGCGCAGCCCATAAGAATGGCGGACGCTATTGCACGCGCTACGCTTGGCCTTCAGGCCGTTGGGGATCGCTGCCGCTCGAGGGCGGAATCGAAGCTGCATATCGGGCGGATATCGACGCGGCCGATGACCCGGACGCGAAAATGGCGGAAATCGAAGACCGTTTGAATAAGCTTCGCTCGCCCTTCCGCTCCGCCGAGTCATTCTGGATTGAGGAAATTGTAGATCCAAGGGAGACACGCTCCCTGCTCTGCGACTTTGCCAATACGGTCGCTCCCCTCCGTGAGCCTGGCGTGCGCATGCGGAAAATGCGGCCTTAGGGACGTTACGAAATGGCTATCGAAGCCTGGACCGGCACTTACGAAGACCTGCCTCTCGGAGCAGAAGAAAGCGCCTCGTAGTTGATCGACGGCGCCGCCATTGACGCGTTTGCGCATGCGATCCAGAGCTTCAATCCCGTTCATATGGATGGCGATTGGGCGCGTGAGAATACACACTATCCGGACCGCATCGCCCACGGCGTTATGACGACAGCATTGATGTCTCAGCCTCTGGTTCAGTTCTGCGAGCGTTTCAAAATCCGCACCGCCCTTCTTACTTCGTCCTCACGTTATACCAAGGCCGTCATCGTCGGCGACACCGTTACGACAACGGTGCGTCTCGCTGAGAAAATGGACGAAAAGAAACGCATACGATTTGAAGTCGAATCAAAGAATCAAGACGGCGAAACCGTGATGATCGGCGAATTGCTGGAGCAATGCATCTAGACGGAGACCGCGCTGAGTGCCACTCTGTTTCAAACTATCGATAGGAGCCGAAAATGGCTGAGCCGACGACTTTAGAAGTCTTTACAGACTACGTTTGACCTTGGTGTTATCTCAGTACCGGGCGTATTGAGAAACTCAAGGAAAAGTACAACATCGAGATGAAATGGGTCCATTTCCCGTTGCATCCAGAAACACCCCAAGAAGGCCGGGCGTTAACAGATTTGTTTAGTGGTCGCAGTCCTGAGCAGATCGAAGCGCAGCAGGCGCAAATGCGCGGCCTAATGGAACAGGAAGGTCTGCCGTACGGTCAACGGACACACACCTACAACAGCCGCCTCGCCCAGGAAATCGGCGCATGGGCCGATACCCAAGAAGGTGGCGAAGTCATGCATGACGCCCTCTACAAGGCTTATTTCGTCGAAACGAAGAACATCGGCGATCCGGACGTCTTGCTTGAGATTGTCGAAGCGAACGGACTTTCCGTCGAAGACGCGCGTAAAGTTCTTGAAGAGCGAACCTTCAAGGACGTTGTCGATGAAGATTGGCAGAAGTCGCGCCAATACGGCGTTACGGGCGTCCCGACCTTCGTCGCGGCTAGACACGGCGTCGTTGGTGCGCAGCCGTATGAAACGCTTGAGAAATTTTTGGAATCGGTTGGCGCAACGGAGCGTGACGCTGCCGAGTAAGGGAGGAATGTGAGATGACTATCGAAATCAAACCGTTAACCATTCACACGGGTGCCGAGATTTCTGGCGTCGATATCACGCAACCCCTGTCGCAAGGCGATGCCGGCGAAATTTGGGATGCGTTCCTCAAATGGAAGGTTGTCGTCTTCCGCAATCAAAAAATGGACCACGCGCAACAAGTCGCCTTCGCACGGACCTTTGGCGATCTCACCATCGGCCATGCGGTCTTCGGCCATGTCGATGGCTATCCCGAGGTCTATTCGGTCGCTAAGAACCGCTGGGATAACCGCTATAAGCCGGCGCCAAAAAATATTCGTCCCTGGACGGGTTACCACGCCGACATTACTGCAGCGCACAATCCGCCGTCCGTCTCCATCCTGCGTGGCGACATCATTCCGCCCTATGGCGGCGACACATTCTGGGCGAATCTCGTCGTCGCGTATGACAGCTTGTCGGAACCGTTGAAGAAATTCGCGGAATCGCTGCGTGGTCTGCATAAGTTCGAGCCGCCGGTGGGCGTCGATGCGACCGATGAGTATCGCGAAATGCAGGAACGCCGTAAATTGACAACCGAGCATCCGATTGTTCGGGTGCATCCGGAAACCGGCGAGAAGGTTCTCTATATCAGCCCGAGCTTCCTAAAATCTGTCGTCGACATGTCGCCGCGCGAGAGCGAGCAGGTTCTCGAAATCTTCTGGGAACACGCCGTGCGGCCGGAATTCACTTTCCGCTACAAGTGGGAAGAGAACGACCTCGTTATGTGGGACAACCGCTCGGTCGTTCACTGTGCACCGCGCGATATCTATGAGACGGACTTCGATCGCCAACTCTATCGCGTTACGTTGTTGGGCGATGTGCCGGTGGGCGTCGACGGCCGCGAGTCGGTGTCGATCTCCGGACAACCGATCACGCCGGTTCCGGCTCAAGCCGCGGAATAAGCGACGGACGCAATGAGCGAACAGCGTCCAAACGTCTTTTTCCGACACATCGATACCGGAGGCGATTACGAGCCTCGAGGCGACGGCGCTCCCGGAATCTCGATCAAAACACTCGGCAATACCCTCGATACGCAAAACAAACGAGGCTGCCGGACCCGCTTACTAAGGCTCGATCCCGGCACCACGACACCCGAAGCGCATGCCCACGATTACTGGGAAGAAATCTACATGCTCGAAGGTGAAATGACGCTGACCGACGGGACAGACGGCGAGAAGACCGTCGGCCCGAACTGGTATGCCGCTCGCAAGCCCGGCGTCATGCACGGGCCGGTCCGCAGCGAGACCGGCTGTCTCATGATCGACTTTTGCTGGTACGAAGAAGAGGAAGGCGCATGAACGACCTATCGCCGACGAACACCGTATCGACCATCGAGGAGCTCGAAGCGATTTACGGTGAGCCGCTCCCGCAATCCCTTGTGAAGGAAATCGATTACATCTCCGATCATTATCGATCGTTCATCGAGAAATCGCCGTTCATGGTTCTGGCCAGTGTCGCTGAAGAAGGCCTCGATTGCTCGCCGCGCGGCGACCCGGCCGGATTCGTGCGCGTGGTCGACGAAAAGACGGTCATGATCCCCGATCGGCGCGGCAACAACCGCATCGACACACTCCGCAACATCGTCCGAGATCCGCGGGTCTCGCTCCTCTTTCTGGTCCCCGGCGTCGGCGAAACCCTTCGGATCAACGGTCGGGCGGAAATCTCCGTCGACCCGGAACTTTGCGCTTCTTTCGACATGAACGGTAATACGCCGCGAAGCGTTATCATCGTCACCGCTGATCGCGTCTATTTTCAGTGCCAAAAGGCATTGGCCCGTTCGCGGCTTTGGGATCCGGACGCCCAAGTCGAGCGCAAGGAATTGCCGACGGCCGGTAAGATCTTGCAGTCCCTCAGCCGAGACGAGTTCGACGGCGAAGCCTACGACCGGAACTATCCGGAACGCCTCAAGAAAACCATCTACTAAGCGAGGCAATCGGCAATGATCCACGATCCACCTGCGTTGACCATCCACCGTGGTTTCAAACGCCCGGCAAAAGACCTCATTGAGAAGTTTCGCGGTGCACAGACCTCGCATCTCGCGGACGCTATGGACGGCCGAGGGGCGCTCGATTATCGCATCAAGCCGCTCGACGAAGCCCAGTCGGTTTTCGTCGGACCGGCAATGACGGCGCATTCCGCGCCGGCGGATATCGTCGGCATGTTCGGCGCCGTAAACGAGGCGAAATCGGGCGACGTGCTGGTCATCGCAAACGATGCCTTTACTGGAACCGCTGTGGTCGGGGATCTCGCGATCGGGATGATGAAGAACAAAGGCATCGCAGCATTCGTCACCGACGGCCTGGCGCGCGACAAAGCGGGCATATTGGAATTCGGTCTGCCTGTCTTCTGCCAAGGCATCTCACCCAACTCACCGGGACGGACCGGCCTTGGTATCGTGGGCACTCCGGTCTCGCTTGGCGGCGTCTACGTGAAGCCGGGCGACATTATGGTCGGAGACGCGGATGCTGTGGTGGTGGTGCCTCAAGAAGAGGCGGAAACCGTCGCGCAGCGTCTTGCCGAAATTCAAGACGCTGAAAAGACCGCAGTTCAACGTGTCGCGGACGGTGCGACGATGCCCGCCAATATGGCGAAAATGCTCGAGACTGCACTGATCATCGAAGACGGCGACTGATGGCGAACGGCGCGGCAGACCTAATCTGGCAATTATGGAACGCCGGCGAGGTCATCGATGATCTACCCCTCGACCTGAAGCCCCATTCGCGCGCGGAAGGCTATGCCATTCAGGCGCATCTCGAAGAGCTGAGCAAACGACCACTGTTTGGCTGGAAAATCGCCGCGACGAGTAAAGCCGGACAGGAACACATTGGCGTCTCCGGACCGATCGCCGGGCGCATCCTCGCCGAGCGAGCGTTCGAAGACGGTGCCGATCTCGTCTTCGGCGAGAACCGCATGCGGGTTGCGGAACCCGAGTTTGCCTTTCGCTTCGCCACCGCGCTCAAACCTCGGCGTAAAGAATATACGCTTGAGGACGTGTTGTGCGCCGTCGGATCGCTGCACCCCGCGATCGAGATACCGGATTCCCGGTTTGAAAATTTCGCCACCGTTGGCGGAGCCCAATTGATCGCGGACAACGCCTGCGCTCACGAATTCATTCTTGGCTCCGCTACGGAAGCCGACTGGCGTGCCATCGATCTCTCGCAACATAAGGCGACCATCGAAGCGGTCGGCGGGGAAGTTCACGACGGCATCGGTGCGAATGTCCTCGGCGATCCACGGGACGCCCTGCTTTGGCTCGTCCAGGAAGTAACCGGACTTGGTCTCACCATTGAAGCCGGACAGGTCGTCACGACCGGCACTTGTGCCGAACCGCTTGATATCGAGCCCGGAGACGAGGTGATCGCAGATTTCGGCGCGCTCGGCGACGTCAACGTATCCTTCGACGGCTAAGTCGTTGCAACTCTCTCTTTCCTGCCGGATTGCAGAATCGTCCACGCGAAAGGACATCGCTGCAATCCCAATCGGCGCGCTGGCACCGCTGGCGGCATCCGCCGGCTTCACCGGTATGTCGATGCGCGCCTCGGCCATCTCGGTCGAACACACCATCGAAGAACAGCAAGCGGTCCGCTCAATTCTCGACACAAACGGCCTGAAAGCGTCCATGGTCATGGGCAATGTGCCGCTCGCCGCCAACAATGCGGAAGCACCGGACTGTCTGCGTAACATCACGCCGCATCTCGACCTGGCAGAACGGCTGGGCGCCACGCTCGTTCGCATCATGTTGCAGAGCGAGGCCGATATTCCCCATGCGCAGCGTGCGGCGGACGAAGCCGCGGAGCGAGGCATCACGCTTGCTCAACAGACCCATTGGGGCACGCTTTGCGAGACGGTGGACGAAAGCCTCGACGTCGTGCGCCGCATGGATCGCCAAAACTTCGGCATTACGTTCGAGCCCGCAAACCTGCTGGCTTGCGTTGACGATTGCGGACCGGACGCGCTGCGCCGTCTCACGCCACACATCGTCAATTTCTACTTCCAGAACGTCCGTCTCGATCCAGATGGCTTGCATACCTTCAAAAGCCGCCATTCCGGCCCAACATCCCTCACCTACCTGGCGCTAGACGATGCTGCGGGTATTCCGATCGCACCCTTGATCGAGGCCTTGCGGCAAACCGGCTACACGGGATGGGTCTCCGTTCACCAACCGCTGCGTGACGGGCAAACCGTCGAAGATGCGGTCGACGAGGCTGCTCGCGTGTTTCTGCCGCTCGTCTCCTGACGCCGCCAGCTTACATCATCCTCTAACGGCGCATCCGCACCGCAACCAACATTGGAGGATTGAGACGTGGCGAAAAGCGAAGCATACGAAAAAGGGCAACAAATTCGGCGCGAAATGATGGGCGACGAATTGGTCGAGAAACTGGCGACCACCGTCTATGCCGACCCGGTCATGGAGAAATTCGGCGAATACGCCACCGAGGCTGTCTTCGGCCTGTTGTGGGGCCGCGAAGGCCTCGACCGCAAGACCCGCGCGATGATCTGCGTCATCTCCGACACCTGCCTGCATTGCTGGCCCGAGTTGGAACTCCACGTCCGCTTCGCCCGGCGCATGGGTTGGACCGAAGACGAGATCACCGAAGCGCTGCTACATGTCGGCGGCTATATCGGCGTCCCCACAATCCGCGAGGCGATGATCATCGCCGGTAAAGTCTTCAAGGAGATGAACGAAGAGGAAGGGTCCTAGGACTTCACAGGCTCACCCTTCGACAAGCTCAGGGTGAGGTTTTAGTTGTTTCGCGTCCTCTCTGGACCTCATCCTGAGCTTGTCGAAGGGTGAGGGCCCAGAGATCGCAACCGACAGCCATTCCGGATATCGCTCTGCGTTTCTGGAGTGACAGAAGTGTTCCATACCGTCGGTTTTCTTTTTTCCGGAAAACAACCCCATGCACCGTATTACGATACCGCTATTCGGTCTCACAAAGCGTCCTAGTTACGCAGGGAAATGATTTACATGTCAAAGAACCGGGACGCGTCCGCTCATCTGCATAGCACAAAATAGACAAAATGTCACCGCGCTTCAGTCGGGATAGGCGCCGATTTCAAGGTTCAGGACTTCAATCTCGCCTAACGCGTCAATGAGCCCCTTAAACGTCTGGCCCAGCGCCGGTATCTCCGGTGCACGGAAGGCAGCGGCTATATCCGGAATCTTCAAATATGCCTCCCGGTCCTTTGGATCGTCCCAATTCTGATAAACAGGGATGTCGTCCGGTATGTCCGGCGGCGCCGCGCCCGGATAACTCTCCATGTGTATAAGGGCGCTCGGTTTAATCGAGAGGTCGACATCCGTCTCGCAGTGATCCGGGAAAAACATGAACACGTTACCGGCGTAGGCCGGATGATCGACGCCCAAAATCGAATAACATTTGGTGCAGAAAACCCGCGTCGAGCGGGCGGGGGCGCGTAGTTGAAAGGCTCTCATGGAATCCTGCCCCTCAACCGCCGAAATGTCGGAGCGCATATACATCGGTTGCGGCAAATCCACAGGCGTCTTCCCGCCCCGCTTTGCCGCCCATTTCAGCGCTTGCCGGCAATCCTTGCACGCACAGTATAAGCTCATGCGCGGACGGTCTTCCGCCAACGTCAGTTTACAATGGCCACAACCGCATTCGATCACAGGCATTATTTATCCCTTCAAAATATATCTATCTGCACAATCCGAGCATTCGAACCTATGGTTATGGCGCTGGTCCGACGTTCACCCCAAGAACCAATCTAGAATCTTCGCGTTCTCGTCACGCGGATAGGTGTGCGCGAGGTCGGGGATTTCGCGATAGACGACCTCTGCCCCCGCTTCGGCCAATACGTCGCGTGCCACGCGGGCGATGGCGACGTCGAACATCCAATCGTGGAGGCCGTGNGTGAGATAGATCGGGCGGTCCTTGATGTTCGCCGGGCCGATGACNTCCATCATCATCACGTGAAAACTGGCNGCGATGGGCGCCAGGTGGGTGAAAGGTGAGGATGCACCAAGACCGCTCATAAAGGTAAAGGTGCCGCCGTCGCTCATGCCCGTCATGAGGAGTCTGTCGCTGTCTACGTTCCAGCGCTGCTGCGTCGCTTCCAGGATCGCCTCGATATTCTCGCCATCGACATCCGGCTGCATGATCGACCAGGTGTCGCCGCGTGCCGTCGGACTAATCAAAATAAATTCCCGGCTTCTTGCCTCCTTGAGCCAAGTCCACAGGAACGCACGGCCATGTCCGCTGCCGCCGTGATGTGCGACAACCACCGGATAAGCCCTATCCGGGTTATAATCCTCCGGGATGTAGATCGAGCAACCGCCCTTTTCTTCCCGCTCGTTATTGAAGTGCAGGACACCGGTATCTTCACGCGGCGACGCAGACTGTAGACGCGCGAGCCGCGCTTCCTGCGTGTCCTCTTCCAAGAAATACCGGTTCGCCGTCACGCTCTCCCTTACCACTGGATAGAGCATCTCCATCGCATAGGGCGCATAACGAATCGCCCGATAAGCCATGAAGATGCCTTCGGGTTCATCCGGAATCTCACCAAAGGCGGCAATCGCCTTCTCGGCCAGTTCGAAACTTGTGTCCAAACCAGATTTCAAATCGTCCGTGATATCGAGTGCCGCCAGTGTCTCACGCCCCTCCTGCAAGGGCGCGGCACGCACTGCTGCCTTTTCTTTCAGTTGGTTGAGGAAGACCGGATTCAAATGCCGCTGGATCGCCAGCAGCGTGTCCAAACTCTCCAACAGAGGCTGGAGACACGCATCGAGCGGCGTCGGGCCGTTCTCGGTCACGAGGCGTTCACCAAATCCATGACCTGTTCGAGGGTCTCGATCCGTTGTTTCTGCGGCGCTTCTTGGTCGATCCGCAGCGAAAGCGACGAAATGCCGACGTCTTCGTATTGTTTGAATCGCGCCTTCACCATTTCCGGTGTTCCGAAAGCACCGAATTGCGTCACCATTTCATCCGGCACACGCTTCGCCGCTTCGTCCCGCTTGCCTTCAATCCAGAGCTTCTGGATCGCCAAAGCGTCATCGGTAAAGCCTGCGCGCTTAAAGGCGTCATTGTAGAAGTTCGTCTGCGCCGACCCCATCGCCCCCATTTGGAAAGCGACACCCGGGCGCTTCGAATCAATGATCTCTTCGACGTTTTGGCCGATCTCAATCTGACATCCGACATGCAATTCGATATCAGCCATGGTGCGGCCTGCTTTCTGCGCCCCTTCCCTTATGTGCGCCAAATGTGCGTCCGCATAATCCGGTGAGAAAGACGTGCCGAGCCAACCGTCAGCGGCCGCGCCGGTAAATTCCAACGACTTCGGCGCAAGGGTCGCGAGGAAGATCGGAATTTCCGCCGGTTTGTGGTTGAGGCGGATCGCTTTTCCCTCTCCGCCCTGTCGCGGCAAGGTATGGTATTTGCCCTCGAAAGCGAGTTTCTCGCCACGGAAGGCCATGCGCAGGATTTCAACCGTCTCGCGCAAGCGGCTCAGCGGGGCTATGTAGGACGCGCCATGCAGGCCTTCCACGACCTGCGGCCCGCTGACACCAAGCCCTAGGATAAACCGGCCGTCCGACATATCGTTGAGCGAAAGCGCTGTCATCGCCGTCATTGACGGCACGCGGGCGCTGATCTGCATGATACCGGTGCCCAGACGAATCTTCTCCGTCTGTCCCGCGAGATACGCAAGCGAGGTGACGGCGTCCGTGCCCCAGGCTTCGGCCGACCAGACCGAATTGACGCCCAGACGTTCGGCGATCTGAACATACTCCGTCAGATCTTTGATACCGGTTCGCCCATAGGCCCCAAGAGATACGGATGTTTGCATGTTCGTCACTCCTTCGCCGAATTCGCCTCAACGTTTCGAGGGATATAGGCCGAAATCGCCTTCTAGGGAATTGAATTCGCCAATCGAAAGACGAGATTGTTGCGCATGGATTGGACCGACAAAAAAATCGGCGAAGCGCTCAGGCGGTCCGCCGAACAATGGCCGGACCGCGACTTCGTGGTCGGCATGGATGAACGCGTCACATATCGTGAATTCGACGAACGGGTCGACCGGCTGGCAACCGGCCTACTGGGTCTCGGTGTCACACGCGGTGACCATGTGGCGTGTTGGCTGACCAACGAGCCAGACTGGATTCTGACGTGGCTTGCCTGTTGCCGTATCGGTGCCACCGTCGTCTCGATCAATACGCGCTATAAGACTCAGGAGGTCGAGTTCATCTTGCGTCAATCCGACGCCAAGCTCCTCGTCGCCATGCCGCGTTATTGGGAGATCGATTATCTCGCCATGATCGAAGAGATGGTGCCGGGCTTCGAGCGTTCGACACCTGGCGCCCTGCAATGCGAGAATCTCCCCGAGTTACGCGGTATCGTTCTTTGGAAGGACGAGCAGCACCCAGGCACGGTTTCCCTTCAATCGCTTTGGGCCGGCGAAGCCGATCGTGCAGCGCTCGATGCGGCGGCTGCAACGCTGGAGACAGAGGACCCGGTCGTCATCATCTATACATCCGGCACAACCGGAATTCCGAAAGGCGCCATGCATTGTCATCGCGTCCTTCTGGAGGGCCGCGACATTGCCAAAGCGCTGCATATGGAAGCCGGAGACAACGTGCTTTGTCACCTGCCCCTCTATCATGTCGCCGGCAGCGTGGCGACCGTGATGCCGGCCATGCAACATGGCGCCACCATCGTCACCATGGATCAGTGGGAGCCGGCCGCGGCCATCGACCTGATCGAGCGCGAGCGCATCAACATTATGGGTGGAATTCCGACCCATTTTATCGACATGCTGAGTGTCCCAGGCGTCGAGAACCGCGATACGCATTGCTTAAAGTCCGCCTGGATTGGCGGCGCCCCCGTAACGCCAAAGCTCGCACGCCAGGCCAAGGATATTCTGAACTTCGACGCCCTGCAGGCTGTCTACGGGCTTACAGAGACGATGGGCGGCACCACGCTAAGCGAATTTGAAGCCCCTATTGAAGTCACCTGCGAGAACAAGGGTAAACCGATCGGCGAGTTCGAGGTCAAAGTGGTACGTAACGAAGCCGGCGAAGCCGCGCCTGTCGGCGAGGACGGTGAAATCTGGGTGCGTGGCTATACGGTGATGCTCGGCTATTACAAGAATGAGGAAGCCACCCGAGAGGCGATCAATCGAGACGGATGGTTCAAAACGGGCGACCTCGGTCATTACGACGCGGACGGTTATTTGAAGATTACCGGACGCGCCAAGGAAATGTTCATTGTCGGCGGCAGCAATGCCTATCCAGCGGAGATCGAGCGTTATCTCGAGACTCACCCGAAAGTCGGACAAGCCGTGGTCTGCGGCGCACCCCACGAGCGGCTCGGCGAAGTTTGTTTCGCGTTTATTATGCCGAAAGAGGGCGAGCGGGTCGAAGCGGGCGAGATCGTCGATTTCTGCCGTGGACAGATCGCCGACTACAAAGTGCCCCGGCATGTCGAAATCGTCGACGACTTCCCACGTACATCGACCAATAAGATCCAACGCTACATCCTACAAAGAGATGTCCGGGATCGGTTTTCGGTATGATTTATCAGCATCGGATTGTGATCGCACGAAGCGGTAAACTCGAGAAACGTCACGTCGAATTCCAAGCACAGACAATGAACGCTTTGGATGAAGCGGGCTCCGTCCTGACCGGCGCATGGGAAGTCTATATCGGGAACGAAGCGGGTAGCGCCGTGTGGCAATTGCGCCAGTTCGACAGCATGGCGGCTTGGGAAATGCATCAAGATCGCATTCGGGCGGACAATCAGCTTTCCGAGGCGCGGAAACAGAACCTTTACCCGCATTTAGACGAGGTCAACACATCGATACTGCGATTGGCTGACATATCGCCTGCGCTGCCGGCTGAATGGCCGGGTTTCGACGATGTCCGCGGGACCGAGCGCGGTTACATCGAACAACGCATCATGCGCTTCCGGGTCGGCGCCGCGCCGGATCATCATGCGCTCTACCGAGATAAATTAATGCCGGCGCTTGCGCGCGAAGGAGCGGAACTCATCGGCCTTTTTGATACGCTCATCGGCGACGGCACGACGAATGGCAAGTCGATGCAAAGCGTCGAGCTCCGCCGGTTTCCCGATCTTGCGAGCTGGCAAAGATGGCGAGAAGCACAGGATGACGATCCCGCGCTATCGAAACTCGTTAAGCAAGAATGGATGCCCCACCTCATGGAGCTGCACAGCGTCCTGATGCGGCCGCTCGACTATAGCCGCATCCGCTAGAACTGAATGCGTGTCGTCGCGGCGCCGTCGATCACGAGGTTGACGCCGCTGATGTAACTCGCGGCTGGGCTGGCTAAAAAGACGACGCCGTTCGCAACTTCTTCCGGCGTGCAAAATCGGCCCATTGGATTGCGCTTTTTCGCCATTTCGTACCGCGCCGGGTCCTCCGTCTTGTTTCGATCCCAAACGCCGCCCTCAAAGTAGACGGCGCCCGGCGATACGGTGTTGGCCCGAATTCCCTTGCCGGCCAGGTTGGTGCTGATACCGGACATATAGCTGATCAACGCCGCCTTCACACCGCTATAGGCGCGAATACCACCCGAGATATTGACGGCGGCAGTGCTCGAAACGCTGACGATCGAACCGCATTCGGACGCTTCAAGGTGAGGCTGTGCCTCTTCGACCGCGCGCACCGTACCGAGTATGTCGACATCAAGCCCCTTCTGCCACGCCGCCTCGTCGGCACCGGCAACAAGTGAGCTTGCATTCGCAACCAAGATATCGAGACCACCCAAGGCCGAGATCGTCTCTTTCATCCATCCTCGAAAAACGACGTCGTCCGTCACATCGGCGACTCCGCCGACAACCCGTGCCGCTCCCTTGGACAAAACCGCAAGTGCGTCGACAACATCCGCCTCATTGCGCGCGCAGAAACCAACGTCACACCCTTCCGCGACCAACAAATCCACGACCCGGCGTCCGATACCTTTCGACCCGCCCGTGACAATCGCACGTTTTCCCTTAAGACCGAGATCCATTGCCGCACTCCTGTCATCAATATCGGATGATCCTCATGGTGTACCCGTCGAACCATGAGGCTTACGCAATCAAACAAATCCTTCGACAAGCGCAGGATGAGGTAACCAGACTTATCGCGGAAGCTCGCTTTCGCCCATCAAGAACTCATCGATCGAGCGCGCGCATTGCCGGCCTTCACGGATCGCCCAAACAACAAGCGACTGACCGCGGCGCATATCGCCCGCTGCAAAAATTTTGTCGATCGATGTCTGATAGGCCTCGGTGTTGGCATCGACATTACCACGGTCGTCGAGATTGACTTTCAGCGCCTCGATCATGCCCTCATGGATTGGATGTACAAAACCCATCGCCAGCAACACCAGGTCGGCTTTCAACTCGAAGTCGGAACCGTTGACTTCCTGCATTTCCATGCGACCGTCTTCGCCCTGGGTCCATTCGAGGCGGACGCCGTTCAGCGTCGTAACGCGACCGTCTGCGCCTGCAAAATTTTTCGTCATGACGGACCAGTCACGTTCGCAACCTTCTTCGTGCGAGCTGGACGTCCGTAATTTCATCGGCCAATCGGGCCAGGTCAGGCCCTTATTCTCGCGTTCAGGCGGCTGCGGCAGAAGCTCCAGCTGTGTCACGGATTCGGCACCGTGGCGGATCGACGTGCCGACGCAGTCCGAACCAGTATCGCCGCCGCCAATGACGATGACATGTTTGCCGGTCGCCATTATCGAAACGTCGTCGGGCACATTCACACCGGCAACGCGCGCATTCTGTTGCGAGAGGAATTCCATCGCAAAGTGAACGCCGTCCAACTCGCGCCCAGGCACCGGAAGATCGCGCGGCTTCTCCGATCCACCGCAAAGAGCCACCGCATCGAATTCTTCGACCAGTTTATAAATGTCGACATTATCGCCGACATGGCTGTTTGGCCGGAATTCGACACCTTCGGCTTGCATTTGTGCCATACGGCAGTCGATAAGATTTTTCTCCATTTTGAAATCGGGAATACCGATACGGAGAAGACCGCCGATGCGTTCGCTTTTCTCAAAGACCACGACCTTGTGGCCCGCACGGGCCAATTGCTGAGCACATGCGAGGCCCGCCGGTCCCGAGCCGACAACGGCAACCCGCTTATCGGTGTGATGCGCAGCCGGCTGAGGCTTGATCCAACCCTCTTCCCAACCGCGATCGACGATGGCGCACTCGATTGTCTTAATCGTCACAGGAACATCGTTGATGTTCAGCGTGCAGGCCGCTTCGCAAGGCGCCGGGCAAATCCGGCCGGTAAATTCCGGAAAATTGTTCGTCGAATGCAGGACTTCGAGCGCCGGGCGCCACTTGTCCCGATATACAAGATCGTTCCACTCCGGGATGATGTTGTTGACGGGGCACCCTTGGTGGCAATACGGAATGCCGCAATCCATGCAACGCGCACCTTGTGCCGAAACCTCGTCGGACGGCAGCGGAATAACGAATTCCTGATAGTGCTTTACGCGTTCCTCGACCGGAGCATAGCTCCGGTCGTCTCGATCGATCTCGAGAAATCCAGTCGGGTTACCCATTCTTATTCTCCGGCAGCCGCAGCCGAACTGCGCTCTTCCATTTCCGCTTTGGCCTGCATCTCACGCAAAGCGCGACGGTACTCGACCGGCATTACCTTTACGAATTTCGGAAGATAATTATCCCAATCGTCGAGTATCGCTTTCGCGCGCTCGCTTCCCGTATAACGCAGATGGTTTTCGATCAGCCCCCGCAAACGCCGTTCGTCGTACCGCGTCATATCGGAGGACGGATCAATCCCGTCGTCATTGGCCGCACGCTCTTCCTTCGGCACTTCCTCGAGTTCGACCATGCTCTTGTTACAAAGCCCGTCGAATGCCTCTTCCTCGTCGAGCACGTAGGCGATGCCGCCGGACATACCGGCCGCGAAATTCCGTCCGGTGCCGCCAAGCACCACAACGACGCCGCCCGTCATATATTCGCAACCGTGGTCGCCGCAGCCTTCGACAACGGCTGTGGCGCCCGAGTTCCGAACGGCAAAACGTTCGCCCGCGACGCCGCGGAAATAGCACTCACCGGAAATTGCGCCGTAAAGCACGGTGTTCCCGACAACGATATTCTCTTCAGGCTTCAGCGGACTATCCGGCGAGGGGTAAATGCTGACCCGCCCACCTGAGAGGCCCTTGCCGACATAGTCGTTGGCATCGCCAACGAGTTCGAGCGAGACACCCTTTGCCAGCCAGGCACCGAAGCTTTGCCCGGCGTTGCCCGTGAACTTTACATGGATCGTGTCTTCGGGAAGACCGGCATGACCGTATCGTTTGGCGATCTCGCCGGACATCATCGCACCGACGGTCCGGTTAATATTGCGGATCGGGCTTTCGAAACTGACCGGCGTCTTGTTCTCGATCGCATCCTTCGCCTTGGCAATCAGCTCGTTGTCGAGCGCCCGCTCGAGGCGATGGTTCTGCTCTTCACAGTTATAAAGCGCGACCCCTTCCGGCGCGGCAATCGGCGCCATCAGCTTATCAAGATCGATACTGTGCGCCTTCCAATGATCGACCGCGTCCCGCATATCCAAGATATCGCGCCGACCGATCATCTCGTTGATCGTCCGGAACCCGAGTTCGGCCATCAACTCTCGCGTTTCCATCGCAATATAGGTGAAGAAATTCACCACATGCTCGGGCTCACCCGTGAAACGCTTGCGCAATTCCGGGTCCTGCGTCGCGACACCGACTGGGCAGGTGTTCAAATGACACTTCCGCATCATGATGCAGCCTTCGGAAATGAGAGCTGCCGTCGCGAAACCGAATTCATCAGCCCCCAACAGGGCGCCGATAATCACGTCACGTCCTGTCCGCAGGCCACCGTCGACCTGCACGGCGATCCGGCCCCGTAAACCATTCATCACCAGCGTTTGGTGCGTCTCTGCGAGACCCAACTCCCATGGTCCGCCCGCGTTCAAGACAGAGGTCAACGGACTGGCGCCCGTACCGCCATCGTGCCCAGAGATGGTCACATGGTCCGAATAAGCCTTGCTGACGCCAGCCGCAACCGTGCCCACGCCAACTTCCGAGACAAGCTTCACCGAGATGCGCGCCGCTGGATTGACGTTCTTCAAATCGTGAATGAGCTGCGCCAAATCCTCGATCGAATAAATATCGTGATGCGGCGGCGGCGAGATCAGACCGACGCCCGGCGTCGAATGGCGCACCCGCGCAATCCACTCGTCGACCTTGTGGCCCGGCAGCTGGCCGCCTTCGCCCGGCTTCGCGCCTTGCGCCATCTTGATCTGAATATCGTCGGAATTGACCAGATATTCCGTCGTAACGCCGAAACGCCCGGACGCCACCTGTTTGATCCGCGACCGCATGGAGTCGCCATTCTCCATCTTCCCGAAACGGACCGCTTCCTCGCCGCCCTCCCCGGTATTGGAGCGGCCGCCGAGACGGTTCATGGCAATCGCCAACGTCGTGTGCGCTTCCCAGGAAATCGAGCCGAACGACATCGCGCCCGTGGCGAAGCGTTTGACGATTTCCGAAATCGGCTCGACCTCATCGATCGAAATGGGTTCGCGATCGGATTTGATATCGAAGAGACCGCGAAGGTTCTTAAGCTTCTTCGTCTGGTCGTTCACCTTCGACGTATAAGTCTTGAAGAGATTGTAGTTGGCGCTTCGCACCGCATGCTGCAGCGTGCCGATCGTCTCCGGCGTCCAGACATGCTCCTCGCCGCGCAGACGGAAGGCCAGGTCACCGCCGACATCGAGGTCGCCACGATAGAGCGGCGCATCGCCAAACGCGAGCGCATGGCGGCGATCGGTTTCCTCGGCGATTTCGCGCAATCCTGCGCCTTCGACTTTGGTCGCGGTGCCTGTGAAATAAGCCTCGATGAAATCGCTTGAAAGGCCGACCGCGTCAAAGATCTGCGCCCCGCAATAAGATTGATACGTCGAGATGCCCATCTTCGACATCACCTTCATCATGCCCTTGCCGACGGCTTTGATGAAATTCTTGTGCGCGGTTTCTTCGTCGAGACCGTTCTTACGCTCATAGACGATGTTCGAGAGCGTATCGAACGCGAGATACGGGTTCATCGCCTCCGCACCGTAGCCGGCCAGCAGACAGAAATCGTGGACGCGACGCGCTTCACCGGTTTCAACGACGAGCCCGACTTCCGTCCGCAATCCCTCGCGGATCAGATGATGGTGGACGGCTCCCGTCGCCAACAAGGCCGGGATCGCCACATGTTCCGCATCGACGTCGCGATCCGAGAGGATAATGATGTTATAGCCCTGGTTTTCGACGACCTTCTGCGCTTCCGAACAAATCCGTTCGACCGCCGCTTCCATCGTCTCCGCCTCGTCACCATCGATGCGGTAGGTGATATCGAGAGTATAGGTGCGGAACGATCCATCGACATGGTTCTCGATCCGGCGGATACGTTCCAAATCGATGTTCGAAAGGATCGGCTGGTCGACTTCAAGCCGCTTGTGTTCGCCACCGGAGCCCACATCCATCAAATCCGGTCGCGGTCCGATGAAACTGACCAAAGACATCACCAATTCTTCCCGGATGGGATCGATCGGCGGATTGGTCACCTGGGCGAAATTCTGGAAGAAATAGTCATACAGCATCCGCGGCTTGTCCGAGAGGGAAGCCAACGGAATATCCCGCCCCATCGAGCCGATCGGGTCTTCGCCCTTCTCCGCCATCGGATCGAGGAAGAACTTCAGGTCTTCACGCGTGTAACCGAAGGACTGCTGCATATCGAGCAGCGTATCCCCGTCCGGCGTCATCGGCCCGATCTCGCGCGGCAGGCTCTTCAGATGAATTTGCGTCTGATCGAGCCAATCTTGATAGGGATACGCGTTCGCGAGGCCGGACTTCAATTCCTCGTCCGAGATAATGCGATGCTCTTCCAAGTCGACGAGCAGCATCTTGCCCGGCTGCAACCGCCATTTATTGACGATCTTGTGTTCCGGAATGTCCGGCAGGACACCAACCTCGGAGGCCATGATCACCAAACCGTCGTCTGTGACGATGTAGCGGGCCGGGCGCAATCCGTTGCGATCGAGAGTCGCCGCGATCTGACGACCGTCGGTGAACGCCATCGCCGCCGGTCCGTCCCAAGGCTCCATCAAGGCCGAATAGTATTCGTAGAAGGCGCGCCGCTTCGGATCCATAAGATCGTTGCCGTTCCAGGCCTCCGGAATCATCAACATCATCGCATGGGAGAGCGAATAGCCGCCCATCACCAGCAACTCGAGCGCATTATCGAAGGTTGAGGAATCCGAGGGGCTGTCGCCAATCACCGGCCACAATTTCTCGAGATCGTCGCCCAGCACTTTGGACTTCATGTTGTGGCGACGCGCGTTCATCCAGTTGATGTTGCCGCGGACCGTGTTGATCTCGCCATTATGGCAAAGGAAGCGGAACGGCTGTGCCAGTCGCCAGGACGGGAAGGTATTCGTCGAAAAACGCTGGTGGAACAACGCCACCGCCGTCTTAAAGTCCGGATCCTGAAAATCGAGATAGAACTTCGAGAGATTGGGTGCGAGCACCATCCCCTTAAAGACGATGGTCCGCGCCGACATCGAGACGACGTAGAAGTCTTGCCAAGCCGTGGCGTGCTTGTCCCAAAGCGCGTGGTGCGCCTGCTTTCGGATAACGTAGAGCTTCCGCTGGAAGGCGTCCGTATCCGGTGTCTCGGGTCCCCGCTGAATCAAGACCTGCCGAATAATCGGCTCGTTTTCTTTCACGCTTTCGCCGAGGACACTATTGTCGACCGGCACATCGCGCCAGCCGATCAAGATTTGCCCTTCCTGATCGATCGCTTTTTCGATCGAGGCGGCCGCTAAGTCGCACTTCGTGGGATCGCGCGGCAAGAACACCATGCCGACGGCATAATCGCCAAACGCCGGCAGCGTGATCCCACGCTTTGCGAAGTCCTTGCGCATGAACTCATCGGGAATCTGAATCAGAATGCCCGCGCCGTCGCCCGCCAGCGGGTCGGCGCCGATGGCCCCCCGGTGATCGAGGTTGTGCACGATCTCCAGCGCCTGATGCACGATCTCGTGCTTCGGCTCGTTGTGGATGTTGGCAATGAACCCGAATCCGCACGCATCATGCTCATTGGCGGGGTCATACATTCCCTGCTCAATAGGCAAACCAATACTGTTGCGCCGAATCTCGTGGCTCATGCTTTAACTCCCAATTGGCTCCGCGGAGGGCCGGATTAAATAGCAAGCTCCGCCCGAATCGAAAAATGGTTTCTTTGGCGGAAACATAACTTTAATAAAATCAATAAGTTAACTTAGGCCTCCGAACCCAAATTGCAACCTCGGCCGCCCCGGTTTTACGTTTTCGGCAAATTTTAGCAGATTTCACACAAATTATGGGGCTAAAACTTCGGATGCGGATTTTCGACGCTTATTCAACAAATAAGCGATCCGGTGCGATCCCCGCCACATCGACGCCCGCGAGGGTCAGCATGTGCCAGAGGAGCACCTGATTGCTGGAAAAGACGGGCTTTTCCAGGTCAGCCTCCGCGTCCACGATAATGCCGGCACAGCGCAGATTCGTGCAGGAAATGAAGACCGCATCGCAATCCGGATGACGGCCGACGTCTACGGCCGCTTCCAGAATGGATTGCGGTGCGATCCGCGCAACCTTCTCTTCCACCTCTTCATTAAACGTCGACATCGCCGGTACACGATACCCACCCGCTTGCAACATGGCAGCGATGTCTCCGGCAAGGTCGGCGGTGTAAGGCGCCAGCAGGGCCGGACGGCGCACGCCGAGCGCGTTCATCGCGGCTTTGGCCGCCGTTGCAGGGTTGGTCGCGGCTGCCCCCGGCCGAGCCTTATCGATGAGCGCGGCGACCCGCTCTTCCCCGATAACCGTCGAAGCGGACGTACATGCATAGCCGATAACGTCGAAGGAGGTTTTCGCAGGAAACAACCCGATGGCGGTTTCAAGCTGCGCCTCCATGGCCGATAAGCTCGCGTGGGTCACTTCCTCACCGCTCGGAATACGCGTGTGTTGCAGAACCACATCGCGACCTTGCAAATAGAGTCGAAACTCGTCCTCGATGGTTTCGTCAGCTTGCAAAGCCACCAGACCGAATGTCGGTCGCGCGATCCGCGCCGGGTCGAGTTCATAAGGTGCCACCGTCACCATCAATAGGGTCTTTCCTTCTGCCGCCAAGAGGTTGATTGTAATAGGTATTCGTCTTTCACGCGACAGCACGTCTCAGATGCCGCCCTGAAAGACCGCCGATTTCGCGCTACGGGCACCGGAAAGACCAGGAGAGAATGATCAGCAGTGAGGCCTTAGCCGCACGTCTCGGAACGTCAGTCTATCGCGGCATCGTCGTCACCGTCGCGTTGATGGCGTTCTTCGTCATGGTCTTCGCCAGCACCATGGTCAACGTGGCGATCCCGAACGTCATGGGCACTTTCGGCGTCGGCCTTGACAAGGCGCAGTTCCTGACTAGCGCCTTTCTCGCCACAACCGTGGCCAGCCTCCTCGCAAATACCTGGCTGATCGCCCGCTTCGGCCAGCCGGCCATTTTCTCGATGTGCCTGATCGTCTTTATTGTGGGGAGCTTCATCAGCAGTTTCTCACCGACCCTCGACATGATCATCTTCGGCCGGGTCATCCAAGGCTTCGGCGCGGGCGTGATTCAGCCCCTCATCATGGTTCTGCTGTTCGATATCTTTCCGCCCGAGAAGCGCGGCATGGCGATGGGCTTTTTCAGCATGGGCGTTGGGTTCGCGCTCGGCTTGGCGCCCGCCCTCGGCGGTATTGTCGTCGACGTTCTCGGCTGGCGTTACGTTTTCCTCATTCCCGTGCCGGTCGCACTGATCTCGCTGGCCCTCGGCG
>PAZH01000026.1 GCA_002716125.1 Rhodospirillaceae bacterium
ATGGTGCGGTCGGAGAGACTCGAACTCTCAAGGGATTGCTCCCACATGGCCCTCAACCATGCGCGTCTACCAGTTCCGCCACGACCGCCCGGGCAAAATCAATTGGAGCCGTATGGCTCGAATTGATGTATTGAAGGGCGGGACATAACAAAACCGAGGACACCCCGCAAGAGGATGCCGACAATCGCTGAAAATTTATCTGCACCGTCTCTCGTCGGCCCGACCGAAATTCGGGTCGAGAAAGAGCCCGTGGGGTACGAAGAAGCGGTCGCGTTCATGGAGCAACGCGTCGCCGACATCAACGCTGGCGAGGCGCCGGAAATGATCTGGTTTCTGGAGCACCCGCCGCTCCTCACCGCCGGCACCAGCGCGCGAGAAGAAGATCTGTTGGACCCGAGCCGGTTTCCCGTCCACAAAACAGGTCGCGGCGGCCAATTCACCTATCACGGTCCCGGTCAACGCGTGGTCTACGCAATGCTCGATCTCGGACGCCGCGGCAAAGACATCCGTAAATACGTCTGTTCATTAGAAGATTGGGTCATTCAATCACTGGCTATATTTAACATAAACGGCGAACGACGGCCCGGCCGCGTCGGGATTTGGATCGATCGAGGCGCGGGCAGAGAAGACAAAATTGCTGCGATTGGCGTTCGGGTCCGACGATGGGTCACCTTTCACGGTATTTCAATCAATGTCGAACCGGACCTCAGCCATTTCGAGACGATCGTTCCCTGCGGGATTTCGGAGCGCAATCTCGGTGTCACATCCCTGGTGGACCTTGGCCTTCCCGTCACGATGGAAGACCTCGACGTCGCCCTGATTGCCGCTTTCGAGGAAATTTTTGGCAGCGACCCCGCACGCTAAATTGTTGGCAGCACCTGGAAGCCGCCTTCGGCATATTCTTCGATTGCCTGGATATCGATATCCGTAACGCGCGCCGCGGGCGGCCCAATACGACACGCCTCGAGCATCGCTTCGACTTGCGTACGTTCGCCCGCAAAGACAGCTTCGACCGAGCCGCCGGTACGGTTTCGAACCCAACCGCGCAAACCGCGCCGCGATGCTTCCTTCTCAGTCCACGCCCGATACCAAACGCCCTGCACCCGGCCGAATATCCGGGCTTGGACGCCGTATTCGCCGGAAGAACTCATTCAAACTCGAGAATCTTTTGATCCACGACCAAACTGTCACCCGGCTGCGCATGGATCGTCCCAATCACCCCATCGCGTTCGGACCGGAGAACGTTTTCCATCTTCATGGCTTCGACGACCGCCAGTTCTTCGCCCGACTTGATTTCTTGCCCGCTCTCCACGGCCAACCGAATAAGCAGGCCCGGCATTGGCGACAGCAGGAATTTAGAGGTATCAGGTGCTTCCTTTACGGGCATGAGACGCTGATAGGCCGCGATATGCGGATCGACCAAACGAACATCCATCTGTCCGCCCGCGTGGATCAGTTGAAAACCGACATCATTGCGCCCGATCTGGACGCAGACATCCTGATCGTTGACCGTGCCGACGAACATCGGATCGCCCGCCTTCCAGCTACCGTGGATCTCGAAATCAGTACCGTCCACATTGATAAGCCAACCGCCTCCAGCTCGCGCACAGCGAACGGCGAACTCCCGGCTCTCGTCCCCTTCGAGAAATGCGACGAACTCGCGTGCCTCTTTCGAACCATCATCATTCACATGCGGCCGCATAGCATCTACGTGATGCAGCGCGCCGGCAACCGCGACCAATAAAGTCGGATCGTCCGGTAAGAGATGCGCCAACTGAAACCCGTCCGGAAACTCCTCCTCGATAAAACCGGTGGTCAGACGACCTTCCGCAAACCGCGGGTGCTTCATCAAAGCGGCCAAAAAGGGAATATTGTGGGCGATACCGCGGATATAGAAGCGGTCGAGTGCGTCCCGCATTCTTCCGACCGCCGTATCTCTGTCTTCGCCGCCCGCGATCAACTTCGCGATCATCGGGTCATAGAACATTGAGATTTCGCCGCCCTCAAAAACACCGGTATCGACCCGGACATGGCCATCCTCTTCGGGGGCTTGATAGCGGACCAGACGACCAATCGACGGCATGAAGTTCCGCAGCGGGTCTTCGGCATAGACGCGCGCTTCGACCGCCCAGCCGGACAGTGAAACGTCACCCTGCGAAATCGGAAGTTTTTCGCCTGCGGCCACACGTATCATCAATTCGACCAAATCGAGACCGGTGACATACTCCGTTACCGGATGCTCGACCTGCAAACGCGTGTTCATTTCCAGAAAGAAGAAGTTCCGGTCCTTGTCGACAATGAATTCGACCGTTCCGGCGGAGCGATAATCGACCGCTTTCGCCAGGGCGACCGCTTGTGCGCCCATTTCCGCGCGCAATTCATCCGTCACAAACGGTGACGGCGCTTCCTCAATGACCTTTTGGTGGCGGCGCTGAATGGAACACTCGCGTTCGCCAAGGTGAACGACATTGCCATGTGAATCGGCCATGACCTGAATTTCAATATGCCGTGGGTCTTCGACAAAGCGTTCGATAAACACCCGATCATCCCCAAAGCTGGACCTGGCCTCATTCACAGCGGATTCAAAACCGGATTTCGCTTCTTCTTCGCTGCGGGCGATCCGCATGCCCTTACCGCCGCCGCCGGCCGACGCCTTAATCATGACCGGAAATCCGACTTCCTTCGCGATCTCAACGGCCGTATCCGCATCCGGAATAGCAGCTGTATGGCCCGGTATCGTGTTAACGCCCGCTTTGCCCGCAAGTTTCTTCGACTCGATCTTGTCACCCATAGCGCCGATGGCGAGGGTATTCGGACCGATAAACGCAATACCGGCCGCTTCCAACTTCTCCGCGAATGCCGCGTTTTCGGACATAAACCCATATCCCGGGTGGATTGCTTCAGCGCCGGTCTCTTTTGCCGCGGCGATAATTCGTTCCGCAACGAGGTAGCTTTCCGCCGACGCCGCACCGCCCACGTGGACCGCCTCATCCGCCATTCGCATGTGCAGAGCGCCTTCATCGGCGTCTGAATAGACGGCAACCGTCGCAATACCCATGCGTTTCGCGGTTTTAATGACACGACACGCGATTTCGCCTCGATTGGCTATCAGAATTTTCTTAAACACGTGGAGAACCGCTCGTTTCTGATCTTCGAATAAATTAACGCCATTCGACCGAAATTCACGGCTTTGTCAACTTACGGCGATGCTGCCGTTCGATAATATATGTTTCAGAATTTTGTTGAATTGCGCGGCGGTGAAGCTTATTTCGAGATGTAGGCAGGGTGAAACTTATTCACTGACGTCTATGGAGGACGGAATGACGAAGTTTCCACTCAAATCCCTTACACTTCCGCTCGTCGGACTGGCACTCGGGTTGTCCGGGTGCATCACTTCATCCGGCCAATACGACAAAGTCGTAGAAGTCGCGCCGGAAAATTCGTTACTCAGGTTTTATGGCGAAGCGCATCGCGGTGAATTTCCCTTGCGGGTCGCATATGCCGATCCGTGGGAATACGAAGAATATGCCGGGTTTAAGAATAGCGATGTTCGTCTGGAGATGTTCTACGTGACCGTTGCGGCCGAATATACCTCGGTTCAATACCCGTACACGCTGAGCGGGATGGTCGACACATGGCACCACAACGCCGGCAAACCGAAAAGTTGGAGCCAGACGGTTCATCTCGAAGCGCCGATCGAAGAGATGTACTACAAACGCTACTCCCTGAACGGCGAACAATCCTGTGCGGGCTTCCAAGCCGAATGGGAAGTCCCGCCGGCCGATAGGCTTCTACGCCCAAGCCGAGTTATCTTCGGTTATCTTTGCGCGAAGCCGGGTCAGAAGCTGTCTGAGAAAACCATCGAAAACACCTTAGTAAATATCGGTGTTCGCGGGGTAACGGAGAAAGTACGCAGAAGTGACCCGCCACAAGTGGCGTCCAACTTCGGCGAGCGGAATTCGATTAGCCAAGAGAGACGTGCCGCAGCAATCGCGATCGCGAGAGGCGGTCCCGGCACGTCGGGTAATGCGAATTTCCCATTTGAATTCGCCGTTCCCTATCACGAGGACAGTGGCGGCGACGCTGCGACGGTAAATTAGGAATGAACTGAACGGGCCAGGTCGCGAACAGCGGCTGCGGCCCGTTCGATACCCTCACGCGAAATATCCAAATGTGTCACCGCCCGCATGCGGTACACGTTATTTGCGCCAATCCGAATCCCGTGCTCGGCAATAAGGCGGTCCCGGAATGCCTCCGCCGTCAGACCCGTCCCTTCAACGTTGAAGAAGACCATATTGGTCTCGATACCGTCCTCAACCGAAATTCCGGGTGTATTGCCAAGCAGCTCGCCCAGGCGTTTTGCGTTCTCGTGATCTTCTGCCATGCGCTCCACGTGATGCTCTAGAGCAAGAACGCCGGCCGCGGCCACAATACCGGCTTGGCGCATCGCGCCGCCCATACGTTGCTTCCACTGCGAGGCTTGTTCGATGAAATCTCGGCTGCCGGCAAGGACGGCACCGATTGGGCATCCCAATCCTTTCGAGAGATCAAGCCAAAGCGAATCGAAGGGTTCGGCGAATTCGCGCGCCGTATGGCCGGTTGCGACGACCGCATTCAACAATCGCGCTCCATCCATATGCATAATCAAATTCTTCTCACGCGCCGCGGCGCTCACATCGCGAACCGCATCGAGCGGCCACACCGACCCACCCGCACTATTGGAGGTTTGTTCGACAACGACCATGCGCGGTTTTGGCGTATGACGCCTCGGGTTTCGGACGGCCGCCGTCAATTGCTCTCCGGAAAAGACGCCGCGGGTGCCATCGACTGTGCGCGCCATCGCACCGGCAAAAACCGCCAGTCCCCCGCCTTCCGTATTCACAATATGCGCCGTCTTATCAGCGATGATTTCGTCACCCGGCCGACAGTGAACCGCAACCGAAATTTGATTGCACATCGTACCGGATGGCAAAAAGACCGCGTCTTCCTTACCCAGAAGTTCCGCGGTCATCTCGCAAAGTTTGGTGACAGTTGGGTCGGTGCCCTGCTGCTCGTCGCCGACCTCCGCCTCGGCCATCGCCTTCCGCATTTCCGGCGTCGGCTTCGATTGCGTGTCGCTGTACAGATCAATCTCAATTCCGCTCATAAGACGGCTTCCTTTACGTCATTCAACGGCCGCCAAACAAGCCGTCTAACAATCCCATCGCCCAAGCAACATGTATGGCGAGCGGTGCACCCCAGGCAACCAATGGAAAAACAAACCAAGGATTCTCGGGCATCGTTAATAGATTGACCGGTATCAGTACGGTCATCACGACCATATAGCCCATCAAATGAAACCCAAAAACACGTAAGCGGCGCTTGGCACGCTCGCGCCGTTCGTCGTCTGTCATCACCACCTGTGCCTATAACGGAATATTCGCATGCTTCTTCCAAGGATTCTCGAGCTTCTTATTCTCGAGCAAAGTCAGGGCACGGCAAATTCGGCGGCGGGTGTTCCGGGGCATAATCACATCGTCGATAAACCCGAGCGAGCCAGCCACAAAAGGATTGGCGAAGCGTTCCTGGTATTCTTGCGTACGCTGCTCGATTTTCTCCGTATCGCCGATATCCTGCCGGAAAATGATCTCGACCGCGCCTTTCGAGCCCATCACCGCAATTTCAGCAGTGGGCCAGGCATAGTTCACGTCCCCACGAAGGTGCTTCGAGCTCATAACGTCATAAGCCCCGCCGTAGGCCTTGCGCGTAATAACGGTGATCTTCGGCACGGTTGCCTCGGCGAAAGCGAAGAGCAGCTTCGCACCGTGCTTGATAATGCCGTTGTATTCCTGATCGGTGCCAGGAAGGAAGCCAGGTACGTCGACGAGCGTGACGATCGGGATATTGAAACAATCGCAGAAGCGGACGAAGCGTGCGCCCTTCTTCGCCGAGTTGATGTCCAAGCAACCCGCTAGCACCATAGGCTGGTTGGCAACGATGCCGACCGGACGGCCGCCCATTCGCGCGAAGCCAATGACGATGTTGCCGGCGTGGCTCGGTTGCAGTTCGAAGAAATCGCCCTCGTCGACGATTTTTTCGATCAGTTCCTTGATGTCGTAGGGCTTGTTCGGATTGGACGGCACCAACGTGTCGAGCGACGCCTCCGGCCGATCCTCGGGATCTAGCGTCTCAATTCGAGGGGGCTGCTCGCGATTGGATGACGGCAGGAAGCCCATGAAACGGCGCAGCTTTAGGAGCGCATCCACATCATTCTCGAACGCTAAATCCGCAACGCCGGACGTTGTCGTGTGGGTTATCGCACCGCCGAGTTCCTCATGCGTTACTTCTTCGTGCGTTACGGTCTTCACGACGTCGGGGCCCGTGACGAACATGTAAGACGAATCCTTCACCATAAAGATGAAATCCGTCATCGCCGGTGAATAAACCGCGCCGCCCGCACAAGGTCCCATGATGACGGAAATCTGCGGGATTACGCCGGACGCAAGCACATTCAACTGGAAAACGTCGGCATATCCGGCCAATGATGCCACGCCTTCCTGAATGCGCGCACCGCCGGAGTCATTCAATCCGACGACCGGAACGCCGACTTTCATAGCCTGTTCCATAATCTTGACGATTTTCCGCGCATGCGCCGCGGATAGAGACCCGCCGAAGACCGTGAAATCCTGGCTGAAAACGAAAACTTTCTTCCCGTCGACGGTGCCGTGGCCGGTAATCACACCATCGCCGGGCACCTTCTGTTCCGCCATGCCGAACTCGTTGCAATCGTGTTCGACAAACATGTCCCATTCTTCAAACGAACCGGCGTCGAGAAACACTTCAATTCGCTCACGCGCCGTCAACTTACCCTTTGCATGCTGCGAGTCGATGCGGCGTTGTCCGCCACCGAGCCGCGCCTGGGCGCGCTTATCCTCAAGCGTTTGGATGATATCGTCCATATTCTGGCTTCTCCCTTAGCCGGTTTTCGGCGGCGATATTACAGCCCTGATACGCGCACAACAATTGGCGCTTCAAACCGCTCTCATTGCCTTACAACAAATTTAGGAACCGCTCGGCCTGTACGAGCTCATTGGCAAGTTTCGCCCGACGCTCAACTGCCAAGGGGTCTTCGCCCCACCTCTCCGCTTGAAAAAGCTCGTCCAGCAGGCTTGCGCTCGACGCCTCTTCTGCCTTCAACCGCCCTTCCGCCACAGCAAGCGCCAGAACGACCGAGCCCATTCCTGTGGTCAATGCATGCAGACCGGTCAACGCAAAATCGTCGCGGTCATCGACTATCGCGTGCACCTTTTCCAATTCGTTATCGTCTTGTTGAACGTGCACGATCCCCGATGTCGTCTCCAGCCGTATATCTTTTTCGCGCGCCAGCCAATCGAGATGCGGTTGCCAAACTGCAATTTGTCGCTCCACCAATGCCGACGGTTCGTCCGCGCGGTAGCACAAGAGATCGGTACCCGCATATCCCGCAATGTCCGAGACAAAACCGGACCGGCCCAACGCAATTCGATCCAAAGCGGCATTCGCGAAACCTGCGAGCGGCATCGACGGGATATCGATGGTCTCAGTTTGTGCGTCCCACTCCTCCGCAATTGCATCGGCAAGCGGTCGTGCCGGCAGACTTAGGACGGTTTTAAGCGGTGTCCGGACGGGTCGTCCGTCCAAGACAACTTGAAAACCGTCCGCCCCGTCTTCGACACCAACCGTCTTATAGAACCGTTTTGGAGGGGCGGCGCTCAATTGCCAAATAACCTTTTTAGGAGCTTACCTGCGCCCTCAGTTACACCTTTTACCGTGTCCTCAACGCCTTTGGTCACGGATGCCGCTGGGTTGGATGGCGAAGGCGCGGAAGTACCGCCTTTGCCGGCCGCCGGTTTTAAGCAAGGATTATCGCCGTCCGCGCCGAGTTCCCCCATGCCAAGCACAAGTGCCGGCGGAAAACCGATCCCGAGAACGGCTCCGCCAAGTTTTTTGAGCACGGACAACTCATCGAGACCGTAACTTGGATTGCCGAGCGTGCCGCCGATTTTTACCGCAACGGCCAGATTCAACGTCGCGGACTTGGGTTCGGGGTCAACGGTAACCGCTATGCTTTCGTCACGCAGATTAACGTTCCCCTTGCCCGTGTTCCGAGCGAACTCGGTGTCGACCGCCGCAGCCGTTAAGGTTGCTAAACCTTGCTTGATATCGGTTTGCGAGACGACGCAATTCAGTACCGTAAACTCTTTCTTATCTCCGGTGACGAGCTTCGTTATCACACCGGTCGGTCCGCCGATAAAAGTATCGAGAGCCGTGGTCTTTACACGCCCTTCGCCCATGACAGCCCTGATTTGACCGTCCAAGCCAGCGGCGAGCGCGCGAACGCTAGAGCCGCGCCCTTTCAACTGAACCTGCGCGTTTAGACCACCTTCAAGCAGGTCGGTAATCTCCGCATCCGTCAAAAGTTTTCCAAGATCGATCTTGGATGCCTTTACACCGACATCGAGCGCTGGCGTCTTCGCCGCTGCATTCAAGCGAACCTTGCCGTCGAGGGTGCCATTGGATATTTCCGCCTTCATCGGCGCCACTTGCAGGTCGCCGTCCTTTAGGGTGACCGAGGTTACAATATTCTCGATGGCAATGCCCTGCGCCAAAACCCGTTTGGCTGTCAGGCCTATTTTCGCGTTGGCTAGTTTCAAGGCATCGAGCGGCAATGGGTCATTGGGCAGGACTCGGCCATCGGCGGCCGCCGGCGTTTTGCCTGCCGATGTCGACGTCGAACCGCCAGTGCTTTTTTCAGTTGCGCCGGATGACGGCTTCGTAAAATCCGCCAGATCGATCAGCTGGGATGTGAATTTGCCATCCACACTCGGTTTTTTGCCGGACAGGTTAACTTTTACGTCGCCATTGATATCGCTCTTGCCGACTTTGATGCCAATGTTCGCCAATTGCAGTGCCTGCAACGGATCGCCCTGAATCTTAGCCGAAACCTGATACGGACCGATGGGTGGCACCGGCGCACCCGCCAGCGCCGACAAGTTAGCCAAGCTCTCGCCGGAAACATTAACGCCAACGTTAAACCCTTTTACGCCGGCGGGATCGCGGATGGTTCCGTCGAGGCCGACTTTTGCCCCGCCGGCCTCGACCGTCAATTTGAGGGGCCAATCTTTATCGGGATCGGTGAGCCCGTCTAGCGGGCCGAGCTGTCCACCACCGGATACTGGCTGGCCGTTCAAGGTCATGTCGAAGGTCAGATTGACGGGGGATTGCGGTCCTTCGCCATCCAGCGAAATTTTCTTCAGCACGATCGTTTCCGTAACGCCCGCACCCACATCGCGATAGGTTAGCTTCGCATTTTCGATGAGGACTTTACGGACAATGGGGATCGGTAATGAGCCATCGCCGGGAGACCCGGCGGCCGAAGATGATGCTGGTGGTTCGTCCTTCTTGATCGCGCTTTCTTTCGCCGCGGCGTCAAATACGAAGTTCGCGCGGCCGTCGGCTTCGCGCTCGATTAAAATCTCCGCCCCTTGCAACAGGACATGATCCACTTCGATGGTATTCGACAACAACGGCAGCAGCGCGACTTGAGCCGAAAATTTTTCGACAGAAAGCATATCAGGCTTTGAGCCCCATTCCGCGTTCTCGAACCGCACGCCGCTGACGGACAATGACGGCGTGAACGAGAGCTCCAATTCGATATCGCCCGCGATCGACAAATTTCGGCCGGTGGCCTCTTTCACCTTCTCGGCGATCAATCCCTTATATTGATTGAAATCGGTGTTCATGATGACAATCACGCCACCGACGATGACGGCCACAACGAGCACGCCAACGACCTTCAAGATGGTTGAGAGACGCATTATCGAACTCCCCATAAAATTTGTAATGTGCTGTCTAAATCGTGAAACGACCCGAGTATAGCAGCGGCTCCAGCTGCTTCTAACTCCTGTGTCGCATGATAGCCCCAATTTACGCCAATCGGCTTCACCTGCGCATTCACTGCCATCGAAATATCGTAGACAGTATCGCCGATCATGACGGTATTCTCCCGCTCCGCGCCCACTTCACGCATCGCATCCTGAAGAATTGTCGGGTTCGGTTTCCCAGGGCCGTCATCCGACGTCTTGAGGTTCACGAAACGCTCAAGAAGTCCATGGCGATCCAATGTTGCTTCAAGGCCGCGGCGCGATTTTCCCGTTGCGACCCCTAACAAGACACCCGCTTCATCGAGCCTATCGAGGACTTCCAAGGTTCCCTCGTACAACGGTTCGGCGTGATCGGGCTGGTTTCGAATCTCGAAGAATGCCCCTTTGTAGTGGTCCGCCATACGGTTGTGATCGGCGGTGCTGCCTTCGGGATGAAGTCGGCCAATCGCTTCGACCAGATGCAAACCAACGACCGAGCGTACATTTGTTGGGTCTGGTGCCGGCAAACCTTCGGCGTCCCAGGCCCGGTTCATCGCCTCTATGATGGCGCTGGCGCTGTCGACCAATGTTCCGTCGCAATCAAACACAACGAATCGAAGAGGGGGATCGCTCTGCACGGCGTTCTTTCTGGAATGATCAAATAAGTTCTGCGAGGGTGAATTCCTACACACGGCAAGCCGCATGAACCAGACAAGAATACACCTCGAGGCGCAACTCACGGAAATTCTCCTTGCGAGCCCTCTTCTCGAACGGATTCTGAAATTCGCGCCCGAAAGCCATCTACCCGATTGGCACCTATGTGCCGGCTGTCTCACGCAAACCGTATGGAATGCCTTGAACGGTTACACATATGATCGCGGCATCGACGACATCGATTTGATTTATTTCGATTCAGATGACTTAAGCGAGGCGAGCGAAGCCGCGAATGCATCTCTCATTGCCCAATCGTTTCCCGGGATTGGCATCCGTTTCGACGTCAAAAACGAAGCACGCGTGCATATTTGGTACGAGGCGCGCTTCGGGTGCGCCATTCAACCCTATCGGTCGATCGCAGATGCCGTGGCGACGTTCCCGACGACGGCGACAGCCATTGCGGTCCGTCCCTCTGTTGAGTGCCTTGAGATAGTTGCGCCGTTCGGCCTGGAGGATCTATTCACCGGCGTTGTGCGACCCAACAAGGCATTGGTCACTCGAGACGTATACGAAAATAAAATCGCGCGTTGGCGGCGAATTTGGCCCGATCTCACCTATCTTCCTTGGTCTGAAACCGAATAAGGAGGCCAGCATGCCGACGGTCGAGACAAATGGGGCGCGTATATACTACGAGGTACATGGCGAGGGTCCCGCTGTCGTATTGGCCCACGGTCGCGGCGGCAATGCGGCCAGCTGGTGGCAGCAAGTCCCGCATTTCGCGCAGAACTACAAGGTCGTCGTCTTCGATCATCGAATTTTCGGTCGATCCGTCTGTCCGCCGGAAGCGTTCGATCGCAGCCTTTTCGATAGCGACCTCTTAGCAATCCTGGATGCCGAAAATATCGAGCGTACCGCCATCGTCTGCCAATCCATGGGCGGTTGGACGGGGCTCCGAATGTCAGTGCGACATCCGGCCCGGGTTTCTTGCCTTGTGCTGTCGAACACCCCAGGCGGCCTGAACATCCCAAGTGTTCAAGCGGCCCTCACCCGATCCCGCCAGGAATTTGCCGAACGCGGCGTTGGAAGCGCCGCCGTCGCACCCGATTTCCCCGACCGCAATCCCAATGCCGCCTATCTGTATCGGCAGATCGGGTCGTTGAACATCAATCTTCCGGAAGACTTGAGCGGACGCAGTCCCGGCGGCGTGGAACCAACCGAAATGGAGGGATACGCGACGCCGACATTGATGATTACGAGTGAACACGATCAGCTTTTCACGCCGGCGCTGATTCGTGAGGTCTCGACCCATATACCGGGATCCAGTGTTACAGAACTACCGACCGCCGGCCATTCGCCCTATTTCGAGACACCGGACGTGTTTAACGCAACTGTCTCGGACTTTCTCGCGAAACACATCTAGGGAAAGCGCTCAGTCGATTCCATCGAAGGGTTCAATCGGCGGCTCGTCCTCGAAACCGAGCATTTTCCATACATCCCTCATATGCGACGGTAGCGGTGCGACGATCCTCAGGTCGCGCCCGCCGTCTTGCGGGATTGCGATCTCCCGAGCATGCAGCTGAAGCTTCTTTGCGTTCGCCGGCAGCCCTTCGATAAAGGCGTCGCGCCCGCCGTATTTACCGTCGCCCAGGATTGGACAACCGATCGCGACGCAATGCGCGCGCAACTGATGCGTTCGTCCCGTACGCGGCCATAAAGCAACCCAGTTGAGGCGATTCCCCGCCCGCTCCAGCACTTGAAAGTCGGTGACCGCGTTCTTACCCGCGTCTTCGTCGACGCCAACGCGTTCGCGCCCTTTACCCATATTCTTCGCCAGCGGAAGATTGATACGGCCTTGGTCTTGCTCGGGACGCCCCACTGTAATTGCCCAGTATACCTTTCGAACATCTCGGCCAGCGAAAGCTTTGCCCAAACGACGTGCGGACGCCGCGGTACGTGCCAAAACCATGACGCCACTCGTGTCTTTGTCGAGCCGGTGGATGAGGCGTGGACGCTCATCTCCATCGAAGCGCAATGCATCCAGCATCCCATCGAGGTGCCGTTGGGTCGCGCTTCCGCCCTGTACTGCTAAGCCGGCCGGTTTATCGATCACAATGATGTCTCGATCCATGTGAAGAACCAAGGACTGTACGAATGCCGTATCGTCTTCCGAAATTTCTCGGCGGCGCTCCTTCGAAACGGTCGTAGTCACGGTAATTGGCGGAATTCGGATCTCTTGCCCGACATTGAGGCGCAAGCCAGCTTTCGCACGCTTACCGTCAACACGAACTTGGCCGGTCCTTAGAAGCTTTTGCAGGCGTCCGCGCGGCAGCTCGGGAAAATGTTTCAGAAACCAACGGTCAAGGCGTTGGTCGGCATCGGACACTTCGACTTTTCGATGCTGTACCCCGCTCACTGAAGCACCATCCGTATAAGCGACATTCTCCCGAACACGCCAAAGAGCGAGGCGGCTACAGAAGCGAAAATATAAACCCCTCCCAATAACATTTCCCCGCGCCCATGCAACAAGGCGACGTCGAGCGAAAATGCAGAGAACGTTGTTAAGGCGCCCAAAATACCAACGGTTAGGAAGGCGCGCAGCTCGGCACTCGGCGACCACGTGATCGCCATCAGTTCCACGAGAACGCCCATCGCGAAACAACCAATGAGATTGACGACAAGCGTTCCCCATGGAAAAGCCGTCCCAAGTACGACTCCGGTCCCAATGCTGACATAATAGCGGGCGATCGCACCCAAGGCGCCGCCCGCAGCAATTGCCAGAACGGTTTTCATGATTTATCCAACTCTGGTTTAGATAAGACGCTAATCGGGGCACGCGTACCGCACAACCCCATTTTGCCCGCACCAATTGCCGGTCGTCTCACTTAGGTATTCGCCGATGTCTCAACAATGGAATTATCTTACCGGTTGGCCCCGCTACTATGCGCTTTGGCGAAAATATGCCGACCGAACGATGTTGCCGCGCAAAACCGTATTCGGGAATTTGTTCGTCGCCGACAACCATCGCCGACGGCACGACCTTACGAGCGGTTGTTTTGTTGAATGCGGCACCTGGCGTGGCGGCATGGCCTTTTCGCTCACTGAACTTTTCAGCGAAATAACCGAATGCCATTACTTTGATTCGTTCGAAGGTTTACCACCCGCAGGTGAGTGGGACGGCGAGAAAGCGCAGCGCGAGCAGGCTGAGGGCAAATTGTGGCACAACAACAATACAGCGGCGATGGAGGACTTCTTAGCCGGCATGCGCCCGTTGGAAAACGCAGGACGCCAACTTCAAGCACACAAAGGTTGGTTTGAAGAGACACTGCCGACGTTTTCTCCGGACAAAGAGATCAGCGTGTTGCGGCTTGATGGCGATTGGTACGAGTCGACCATCTGCATTCTTGAAAACCTCTACGACAAAGTTGCCGCAAATGGTTTGATCCTAATTGACGATTACTACGATTGGGACGGATGCAGCCGGGCCGTACACGACTTCCTTTCCAATCAAAAGCTCCCAGAGCGCATCCGGCAATCGCGCTACGGAGGCGTCGCTTATATCGTGAAAAAAGGCCTGGAAACTTAGTCCGAAGCGGCTGCACGCTTTCGGCGCAACTCCGCCCAATAGTCCAAACGTTTGCGAACCTCGCGCTCAAAGCCGCGGTCGACCGGGCTGTAAAACGCTTGGCGTGCTTCACCGTCCGGGAAATAGTTTTGGCCGGAGAATCCGTCTTCGGCATCATGGTCATACGAATACCCATCGCCGTATCCGAGCTCGGGCATCAGCTTCGTCGGCGCGTTTAATATATGCTTTGGCGGCATCAGCGAACCGGTAGACTTCGCCGAACGAGTCGCCGCACTCAACGCCTTATAGGCCGCGTTCGATTTCGGAGCCGTTCCGAGGTAAATGACCGCCTGCGCGATCGCGAGCTCGCCTTCGGGTGATCCTAAACGTTCGTAAGTTTCCCATGCCGTCAGTGCTTGAACGGCAGCTTGCGGTTCCGCCAGACCAATATCCTCATATGCGAACCGCAAGAGACGGCGGGCGATATATCTCGGGTCCTCGCCACCGACCAGCATACGGGCCAACCAATAGAGCGCCGCGTCCGTATCCGATCCACGCAGAGACTTATGCAATGCGCTGATTAGATTATAGTGGCTTTCTTGCCCCTTATCGTAGACCGGTGCCCGGCGCTGTACGACCTCGCTCAGACCGACAGTGTCTAACTCGCTTCCTTCCGGCAATTGGAACAATTGTTCACAAAGATTAAGGAGAAACCGCCCGTCCCCATCGGCCATCGCCCGCACAGCCGTCCGCGCGTCGTCGTCGAGCGGCAATTGGCGGCCGACGATATCCTCCGAACGGGAAAGCAGCGTCTCCAAAGCTTCGGCGTCCAATCGTTCGAGCACCAGTACCTGACAGCGTGATAGTAGCGCTGCGTTTAACTCGAAGCTGGGATTCTCTGTTGTCGCGCCGACCAACACGACCGTGCCGTCTTCTACATACGGGAGGAAACCGTCTTGTTGCGCCCGATTGAAACGATGAATTTCGTCGACGAACAACAACGTTCCGCGACCGCCTGCGCGCAGCTGCGCCGCTTTCTCGAATACTTTCCGGAGATCCGCGACGCCGGAAAAAACAGCCGATAAAGGCTCGAATTCTAAGTCGACTTGGTCCGCCAAAAGGCGCGCGATTGTCGTTTTCCCGGAACCGGGCGGCCCCCATAAGATCAGCGATACAAGGCGTCCGTCATCCAGCATACGTCGTAAGGGACCGCTCGCTCCAAGTAGCCGTTCTTGTCCAACTACTTCCTCAAGCGATTTTGGGCGGAGCCGGTCCGCGAGTGGCCGCGGGGCCTCTGCTTCGAACAATCCACCCTGCGACGCCACGCCGGTCTATCCAATCCGGACGTTCAGCTGCCGATCGCCACGGCGCAGCTTCAGACGCCAACCGTTGTAGGGTCGCTGGACAAAATCTTTGAGGTCCCGCACGAGCCCAATCGGTTGCCCTTCAATCTCCAAAATCACGTCGCCGGGCCGAAACCCATATCGCGCCGACGGAGAATTTCGTGCAATCGAGAGCACGATGACTCCGCGGGCATCGCTATCGATTCCAAGTTCCGTCGCCATGGCGGGGTTTAAATTCGCTACGCGCGCGCCAACCAAGGGATGGCGTCCTTCCAGAACCGTGACATTCCGTGGCGGCAAGTCCGGTGGCGGCACCAACTCCAATTGTTTCTTCACGGTCTCGCCGCGTCGAAAAACCGTTAACTCGACCGTGTCACCGAGCGTCCGGGTCGCGAGCCGAAAACGAAGCGCTTGTCCGTCCTCGATCTCGTGCTTACCGAGCCGCATAATGACATCGCCTTGCTGAAGACCGGCGGCATCCGCCGGGCCATCTGGGTAGACCTCTTCGACAAGAACACCGTAGGGGCGCGGCAAGCCGATCGCATTTGCGATATCAGCGGTAACGGACTTACCGACAAAACTCACCCAAGGCCTCACCAAAGGCTTTCCGCTGACCGCGCTGGCAACGACCGTGCGGACCATATTGCTCGGCACTGCAAAGCCAATCCCGAGCGATCCGCCAGAGCGTGAGTAGATCGCGGTATTGATTCCGACCAACTTACCGGTCATATCGACCAACGCGCCGCCCGAATTGCCGGGATTGATCGCCGCATCCGTTTGAATGAAGAAACGATAGTCCGTAATACCGACCGAGGTCCGCGCCAGGGCGGAGACGATACCGCTCGTCACTGTCCGTCCCACACCGAACGGATTGCCGAGTGCGAGCACCAAATCGCCGACCTCAAGATCGTCCGAATCCGACAACGCGACAATGGGCAACTCTTCTCCGTTCGTGTTAATCCGGAGTACGGCAATGTCTGTCCGTTTATCCTTCAATAAGAGCGTCGCATCGAATTCGCGACGGTCCGCAAGCACGACGGTAATATCGTCGGCGTCTTTGATGACATGATTGTTGGTGACAACAATACCATCGGCGCGGACGATAACGCCGGAGCCGAGAGAATTTTCCACTCGATTTCGTTTTTGGCCGCCTGGCGGGAATTCGTTGCCGAAGAAGCGCCGAAAGAAAGGATCTTCGAACATCCAGCCTCTGCGCTGTTCGACCACCTTCTGCGCATAGATATTTACGACGGCAGGTCCCGTTCGCCGCACGATCGGCGCGAAAGAGAGCTTTATCTCAGCTTCACTACCGGGGACAGATCGAGAATCCGCCAGTGCAATGGAAGTGGTTCCGAGAATAGGAACCATCATGAAAAAAGCTGCGGCGTGAAGAAATGTTCTTAGCATAACGCTATCTATTCACCTTGCCGAAGCGATACAAGCCCTGCGCCGAGCCAGAAAAGAAAAAGGCCGGCTGAGCCGGCCTTTTCAGAATACGGTCTGGCGTGCGTTACGCCGCGTCTTCTTCGAGCTCTTCCGGCAGCGGCCCGGAATCCAGGCCTTTCGNATCTTCGTCGCGTTCGACCAATTCGATCACCGCCATCGGTGCCGTATCGCCATAACGATAACCAGCCTTAATTACACGCGTGTAATTNNGNCACTGCGGTCGGCATATCGATCCGCCAGCGTATCGAACAGCTTCGCCGTTGTCGCATCGTCGCGCAACATCGCAAAGGCCCGGCGGCGGTCATGGAGACGCCCGCGCTTACCCAAGGTGATCAATTTCTCGACGATCGGACGCAGGTCCTTCGCCTTCGGCAAGGTCGTCTTGATCTGCTCATGCTTGATCAAAGCGGCTGCCATGTTCGAGAACATCGCTTTACGGTGTTCTTTTGTGCGGTTTAGTTTCCGTCCGCTCATACGATGTCGCATGATCGTAGCTCCTTAATTACTCTATAGCGCCGATCAGAACGGCTCTTCGAGCCGCTTCGCGAGCTCTTCAATATTCTCCGGCGGCCATGTCGGAATTTCCATGCCGAGGTGCAGACCCATTTGCGTCAGCACTTCCTTGATTTCATTCAGCGACTTACGGCCAAAGTTCGGAGTCCGCAGCATTTCCGCCTCGGTCTTCTGAACGAGATCGCCGATATAAACGATGTTGTCGTTCTTGAGGCAATTGGCGGAGCGGACCGAAAGCTCGAGCTCGTCCACCTTGCGCAGAAGGTTCTTGTTGAATGGCAATTCGGACGGGCGATCCTCTTCAACCCGCGCCGTAGGCTCTTCGAAGTTAATGAAGAGTTGAAGCTGGTCCTGAAGGATACGAGCGGCCAAAGCCACGGCATCTTCCGGCGTCACCGTACCGTTGGTCTCAAGCGAGACGGAGAGCTTGTCATAGTCGGTAACTTGACCGACACGCGTGTTCTCCACCTTGTACGACACTTTGCGGACCGGGCTGAACACGGAATCGACCGGGATCAAGCCAATCGGCGCATCCGCCGGACGGTTGTTGGCCGCCGCGACATACCCTTTGCCGGTATCGACCGTCAGTTCCATATTGAACTTGGCGCCCTTATCCAGCGTGCAGATAACCAAATCCGGGTTCATGACCTCGATATCATGTCCGGTTTCAATCATTTCCGCCGTCACCTCGCAGGGTCCGTTTACGGAAAGCTGCATCTTCTTCGGCCCTTCGCCATGCATACGCAAGGCGAGCGACTTGATGTTCAAGATAATGTTGGTCACGTCTTCGCGGACTTCCGGCAAAGACGAAAACTCGTGCAACACACCCTCGATCTGAATGGCCGTCACGGCCGCGCCTTGCAGAGAAGACAACAAAACGCGACGCAGAGCGTTGCCCAACGTCAGGCCGAATCCGCGCTCGAGCGGCTCCGCGACAATCGTCGCTGAACGCTCGGGATCAACGCCGCCTTCGACGTTCAATTTGTTCGGCTTAATGAGTGCTTGCCAATTTTTCTGGATCACGGTTGCAACCTCGTTCTAGCAGTCACAGGGGCGATATGCGCCCCTCGCCATCATGGCAATTATTCGGTGTATCGGACCGGCCGACACACCAGACAAAATTAAATCAGACCCGGCGCCGTTTCGGCGGGCGGCATCCATTATGCGGGATCGGCGTCACATCGCGGATCGCCGTGATGTTAAAGCCGGCTGCCTGAAGTGCGCGCAACGCGGACTCACGTCCCGAGCCGGGGCCCTTCACGTTGACCTCTAGGGTCTTCATGCCGTGTTCTTGCGCTTTCTGGGCCGCACTTTCCGCCGCCACCTGGGCTGCGTACGGCGTCGATTTCCGGCTTCCCTTGAAGCCCATGCCACCGGCCGAGGACCAGGAAATCGCATTGCCCTGCGCGTCGGTGATTGTAATCAACGTATTGTTGAACGTCGCATTTACATGCGCGACGCCCGAGGTAATGTTCTTGCGCTCGCGTCTACGGACGCGGGTCGATGCCGCCTTCGCCATGGAACGTTCCTTTTACTTCGTAACTTTCTTCTTACCCGCAATCGCACGGGCCGGCCCTTTACGTGTGCGCGCGTTCGTATGCGTGCGCTGACCGTTGACCGGCAAGCCCTTACGGTGCCGGACGCCGCGATAGCAGCCGAGATCCATCAAACGCTTAATATTCATCGCAACTTCGCGGCGAAGATCACCCTCGACCAGATAGTCGGTATCGATCGTCTCGCGGATGCGGATGACTTCTTCTTCGGTCAAATCGTTGACCCGGCGTTCGTTGGGAATTGCACATTTGCCGCAAATCTCAACCGCCTTCTTCCGTCCGATCCCGTGAATATACGTCAACGCGATCGAAACGCGTTTCTGCGTCGGAATGTTAACGCCTGCAATACGCGCCACGTCAGATACTCCTTGCGTTCACCGACCTTAGGCCGATTTCGCTACCTAATTTCTTGTTCTCTGGGGTCGACAAAACCGTCTCGGAGGCCCGAGGGCATCCGAAGCGGCGGATTATAGGGTTTTGGACACCCCTGTCAAACACCAGGATCAACTGATTACCCCTTGAATCGCAACGGTGACATCCTCGATATCGAGCATTCCATCAATTTCGACCAAGTTCCCTTTTGCACCGTAATACGGCACAATCTCTGCGGTTTGCGCGTTGTACGCGGCCAACCGCGAACGGACCGTTTCTTCATTGTCGTCGGAACGACGTGAAAACTCCGTGCTGCCGCAAACGTCGCAAACGCCGTCCTGCTTAGGCTGCTGGAATTTATCGTGATATCCGGCACCACATTTCGCACAGCTGTAGCGTCCTGTAATACGCTCGACCAACGCTTCTTCGTCGACCTTCAACTCGATGACCTTGCCGAGTTCGAGCGACTTATCGGCTAAAAGCTTATCCAGTGCCTCTGCCTGCGGTGTCGTGCGCGGAAATCCATCGAGAATAAAGCCATCGGCACAATCGGGCTGATCGATCCGCTCGGAAATAATCTCGATCATGATTTCATCGGGCATCAACTCACCCGCATCCATCACTTTCTTCGCCTGCTGTCCCATCTCGCTGCCCGAGGCGACAGCCGCTCTCAGCATATCACCGGTCGAAAGTTGAACGAGACCGCGTGACTCTTCCAAGCGCTTGGCTTGTGTGCCTTTTCCGCAACCGGGAGGACCCAATAAAATCAGAATCATCCGCGCCTCCCCCGCAACCGTGATTTCTTAATCAATCCTTCGTACTGATGTGCAAGCAGATGCGCGTGCACCTGCGCCACCGTATCCATCGTCACCGTCACGACAATCAGGAGACTGGTTCCGCCGAAGTAGAACGGCACTGCCGCCTGCGTCCGGAGCCATTCCGGTATGATGCAGATGATCGCAAGATACGCCGCACCCACCACCGTCAATCGCGTCAATACGTGGTCTAGATAATCGGCGGTGTTCTTGCCGGGGCGAATGCCCGGCACAAAACCGCCGTAGCGTTTGAGATTGTCTGCGGTTTCTTCGGGATTGAAGACAATCGCCGTATAAAAGAACGCAAAGAAGACAATCAATGTGACGAATAGGATCAGGAACAACGGCTGTCCCGGCCCGATCATCGCAGATGCCGTCGTCAACCACTCAGGCCCACGACCGCCGGAGAAACTGATGACGCTGAACGGCAGCAGCAGCATGGAGCTGGCAAAAATCGGCGGGATGACGCCGGACGTGTTCAGCTTGAGCGGCAAATGCGAGGATTCGCCGCCGAACATCTTGTTGCCCTGCTGACGCTTCGGATACTGCACAACAATTCGTCGCTGTGCCCGCTCGATGAAAACGATAAAGGTAATGACCACAACGGCCAAGACCATGATACCGATGATCGCAATCGTTGGCAGTGCACCTGTCCGGCCCATGTCGAGCGTTTGCGCAATTGCCGCCGGCAGTTCGGCAATGATGCCGGCGAAGATGATCAATGAGATCCCGTTCCCGACACCGCGCTGCGTAATTTGCTCACCGAGCCACATCAAGAAGATCGTGCCGCCAACGATGGTAATAACCGTCGTCGCCCGGAAAAACAGGCCTGGGTTCAATACCGCTCCACTGCCTTGCGTACCTTGCATACTCTCCATACCGACGGCCAAGCCATAGGCCTGGAACGTCGCTAAAAGCACGGTACCGTAGCGCGTATATTGGTTGATCTTTTTCCGGCCCGCTTCGCCTTCTTTCTTCATTGCGGCGAAATGCGGCGAGACCGCCGTCATCAGCTGCATAATAATGGCGGCCGAAATATACGGCATGATGTTGAGGGCAAAGATCGACATCCGGCTTAGAGCGCCGCCGGCAAACATATCGAGCATCCCAATGATGCCGCCCGCTTGCTGATTGAAAATCTGCGCCACAACGCCGGAATCGATACCTGGCAACGGAATATAGGTGCCAAGCCGATAGATCACGAGGGCGCCGAGCGTAAACCAAATCCGCTTTTTCAACTCAGTCGCTTTAGATAAAGCACTGAAATTGAAATTTGCCGCTAATTGCTCGGCCGCTGACGCCATCTATAAAGGTCCTCGAACTAACGCGCCGAAACTAGGACTCGTCCGACGCTTCGTTTTCGTCCGCTGCAGGTTCCGCTTCGGACTTCTTGCTCGCCTTCTTATCGGCAGCTTTCGCGTCGACCTTCGCCTCCACGACGACAACCTTGCCGCCGGCTTTTTCAACAAGCTCAACTGCGGCTTTGGAAGCCCCCGCCACCTCAATGGTTACTTTGGCACTCAACTCGCCTTTCGCAAGGAGACGAACGCCATCGTGAAGACGCCGGACGATACCCGAAGCCACCAAAGCCTCGCCGTCGATCGTCTTCTTCGCGTCGATCTTCTTGTCGTCGATCGCTTGCTGGAGACGACCAACATTCACTTCCGCGTAGCGTTTGCGGAAAATATTCGTGAAACCACGTTTCGGCACACGGCGATAGAGCGGCATTTGGCCACCCTCAAAACCTTTAATCGTGGCGCCCGCCCGGGATTTTTGCCCTTTGTGCCCACGTCCGGCGGTCTTGCCTTTACCGGAGCCGATCCCGCGGCCAACGCGTTTGGAGTTATGACGCGCACCCGGGTTATCCGACAGTTCGTGCAGTTTCATTGTTCTTTTCTCCGACCGGCGTTCGAAACGCCTTCCTTACTCTTCGACGCGGACCAGGTGTTTCACCTTGTCGATCATGCCGCGCACAGACGGCGTGTCTTCAAGCTCACGGGTCTTATGCATCTTGTTAAGACCGAGACCGACAAGCGTGGCCCGCTGATCTTTCTGGCGGCGGATCGGGCTACCGACCTGCGTCACCCGAACGGTTTTCTTGCTAGCCATCGACCTGTTCCTTCACTTTCCCGCTCGTGTCATCGCGGCGACCGACAATATCGCCAACTTTCTTACCGCGTTTTGCAGCGATCTGACGCGGCGAAACACAAGAATCGAGCGCCTGGAAGGTTGCCTTGACCATGTTGTGTGCGTTCGAGGTTCCGATCGACTTCGCGACGACGTCCTGCACGCCAAGCGCTTCGAACACCGCACGCATCGGACCGCCCGCGATAATACCCGTCCCTGGAGGGGCGTTCCGCAGCGACACCCGACCGGCGCCATAACGTCCATTGATGTCGTGATGTAGCGTCCGGCCTTCACGCAGCGGCACACGGATCATGCGCTTGCGAGCTTGATCTGTCGCTTTGCGGATCGCTTCCGGAACTTCACGCGCTTTCCCGAGGCCATAGCCGACCCGGCCATTACCGTCGCCGACGACGACAATCGCCGAGAAACCAAAGCGACGGCCGCCTTTTACGACCTTGGCCACGCGGTTAATGGCAACCAGCTTTTCAACGATATCCGGTCCCTCGTCCCGCCGATCACGGCCACCGCGCTCATTTTGCATTCGCGCCATTGCTTCAGTCCTTCACTAAAATTTCAGTCCGGCTTCGCGCGCGGCGTCACCCAACGCCTTCACACGGCCATGATAAAGATATCCGCCCCGATCGAAGACGACGGTCTCGACACCGGCCGACTTCGCGCGTTCGGCAACCAACTTGCCGACTTGCGCCGCGGCTTCGCGGTCTGCGCCTGTCTTAAGGCTTTCGCGCAGATCCTTGTCGATCGTGGATGCGGCCGCAACGGTCTTGCCTTCCAGATCATCGATGACCTGTGCATAGATGTGCTTGCTCGAACGGAACACCGAAAGACGCGGCTTAATACGTTCAACCTTGCGCAACCGATGCCGTGTCCGCCGCTTCCGGCGCTCGAACAGCTTTTTGTTATTCAACATCGTCCGAACCCTTTACTTCTTCTTGCCTTCCTTGCGGAGGATCTGCTCGTCGACATACTTCACACCCTTGCCCTTGTAGGGTTCAGGTTTACGGAAGGAGCGGATTTCACTCGCAACCTGACCGACGACTTGTTTATCTGGACCGCTGATCGCAATGACGTTGCCGCGATCACCTTCGACTTCGACCTTAATCCCTTCCGGGACTTCATATGAAATGTCGTGGCTGAAACCGAGCTGAAGATTGATCTTCTTGCCTTGAACTTGCGCACGGTAGCCAACGCCGTTGACTTCCAATTTCTTGGTGAAGCCTTCGGAGACACCGACAACGGCATTGTTCACCAAGCTGCGCGTGGTGCCCCACATGGTACGAGCGCGCTTACCGTCATTGACCGGCTTTACGATGACCTGGCCGTCTTCGACTGCGACTTCCACGACGGGCAGCAGGGGAACGCTCTGTGTCCCAAGTTTACCTTTCGCCGTCAGTTCACCGTCGGCAATCGACACTTCGACTCCGTCCGGAATGTTTACTGGGTTTTGACCGACGCGTGACATGTCAGACCTCCTAGAATACCCGGCAAAGAACTTCGCCGCCGACATTCTGGTCCCGCGCTTCTGCGTCCGAGAGGACACCACGCGGGGTCGACAGGATGGAAATGCCCAATCCGTTATAAATTCGCGGCAAATCTTTGATCTTCGAATACACCCGGCGGCCCGGCGTGGATACGCGCTTGATCTCGCGGATCACCGGCTCACCGTCGTGATACTTCAATTCGATGGTCAATTCGCTAATGCCGCTCCGAATTTCGGCCCAGCTGAAATCGCGGATGAATCCTTCGCGCTTCAAAACTTCAAGCACGTTGGTCCGCAGCTTGGAAGACGGGCAAACGACCGTCGACCGGCCACTTCGCTGACCGTTACGGATACGGGTGAGCATATCGCCCAATGGATCACTCAATGACATTCCGCTGCTCTCCCTACCAGCTCGACTTGGTCATACCAGGGATATGACCGTTCGACGCCAATTCCCGCAATGCGATGCGGGACAGCTTGAATTTGCGGTAATAACCGCGCGGACGTCCCGACAATTCGCAACGATTGCGAACACGCACGGGCGACGAATTCCGCGGCAGTTGGGCCAGTTTCATACGCGCCGCGAAGCGTTCTTCGGCGGGCAATTCACGATTGCTCGCGATCGCTTTCAGCCGTTCCCGCTTGCTAGCGTACTTCTTTGCCAGCCGCATTCTTTTCTTGTTCCGTTCGATGGCGCTTTTTTTAGCCATGCTTCAAAACCTCACCAGCTAATCAACTACGGAACGGCATATTGAAGCCCTCGAGCAGCGCGTGCGCTTCCTCGTTGGTCTCAGCCGTCGTGCAGATAACAATGTCCATCCCGCGGATCGAATCGACCTTGTCGTAATCGATCTCCGGAAACACGATTTGCTCTTTTAGTCCGAGCGAATAATTGCCGCGCCCATCGAAACTGCGGGGCGAGAGGCCGCGAAAATCGCGAACCCGCGGCAATGCAACAGTAATCAGACGATCCAGGAATTCGTACATCCGGTCGCGGCGCAACGTAACCTTCGCACCGATCGGCATACCTTCCCGAAGTTTGAAGTTCGCAATCGACTTCTTCGCGTGGGTGACAACTGCTTTCTGTCCGGTAATCGCCGCGAGATCCTCGCAGATCGAACCAATCTTCTTGCTATCGCCCACCGCTTCGCCAGCGCCAACATTTATAACGATCTTGTCGATCCGCGGCGTCTTCATCGCATTGGCATAACTGAACTTCTCGCCGAGCGACGCGCGGACAACCGAATCGTAATGTTCTTTGAGGCGCGGCACGTAACCGTCTTTAGCCATCGTGTGCGTCTCCTCTAGCTGTCGATGACTTCGCCGGACCGCTTCGCATAGCGAACCTTCCGATTGTCATCGAGAAATTTGAAACCAATACGGGTCGGCTCGTTATCCTTCGGATCGATATGCGACAGATTCGACACCGCAATCGGCATCTCTTTGTCGACAATGCCACCCGTCGTCGTCTGGCTCGGGCGTGTGTGCCGGCGCGCGATATTGACGCCTTGCACGACCGCACGGCCATTCGCCGCCTGGACTTGCAGGATTTCTCCTTGCTTTCCCTTGTCTTTACCGGCGATTACTTGAACGCGATCGCCTTTTCTGAATTTCGCAGCCATCTTCCTATCCGATCCTTATCCGCGCCCGTTAAATCACTTCCGGCGCGAGCGATACGATCTTCATGAATTGCCTTGCCCGCAATTCACGCGTGACCGGCCCGAAGATACGGGTGCCGATCGGCTCGTTGTTACGGTCGATCAAGACAGCGGCATTCCGGTCGAACCGAATGCTGGTGCCGTCCTGACGGCTGATCTCTTTCGCGGTCCGCACGATGACGGCACGATGGATATCACCCTTTTTCACACGACCCCGCGGGATCGCTTCCTTGACGCTCACCACGATGACATCTCCGACACCGGCAATCATCCGCTTCGAGCCGCCCAACACCTTGATGCACTGCACCCGACGGGCGCCCGAGTTATCGGCAACATCTAGGTTGGATTGCATCTGGATCATGACGCGCTCCCTAACCTTCGCTTGCCGCGTCCGTGACCACGACGAAACGCTTACGTTTCGAGATCGGACGGGCCTCGCGGATTCTTACAATATCGCCTTCTTTCGAGACATTCTGCTCGTCATGGGCGAGATACTTCTTCGATTGCTTCACAAACTTCTGGTAAAGCGGATGCTTCACGCTCCGCTCGACCAAGACCGAGACGGTCTTGTCTTTAGCGTCCCGCAGGGCGCGCCCTTGCATAACTCGTTTAGGCATTCTTCTTTACTCCTTAGGACGCAGCGCTGCGGCGTTGTTGCTGGATCGTTTTGATCCGCGCGATGTCCCGGCGAACTTCACGAACGCGCGCCGTGTTCTCCAACTGGCCGCTCGCCTGTTGGAAGCGCAGGTTAAAGGCTTCTTTTTGCAGATCGCCGAGCTGATCGCTCAACTCGTCGTCCGTTTTCTGACGTACGTCTTCGGCCTTCATATTCCTAAACTCCCTCACCGCCGCGCTGGATGAACTTGCAACGGATCGGCATTTTCGCGGCCGCGAGCATCAAAGCTTCACGGGCGATCTCCGGATCGACACCGTCAAGTTCGAACATGACCCGGCCCGGCTTCACCCGGCACATCCAATACTCGGGCGATCCCTTACCTTTACCCATCCGAACTTCGGCCGGCTTGCTGCTGACCGGTACGTCCGGGAAGATACGGATCCAAACCTTACCGGCACGCTTGATGTGACGGGTCACCGCACGACGCGAAGCCTCAATCTGACGGGCTGTGATCCGGCCCGGCTGCATCGCCTTCAGACCATAGGCGCCGAAGTTCAGCGACGTTCCGCCCTTGGCGTTGCCGTGAACGCGGCCCTTATGCGCCTTGCGGAACTTTGTACGTTTCGGACTAAGCATTGCTCGCTTCCTTAATCGACCGCTTTAGCGCTGCGGCTGTTGTTCTTGCTGACGGCGTTCGGAGGCCATCGGGTCGTGTTCCATGATCTCGCCCTTGAACACCCACACCTTGACGCCGCAAGCGCCGTAGGTGGTTTGCGCCGTCGAGGTTCCGTAATCGATATCGGCCCGCAGGGTGTGCAACGGCACGCGGCCTTCGCGATACCACTCGGCACGGGCAATTTCGACACCGCCGAGGCGGCCGCCGCATTTGATCCGGATACCTTCGGCGCCCAACCGCATGGCGGATTGGACCGCACGCTTCATGGCACGTCGGAACGCGACACGTCGGGTCAGTTGCTGAGCGATATTGTCGGCAACAAGCTTCGCATCGATTTCCGGCTTGCGGATTTCGACAATGTTCAGCGTTACGTCGCCGCCGGTCATCTTGCTGAGGTCTTGGCGCAGTTTTTCGATATCCGCGCCTTTCTTGCCGATGACAACTCCGGGACGGGCCGTGTGGATCGTAATCCGTGCGCGCTTTGCCGGACGCTCGATAACGATCCGCGCAACACCGGCTTGGGCCAATGCTTTCTCGATATATTCGCGGATCTTCACGTCTTCATGCAGAAGCGTGCCGTATTCCTTGCCGGCGTACCAGCGGGAGTCCCAAGTCCGATTGATTCCGAGACGAAACCCGATCGGATTTACTTTTTGACCCATTATTCCGTCTCCTCGCGTTCCTGAACGATAATCGTCAGGTTGCTGACCGGCTTGCGGATGCGGCCGACCCGTCCGCGCGCCCGCGCGCGGAACCGTTTCAGGACCACTGTTTTGCCGACCGTGGCTTCTTTGACATACAGCCGGTCGACGTCGAGTTGATGGTTGTTCTCTGCGTTCGCGACGGCCGACTGCAGAAGCTTCTTCACATCGTTGGCGGCGCGGCGCTTTGAAAACGTCAAAGCTGCCAGCGCGGCATCGGCGGTCAGACCGCGAATCTGCTGCGCCAGAAGATTAAGCTTTTGCGGGCTCGTCCGGACGAAACGGGCGTGTGCCTGCGCTTCGTTATCCGCCAGACGGCGTTCCATCTTTGCCTTACCCATGACGCTTAGCCTCTCTTCGCGCGCTTATCGGCAGCGTGACCATAGAAGGTCCGCGTCGGCGAAAATTCACCGAACTTGTGGCCGATCATATTTTCGGTAACCAGCACGGGGATGAACTTCTGACCGTTGTAGACACCGAACGTCAAGCCGACGAATTGCGGCAGGATCGTCGAACGGCGCGACCAGGTACGAATGACATCATTGCGTCCGGAACTACGAACCGTTTCTGCTTTCTTAAGCAGATAACCGTCGACGAACGGACCTTTCCATACAGAACGAGACACGACTCAGTTCTCCTCAGCCTAGCGCTTATGACGGCGGCGGATAATCAGCTTATCGCTCGCCTTCTTCGGGCGGCGCGTACGCTTGCCCTTCGTTGGTTTACCCCATGGGGTGACAGGATGGCGGCCACCTGAAGTGCGGCCTTCGCCGCCACCATGTGGGTGATCGACCGGGTTCATAGCTACACCTCTTGTTTGAGGTCTTTTACCTCTCCATCTGTTTCTACCAGCCTTACCAATTTTAATATTTTTTTGATCAGGATTTGAGACAACACCAATTGTTGCTGTACACGAACT
>PAZH01000027.1 GCA_002716125.1 Rhodospirillaceae bacterium
CATCGACGAGGAGCGTTTCGACCATGATGGAGCTGGCATCGTCGGGCGCCAAAACCGGATCGCCTTCGAAATCTCTTCGGCTTCGTCCCAGCGCTTCATGGCGTGCAAAGAGCGCACGGTCTCAGAAATCTCAGCTTCTTGGAAGTAGCGTTCCATTAAAGATGTCCGCGTGACCCCCTGACCGATGAAATTCACCCGAATGCCGGTCTCACCGACCTTTAGCGCCATTTGTTTGGTCAAGCCGATGACGGCATGTTTGGACGCGGTATAAGCCGCGCGGTTCGGCGCTGCCGTCACACCCAACGTCGACGCAAAATTGACGACGGCACCCGGTTTCTCCACCACCGTCAAATGACGGAAAAACGCCTTCGCACAAAGAAAGACGCCTGTGATGTTCACACTAGGATCTGGTTGGTGCTTTAAAACGTATATTCTCTTTAAAAGTATTTGGATTTGAGAAACTGCTGTGCCTGAAGGTCATACGATACATCGCGCGGCCCGCGACCATCATAAGCTTTTTAACGGTCAACAAATTTTTATTTCATCGCCACAAGGCCGCTTCACTGATGGGGCATCACTCTTGGATGGCCAAATCTGCCTTTCCGTTGAGGCGTTCGGTAAGCATTTGATCTACAACTTCGATCAAGGCGATGTGCTACACATTCACCTAGGGCTATTTGGACGTATCCGAAAAAGCAAATTACCTGTTGCTGAGCCTCGCGGCGCAGTGCGAGTGCGCTTCATCGGGAAAACACACGTTATCGATATTAACGGTCCAACTATTTGCCGGGTATTAACGAAACAAGAGTTATTGACTTTAATTAATCGAATAGGTCCCGACGTACTGCGTTCTGATGCCGACCCAGATCTCGCGTTCAAAAAAATCTCAAAAAGTAGATCACCCATAGGCCGCCTTATCATGGATCAGTCGGTGATAGCAGGTATCGGAAACATTTATCGTTCCGAAATTTTATGGCGCCAAGAAATTCACCCTGAAATACCCGGGCGCGAGATTGATAAGCCGACGTTCGATCGAATTTGGGAAGATGCTAAGATATTGCTTGAGATAGGTGTTAAGAAAAATGCCATTGTGACTGTAAAAAACGCACCATCATCGAAAACCCGTTACCGGGAACGTGTAAATATATTTGCAAAAGATACATGCCCAAGATGCTCAGGTTCCATTCGCGGCTTTGAAATCAGTGGACGGCGAACATATGTCTGCGAAAATTGTCAACCAAGATATTTAAATCAATAATTAATATCTTATGTTTTTCTTAAACATTGATCACAAATTTTTGAAAATTGGCAGAATTAGCCATTACTCATTACAAGAATATCTACATTATAAGACTCTGTTTTTTTTATTTACACCATTAACAGAGACAACTAATTATGATTATTTTAAACGACTAATAAAAATTTTATAAACTTAAATTGCGCTATTATTAAAGCGGAGTTTATTTCATCTTATATAACAATAATTGATTACCAACTGTTACCATTAGTTGGTTAATTTTTACCCCTCCAATGGCCAAATCACTCACAAATTCAGCCATTGGTGATTTGCTAGTACCCGGATCAGGTTGAATTAGTTCCAACTGATTCCCATCGGGCGAAAATATAGCGAAACCCTCATGTCCACCAGATACATACAGATTTCCATGTTTATCTACATAAAATCCATCTGCGATATATCCTAACGTTGGATGGGGACTTTTACCACTCTAAGTCTTAACCAAAGGCCTTTTGTTTATAAGTTCATCTCCCACCACATCGAAACGGTAAACAACGCCATCAGCTGAATTAGCTACGTAAAGAAATTTATTGTCGTTTGAAAATGCTATTCCATTAGGTATTTCGATAGATCCTGTTTTTAGGATTACCACCCCATCTTCTATTTGGTAAACTCCACGCACGGGCTGTTCTTCTGGCGCAAGTTCACAACCGAAGCCTTTAAACATAATCCCTTACATAGGGTTGGTAAACCGTCTTTCTTTATTGCTATATCATTGAGGCTATTGAGCTTTTTGTCATTATATGAGGACGCCACAACTTTATTTTTTCCACTAGGTTTCGTGTAAGACTCTTTGCAACAATGATGCGCCATCCATACATTATTTTCTTTATCGATATTCAATTCGTTAGCATATTTGGACTTCTCCATCCAAACATCCAAAGAACCATTAGCAGTCAGACTGTAAATCTTATTCTTTGGAATATCGGTAAAAAGCCACATTTCTTTGTGACTTACCACACTGGCCCCTCAGTGAAGCCAAAATCCTTACCGACCACTGTCGGAGCCAACTTTAATTTCTCCGATCTATTTGCAGTACCCAAGGGGGTTAATAGGATTACAGTAAGAATAAAAACGAGATTAGAATTTATCATAATATATTTCTCTTATCCAATTTCCTAAAATTTCAAAAACACCTACACAGATGTTAAGTGTCAGCCTCATAAAAAAATTCAGGCATTTATGAATACACAATGCGAGTTAAAATATGGCCGCAGATTTGAGGCTGCTGATCTCAAATGAGACGCAGCTCTGAAATAAGTGCCCTAGTATTCCTCACGAATACGTCATGATAGTACGCATAGAGATTTTTGAATGGGCTGTGAGATTATTACCTCGATTATGTATTCACGATAAGACCTAGCGATAGGCTTATCTACTGAACACCCGAAACCCAACGAAACGAGCGTATGGGCCGGAGGAAAATAATCCGCTAATCAGCCAAAAAGGTGTTACCGTTAAATATACCCAAAACCATACAACAATCCCTTGATCAAAATATCTAATCATAAATAAAAATACTTTATTATGGAAATATGATTGAATAAATTTTCTTATTTTTTATTTATAATTTGTATTTTTATCAATTATTTAAATTCTATATTATTATTCAAACATTTGAGGCGGCAGACATATTTGCTTCAAATAACTACGGTAAATTTCAAAATTTGTTAACTTTTATTATAGGATAGATATTTTATCCTTAACGGCGTTGAAATTTACCTAGCATCCTACGCATACATGCGTTTATATTTTATGAATAAGGGAAGTACGGATCAGAAATTATGCCTCACAAAATAAGTTACCTTAATGGCGATTTTGGCGCGATGATCGATGGCGTGCGCCGTGAAGACCTTGCAAGTTCTGATTTTAAACAGCAGGCCTTGAAACTTTGGACTGATCAAGGCGGCCTCATCGGTTTGAGAGGCGATGATCTTGCACATTTAACACCAAACCAACTTATGGACTGGTCCGCATGCTTTGGCCTGATTGACTATGAAAACTTTGTTGCTCGCGAAGATAAAAAGGTTCAAGGTCTACCAATTCTACGTATCGGCAATACTCGCGATAAAAATGGTAATAAAAATTCTAATTTCGCTAAAGTGCCGCCGCTTCGTAATGATGCTGACATCCGTTATAATCCAGAAACACGGAGGCCGGTGTGGCATACAGACTCAACATATCGCCAAAAACCGCCGATTGGCTCGGTGTTTCATTGCCGACAAGCTCCACCATCAGGAGGAGAGACCCTATTTTCAGATACCCGTGGCTCATTAAAAAAATTAAATAACGAGCAGCGTAAACAATTAGAAAATCTCGAAGCTGTATGTTCTTTGGCACATCACGATAAGAAAATTAGTCTTTATTCACCCGGATATCCTACCCTTAATAAAGAACAAAGAGCAAAAAATCCCCCAAATAGGGTCCCCTTAGTTCTAGTCCATCCCGTCAGTGGCGAGCCTGCGATATATGGTCTAAACAGTTCTACCTGTGCGATTGTTCCTAAGGGCCAAACAATCTCCGCTTTGGACCTCGACTATTGGGATTTAGAAGGTAAGGAAGACGACAGCGTGAAAATTTTAAGAGACCTACTCCCCTTTATGACCAGTCCAGAATTTACCATTAAATGGACATGGCAAGAGGGCGATATTGTCGTCTGGGATAATCGCTGCACAATGCATGCGGCTACCGGGTTCGACGACGGGAACCACGTACGTGAAATGTGGCGCCTCACACTTCTCGATAGCGATCGGGAAGCGGCTTAAAAAAAATGATTGGAAAGGCCACTCGAATTAATGGCACGGGCACAAACATCCTTTTGTTGATAATTAGGTAAAAAAAAATTAAGATAAATACAATTGAGTATTTATAGGATTTTGCCTTATAGAAAATCCGTGTAGAGAAAATAAATCAGCAACCCAATTACGGATATCAAGCTTAAAAAAATGACAGCATAGGGCTGCGTAGAAATAGTATTATCAATAATACGGTTACCAATATCGTAACAAGGATAAGGAACATATCATTATCTATTATTGGATAAAAGCTTTTCATCAGTTCACGCGCCTGCAGCTTAATCTCTTGCAAGAAGCTTTACGTTAAATCACGAAAAATTATAATTTTGTTCAGCATGTAATTTTCTAACATTTAAATCTTGCAAAAAATTCAAATTTATAAAAATTTTATAAGGTTTCCTAAACGGAAAATATTTAGATTTTTCAGTTATCAAATGACATTTGAAGTTTTCTGGCGTGGTCATCATCAAATTTCTTGCACTGCTCGTCAAAGTGATGTCCCTTGATTCCTCCTCGCACCATATTAGCGCCTATTTCACCGTAAAACTCATTCCAACTTTGCGGTAACCGCGGAGACTTTTTCGGAGCAATCCATAGCCGATAAAGCAATCTTTTTTTATCAGCATCAGCGTAATCTTCATAAGCAGTTCTAGAATGAAAAACGGTATTATTATTCATTATTTGTAGGTCACCAGGTTTTAAATACATTGTATAAAGGTGTGTTGATCGTTGAATAATTTCACCCATGTAATTTAAAATCTTATTTTGTGTTTCGGTTAACTTAGGCACATCATTTATGTCTTGTGCTGTTCTTAAGCGGTTCGAATTCCACTTTCCAAAAATTAGTCCATCACACTCTTCAAATAGCTTTTGCCCGTAATATGGCCTCTCGTCTGGTGCCTCCTCTTGCTGTCGGCTAAAATAGAAAAGATGTTCCTCCACAGCGTTAGTTAACTCAGGATGTTCTCTCTCAAATTGACGCCAAACCGCTGTGCTTGACGTAATCATGCTCATTCCACCAGATTTAGCTGTATTAAAACAACCTAAGGTCGAAATATCTGCACCATCCGTATGGAATGTCAGCTTCTCGTTAGAAGAAAATCCTCGCCCACTGGCAGCACGATAATTGGTCCCGATATCCTGCACCTTAGCCAGATACTGTGTAGATTTTCCTTGGGGACGGGGTACGCCAATATGCAGTCCAATAACCCAATTTAAAAATCCAAACTGATCCTCTGTTAATTCCCGTCGAGGCAAACCTTCCAAAATTACTAAGCCGCCTCCAAGCATGGTCTCTTCAACGGCTTGGTCAATCACCTCTATTGCAGGTCCCAGATCCCACTCCGAAAACTCATAACTAAATAATTCGGCATCCGGCCGATGGTATTTCTTTGCAAAATCCGTCAAAAAATTCTGCGTCGCTTGATCAAACGAAAATCGCCAGTGGTTAGAGTGTTTCAGGTTTTCCGATAACCATCCTTCCTGGCGACGTTGGTATATGCTCTGCGTCATCACGCAGCTCCGACGATAAATACGTTCATTAGATCTGAGCCTGAGGGGTTATCAGACGTTGTTAATATACTTTCCGGGCGAATATATACAGAAAAATCATAATGAATACAACGCATTGAACAAAGGGCCGGTTATTTAGAAAAATTTATTAGTGACTGCATGCGAAAATCTTGAATAGAGTGTTTACGATAATCATTTGTGGGACATGAAACTCTTCCCAACCCTATTCGCTTTTTTATCTATCTGCTCACCTGTGTTAGCCAACGAGATAATTCTGCCAAATCGGGATTTAAGTCCACGCGAGGTCATCGAAATCCAACTGACCGCGTTACAAACAAATAATGCCAAAAAACCAAACGCGGGTATTCAACAAACTTGGGCTTTTGCCCACCCTAATAACCAAGCAGTGACCGGACCGATTGAGCGGTTTGCTAAGATGTTGAAGAACAAGAACTATCGGTATTTGCTCGGCCATAAAGAATACAAAATACGTGAAGTTGTCGTGGCGCCGAAAATCGCTAATTTTTACATCGTTATCGTGACACCTGATAATATAAAGTTGTCGTTCAACTGGCGTTTGCAGAAAGTAGAAGCTGGAGACTTTATCGGCTCTTGGATGACGACAAGCGTGTCGCCCCCTATACGCGCCGCCGATGCGATTTAGGGCGCTCAACGAAACGTTAACATTCCAATGACGCAATAATTATGCGTCTCGCCATAATCACCACGCACAAACGTCATGCCAGCAACAACAAACCATAAAACGTTATTGCTGTATTCTTTAACTATTCCACAAATAGGAATGCAGGTATTTTTCTTGAAAGAGTAATTTATCTTGTCCTCAACACCTTATGACGAGCAACAAATGGAAAAACCAAACATTGCTATAATCGGTGCCGGGATGACGGGCGTAGTCTGCGCACGTAACCTTAAAGATGCTGGCTATGAACCTATAATATTTGAAAAAAGTCGTGGTATTGGCGGCCGAATGGCGACACGGCGAACGAGCGAAGGACTTCAGTTTGATCACGGCGCCCAATACATAACAGCAAAAAATAAACGTTTTCAGAGTTTCATCGACACAGCAATCAGTGCAGGCTGTGCAACTCACTGGAAGATAGAAGAAAAAAGTACTTTCGTCGGTAGGCCCTCGATGAATTCGTTGCTTGGATTAGCCGTTGAGGACCTGTCAATACAATTCAACACAGAAATATTAAGAGTACAAAAATCCAAACATGGGTGGATGCTCTCCTCAGAAACTCAAAATCAATTTTCTGACATCGTAGTTTTGGCGTTACCCGCACCACAGATAATTAACCTTATAGGTGAACATAATTCGCTTAGCCAAGAACTCACAAATGTTGAGATGAAGCCATGTCTTACATTAATGGCCGCGTTTCCCTCCAATAAAGGCGCACCCTTTATTACTCGTCGTAAACCGGATGATGATCTTGCTTGGATTGCGCAGGATAGTGCAAAGCCTTACCGTCCAAGAGAAATGACATGTTGGGTCGCGCAAGCGGGCGATGATTGGAGCATGAAATACCTTGAATACGACAAAGATGAGATCGCACGTATCTTAACGCCCATGCTATGCGATAGACTCAGGGTAAGCTCGTCCGAATTGCTCTACTCAAGTGCTCACCGTTGGCGGTACTCTAGGGTTACCAAACCACTAGGAAAATCATTTTTGTCCGATATCAGCGCTACGCTGTATGTGGGCGGCGACTGGACGGTCAGTGCACGCGTTGAAGGTGCCTGGGAAAGTGGAACAGCTATCTCAAAAGCTATAGTTGAGCAAATGTAAGGCGTTAGTGACCAAAACAACGCGCAATCAATAATTTGCTTAGTTAATTCTAACTAACAATCAAAAGAGGCATCTATACGACGATAAGCGCCACATTATGATGCGTTGTTACACCCTAATTCTCACTAACCTTGGGTAACAGATAAGCGCAGCACAGTTTGTTACCTGCTGGATCACGCAAATAGGCAAGATAAATTTTTAATTTACCATTGTGTCGTATGCCAGGAGGATCTTCACAGGTTGTTCCACCATTGGCGAGGCCAGCTGCATGCCATGCTTCCACTTGCTGTTGATTCTTGGCTTTAAAGCCTACAGTACTGCCATTTCCTGCTGTTGCTGGATTGCCATCTACCGGTATCTTAATCATAAATATGCCGCCGTTTCTTCGATAAGAACACCTCACATCGGAATCCTTATGCCCAGGATAAATACCCAGGACGCCTAAAATAGCGTCGTAAAACTTTTTCGATTGATCTATATCTTGAGCACCTACCATTACATGGTTGAACAATTTTTCCTCCTAGCTGCCTTGGAATAAAGAAAGCGATAATTAAGCAAAAATTATTTAAAAATGCGTTTGTCAACGCGCAGTATTAACATCTGGCCTTACATAGAATGACTTCGGTTTTACGTGCTGGGTTTGGCCTCAACGTCCACACAGTTTTGGTCAACGTCCACAAACAAATTTCAGTATGTTAGCGGACGCAGAATTCAGTGGAGGCTTTTTCCAGGTGGTGTTATCTGAGGCCTGCGCTTCTACACTATCGCCTGCCATGGGTTTCTTGTGAAACGACGTTTTAAGCGTTTTAAGTAAGAAATTCTTACAATCGCCTAGATTGTATGACTTTACAGATACTATACCTTCACCAATCGGGCCAAACAAGTTGCCCATCTCCCAGAAAGTTACAGAATTTTCTACCGCCTTTATTGATCCAACGTCTACATAATACGACGCGTGATGGTTAGCGGTCACGTGCGTCCAGTCAGCTGCTAGCACTTGAATGGACGATAGGAGCGATACTAAAAAAATAAAAATACGCATATCCTACCAGTGTGAGCACTTATGCTCTCAAACAACTCCATGAAAGATACTATTCCTCCGACAAAAAAACTAAATTACTTATTCTTCCATCCATATATTCTTCATTTCCTTGTTTTATCAAAACGGCAACAGCCTGCTTCAAATCATCTCACGTGCTGAACAAGCGCTATTTTTTTGTTAGCACTTATGCTTATATACATGTCCCATGTCGTTACTTTAATTTCTAATTCGGCGGTGAGCGGACAAACACCTTTGTAGCAAACTACACAAACGTTTGCGGGCACTCTGATGTCAAAATCTTATACTAAAACGCATTGCGATGTAGCAAACCTACCTTTCGGTTAAGTTTATTCGGGCGCACAATTGATCTATAATTTGAATATGGACCCACTGTTTTAAAACCGTGATCTGTTATGTCCTAGTTTGGAAAACGTACTAAATTGCGGAAGCAGGTGAGCGTAGCAAGTATTTGAGCTGTGAACTGCCGCTACTGCCGATGTAACGAGAAAGCACTGTCGTGTGAGTGGAGGTGTGCTCTACATTTTTTCTAGGCCGTAGCCTCCTGCCCTTCAACTCTCAAAAGCTCAGTAACGGAATGATCCGCCAACGCATTTTGTGACGTCAGCGCGATTTCTGCCAGACTGTCGAACATACTGTTTTGATCAGTGTTATCCGCTGTTTCGACTAGTTTATAAATTCGCGCTAAGGCTTTCTGAAGATCATAATCAATCATTTTGCTTCTCCTTCACTATTATTACGTTTAGTTTATAGAAACAGATCATACGAAATCATTTTCAATAATTGAGCGGCTTCAATTTGGTTAGACACTACAACTCACATATTATTATATTAAACATACCACATAATGCAAATTTATAAATATAATTATGAAAATTAAATCCCTATATTTATATTTTTATTATAACTTTACTTTGCCATTACTTTATTTTTCAACTTATTTTTTTGACACACAGAAAACTTCGAGCATTTATCACCATATTTTTCGTGTAGGAAAAACGAAAAAGCATATGCCCACCTATCAGTGTGTCATCGCGTCACAACTGTTTTTTCCGCAGAACCGCTATAATCATCAGCCGGAAGCGATATTTCCGCTGTGGCATCCAGTCAAATATCTCCCCATTACCAGCGACCGAACGCCCCGTATGAAAAATTCGAATTACGTGTATAGAATTTTACCTCCCGAACATGAGTTCACCTTACGTTTTTTAGAACTTTGCCCGATCGGAATACTTCAGCGTCAAATCCGCTTATTATCTTTCACTTAGATATTGGATGACTGCAAAAATGCGAGCACACCGAATTACGTGCAACATTAAAGCTTAATTTAAATCGAAACTATGCAGTTTTAATTGTTCTAACGTAACTATTTCCAAAGTTTTAATATTTGTAGATGCTAATTTAACTTTCGGCGCTTTACCCACCTGTCGCGCTTCTTTCCAGCGCAACGCACATAAGCACCAACGATCTCCCGGCTTAAGACCGGGGAAACCAAATTCTGGACGGGGTGTTTTAAGATCATTACCTCTTGTAGCTGAATAATTTAGGAAGTCGGGCGTGACAACTGCGCATACCGTATGCGTGCCAAAATCGCCCGGTCCAGTGTTACAACAACCATCACGATAGTAGCCTGTAATCGGGTCCAAACCGCAAAATTCCAAATCGTAACCAAGAATGTTTTTTTGCTGTTTTGACATCGTGCAACTATGTTTACGTTAGATTTTTCAATGAGAACAGTTATCAATTATAAAAATACAGCGAAAGAAAACAAACAGCATTTATACGCAACTAATGAGGACAGGAGAGCTATCTCAAATGTCTCAGAAATCTTACCAATGCTAAACAATGCTTTTTAGTAGAACAACAGTCGAGTGGCGCAACAGAGCTCGGTACTCGTAACAATTCGATCTTGAAGTTTACAGTGTCGCAATTTTGTTTTCGATCGAAACGAAACTCAAAAATACCGGTCTCTTCCCGAAACCTTAACATGATTTAACATAGACGATGGAAAACCTCAGATAAAATTTAAAATTGTTTTTTCATAAGAAATTGTCTTGAAATTAATTTTTAGATCGTTGGGTATTTTAAATAAAAAATTGGACGGAAATTCGAGACTTATCAAATGAAGAGCAATCATTGTTGAACAAAAAGATCGGTGAACTTTTTTTGCCATTCTGACGTAAAGATAATCAATAACAGAATATGGATATAGCCATGAACCTTAATCAAGATCAAAGCGAAGCTCTGAAAGATGCCGTGAGTGCAGCTATAGCGTTAAATATCCGTAATACTGAAGTTGTAGAAACGGTGCTTGAAAAAGTCTCCGAGATACCGGAACTAGATCATTTGACTGCAAATACACTTGCTGGCGTGCTTCAAAATTTTGAGGTTGAAGTTGGGTCTCTGCTGTCAGCTCTCATGCTTTGCAAGAGTAAGGGGAGCGTGGCTTTAATGGATCAAAAGTTAGCTAGACGCCGAATCGATAGAATTGATGAGTTCGGCCTCTAATAATCTGTCCATGTGATATTTCAGTGCTATAATTTACTTCTGCTAAATTTACGATCTGGCATACAGTTGGGTATTGCGCAATCCAGTTCACTTACATCGCTCAATTTACAATGAATATGTAAGAGAATATTTACTATTTTAAAACCAAATGTCCGGCGGGATGTGTGAGGTCTCTTTGCACCTCAATAGTGTTATCGGCGGGGATTTTTTCTCAATCTTCGGAACATATCAAACATATTTTTCGATTTACCATACCGTCATATCAAATACCGCAGTACTGGATGAACCGTAACGTCTTGCACTTCGTAACGATTAAAGAAGTGTTTTTTACCAGCGGAACAAGAGAGAGATGAAGTACATTTTAGGGCTACTGCTCTGCCTAATATCATCTAATCCAGCCCAAGCCAGCTTCATTCAGTGGGAACTCGGTGAAGATATCGGAGTGGCGTCTTTGTGCCGTGATCGTGATGCCATAATGGATTTAGTGCGCGCTGACCAAGTGGACGAAGCAACAGCAGTTAACGTATTTGCCTCCCTCGCCTCCAACGGTCGTTGTGTGGTTTTTGACAAACATCGCGATTTCACCGTCGTGAAAACTTTGCACAGGTATTTAAATTTTGCTGGACGCAAAAGTTTCGTCTTGGAGGTCATGAGCAATAACGTGATCGGCTTTCGGGGGTTTGTGATGGCGGAAGCTCCAGAAAGGCCGTCTATCTGATGGCTCGCTCGATGACCGAAGATGAACTCATCTCCTATTACGAAGACTTGGTCATGCTTGATCGATGGAAGAAGGATGAGGCGCTAGAAGAAATTGACCAAAAACGTGACTCGGGTGTCCTGTCAGTTGATAATGAGCGGCTGAAAGATGCTGTTGCACACGATCTGCGGCGATATGGTCTCATAATCGGAATAGTCGAAACCCCGCGTGGTCAAGCTGTCAAGATCAGCGGCCTAAAGCAAAACTTAACCTTTCGTGATGATAGGCGCAGCTAGATGCAACGGCTCTTTGAAAAATCCAGAAAAGTTTTTCGTTGTCCAGGGCTTAGAAAAAATCTCCAGTCCACTAAGACCTAGCGTCTCTTCATATACGGTTCTACTCCTTCTCTGAGTTTGTGCGCTACCTAAGGATCGAGAATGCGGTCCAAAAACGGCGACGGGACAACACAGACCGGAGAGTTAGTTTGAGTGGCATTATCGTTTAGATGCGTTTGTAGAGACCAAATAGTGTCGGATCGTCGCTATGGCCATGTTAAGATTACGGATTAAACGTACCATCTTTAGCGTAAACGGTGCGGCTCATGGTGACGGATCAACTCAAAGCATTAAAACGGCATTATAGGGTAAATTAACGCCTTCTCTTGAGCGGAGGCCAACCTCACATTGGGTAACTCATTCCCGAGGAAACTGCGATGCCGAATTTGTCCCGCGCGATGTTGCAAGCGCGTCGACTTGGTACGGTGTTTCCAAAGGTTCGCTTGCCCGGTTCGATGAAGTGTAGTCGCACGTTGTTGCAGTAGACCCATTCGGCGAGTGCCTTGCTTACTGGTACGGGTCCGGTGTCGACAACGATGGCCTTGGGCAACCCTCGCGTCTCCATGAGATGCTCCATAACCCTGACGACGCGTGTGCCGGGTAATGACGTATCGACCTCGTTGGCCGGGCATCCTCGGCTGAAGTCGGCGACGATATTGAGGATGCGGAACAGAATGCCGCTAGAGGGCACATCCGAAATGAAGTCCATGGACCAGCGTTTGTTGACCCGTTCGGGCAGCTCGACCGGCTAGCGGCGGTCGGCCGAGCCGATCCGCTTCTTCTTGCATTTACGCACCTGCAGACCCTCTTCACGGTATATCCGGTGCAGCGTCTTGTGAATGACCTGCCAGCCTTATCGGCGCAGCAGAATATGCAGCCGCCGATAGCCAAAACGACGGCGCTCGCCGGTGAACTCGATGATCCGTTCGCGTAGATCCAGCATCATCCGCTTGAACGGCTTGTACTGCCAAGTCGAGAGAGATTGCGACCGGCCAGCCAGCAAGCGCCACGCTACGACACCTCATACGCCGCAACCATATGCAATACAACATTCCGCATCACGGCTGGTCACACCACTTTCGCGAAAAGACATCCTTAAACGCCGCGTTGTCCCGCATCTGCTCCGCCAAAAGCTTCTTCAGCTTGGCATTCTGCGCTCAAGCTCGCGCAGCCGTTTCGCGTACAAAACCTCCATGCTACCGAACTTCAACCTCCAACGATTAAAAATTCGTTCCGATATACCGTGCCGGCGGATGATTTCCTTCACCGAGAAACACGCATTCTGTTTCTTCAATACGTCGAGAATTTGCTCTTCTGAAGAACACTTATTTATATCGTCCTCCGAAACTCAGTTTCACGGAGAACTCTCCTTCGCGAACACGCAAATCCTGCGGGAGAGATCAATGTCTTGTTCACACGCACCCATTTAAGGACGCCGTTTTATATTCTAGCTATAAAACAGCTAAATTACCTAAAAAAGTGTCTTTTTACACCTTAATGAACAGTAGGCCCCGCGCTTGGCGCGGGGCCTTCATTTATCGGTGTTTCAATGATCGATTTACCATTCGCCAATCAATTTTATGGTCGCGTTATGCCCATCCAAGCCTGTACCACCGTCAGAGCTTGAATAGTCTTCTTGGTGCATATACTCGACGCCAATAGCAAGCCCAGGCAGGTAGCTGTAGGTTGCAGCCACGCCATACTGCTCTTCAGCAATGCCCAAAGCTTGTGACTCTTCACTCATTTGATAGGTAGCCGCTAGAACGAGCTCTTTTTCAAGTAATGTGGTAGTATATCCAATTTCAAACTGATACGCCGCCGGTTGCGCATTCGTTCCGTTAAACGCAACATCACCACTGTCAAAATCATCGGTCGCAGTGATGTATTCAAAAATACCGGTAAATGGACCCGTTTGGACCATAGCACTTACGCCTATACCAGACGGGTTATCCCCTGCCATAGAAGTCGCGGACCCCAACGCACCTTCGATAGTGTCGGACTCGCCTATGGCGTTGATGTAACTCAGCCCCAAATCAACAGATGCGCCTGAAACCTTAGCGCTGTAAGCCAAGTTTGCACCGAACTTATCAAAATGGTCGCCTTCACCATTCTCCTGGGTGTCTCCGTTAAAGGCAAACACCGATCCCGAAAAACCTCCCATGCTGTAACCAACTTGGACCGGGTTCTCTGCTGTTTCAGCGAGTGTCAGTCCTAGTGGATCGGCCAGCATGTTGGTATTGAAGGCGCCGAATGGGACGACAAAATTACCTGCTTTTAAATAAGCTGGCATATCATCAGTTTCCCCAATTTTTACCCACCCCTCATCAAGGGCTATATTCGCTCCGTCAGCCTCTTTAAACACACCGGCGATATAAGTTTGCAGCATTTCGTGCGGTTGGGCTTCAAAGTAAAGCGTTGCTTTTGCTAACGATAAATCGCTCGTATTCGTGTCCGCAGTAAACGACTCTGTGTTCGTCGCCTCTATCTCAAGCGTACCCCCGATCTTAAGCTTGTTCTCGGAGATAACATCCGACACACTGCTAGAACCACCTGAAGAGGCTTGTGCGGCCTGAGTCTCCACAAGTGCTTTTTTCAGAGCATCCAACTCTTTTTGTTGCTTCTCGATCATTTCAAGAAGCTTTTTCGCGTCAGGATGACCGTCAGCAATCGCAGTATTCGTCGCAAAATGCAACGTAAGCGCAAAAAGCGTAATGACAGCCAACGCAGAGCATAGGTTGAGTTTTAGCGAACTGAATTTTTTCTTAAGTTTGCGCATTTAATTGCTCCCACAAATCTTACTCAAAAGTTCTTCCGCTGTGGACGCAATGAGCGTGCCAAGATAATTTTGGCACAAATTCTTCATAATTCTTTGTTTTTATTGAGTTTTATAATGCCTTTTTTATGTGCGATAGCGGGTATGAATACTAATGCATCAAGAGCTGCACAATCCTTCATCAAAGCCCTTTGACAACGTTCTGCAGTCCACGGTCTAGAAACGTCGTCCCAGCTTGTAGTCAAATCACATTACACCAAGTCACAAAGCTACCCCCAACCGGTATGCGGGCCGTTATTCAATCCGTCGAAGCCATTCTTTCGGCACCGTCGACAGAAACCTTGACCAGTCAGAATGGCAAAAAAGCTATCTCAGATTCGGTTACGCGGTACGCCCTGCAAATTCAGGAATTTGATTCAAGAGGAAAATTCGGTCGAAACTTCTGCCTAGTCGATCAGCAACCCGTTCGAGGACAGCACCGTACTGATACCAAAAACCAGAAGTATCAAGATTAGTTTCACCTTGAGTTTTGCATATATTTTCTCACCAAACGATATACCCAACCGAAAAATAGCGCGCAAATATAAGCACCCTCAAATCCATCAAACCCTGAGATATTACGACCGCAGAAATGTCCATACCGAAAAACCACATTCAGAGTTATAACCTACTGATAAATAATGTTTATTTTAAAACTGATTGGTATAAGAATTTTACTCCACAACATTCGCGTTAGCTCTCGCCTAACAAATCAATAAGCCGCCCGCCTTGTGAGGCCTAGGCGCAACTGTCGTCAAAGGGGCATTAAAAAAACACTCGAGGCCTCAGCGCCGATTACTACGCGATAAGCAAATCAGCCAGCAAAACGAAAAGGGCGCCTTCCGCAGACGCGCTCTAAATGTTGATCCAATCGATCCGCTGACCGGGGTGTTCGATGAGCTCCGATTCAAGACGGCGGGCATATTCTCTGGCCGCAGAGGCAACGGCGACACGTCTTATCGTATTCTCGAGTACATTGAATGGCGGAGAGATACGTATCCGATAAGACAAATCATCGAGCCGCTTGATGAAAACGGGCAGAATCTCGGACCCGGAATTCCAGGCAGCACGGCCGCACCCGGTGCAATTCGCATAGTACTGTTCAGAAACCGGGTCTCAACCGGTCGATTGGAATCGCCACGCACGGTCACTGAAACCACCTCGTTATCAGAGAGGCGATTAGCAAGACCGTCCGATATGGCACCCGTATTGTCGTCCGAAATCACCACACGATATGCGAGATATTGGGCTTCAATCGATGTTCGATTCGGATCCAAAACGCATATAGGAAAATTTGTCTGTGAAAACCCATGTTCGCGGCGGCTAATGTGATGGAGCCGGTAGCCGCTTCGATAGAGCCCCATTTTGGTGATCAGGCTGGCAAAATAGAAGTGACTGTCCCAGAGAATGGCGCCTCTCCCGGCAGCCAAAGCCGTTTCTAAATGCGCTTCAACCTCAATCGAAATATCCGGCTCCCATCGCATCGGAGCGTGACAACGAAACACCTGCATCGCTGTTTCGATTCCAATGGTAACAAGTTGTTGAGCAATTTCATGAGACGTCAGCCGCAGGTCGTGGTTGCCAAATCAGCGGAGAAAGTCCTTGTAATAGCGTCAAACAAATCTTTCTCTTCAGAGGCAAGCGTAATAGACGTCATTAATGCGCCAAACGCAAAAACAACTCACATTATTTGCGGTATGCATTTTCTTTTCATGGTCTTCGCCCACCGTTCTGTATATCTAACTTCTTTGGACCCTCATAAGAAATCTCCACGCCAAGTCATCCTGCACTAAAAATTCCTAAACTACTGTTTTAATTATAATTTTTTTGATAGACTATTAGAAATAATGGATTTGAGTAACGATTGATCAAGGCATGCCCGATCCTTAATCGAACGCATGGAAAAGCTGCTGGGTCGTTGACGGGCCGCAAGTGCAGTCCTAGCTTGTAGCCAATCCACAGGACACCGTGTCATGAAACAACCCTTGCCCGGTGCATGGGCCGCTATTCCATCCGTCGACGCGCTTCTTAGAGCACCGGCAGCAGATGCTTTGGTCACTCAATACGGCATAACCGCCGTAACCGCGGCATCGCGCGACGTCCTTGCGAAAATCCGGCGTTCGATCCGAGAAGCGAAAGCAGTGGAAATATCGAAGGAAGACTGCGTTGATGCCGTGGCCAAAAACCTGGAAGCCCGTATGGCCCCCAGGCTGGTTCCGGTTTTTAATCTAACCGGCACTGTTTTGCATACGAACTTGGGCCGCGCGCCGCTCCCGCAAGCAGCAATCGACGCGATTGCGCTGACTGCGCGCGGTGCCTCGAATCTTGAATTTGATTTGAAGACCGGTCGCCGCGGCGACCGCGACGCCATCGTCGAAGAACGCCTTTGCCGCCTCACCGGCGGTGAAGCGGCCACCATCGTGAACAATAATGCCGCTGCCGTGATGCTCGTCCTTAATTCGCTGGCGAATCGTAAGGAAGTTCCAGTCTCGCGCGGCGAGTTGGTTGAAATCGGAGGCGCCTTCCGCATTCCCGACATTATGTCGCGCTCTGGCACTAAACTTATCGAAGTCGGCACGACGAACCGGACACATCTGAAAGATTATGCGGAGGCCGTTGGACCGCGTACTGCACTGCTCATGAAGGTGCATACGAGCAACTACGAAATCCAGGGCTTCACGGCCGAAGTCTCGGAGAGAGCGTTGGCGGACCTGGCCCACAGCCATGAATTGCCCATGGCGGTCGATCTCGGCAGTGGTGCCCTCACCGATATGACGGCTTTCGGCCTGCCGCACGAGCGGACGCCGATGGAGACACTCGCCGACGGCGCCGATCTGGTGACGTTTAGCGGCGACAAACTTCTCGGCGGGCCGCAGGCCGGGCTGATCGTCGGCCGCGCCGACCTTATCGCCCGTCTGAAGAAAAACCCCCTGAAACGCGCGATCCGCTGCGATAAGATGACGCTCGCGGCGCTCGATACCGTCCTTGGCTTCTACGAGAACCCGGAGCGTCTTGCCGAAGAAGTACCGTCGATCCGCCTCCTTTCCCGCAAGGCCGACGATATTCGCGCGCAAGCGACGCGTCTCGCACCAGCCGTCGCAAACGCCTGCGCGGGCCACGCCATGGTTGAGGTCGTTGACTGCATGAGTCAGATCGGCAGTGGCGCCTTGCCCGTCGAAGCGTTGCCCAGTGCGGCCCTGGCGCTCTCGCCGGACTTGCCTGGTAAGAAGGGACGTGGCCGGGTGTTAAAACGGCTCGCCACGCAACTGCGAAATCTTTCCGTCCCGGTGATCGGCCGTATTGAGGATGACCGTCTCTTGCTCGACGTTCGATGCCTCGAGGACGAAGAAGGCTTCGTCGCTCAGTTATCGCAACTATCCAATGCCGCCTCATGATCATCGCGACAGCGGGACATATCGATCACGGTAAGTCGGTGCTTGTAAAAGCGCTGACGGGTATCGAGACGGACCGGCTGCCCGAAGAGCGCGCGCGCGGTATGTCGATCGACTTGGGTTTCGCCTATACCGACCTCGGCAACGGTTCGGTCAGCGGGTTCATCGACGTGCCTGGTCACGAACGCTTTGTGCGCAACATGTTGGCGGGGGTCAGCGGAATCGACTACGCGATCCTCATCGTCGCCGCCGACGACGGCCCCATGCCGCAGACGGAAGAACATCTCGCCATACTCGACTTACTTGGCGTGGAAGCCGGCTGCATCGCGCTCACCAAGATCGACCGGGTCGATCCGGAACGCGTCGAAGAAGCGAGAGAACTCATTCAGATCCTGGTCGACGGCACGACGATGGAAGGCGCCGAGATATTTCCGGTCTCCGGCATAACCGGCGACGGCATTCCCGCACTGAAACAACACCTTTCGACCGTCGCGGATGAAGTGCCGGATCGAACCGGCACAGGTAACTTTCGCCTGGCCATCGACCGATGCTTCACGCTCTCGGGCACGGGGCTCGTCGTCACGGGTACTGTATTCTCCGGCAACGCAAAGATCGGCGACCGAATGATGCTGACGCCGCTTGGTCGCGAAGTCCGAATTCGGGGCATTCATGCCCAGAACGAGGAAGCGGAGACCGGGGGCGCCGGACAACGCTGCGCCTTAAACATCACCGCGCAAGGTCTGAGCCGGGCGAATGTCAGACGCGGCGACTGGATCGCCGCACCGGAATCGCATGCGCCGACCCGACGATTCGATGCGCGAATTCGAGTTCTGCGTAGCGAACAAAAGCCGCTGAGACATTGGACTCCGATCCATCTACACCTGGCGGCGACCGACGTCATCGGTCGTGTCGCCGTGCTTGAAGGCCGGGAGATTGCGCCGGGCGAAAGCGGCCTCGTACAGCTTTTACTCGACGAGCCGGTCGGCGCCCTATGGGGCGACCGGCTTATTCTGCGCGACCAATCCGCGCGGCGAACCGTGGCGGGCGGCAAAGCGATCGATCCGTTCGCGCCAGCGCGGGGACGCGCCCGACCGGAACGATTAGCGACGCTAAAGGCGCTTGAGATTCCTGACGCGGTCGATGCCCTGCACGCCCTGCTCGAACAAGCACCCTCCGGCGTCGAACTCGAGCCGTTCGCACGATCGCGTAATCTCTCGCCGGCGGAGGCGACCGAACTTTGGCGCGGTGTTGAAATGAACCGGGTCGGCCGCCCCGAGGCGCCAATCGGCGTATCGCAGGCCCGTTGGGACACGCTCTCGGAAGTGACGGTCACTGCATTGGCGGACTGGCACAAAGCGCATCCGGGCGACCCCGGCCCGACAGAGGATCAATTGCGCCGGCGCCTTCCCGTCAGAATCGCAGGCGATCTTTTCGGTGCGATCCTCTTGGGACTGATCAACGGTAACAAAATCATGCGTGACGGTGCCACGCTCCGCCTGCCGATGCACCGCGCCGCCATGTCGGACAACGAAACCGCGCTCTGGGAGAAGGTCCGCCCTATGATGGAGGAAGGCGGACTCCGGCCGCCCCGCGTGCGTGAGATCGCAGAGGACCTCTCGCAACCGCCACAGGTCATCGAGCGCTTCCTGTTTCGCGCCGCCCGCCTTGGGATCGTTCATGCCGTCGCCAAGAACCGTTTTTATCCGCCCGCCACAATGCGGGATATGGGTCGCTTGGCCGAGCGCCTCGCCGAGAAATCACAAGACGGCATGTTCTCCGCCGCCGATTTCCGGGACGCCACCGATATCGGCCGCAACGTGACGATCCAAGTCTTGGAATATTTCGACCGGAGCGGCTTCACCCAGCGGGTCGGCGAAGGCCGGAAGATCCGAAAACCCGTCGACGAGGTATTTGGGGACTAGGCGTTTCGGGCGACCGGTTGCTGCTGCGTCGCGCAATGAATACCGCCGCCGACCTCTCCGATCGGATCGACGTTCAACATGACGATCTCCCGACCAGGATAGAGTTTCGACAGAGTCTGCCGCGCGATCGTATCGGCTTCCGGATCGCCGAATTCCGCCGCGATCACAGCACCGTTGCAGATGTAGTAGTTCACGTAAGACGCGACGAAATCCGCCGATTCAATGCGCGTATCGACGGGCTCCGGAATCGTGACCAAATGCAGCGGCTTCTCGCGTGCATCCCGCGAAAGCTCCAAAATGTCGTAGGTCTCGAACGCGGCTACCGACCACGGATCGCGCGGATCCATTTGTTCCGGCAGTTGGATTAACACCGTCCCCGGCGCAACAAGCCGAGCCAGCGAATCGATATGATAGTCGGTGATATCCGCCCCTTTCACACCGGGCGCCCAAATGACTTTCTCCGCACCAAGCGCTTCCAGCAATAGCGCTGAAACAGCAGACTTCGGACCGCGATTGCGGTTTGGATTAATCCAGCTGCTCTCATGCGCGATCAGTGTGCCCTGTCCGTCGCTCTCGACACCGCCGGCCTCCCCGACCAATCCGTTGCCCAATACCGGCAACCCGAGACGTTGCGCCACACGGCGCGCGACGCGGCCGTCATTCGGATGGACTTGCTTGCCGCCCCAGCCATTGAAATTAAGGTCTCGGACCGCGAGGTGCCGGCCGCATTGCGCACGAACAACGGACCCGAATCCCAACACCAAAGATCATCGGTCGCGATGTGCCAAATCTCGACAGACGTACCGAGTTTCCGACGTGCCGCCGCCTCGAATTTCGCCGCCATGAGCATCACGACCGGCTCGAACTCGACAATCGTATTTGCAATATCCGCGATTGCGGTCTGCAAATCTTCGAGAAATGCCGCATCCGAATGGACCATGCGGTTGACCGGCCATTGCATAAAAGTTCGCACATGCGGCTCGGATTCTTCCGGCAGGCCATACGGAGATGTGCCCTGAGAGGCCACGGCGGCAGAAGGGCCTACGAGCGCCCCCCCGGCCGCAAGCAGGAAACGTCGCCGCGATACCATCGCTTTTCCGGTTAAAGGCTTAACGGAGCATACCGCGGGCTGCGATTGGCCAGAGCGCCTCCACCCGGTTGCCGCGATAACCGACATACCAGTCGTAAAGGTTCACCGTTGGGTCACAATGGCCCGGAATCAGCTTAAGTTTGTCGCCGAGGCCGACTTTCCGGTTTGTCCTCGAGATATCGAGGATCCCGTGTTCGTCCGAGGCGCGTCCGAATTCGACCTCCGGCATATCAGCGACCGCCGGCGGGCCGGAATCCATGGCCAAAGCCTTCAATCCCGCGTCGACGAGAGCGCGATCCTCCGTCGGTGCACTCATGACCGTGACAAAGACGAAAAGGCTGTTCTCGAAATCGTCGAAGAATCCGCCGTCTTCATTGAGATTCTTACCGTAGTCCGCATCCATAAAGACGTAGGAGCCAGCCTGCAATTCGTTGTGAACACCCCCCGCCGTTTCGAATTGAAATGTCCCCGTTCCAGCCCCGCCAATGATCTCGCACTCCAATCCTGCGCTTTTCAGGCCCTCGACCGTCTCTCGCGTCAGAGCGACGCCAGCATCGGCCGCCGCTTGGCGCTCGGCATAGCTTCGGACATGCTGCGCCCGTCCCTGATAGGCTTGTAAGCCAGCAAAATCAAGGTTTGTTGCGGAATCGATTTGTTTGGCTAAATCGACTGCCGGCTGACCGGGCTCGACACCGCAGCGCGCCGCGCCTGTATCGATCTCGACAAGCACGTTCAAAGTCGTCCCCATCGCGCCAGCAGCTTCGTCCAGTTGCGTGACATTATCAGGATGGTCCGCGCAGACACCGACCCATTCGGCCTGCTTCGACAAGGCGGCAAGCCGAAGTAACTTCGGCCGGCCCACTATTTGATTCGAAACCAAAACATTTGGGACACCGCCGGCAACCATGGCTTCCGCTTCCCCGACTTTTTGGCAGCAGAGACCGACCGCCCCGCGCGCCATTTGCGCCAGTCCAATAACGGCGCATTTGTGCGATTTCGAATGCGGTCTCAGTTTTACCGGCTTGCCCTCGATGGCCTTGGCCATACGGTCGAGGTTTCGTTCGAAAGCGTCTAGATCGAGCAAGAGTGCCGGCGTATCGACATCTTCCAGAGCCATGCCGATTTCGGCGGGGGGCGGTGTTGTCATCTCGAATCTCTCCTATTCTCGGCCTTTTAGAGGCAGGGACTGCTCGCCCACCATATTTTTCGCGATCACATCGCGAACCTCGTTTATATCGAGATCGTAATGTTCAATCATTTGCTTTGTTTGATCGACGATCCCATCAACATTCTGCAGCATTTTCAACCGCTTAAAAACGTCAGGCCGCTCAACGCCCATCGCTTCACCGATCAGTTCCAGGAAATTCACGACTTCGAAAGGCCAATCGCGTTCATGACTGCAGATATCCCGGTGGCAGGCATGATAAACGCCCGCCAAGGTATCGATCCCGGCTTCCGTCGCCGCTTCGAGCTGCTTTTCATGCAAATCCTTGCGAAATTCAGGCAAAGCGGAGAGCGAGTTACACATATATCCGGCCCGCGGCTGTTCCAAATCGACGAATTCAAGCTCTGGTATGGCGGAAAGGATGGCGCGCACCGCTTCCGTGACGCCGGGCGAGCCCGGGTGTTCGTGCAGCGCGACGCGTTTTTTCACCGGATGGACGAACATTTCCCGCAACCGGTCGAGGTGGCGCTCCAAAATCACCGCCATCATGGACATATCGAAATCGGCGGCCCCTTCTTGTTCTTCATAGACCGGCAGCGCGGTCTCGCCCATTTGGACCATGCAGGTCGGGCACCAGGAGACCACTTCCGAGGCACCGGTCTCGGCAAACCGCTTAATCGTGGCATAGGCCTGGCGGCCCCCATTGGCCGTATCGCCCGGACGCAGCTGCAAAATCCCGCAATAGTTCGAGGGGCCGCCATAGACCGCATAGCTCAATTCCAAGGCATCCAGAATATCCAAGCAAAGCAAAGCGATATGCGGGGTCCGCAAGACGTTGCAACCCGTATAGAAGATGAGATCGGGCGGCGTCTCTTCCGTCCAACGCTGGGTGGACACGCGCGCCAGGTCTTCCGCGGTCAGCTGAAGGCGCGGTAGAATTTTCGTGGCACGCACCATGTCCTGAAAATTGGTCCGGCCTTGTTCGCGTGCCGACTCACCCGCGTCCCGTTTCAAGGAAAGCCGGGCCAGCAACAGCATCAATCGCGGATCGACGCCATAATCGCAGGCATCGAGGCAAAACCCGCTGTGGCTGCAGACTTCCGCCCAGCGGCGCCCTTCCGCATTGCCGTCCCCCATTCGCAGGATATCCACCACGCCGGTGAGCACGTGTTCGGGGTCGGCGCCTTCCAGTCCCGCTGGCGCCGCCATCGGACAGACCTCGAAGCATTTCCCGCAACGGGTACAGGCATCCGCAATCGAAAGCGCTTTCGACTGGAGTCCGCCTTCGAAATTACCGTCTCCATCCATGACACTTTCCTCCTGACCTGCGAGCTTAACGGACCGCCGGCTCTTGCGCCACGACGGCCTTAATTTACGTAGTCCGGCTCTTCCTTGTTCAGGATGCGTTTCAGAGCTTCAAAGTGTAGTACCGCGGTTTCAGCCTCGCCGACCATCTGCTCAACCGTCATATCGACGACTGTCGGCGATATCTTTCGATACGGCTTACCCGTCGATTGCGCGAGCACTTGGAACATCGCTGCCCGTTCCAGGTAATAGAGGTCGTCGAACGCTTCGGCGACATTCGGGCCGACCACGACGACACCGTGATTCGCTAAAAACATGACTTTCTTGTTGCCGAGCTTGGACGCAATCCGCTGCCCTTCCGCGTCATCGAGGGCGAGACCGTTGTACTCGTCGTCGTAGGCAATCTTATTATGGAAACGGATCGCGTTCTGCTCCACAGGTTCCAGGCGCCCCCCTTCGAGCATCGTCAAGGCCGTTGCGTAGGGCATATGCGTGTGCAGCACGACCTTCGCATGCGGGGCCGCTCGGTGGGCCTGCCCATGGATGAACAAAGCCGTCGGTTCGACCGGATGGTCGCCTTCCAATACGTTGCCCTCCGCATCGCACACCAGAATGTTGGATGCGGTGATCTCCGACCAATGCAAGCCGTGCGGATTGATCAAGAAGGTATCGTCATCAAGGGCCACGCTGAAATGATTGCTGATCCCTTCATTGAAGCCGAAGCGAACGGCGCAGCGGAATGCCGCGGCCAGATCGATACGTAACTGTTGGACGTCTTCCATGGGTCTCCCCTTTTCGTCGCGAGAGGCAGATAATATGTTCTTGGCTGCCCCGGGCAAGGGGCCTAACACTATTCGTCGCGGCGAATTGCCCCGCGACCTCAGCTAGGAAACGAACATTCGATGATCCCACGTTATAGCCGCCCCGAAATGACCCGCATTTGGGAGCCCGAGAACAAGTTCCAAATTTGGTTCGAGATCGAAGCGCACGCCTGCGATGCCATGGCGGAACTTGGCGTCATTCCTAAGGAAGCCGCAAAGACGATCTGGGAGAAGGGCGGCTTCGATGTTGATCGCATCGACGAGATCGAGCGAGAGACAAAGCACGACGTCATCGCCTTTCTCACAAGTGTCGCCGAGCATGTCGGTCCCGAAGCGAGGTTCCTGCATCAAGGGATGACCTCGTCCGACGTGCTCGACACCTGTCTCGCCGTCCAATTGGCGCAAGCATCGGACATCTTGCTCGCCGATCTCGATAAAGTGCTCGACGTCCTAAAACGCCGCGCCTACGAGCATAAGGACACAGTCTGTATCGGCCGCAGCCATGGTATCCACGCGGAACCCACGACCTTCGGCCTCAAACTCGCGGGGCACTACGCGGAGTTCGCGCGCAACCGGAAACGTCTGGAGGAAGCGCGGGCCGAAGTCGCAACCTGTGCAATTTCGGGCGCCGTCGGCACCTTCGCCAATATTGACCCCCGGGTCGAGGAATACGTTGCGGAAAAACTCGGACTCACCGTCGAGCCGGTCTCGACCCAGGTGATCCCACGCGACCGGCACGCGGCGTTCTTCGCCACCCTGGCGGTTATTGCCTCATCGGTCGAGCGTCTCGCGGTCGAAATCCGCCATCTGCAGCGCACCGAAGTCCGAGAGGCGGAAGAGTTCTTCTCCGAAGGCCAAAAGGGTTCCTCCGCAATGCCGCATAAGCGGAATCCGGTCCTGACGGAAAATCTGACGGGGCTTGCCCGAGTCGTTCGCTCCGCCGTTGTCCCGGCGATGGAGAATGTCGCTCTTTGGCATGAGCGCGACATCTCGCACTCCTCCGTCGAACGTATGATCGGCCCGGACGCAACCGTGACGCTGGATTTCGCACTCATGCGCCTTGCCGGCCTGATGGACAAGCTATTGGTCTATCCGGACGCCATGATGATGAATCTCGAGCGATTGCAAGGTTTGGTTCATTCGCAACGGGTGCTGTTGGGCCTCACGCAACGGGGCATGAGCCGCGAAGACGCCTATCAAGCGGTCCAACGAAACGCGATGGACGTTTGGAAAGGTAACGCGGCCTTCTTAAATCTTTTGAAATCCGACCGTAAAATCGGCGAATATCTCAGTAACGATGACCTCGAGGAGCTGTTCGATCTCGGCTATCACACAAAACAAGTGGACACGATTTTCGCGCGCGTCTTCGAAAACTAGCGCGCTTCTTGGTCTCACCTTATGCCTGAGTCTTTCCGCACCCGCCGGTGCGGTCGATACGGAAAAGGTCGAAGACTCGATCCGTTTGCTGCGGATTGCGGCGCTGAGCTTGAAAGGCGACCCCGACCGCGGCCGCGCGTTCACCGGGCTCGTCCATATGCAGCTCAGGCGCGACAAACTGAAAGCGTCGCGGATTGAGCTAAAGAACATCCGAGACCGGCTTTGGCGCGTGCGCGCTCGAATCCTGACCGCGGACTACCATTTGCGCAAAGGGCGCACGAAGACCGCCCGACGCGTCTTGGCTGAGTCGATAAAACTCGTTCCCACAAAAGGCCGACAACGCGGCGCCGACGATACCTACCTCGATATCGCGACACGCCAGGCCGCGATGGGCGATTACAACGCGGCTCTGGCGACGGCGCGGCGAATTTCGATTCCCCTCGAACGCCTCGACGCCTATCTATTGATTGCGGATGGCGCAGCGGTTAGCCGCGACAAGAAAGTTGTCGCGGCGGCGGATAAAATGTTCAGCGACGCCTTCGCGCTCGCTAAGAAACTGAAGGGTGGCCTCCAAGAGACGGCAGAAGTCCTACTCCGAATCGCCTACGCTCAAATTGACGCCAAGCAAGACAAAAACGCTCTCATAACGCTTCGCCACCTCAGGCCCCTGATCATCGATTCGCCGCCGTTCGAAGGTTGGGCGGATCGCGTTGCGGATATGGCGGGTGCTTTCGTCTTGGCAGGTGACAACAATACGGCGATGGGCATCGTTCGATCCGTGGGGGACATTCGTCATCGGACCAAGGCGATGTCGGAAGTCGCCAGCGCCATCGGAACGAAAGGCAATATCGACGCCGCTGTCCCGCTCTTCAGCCTCGCGTTTCAGGAAACCAAGCGCATTGGCAACGATCAACATAAGTTCGAAGCGATCCAGCACATGGTCCACCGGCAAGCTAAGCTTGGCCGGCATGCGGACGCATTCAAAATGGCCGGGCATGTGCGTGACCGCCGCATGCAAGCGCTGACCATGTTGGCGATGGGCAAGGCCATGATGGAGATCGACGATCACAAGAACGCCGAGCTTGTCACGAACTACATCCCCTACATCGGGATGCGTTCACAAATCTTTACGGCGCTCGCCAATGTGAAAGGTATTGCCGGCAAAAATATGGAGGCCAGCGCGCTTCTCGCGAAGGGCTTGGCGGATACGCCAAATGCGGCAGCGCAAAAAATTAATCCGGAAAGCCTCGAGCGCGCCCTCATGCAGAGCATCGACATCCAAAGCCGCGTCGGCGCGCCGGAAGCGATGGTCTCGCTGTTCGATCGCGTACGCCAATTATCGAAACAACTGCCGACCATTAAGCCGCGCGTCTCGGTTCTATCGAAGATGGCGGTGACCTTGGCAAACAACGGCAAGAAACAAATGGCGCAGGACGACCTCGATGTGGCGTGGCGATTGGCGTGGCGGGATACCCAACATCCGCATTTCGCCGAGATGCTGTCCAATATCACAGACGCCCAACTGGCTGCGGGGTTTGTTCTTCAGGCTTTTGATACGGCCGCACGTATTCCCGAAGAGCCAACAGGCCTCACGGACAACCGGGCTGCCTTCATCGATGCCTCGTCACCGCCCGAGTCGCCCCGAAACCGCGCCCTGCGCAAAGTCGCCATGGCAGCCGGTACAGTCGGGCGACCGAAACTTTCGATCCGCGCCGTGCGCGCCATCACGGATGAGACGGCGCTCGCATACGCCGTCTCCCGCATCGCAACCGCCATCGCGGAAGCGAAGCAGCGCTAACCCGTTTTAGCTGAGCTCTTCGCGCGCCTGTTCGAGGAGTTTGTCCATTTCCTTTCGGACAAGGTGTTCGCTAATGTAGACTCCTTTGCCCTCCAGGTCGCTATGGACTTTGCGCAGTACGTCGTCATCGCCCGGCTCGTCGAAGTCGGACTTGATGACTTCTTTCGCATAGGCCTCGGCTTCCGCCGCATCGAGACCCAGTTTCCCGCGGCCCATAGACCAAGCAGCTTGTTGCGGCGCGCTTGAATTTTGAAGTTCTACTCCTGATCGCGCCGGTGTTTCTCTTCGAAACTTTTTTCACGCTTATCAAACTGGCTCATCTGGCATCGTCTCCGGGTAAGTCCATCTCACGCTCCAAATATACGGACGAATATCCGTGATTCAACGTAACTGGTCGATTTGCCACACCTGCCGGCGAAGATTTGCGCGGCCTGCGGCTTGCTGCTATTCGGTTAGGTCATGTGCTCGATCATTATCTTGCGACGACCCGGACACGCGTGGCCGCTGGTCGTTGCAGCCAATCGCGACGAAATGCTGGACAGAAGCTGGGATGCGCCGGACCGTCACTGGCCGGACCGCCCTGAAGTCATCGCTGGTCGCGATCGTTTGGCTGGCGGCAGTTGGTTTGGCCGCAATGATCATGGCGTCTTTGCCGCGATCTTGAATCGGGAAGGCTCGCTCGGCCCCAGCACCGACAAACGCAGCCGCGGCGAACTCGTTTTGGAAGCGCTCGATCATCCAGATGCCGCCGCAGCCGCCGACGCGTTAGCGGACCTCGATGCGAATGCGTATCGCAGTTTCAATTTAGTCGTCGGCGACAATACCGACGTCTTTCACGTGGCCAACCGGGCGCGGGCGAACAGCATTGCCGTTGAAGAGGTGATGCCGGGCCTCTCGATGCTGACGTCTCAAGAGATCAATGACCGACGCAACGCACGCATCGATCTGTACCTTCCCCAGTTCGAATCGGCAGACGTACCGGACCCCGAGTCGGGCGATTGGACGGCGTGGCGGCGCATTCTCTCGGACAATACCAGTGATCCCGCAGTCGGTCCCTCGTCCGCAATGTGTATCGTCAGCGATTGGGGTTTCGGGACGGTTTCCAGCACGCTTTTGGCGTTCCCGGCGCCGGGCTCCGACAATCCTGCCGGTATTTACATGTTCGCCCCGGGACGCCCGGACCAGGCAGACTACACGCCCGTTTAACAATTCTCACAAATCCGACTCGAATTACCGTGATCGCCAATTGTGCGCATGCGCTTCGCTTGCTATATGAAGGCCGCACTTCGGCGCGAGCAGCACCACCGCTCCGGTGGCACGACGAGGCCCCGACATGGCGAGACGCAGAAGGATCTACGAAGGTAGAGATAAGGTCCTTTATAACGGCCCCGAGGCCGGCAGCCTCGTGCTGTCTTTCAAAGATGACGTAACGTCGGAAAGCGGCGAGCGCAGCGGCACGATTACCGGCAAGGGCGTCCTCAACAACCGCATTTCCGAATTCATCATGATGCGTCTGCATGAGATCGGAATTCCCACGCATTTCGTCCGTCGCCTCAACATGCGCGAGCAATTGATCCGCGAAGTGGAGATCATTCCGCTCGAAATTATGGTGCGCAACGCGGCGGCGGGACAATTTGCCGAACGGTTCGGCATCCAGCCGGGAACGCAAATGCCGCGTTCGATTGTCGAGTACTACTATAAATCGACGGAGTTAAAGCGGCCGATGGTGTCCGAGGAGCACATCACGGCATTCGGTTGGGCAACGCCGCAAGACATAGACGACATGCTCGCATTGGCGCTTCGCGTGAACGACTTCCTCTCGGGCCTGTTTCTTGGTGCGGGATTGCGTTTAATCGACTTTCGGTCGGAATTCGGACGCCTATACGAAGAGACCGGTGAGATGAGCGTGGTCCTGGCGGACGAAGTCAGCCCCGATTCGTGCCGGATTTGGGACATTGAATCGAATGAACCGCTCGATTCGGATCGATTCGACCTGGACCTTGGCCGCGAATCAGAGGCCTATCAAGAAATCGCCCGTCGTCTCGGTATTTTGCCGGAAGGCGGCCCTATCGATACCCAAGGACCGGAGACAGTGCAGTAATGAAGGTAAAGGTGCACGTTACCCTGAAAAACGGCGTTCTCGACCCGCAAGGCAAAGCCGTTGGCCATGCGTTGGAAGGTCTCGGATTTTCCGGCGTCGATGGCGTCCGAATTGGCCGTTACATCGAATTCGATCTCGAAGAAACGGACCCGGACAAAGCCAAGGCGCAGAGCGACGAAATGTGCCGCAAGCTGCTGGCCAACACAGTGATCGAGAACTACAGCATCGAAATTGAGCAATAGGGAGCGCGCCGAGCCGTGAAAGCAGCCGTCATCGTTTTCCCCGGATCGAACTGCGACCGCGATGCGAAAGTCGCTCTCGAATCCGCTACCGGCAACCCCGTCGACATGGTTTGGCACGGTGACCACGATTTACCGAAAGTCGATCTGATCGTTGTCCCGGGTGGTTTTTCCTACGGCGATTACCTGCGCGGCGGCGCCATGGCCGCCCATTCGCCCATCATGCGCGAAGTGAAATCGGCTGCCGAAGGCGGCACGCCGGTCCTCGGCATTTGCAATGGTTTTCAAGTTTTGACCGAATGCGGCATGCTGCCGGGTGTGCTAATGCGCAACGCCAGTCTGAAATTCATCTGCCGACCGGTGACATTACGCATCGAAGACAGCCAATCGATCTTCACAGCCGGATATGAGGAAGGCCAAGTCGTCGAGATCCCAGTGGCCCATAACGAAGGCAATTACTTCGCGGATGACGACACCCTAAACCGTCTCGAAGGCGAAGGACGTGTCGCGATCCGCTATGCCACCGCAGACGGCGAGACCGGACCGGACGGCAATCCGAACGGTTCGGCACGCAATATCGCGGGCATTTTCAACGATACGAAGACCGTGCTCGGCTTGATGCCGCATCCAGAGCGCGCCGCCGATGCCAAACACGGCGGCACCGACGGTAAGGCCATGTTCGACGGCCTTGTGGAGGCGCTGTCATGAGTGCGCTCCAGAACACACCTGCGATCACCCCTGAAATCGTCGCGGAACACGGCCTGACGCCCGACGAATATCAGACGGTCCTCGATATCATGGGCCGCGAGCCGAACATGACGGAGCTCGGAATCTTTTCCGTCATGTGGTCGGAGCACTGCTCCTACAAGTCGTCGCGCAAATGGTTGAAGACACTCCCGACCGAGGGCCCGCAAGTGATCCAGGGTCCGGGCGAGAATGCCGGCGTCGTCGATATCGGTGACGGCCGAGCCGCCGTCTTCAAGATCGAGAGCCACAATCACCCGTCCTTCATCGAGCCTTACCAAGGGGCCGCGACCGGCGTCGGCGGCATTATGCGCGACGTCTTCACGATGGGTGCCCGCCCCGTGGCCAATCTCAACGCACTCCGCTTCGGCTCGCCCGACCATCCACGCACGCGCCATCTCGTTGACGGCGTCGTCGCCGGGATTGGCGGTTATGGCAATTGCATGGGTATTCCCACGGTTGCCGGCGAAGTGAATTTTCACCCGGCCTACAATGGCAACATTCTGGTCAACGCAATGACAGTGGGGATCGCAGACGCGGATAAAATCTTTTATTCCGCCGCCGCCGGTGTCGGAAACCCTGTCGTTTATGTCGGCTCTAAAACGGGCCGGGACGGCATCCACGGCGCGACCATGGCGTCCGCCGAGTTTTCCGAGGATTCCGAGGAAAAACGCCCAACCGTGCAAGTCGGCGATCCGTTCACCGAGAAACTGCTTTTGGAAGCCTGCCTCGAGCTGATGGCGACGGATTGCATCATTGCGATCCAAGACATGGGCGCGGCGGGCCTTACCTGTTCCTCCGTCGAAATGGCGGATAAGGGCGGTGTCGGCATCGAACTCAATCTCGATACCGTCCCGGCGCGCGAAGGAGTCATGACATCCTATGAGCTGATGCTTTCCGAAAGCCAGGAACGCATGCTGATGGTCTTGAAACCCGAAGGCGAAGAGACTGCGCGGCGAATCTTCGAGAAATGGGAGTTGGATTTCGCCGTGGTCGGACGGATCACGGACTCCGGGGCTTTGGTCGTCAAGGAAAAGGGAGAGACCGTCGTCGACATTCCGGTCGCGCCTTTGGTCGAAGCGTCTCCTGAATACGATCGCCCATACGATGAAATCGAAGCACCGGCGACCATACGTTCCGAAAACGTGCCGGCGAGCGAAGATATCGCTGCCGCGTTGGATACCCTGATGTCCGCGCCGGATATTTGTTCCCGTCGCTGGATTTGGGAACAGTACGACCACATGGTGATGGCAGATACGGTCCAACGGCCGGGTGGCGATGCGGCGGTCGTCCGCATCCACGGCACGGCTAAAGGACTGGCGGTCACCACGGATTGCACACCACGCTATTGCAAGGCGCACCCGGAAACCGGTGGACGCCAAGCTGTGGTTGAAGCTTGGCGCAACCTCACCGCCGTTGGCGCGACGCCACTAGCGTTGACGAACAACCTTAATTTCGGCAACCCGGAACGGCGGCCGATCATGGGACAGTTCGTCGGATGCGTGAAAGGCATCGGCGCGGCCGCACGGGCACTGGAATTCCCCGTGATTTCCGGCAACGTGTCGCTCTACAACGAAACCAACGGCGAAGCGATCCTTCCGACACCCGTTATCGGCGGTGTTGGATTGATTGAAGATATCGATGCCACCGTCGGCATCGGCATTCCCGGCCCGAACCACTCGATTGTGCTGATCGGCGAGACGGACGGATGGCTTGGAAATTCACTCTATCTAAGGGAACTTTTTCAAGGTGAAGAGGGCGCACCGCCGCCGATCGATCTCGAAGCGGAGCGCCGCAACGGAAATCTGGTTCGCTCGGAAATTCAATCCGGTGCGATCGCTGCCTGCCACGATCTGTCGGATGGCGGTCTGCTAGTGGGTCTCGCAGAGATGGCGCTTGCGGGCAATTGCGGTCTGTCGATCGACTATTCCAGCGACCTTGCGGACCACGCATGGTATTTCGGCGAGGACCAAGCGCGCTATCTTTGCGTGACCGAAAGCCCGGACGCACTGCTGGCGGCCGCTGCCAAAGCGAATGTGTCAGCGGTCGTGTTGGGGGTAACCGGCGGCGACACGTTGAATCTTCCGGATGGGATCACCATATCCATCGGCAGTTTACGGGGATCACATGAAGGTTGGCTTCCCAACTACATGGCTGGCGCCTAGGAAGGAACATCCGATATGCCAATGAGTGCAGGCGAGATCGAACAAATGATCAAAGAGGCGATGCCGGATGCAGAAGTCCGGATCGATGACTTGCGCGGCGACGGTGATCACTATGCGGCGTTCATCAGTTCGAGCGCCTTTAAAGGAAAGACACGGGTGCAACAGCATCAAATGGTGTATGCTGCGCTTCAAGGACGTATGGGCAATGAATTGCACGCGCTGGCATTGCAGACTTCCGCGCCGGAAGACGGCTAGCCTCATCTGTGCGATTTGGGACAAAAGGAATTCGATATGAGTGACAATCCAGTTTTCGAACGTATCCAGGAAGAAGTGGACTCGGCCGATGTGGTGCTCTTCATGAAGGGCTCTCCGGTCTTCCCGCAATGCGGTTTCTCGGCCGCGACGGTGCAAGCTTTGACCCTAATGGGTGTGAAGTTTAAAGGCATCGACGTGCTGCAAGATTCCGAGATCCGCGAAGGTATCAAAGAGTTCACGAATTGGCCGACGATCCCTCAGCTTTACGTGAAGGGCGAGTTTGTCGGCGGTTGCGATATCGTTCGCGAAATGTATGAGACCGGCGAATTGGGCCAGTACTTCACCGACAAAGGTGTAGAGACCGGGCAGAACGCAGCCTAATACCGGCAACGTGAATCCCATCGAGTTTCGGCCGCCTTTATGGCGGCCGTTTCATTTCGCCAAACAGCAAGGACCGGCTTATGGATTCCAAAAGCCAATAATTGCCGGACGGATTTGCACCCTATCCCGAGAACAGCCCCTTTCTGGATAGAGTCGGACCGTTATTCCTGAAGATGGATGGGATGAAACCCATTATCGGACTCTATATCTGCGAGCATCATTGCAACAACAAAGGCACCGCACACGGCGGCCTAATGGCGACACTCGCAGACATATCGCTTGGCAAAACAGCCGGTTGGAGCCAAGAACCCCGGGTTCCCCTGGTGACAACCAGTCTCACGATCGACTACTTCGGTGCAGCCCGTCTTCACGATTGGATCGTCGCGGAAACCGATTTCAATCGCGTCGGCAGCGAGATGGCTTTCGCGAATTGCTATGTTCGTTCCGGCGATAAGGCCCTGGCGCGCGCCAGCGGCGTCTTCAAGGTTGTCAGACTCCGTTAAGGTTCGGAATCTATAAGACCGGCCTGTGAGCACGGTCACATCCAAGATATCGACGATTTGTTAACCTTTGATCGGCTACAAAGCGATTAGCCGAACTTGAATAGGGGCAGGATTATGTACGACTCAAAACTGCGCAAGGCATTGTTGGCCGCGGCGGAGATCGTCGATTCCTCGGATTCGCAGGACACACGCGCCATGTTCGACGCCTTGTTAAATCTCGAGTTAATCTCGCGAACCGCGGTCGAAGACCATCTGATCGAAACCTCGCTCAGGCCCGAGTGGCGGGCAACGACGGCGACGGCGAGCACCGTTTATCACTAAGCAATTCGCGTCGCAGCCGGGCGAACGCTTGCCGAGACGGCGGTTGCATGCCAGATAGATAGGCATAGGAGGATTTTCCCATGCCAGTCAGTTCACTCGATCACGTCAATATCCGTACTTCGAACCTGAAGGATATGGTGTCCTTCTATTCAAAAGTCCTTGGTCTCAAGAAGGGCAAAAGACCTGCCTTTAAATTCGGCGGCGCTTGGCTCTATGCCGGCAACCGCGCGGCCGTTCATTTGGTCGAAGTTCAGAAGCAACCGAAACTCAAAGATCCGCAACTTGAGCACTTCGCCTTCAAGGCAAATGACATCAACGGCACTTTGAAAAAGTTGCAGAAATCCGGTGCTCGATACGAAACGCGAATTGTACCGGGTGGGAAGATTCGCCAGGTCCACGCTTACGACCCCGACGGCAATCACGTCGAAATCGCGTTTTCGACCCGCGAGGAAGCGAATCCCAAGCTCTTACGCGGTGAATAAATAGACCGTCTAAGCGTCACCGAGGTCGACGTATCCACGTTCGATGGCGTGCATCAACGCGTCAAACGCTTGGCGCGTCTCTTCGTACATTTCCCGGTGTCGCCGCAATTCGTCAATTTCTTGATTTTCAGGCGCATCGCCGTGGTCTTTGGCGGCGATCTCGAATGCGGCTTGAAGATAGCGGCCGCGTAACCGCGCGACCGACAGAGCCAGCGGCAGAACCGAATCGCGCGTGATATCGGGAATCAAGGGATGAATGATTTCACGGTTCGCCACCGCGATCGCTTGATCCATATCGCGTTTAAATCGCAGAATGTCGATATCCGAAGCTGCCATCGTTTTATCCCCGAACTCTGTTTATCTTGATTTGTGTTATTCGCCAGTCGGGACGGTTTGTAAAGCTTTCCCTCAGGGTGTCAGATTCGACTTTTTGACATCCGCAGTATCGGAAGCGCACTCACCACCGGCCCCGTAGTAGATACCGACAAGTTTTGCGGCAAGCTCGACAGCTTCGCTTTCATTCGTCTCGAATTCGACGGCGAATGTCTCGTCTTCGATCGAGCGCAGAATTTGGCCCTCATATTCGCCAAGATCGTTGATATCGATGGAAATGATATCCGCTTGATAAAGCGGTGCCCGAACCTTAATCGCCGCACCGCCGACAGAGATATCCCGTAGAACACCGTTGAAAGTCTCGGTAGACGTCGAGACCTCGATCCGCTTATGGACAACGAACCGGTCATGTTGGCGGCGTTCCCGCCCGGCGTTTTCGTTTGCCTCTGCCATCTTTGTCCTTTCCGCGCCATCCGCGCGTCGAAGAGATTTCACTGCGCCACATGGCGCTTTCCAAAATTATTAACCATAAACCATTAACAAATCGTAAGCGGTCGATTGACCTCTGCTTTTAGGTCAGCCAGAGACGACTTCGATCGTATTTAGCTTCGGCCCCGAATCAACGACACGTGAGTCCTCCACATAGACCGCCGCAATTCGTGCGGCCATTCGAACCGCCAAAGCCTCCGTAATGGTAAACCTGACCGCGACGACATCGCTGTCGATCCGGCGTACAACATTCGCGGGATAAGTCCCAATATCTTCAATGTCGATCTCGTAGGACAACCCGGCGTCCAGCGCAGCAGAGCACTCGATGGCCGCGCCGCCGACGGAGATATCTTGCAAGACTCCTTCGATCTCCAAATCGCCGTGAATGATGGTTACACGTTTGCTTATCTCGAATCTTCGATGTTTTCGGCGTTCACGCCCGCCCGGCGCTCCGCTCGAGATCATATTCCCACTCCCGTTAGGACTGTGGGCGCCCGAAGACACCCGTTAAGTGTACTCTCACGGGAAATTAACGAATAAGGCGTTAACAATTCATGAAGAAACGAAAACGGGCGCCTTCGAGGAAGGCGCCCGTATGCATTCGTTGGTCGTCCGAATGATCAGCGAGAGTAATACTCGATGACCAGATTCGGCTCCATCTGCACCGGATACGGCACGTCTTCTAGCTTCGGCACGCGCACGAAGGTGGCCGCCATCTTACGCTCGTCGACCGAGATGTATTCCGGCACGTCGCGCTCCGGCGAAGCCATCGCTTCCAGAACCAAGGCCATAGCCTTGCTCTTGTCGCGAACCTCGACCACATCGCCTTCCTTCATTTGATAGGAGGGGATGTTGACCTTCTTACCGTTCACCCGGACATGGCCGTGGTTGACGAATTGACGCGCGGCGAAAACCGTCGGGACGAACTTCGCCCGGTAGACGACCGCATCGAGGCGGCGTTCCAGCAATCCAATGAGGTTCTCACTGGTATCGCCCTTCACGCGCTCGGCGTCTTCGTAGTAGCGGTGGAATTTCTTCTCGCCGATATTGCCGTAATAGCCTTTCAGCTTTTGCTTGGCTTGCAGCTGAATGCTGTAATCGGAAGGCTTGCGGCGGCGCTGGCCATGTTGGCCCGGACCGTATTCGCGGCGATTATAGGGACTCTTAGGCCGGCCCCACAGATTACAGCGGAGACGGCGATTGATCTTATACTTCGACTTCAGTCGCTTCGACATTTCAATTTTACCCTGGTTTGCCCGGCGTTATTGTTGTCCCGGTAGCTGTACATACCGAATTCGGTATAAAGCGGGGCTCTTTGGCCCTCATTCCCGGAAGCGGCGCGGAGTATAGGGATCGCGGATCGCTTGTCAATCATTGGATTCGCCGATGGATTTCCCTTCGTGACGACGAATAAGCCCGGAAACGATACCGTGCAAGGTGCGGACTTCCTGTTCCGTCAAATCCGCGCGCTGAAAGATATTCCGAATATTGCGCACCATGATCGGCCGTTTCTCGGCGACATGGAAAAATCCGCAGTCGTCCAACTCCGCCTCGAGCCGCTCGAAAAAGATCAGCAACTCTTCTTTGGTGGCCGCGCCCGTCCGGCCTTCGCTGAGATAACGACCCGGCGTATCGTCCCCCGCTTGGAACCACTCGTAAGACATCACCATGACGGCGTGGCCTAAATTCATCGAACTATGAGCCGGATTGAGGGGGGCCTGGATGACCGTGTCGGCCGCGGCGACGTCGTCATTATCGAGTCCTTTGCGCTCGGGGCCGAACAGAATGCCGACTTTGCGTTCATCTCCGATCAGCGCCCGCATCTCGGTTGCCGCATCGCGCGGTGTCGCCACCGGCTTAATCATCTCGCGCGGCCGTGCGGTCATGGCGAAAACCCGCTGCAAGTCGGCTATCGCGTCTTGGGTGGTCTCGAAAATGCGGGCGGCCTCGATAACGCTCCCGGCCCCCGACGCCGCCGCTTCCGCCCGCGGGTTCGGCCAACCGTCCCGCGGCTTGACGATCCGCAAATCGGACAACCCGCCATTCATCATCGCCCGTGCCGTAAACCCGATATTCTCGCCGAGTTGCGGCTCGACCAGAATGACAGACGGCCCACCCATTACGGATTCCTGTGTCTTGTCAGTACCTGCCATGGATATCCTCTCTTAACCCGCCTCGAACCCTTCGCGGGGCTGTGCGAGGTATGCTTCTTCTTCCGGGGTGTTCGCCCGGCCCAGCACTTTATTTCGGTGCGGGAAGCGGCCAAAACGTTCGATCAGCTTCATATGGGCTTCCGCGTATTCCGTGCCCATTTTCGTCTTCGCGAACAAATCGAAACAGCGGCGCTGTACCTCAATGTCTTCGCTGTGCTCGTGGGGCAGATAGAAGAACACCTTGTTGGGTTCTGGAAATTGCTGATCCCAGCCTTTCCCAATGGCCATCTCGGCGATCGAGAGCGCTTTCGGATCGTTGGCGAAGGCCGCGGCGCTGCCGCGGTTGAGATTTCGCGAGAACTGATCGAGGACAATAACGAGGGCCAGCGCGCCTTCCGCCGTCTCCGTCCAGTCATCCAATTCCCCCGCCGCGGCGCGCTTATGCGTTTCACCAAACTGCCCGCGAATCTGCGCGTCGAATTCGTCGCTCTGCTCCCACCATTCGGGGCGCATCTCCCCTTCGACGACACCGTCGAACCAAAAATCGAGTACTGCGCTGATTTGCTCGTCCATTGTCACCATCCCGCTCGCCACAAGTTTCTCTTGTGATAGGTTATATGGAGAGCTTGGCCACGAGACAAACGACCATGAACACTTCTGAGCGAAAAATGATCCGCGACGAGTCCGCCTGGACCGGCGCGGACTTGGCAGCGACGGACGAGTGGATCTGGGAACTTGGCGCCGGCGAGATCGGCGAGATCGAAGACGCCTTGGCCGCCGCGCGGCGGTTGAACAAGCCATGGCAGGAGACCACCGCCGCTGACTTTCCGCTCGATCGTGTCGCCGCAGGCCTCAAAGAGACCGCGTATCGCCTTGAACATGGGCGGGGCATAACCCTCATCCGCGGCATTCCGGTTGATCGCTACGAATTGGACGATTTGAAACGCCTCTACCTCGGCCTCGGCAGTCATATGGGCACGCCGGTGATCCAAAACGGCGGGGCCGGCATGATGCGTGAAGTGCGGGATACGGGCGGCCCCCGCGTCGAATCGCCGAGCCGGCTGAGCTGGCACAACGATCGGGCGGACGTGGTCGCTCTCCTATGCCTCCGCAAAGCGGCGGAGGGCGGCGTCAGCCGCATTGTGAGCGCGACCGCGATCTACAACGCCTTCCTGGAACGCCGACCGGAATTGGCGGAAGAGCTATTCGGCGACTTTTACCGAAGCTCCATCGGCGACGAGGTCGGCACGGACGCCCCTTACTACATGCTGCCCGTATTCACGATGCAGGGCGACGCCTTCACCAGCGATCTTTCACGCGTCTACATCGACCAAGCGCAGGCCTTTCCGGAGATACCGCGCCTCACCGATAATCAGACCGAAGCACTCGACATGATCAACGATCTCTCGGAAGAGCTGTGCTATGAGCACATGATCGAGCCCGGTGATATTCAGATGCTCAATAACCACGTCACCTATCATGGCCGCACACAATACGTGGACGACGCCGCGTCGGGCCGCGACCGGTTCCTTCTGCGCCTCTGGCTCATGACGCAGGAAAGCCGGCGCCTGCCGAAGGATCAGGCGTCGCTTTGGAGTTCGGCGGAATTGACGAATTCGAAATTGTCGGACATTCGACCGACAACCTAAAAAAAAGAACATCGGGGAGGATGAGATATGACGGCGTTGGCAATCTTGGTGAAATTTACGATACCGGATGGCGCCATGGATAAGTTCATGGAGGCGGCGCATCACGATGCGAAACATTCGATGCAGGACGAACCGGGCTGCCAGCAATTCCGTATTTTGGTCCCGGACGATGAACCGAACTGCGTCTACTTCTTCGAAGTCTACGATGATCAAGCGGCCCTAGATGAACATCGCAAACAACCACACTACGCCGTGTATTCGAAAGTCGCCGAAGAGATTGGCGTTACCCGTGAACGGGTTGGCCTTACCCTCATGAATCCCTAACCGGCGGAGCGCAGAATGACGACGTACGATTACATCATTGTGGGCGGCGGTTCCGCTGGGAGTGTGCAGGCCAACCGACTCTCCGCCCGCAGTTCCAACCAGGTCCTGTTGCTGGAAGCCGGAATCGACACGCCGCACAACCAAGTGCCGGAGGAGATTCTCGATAGCTATCCGGGCAAGGTTTACTTCAACCCGAAATTCATTTGGAACGGCCTTCGGGTACATATCGGGCCCCAGTCCCACAACAATCCGGACGAACGCCCGCCCTCGAAGCAATACGAGCAAGCTCGCGTCATGGGCGGCGGTTCCAGCATCAACGGGCAACTCGCCAACCGCGGCGCTCCCACCGACTATGACGAGTGGGGCGAACGGGGGGCCGAAGGCTGGAGCTGGGAAGCCTGTCTGCCTTATTTCAAGAAAATCGAGCGGGATCTCGATTTCGACGACGAGTACCACGGCCAGGAAGGCCGCATTCCGGTCCGGCGCATCTTTCAGGATCAGTGGCCGGAATATGTGAAAGGCATAGCCGCCGCGCTCGAAGATCAAGGTATTCCATATCTGGCCGATCAGAACGGTGAGTTTAAGGACGGCTACTTTCCCGTCACGATGTCGAACCTTTACGACCGCCGGGTCTCCGCCGCAATCGGCTATCTCGACCCACAAACGCGCCGGCGCGAGAATCTGCGCATCGAATCGGAAATCCAGGTGAAGGAAATCCTATTTGAAGGAACAAAGGCGATCGGCGTCGTCGCGGTGCAACGCGGCCAAGAACATACTTTCAAAGCCAACGAGATTATTCTCTGCAGCGGCGCTATCCATTCGCCGGCGATGCTCTTGCGGGCTGGAATCGGTCCGGTGGGGCACCTGCATGACCTCGGTATCGACGTCCGTCTCGAGCGGGCCGGAGTCGGGCAGAACCTCATGGAACACGCTGCCGCCGCGATGTCCGCCTGGATGCCGCCGGAAGCACGGCTCAACGACATTACACGCCGCCACATCCATCTCGGTTGGCGTTATTCCTCCAATATGCACGATGCCCCGCCCGGCGACATGTTCGGCGCGGTCGTCGCAAAGTCCGCCTGGCACGCGGTCGGCGACCGGCTCGGCTCGATGCTGGCCTGGGTCAACAAGACGTACTCCACCGGGCAGCTGACGTTGAGCTCGGCGGATTGGCGCGCCGAGCCGACCGTGGAGTTCAATATGCTGTCGGATACCCGCGATCTCGAGCGCCTCATGGATTGTTATCGCCGGATGGTGGGTATCTTTACATCCACCGCAATGCAGAAGGTGACACGAGACCCCTTCCCGTCCGCCTATAGCGAGCGCGTTCGCAAGGTTGGCACGGTGACGACCAAGAATAAGATCCTGACCGGCATTCTTGCCGAAATGCTCGACGGCCCGTCTTGGTTCCGGAAATGGCTGATCGGCTCGTTTATCACCGAAGGCGACAACATCATGACCTTGATGTCCGACGACGAGGCACTGGCGGATTACCTGAAACGCAGCGTCACCGGGACTTGGCATGCCTCCTGTAGCAACCGGATGGGACGCGCCGACGATCCGATGGCGGTGACGGACAATCAAGGCCGGGTACACGGCGCTCAGGGGCTTCGCGTGGTCGACGCCTCGATCATGCCGTGCGTGCCTTGCGCCAACACCAACTTCCCGACACTGATGACGTCGGAGAAGATTGCCGACACGATCCTGAACGAATCTTAGATAAGGAAGAAGCGATATGGCGAAAATCGAAACGGTCGACCGGTTGCGCGAAATCTATCGGCAACCGAAAGAATTGGCCGCGAAGAAAGTCATGACCGAGTTCGAGGAGCATAGCCGGCGTTTCATCGAACTTTCGCCATTCCTCGTGATTTCCACCACCGGCTCGGACGGTATCGGCGATGTGTCGCCCCGCGGCGACGCGCCTGGATTTGTGAAGGTCATGGACGACAACCGCACAATCGCCATTCCCGACCGCCGCGGGAACAACCGGATCGATACGCTGAAGAATATCGTCACCAACCCATCGGTCGGTACGATCTTCTTCATCCCCGGTGTGGCGGAGGTGATGCGGGTCAACGGAAACGCGTCGATACACGACGACCCCGATTTATGCGCCGAATTTGAAGTGAAGGGCAATCAACCCGCGACGGTCATTCTCGTCGAGGCGCGCGAAATTTTTCTCCATTGCGCCAAGGCGATCATGCGCTCGGGTCTTTGGAAACAAGAGGTGCAAGTCGAACGCACCGTGATGCCGACGATCGCGCAAATGATCTCTGATCAGATCGGCCGCGACCGCCCGATGCAAACACACCGGGAGGTCGAAGAGGCCTATCAGAAGGAACTATATTAAGGCGCTTTGGGCTTAACGGCCTTTCCAGTTCGGGTCGCGTTTTTCAGCAAAAGCCTTCGGCCCTTCGATCATGTCCTCGCTGTTGCGCAGGACAGTCACGCTTTCATACTCGGCCAGCATCGCATCTTCGACGGATGCGTGTTCCAAGCCGCGGCGGACGACGTCCAGACTGGTGCGGATCGAAACCGGCGAGCATTTTTCGATCTCGGCTGCGAACCTCTTTGCCGCGTTTAGCGCTTCGCCTTCGGCTACCAATTCCGTCACGAAACCGATCTCGAGCCCTTCCGCGGCCGGAACGTGCCGTCCGGTCAAGATCATCCCCATCGCCTTTTTCTGCGGGATGGCACGCGGCAGACGGTGAAGGCCGCCAGCGAGGGCCGCCAAACCGACGCGCGGCTCGGGCAGCGCGAAGCGTGCGTTCTCGGCAGCGATAATGACGTCGCACGCCAGCGCCAGTTCGAACCCGCCGCCCATAGCAACACCATTCACCGCCGCGATCATCGGCTTGGTACGGTCGAAACGTTCGGTAATGCCGCCGAAGCCGCTTTTCGGCCGGTCCCGCGTGCCGCCTTCGGCCTGAAACTTAAGGTCATTGCCGGCACTGAACGCTCGGTCGCCCACGCCTGTGAGGATACAGACCCACAGGTCGGGGTCCGCTTCGAAATCGTTAAAGATTTGATCGAGTTCGAAATGCGCCGGCGAGTGCAAGGCGTTCATTCGCTCGGGTCGATTTAAAACGACCGTCAAGACATGGCCTTCGCGTTCCGTGTAGCTGAATTCACCCATTTTCTCGCTCCCTCATTTCTTCGATATGATTCTTATAACTGTGCATCGCCGATAAAGGCGCCGTCGGCCACCAATCGAGCCTGCAGCGCTTGTCGGTCGATCTCCGATGGCGTCACGCCGCTCCGACGTGCCAATTCAGCGGCGGTACCGACCGCCTGACCCATCGCAAAACAAGGTCCGCTAACCCGCAACGAGGCTTGCCCTTCCGGCGTCGTCGACGCGCAGCGGCCCGCGACAAGGAGGTTATCGACACCCTTCGGCAACGTCGTACCGTACGGAATCTGATGGTAGCCGCGCCCAGCCAGGAACGTCCATTTCGCGTTGCCCTGCAGATGCTGCTCCAAGGGCCAGCCGTTGCAGCCGATCGAATCCTCAAAGTCCCGGCAAGACAGGACATCGTCCTTCGTCAGCTGATATTCGCCGACAATCCGGCGGGTCTCCCGAATGCCGATCTGAGGAGCGGTCTCCAAGAGATAAGAGTTTTCGAAACCCGGCACGCGATCCTTTAGGAACCGGAAATACTCTTGGCTTTGCCGCCGGCCTTCGGTTTCCGCATAGCCAAGATCGTCCCAATCGCTACCGTCGATCGGCGCACCGTCCCGGCTGATTTGAGTCAGGTTCACGCGCCATTCGCCCGCATGCGGCTGCGAGCCGAGGACACCCGTCTTGCGCGGCAGATCGTAGTCGTCGCCGGCCTCCGCAATCAATTGGGTGAGGTTCGGTTTCCCCTCGTTATGGATCTTCTCGTCATCCGCATTCGCGACGCGGAACATCGTCGTTGGATAGGCCATGAACCCCGTAGCGTCGCCTTTCTCGCATTCCGCTCCCGACCAATAGGCAAGATCGCCGTCCCCCGAACAGTCGATGAACATTTCCGCCTTGATCGCCTTTCGGCCCGATTTCGTCTCGACCAATACGGCGTCGATGCACGGCCCATCCATCGCGACGCCAACCGCGAAACTGTGAAACCGGATATCGACACCGGCCGAAAGCAATAGATCGTCGGCGGCCATCTTATAGGCCGACGTATCGTAGGCTTGCGCCGCAATATCATGCCCGCCGCCGGTCGCCTTCACGGGATGCGGCTCACGGAGCCCATCCAGGCGATCCAAGCGTTCCAAGATATCGTCGGCAACGCCGCGCACCACCTGCTGCACCGAACCGTTAATGCTGGCATGCAGGCCGCAAAAATTCGTCACCATGGCGGCGGTGCCCATACCGCCGAGAAAGCCGTATTTCTCCAACAACATTGTCCGCGCGCCCGTCCGGGCCGCCGCGGTCGCCGCTGCAATACCGGCGGGACCACCGCCGAGAATGAGAATCTCTGTCTCCGCGACAACTTCCGTCTCGCGGGCCGGTTCTATAATCATTGCCATGTGTATGACTTAGCGCGCCCCACACATATCGACCAGCGGCCTAATCGGCCGCGTTTCAATATGTCGCGGAAATAGTCGATTTCTCGTCAGACAAGCGTGTCTTCTCAACAGCTTTTGCAAGGTCCGCCAGATAGTCTTCCCGCGCTGGGGCGTGTAACATCGACAGCATCGCGTGCAGTCCTTTTGGCCGTTGCGTCATGCCGGGCACCCATTCTGATTCGGCCATGACTTCCGCGACGCGGAAAATATCCACTTCGTCGGATCCGAAATTAATGATGGTGAGGTCCGGTTTCGCATGCATTTTCAAACCGTCTATCGCTTCGATACCGGCCACGTATCCGTCGACCATCTCCATCAGATCGCGCGCGACTTTCGTATATCCATCGATTCCTAGATGTTTGAATACCGCCCAGGAACCGGCGATGCCTCCCGCGGGGCGCGTACCGACCAGCGTCGAGGTCGTCATTCGACCATAGGTCCAGGGATCGAGGTCGAAAACTTGCCGCTGAAAATCCTCTTCCGACCAGTAAAGGACGGTTGACGATGGTTTCGGCGCAAAGCCGAACTTGTGCAAATCAGCCGAAATGGATCGAACGCCAGGAATCGCGAAGTCGAAATCTGGCACCTCCCTGCCCAGGCGTTTGACGAAAGGCGTCAAATAGCCGCCGACACATGCGTCTACATGCAGCCAAACGCCCGTTTCCTCGGCAACCGGCGACAGCGTCGATATATCGTCGATGACACCATGCGGAAAACACGGCGCCGATCCGACCATCATCATCGTATCGTCATCGATTGCCGCCGCCATAGCTGCGGGATCGGCGCGAAAATCGTCCCGCAGCGGAATCCGTTTAACCGGGATATCCATCGTAACGCCCGCCTTATCGAACGCTGGATGAGCGCTCTCAGCGGCGACGATATTGAAGGGTCCTTGCCGCCCCTTCGCCTCGCGCGCCCATTCGCGGCAGGCGCGCACGGCCATGAAGATGCTTTCGGTCCCACCGGTCGTCATGCCCCCACCGGCCCCCTCAGGCGCCTGGAAGAGGTCAAGCGCCATATCGACGACTTCGCGTTCCATTCGGCCAATACTGTGGAAGGCCCGCTTCCCACCGAGTGCGTTCTCCGCAAAGAACTTGAAATAGGCATCTCGGCCGACGTCGTATGCTTCATCCGTCGCTTTAAACACGTAGAGCGGCACACGTCCATCGCGCCACTGCTCGTCTCCGCCAGCCATCTGGGTCATCAGCGGCTCAATGACGTCCCAGGACATACCCTTTTCAGGAAACGTCGTTCGAGCTTCGGACATCGCATCCTCCTTAAGTCGCGGGCAGTCCAGCGAGAACCGAGGCCGCTTCCCCTGCTGCACTCGCCAATTGTCCCGAATATCCGGAACGCACGGCGCCGACGGCATAGACACCGTCCAAAGCCGTCGCAAACGTGGTATCAGTTTTCACGAAACCATTCTCGTCGCGTTCGATGTCGCTCGGCAGAAACCCATCATTTGCCTCCAAGCCGACGAAGACGAAAACACCGGTGCATTCGAAGTCTTCCGGATCGCCGCCGCCCGCCGGAACGAGGCGGACGCCTTCGACACCGTCGCTTCCGACGATCTCCGCGACCGTTGTCTCCCAACGGAAAGAGAATTTTGGGTTCTCCGCGGCACGGGTGACGTAGGATTGGCGCGCTCGCAGGTTGTTGCCCCGCGTCACAATTGTGATTTCGCTGGCGTAATCCGCGAGGTGCAGTGCTTCTTGCAACGCCGAGTCGCCGCCCCCGACGACCACAACTTTTTGATCGACGAAAAAACCGCCGTCGCAGTCGGCACACTGCGAAACGCCTCGACCAAAAAGCGATTCCTCGCCCGGCACGCCAAGCGATTTCAATCGTGCACCCGAAGCGACGATAACCGTCTTCGCTTTTTGATCGCCCATGCCGGTCGTCACGGTCTTTACGTCTCCATCGACACGAAGGGCCGAAGCCGTATCCGGAATGATCTCGACACCGAGATCGAGAATCGCTTCCAATTGCCCGGCCGCCAGTTCCGCGCCTCCGACCGTGCCCATCGCGGGATAACCGTCGATGGCGCTGACATTCATCACAAGGCCGCCCATATGGCCGCCTTCATCGACACACGCGACGGTCAGCCCGCGAAGGGCGGCGTGGTGCGCCGCCGTCAGGCCCGCCAGGCCACCGCCCACCACCAACACGTCAAAAGGATCGCCAGGTCGTCTCATCCACTCGTCTCCTCATTAATCGGCTGCCAGCCGGTCGGCAAAGCGACCTCTTTCATAATACGACAATCCGGATAACCCCAGGTCGGGAAATAGGCCTGTTGTGCGATTGGAATATCACCCCCGGCAACGACCAGCGTAATCTTGTCCGGGTCTTCGACCGGCGGCACCCGTCCGGCATCAATCGCCTTCAAAGCCCAATCCGGCCATTCCTTCGCCTTTCCGGCATTGTTGTAGATCCAAAGCGTCTTCAACTCTTCGCTCGAAATCCGGCCGTTCTCGTGGAGCCAAACCCGCGCTTCGGCCTTCGAGATACCGTCGCGGTCCAATGCCGCTGCAGTCGCCGGCGAAATCGCGACCGTTACAATGCCGCCATGCAGCCAAGAAAACGCGGACGCGGCAGAGCCCATGACGCTGGCGGCTTCTTCAAGCCCGCCGGTCACATTGATCGCGCTCTCCGCCCGCAACACCGTCACCACGTTCTGGTCTGCCGAAAACCCAGCATCGACATGAAAGGGCGCCCACGGACTCTGCATTTCATTTTCCGGAAAACAGAGCGTGAATTTGCCGGGCTGCCCCAATCCCGCGAAGGCCACGACCGACGGCCAACCGCCGCCGATATTCTGCATCACCAGACGCAAAGCCCGTCCGATGGTCGCATTCGACCGCCAACCGGGACCTAAACAACCGAAGCTGTCGTTCATTCCGATCTGACGCGCAATCGGCCCGTTCACCAGAACCAGGGGCGTAACGTTCTCGTCCGTTGTTTGGACACCGCGAAGATTGAATTCGGGCTCCGCAATTGCCTGAACAGCGGCAATTAAAATTGGAAAATAGTCCGGTCGGCACCCGGCCATCACGGCGTTGATTGCAAGTTTCTCGACCGTCGCTAGCCCTTTCAAAGGATCGAGCTCACCAATCACCGCATCGCGGGCGAACGGCGCGTAGTCCAGCATCTCTTCGACGCGCCCGGTCGTCGGAGCGACAATTGGCAGACCGTCCGTCCAGCCCCGTAGATCGAACAGACGCGAGACCTCCGCCACCGGGTCGATACCGCGTACGACTTCGACGCGTTGGCGCGGGAACGCCGCCACCAGCGGCCAGCGATCACGCATACCACGCTCGTCAACGCGGGCGGCCAAAGTGTCGTCGATAAAGGCGCCAGCGGTGGTCTGTCCGGACGGATTTAATATCCAAAGGGAATCGGTCATCGGCACACAAGTGTCACAATCAGCACAAAAGCTGATCTATGGCGAATGCCGCCGGATAAAAGCTATTTGTCGGCTCGACTAGTCGGCGGCTTCGCGAGCCGCATCAAGGTCCCGGTCGTGCTTGCGAATGAAGTCCTTCACCTTCGGCGCAATTTCGCGCCGCCATTTGCCGCCGTTGAAGACGCCGTAATGTCCGACACCCTTCTGCAAATGATATTCCTTCATTCCGTCCGGAAGTTTCGGCGTAATATCCAACGCCGCTTTGGTTTGGCCGATCCCCGAAATGTCGTCCAATTCGCCCTCAATGCAAAGGAGTGCCGTATCGGTAATATTTTCGGTCAGGACTGGATGCCAACGATGCACCATTTCCCCTTTGGGCAGTGCATGGTCCTGAAAGACGACCTTAACCGTTTGCAGATAGAACTCCGCCGGCAGGTCCATCACCGCGCGGTATTCCTCGTAAAACGCGCGCTTCCGGTCGGCGGCGTCGTCATCGCCCTGGACGAGATGCTGGAACAGCTCGTGGTAGGATGCGAGGTGACGGTCGAGATTCATGGCAATGAAATTCGTCAGCTGCACGAACCCGGGATAGACCTTGCGGAATGCGCCCGGATATGGCGGCGGCACATCGACCACCACATTACGCTCAAACCATTCGATGTCGTGCTCTTTGGCGAGCTTATTGACCTGCGTCGGTGATTTCCGCGTATCGATAGGTCCACCAATCATCGTCAGCGAGGCCGGTACACAATTGTCATTCCAGCCCGACATGATGGCGGTTGCCGCCAATGCCGGCACGGCCGGTTGGCACACCGCCAGCACATGGGTGTTCGGCCCGAGGAAATGCAAAAAATCGACGAGGTAATCGATGTAATCATCGAGATCGAACTTATTCTCGGTGGCGGGAATCATGCTGCAGTCGCGCCAATCGGTGACGTAGACGTCGTGATCCGGCAACATCGCCTCGACGGTGCCCCGCACGAGTGTCGCGAAGTGTCCCGAGAGCGGTGCACAGATCAATAATTTTGGGTCGTTCCGCTTCGATTGGCGCTTAAAATGGATGAGATCGCAATAGGTCCGTTCGATCGCGGTTTCAATCGTGAGCGGCACCGTTTTACCGTTGATCTCCGTCGCTTCAATGCCCCAGTCAGGTTTGCCGTAGCGTTGCGTGAAATGCCCAACGAGATCGACAGCCGAGCCCGCGATCCGGCCGGCCGGCGTATGGCTCCATGGATTGAACGGATTGTTCAGAGCGACTTTCGCACCCTCCGCCATCAACTGGACGGGCGCCGCCCAAAGCCGTTGCATCTCGTAGAGGTAATAGAGCATTCCACCGATGTCCCCACACTGACTGGTGCGCGCAGTCTACCGCGCGGGACCACATAAGAAAACGGCTTTTTGCTGCAACGCAAAAAGCCGTTTTATATTGAAAAATCTGTAGTTATTGCGTGCGAAAGGCGATTATTCTGCAGCGCGGCGATCTTCGTCCGGCACTTTCTCGCGCATGGTGACGAACTCTTCCGCCGATGTCGGGTGAATACCAATGGTCGCATCGAAAGTCGCTTTCGTGGCCCCTGCTTTGAGCGCGATGCCGATACCTTGGACAATCTCACCGGCTTCCGGCCCGACCATATGGACGCCAAGCACCGCATCGGTCTCCGGATGAATGATCATTTTCATCAATGTCCGCTCGTCCCGACCGGTCAGCGTATGCTTTAGCGCCTTGAAGTCGGACATATAAATGTCGACCTTGCCGTATTTGTCCCGCGCTTGCGCTTCCGTCAATCCGACGGTGCCGATACTCGGCTGACTGAATACCGCCGTCGGTATATTGGTGTAGTCGACCGCGCCCGCTTTCTCGTTGAACAACGCGTTGGCGACCACCATGCCTTCTTCAAGCGCAACCGGCGTCAGCTGTACGCGGTCGATCACGTCCCCGATAGCGTAGATCGACGGCACGGACGTCTTGAAGCCTTCGTCAACCAAGACCGCGCCACCTTTACCCAATTCGACCCCCGCCGCTTCAAGGCCGATATTGGCGGAATTCGGGGAGCGTCCGGTTGCATACAAAATGACGTCCGTGCGCATCTGCGTGCCGTCCTCGAGATCGGCGACCAACTCGTCGCCGTCCTTTTCAATCCGGGCGATATTCGCGTTAAAGCGGAGGTCGACCTTTTGCTTCCGCATTTCATCCGCCAGGTGGTGACGCACGTCGTCATCGAAGCCTCGCAGGAAATGAGGCCCGCGATAGAGCTGGGTAACATTGGTACCAAGCCCGTGGAAGACGCCGGTCAGCTCGACGGCGATATAGCCGCCGCCCACGACAATGGCGCGTTCCGGCCATTTTTCTATATGGAAGAACTCGTTCGAGGTAATCGCGTGCTCTTTGCCCGGGATATCCGGGACCGACGGCCAACCGCCTGTCGCGATCAGAATGTACTTTGCCGTAACCTGTTTTCCGCCGACATCGACCGTATGCGGATCGACCACCGTGGCCCGCGCCTTAAAAACCTCGACGCCGGCATTGCCGAGCATGTTTTCATAAATCCCGTTGAGCCGCCCGATTTCCTTATCCTTGTTGTCGCGCAAAGTCGGCCAATCGAAACTCGCCTCGCCGACCGTCCAGCCATATGCGGCCGCATCTTCGAAGTCGTGTGGAAAATGAGAGGCGTAGACGAAGAGTTTCTTCGGGATACAGCCGACATTCACGCAAGTTCCACCCATATAGCGGTCTTCCGCCGCCGCGACCTTGGCGCCGAAATTCGCCGCAAACCGTGCAGCGCGAACGCCGCCGGATCCAATTCCGATGACGAACATATCGTAGTCAAATTCGGCCATATCGCCGTACTCCTTCAATCACGCTCTGTTTCCCGAAACCTGGGACGAAGCCGGCTCGAAAACAAGATGCGTTATTCCCCGTTACGCAATTCAATGGGCTCGCCATGCGGCGTGGCGAGATAGGCGTTTCGCCATTCTTCCTTGCGGCTCTCCAGGTCAGATAGGTCCAGCACACCCTTTTCGGCAATCAACTCTTCGAGAGCGGTCAGCCAATGGCGATAGTAGGTATCGCCAAAATCACGGTCGCCCGACGCCTGCGCCCGTTCGATAGCACGCGAAAGGCCCGCCGCCCATTCCGGCCAGGTGAACACACCCGCCTCGTGAAGGCGAACCGCCATTGCAAATGCCTGTGCCTCCCACGGTTCGCGAAAGACCGGTTCGCTGCCGTCGCGCGGCATACCGGCAAACAAGTCCAGATCAGGCGGCGTCGACGTCATTCGGCAGCCTCGAGATGTGGCTCCCACAAATCGATGCGGACGGTTTCACGCGCGCTACCCGCCTCGCCCCAAAGTTCCCGGCCGTCGAATTCGACGCTATAGAGGCGCTGACCTTCTTTGACGCCTTCCGCATTGCGGTCCGCGAAGATGTGAACGCCGTGATCGAGTGCCACGGTTCCGACCTTGCCCCGCGCATATCGCGGCGCGCGCGTATGGCCGAGCGGATTGATATTGATGACCCGCACCCTATCGCCCGCGCGAAACGACGCCTCGAGCGGGATATCCATCGTAACCGGTCCGCCTTTCGAAAGCGCCCCCTCGACATTCTCACCAAGCAAGACGCGGACATCCTCGGCACGCCCTTCGGCGACACCCGATTCCAGTTCCTCCGGCGTGACCAAACCGGCCTCGACCAACAGGGTTTCCAGCCCGGCCAGCCAGTTCTCGTAATAGGTATTGCGGAGATAATCCGCCGGATGCTGACGCTCGCGGGCATGACGGCCTTGGTCGATGTTCCACTTGCCGAGAAAGCCCGCCGCCAAGTTCAACGCGAAGGCCCGGCGCTCCCACTCCGCATGAAATACGGGTTCTTCGGATTCAGGCTCGGGATCGACCGGCCCTAAACCGTGCATCCCGCCGAGATCGTGTCCGCCGTTCATTCCGCCGCCGCCATTGCTGGTGCTTTCGCGGGCTCTACCCCGATCATTGAATTGCGCGAGACCAAGTCTTCGAGCCGCAGCGCATCCCAACCGTCCGTCCCATCCGGTCGCATCGGCAACACCAGATAGCGCATCTCGGCCGTCGAATCCCATACACGGACCTCAACATCTTCGGGGAGCTCGGTGCCGAATTCGCGTAAGACACCACGTGGATCCGAGACCACGCGAGACCGATAGGGCGCCGCCTTGTACCACAACGGCGGCAAACCCAGGACAGGCCAGGGATAACAGGAGCAAAGCGTACAAACGACGACGTTATGCAGCGACGGCGTATTCTCCAACGCCATCATGTGCTCGCCCTGCCGTCCGGTAAAACCGAGGGAGGCAATCGCCTCTGTGGCATCGTCCAACAACCAGGCCTTATAGTCCGGTTCGCTCCATGCCTTCGCAATCACCTTCGCACCGTTTCGCGGGCCAACCTTGTTCTCGTAGGTGTCGATCAATGCGTCCAAGGCGGCCGGATCGACCAAGCCTTTCTCGACCAGCAGCGATTCGAGCGCCTTCACCCGGAGTTCGAGATCGCTCGGCGGGTCGGTGTGGTCATGGTCGTGCGGCATGCTTTACCTTCTAGCTTCGCCCTAAAGTTCGTCCGAGCGCAGAACCATCATCTTCTCGATCTGCATCTCATGCATCGTGAACGGAATGCCGCCGACGCCGTGGCCCGACTGACGGGCACCAGCGAACGGCATCCAATCGACGCGGAACGCCGTGTGCTCGTTCACCATAACGGCCGTCGCGTCGATCCGGTTGTAGACGCGCATTGCCGTATCGATGTCCTTCGTCATCACAGCGGCCTGGAAGGAAACCGGCAAAGAATTCGCCTGTTCGATCGCCTCATCGATGTCGTCATAGGCATAAACACAGATGACCGGACCGAAGATCTCCATCGTCGATACATTGGCGTCCGCTGGCGGATTGAGCAGGACCGTCGGCTTGTAGCAAGTATCAGACAGTTTCTCACCGCCCGTCAGGCACTTGGCACCGCCGGCAATCGCGGCCTGCACCCATTCGTCGACCCTGTCGACTTCGCCGGTGCGGATCAACGGACCGACTTCTGTATCCGCCGACGTCGGATCGCCGACCTTCATCTTGGCGCCAAGATCCGCCAAACCTTCAGCGGCTTTCTCGGCAATCGACGAATGCGCGAAGATTCGCTGGACGGAAACGCAGACCTGACCTGCATGATAAAACCCGCCTTTGGCGAGCCGCGGCAAAGCGTCGTCGAGATCCGCATCGGCCGCCAGAATGACCGGTGCGGCGCCGCCGTGTTCCAGCGCGCAGCGCGTGCCCGGCGCCAATTTCGAACGCAACATCCAACCAACCCGCGCCGAACCGATAAAACTGAAGAAAGCATTACGTTCGTCTGACACCAGCGCGCTCGCGACGTCGAGGTCCTGCGGCACCACGATCTGGCACCATTCCTTCGGCAGTCCGGCTTCGTAAAGGATATCAACGAAGGCAAAGCACGACAGGGGCGTGATATCGGCAGGTTTAACGACGACCGGACAACCAACAGCGATGGCCGGCGTCACCTGATGGACAATCAGATTAAACGGATGATTAAAGGCGCTAACCGCGACCACAGGTCCGATGGGTTCGAATTGCGTGAACGCGACCCGGCCCGTCGACGAAGGGTTCAGGCTCATCGGAATGACGCGTCCGCCTTCCGAACGCAGCACTTCGACGCAGTTCTCGACACCGTCGGCAGCGCGGTCGATCTCAACCAACGAATCCATGAGCGGTTTGCCGCCTTCGCGCGCGGCTTGTAGCGCCAAATCTTCGCGGCGCTCCTTAATGATTTCAGCCGCCCGTCTCAGGATATCGATCCGTTGCGGCTTGGAGAGCCAACCATCCCGGTTACGATAGAGCGCGTGTGCCGTAGCCATGGCATTTTCGACATCTTCCATCGTTGCATTGGGAACGGTATCGATCGCCGATCCGTCATATGGCGCCGTTACAGGGATATCAGTCATGGTTCAAACCGCGTGATGTTGGAAATTCATTCACTATATTTGAGAGATTGTGACAATTGGCCTCTCCCCTCGCAACAGGGTAGGAAGATATAGGCAGCTTGCCAAACGCTAAATCAGCGAGTGTATAGAGCGATACCCGACAGGAACCATTAACGTGACAGACGCCAAAGACGAAACGCCAAAGCCTTGGCTGCGCGCCTGCATCAATTTTCGCGCCGGCAACCGGTTGCCCTCTTGCGGTGCCGTCGGCAGTCGCGAGATGGTTGCCGCTCTCACCAAAGCGGTCGAAGACGCCGGTATCGACTGGCGCATCGAAGCCGTTCACTGCATGGGACAATGCCACGCTGGCCCCACTATGCGTATCCTGCCCAACGGACCTTATGTCATGGGTGTCCAAGAAGCGGACGTTCCGGACGTCATCGATAAATTAACGAACGACGACTTGGACGGCCTTGCCGCCGCCTATCCCATGCCTGGCCGCGATACGAATGACTAAATCGTCGGACACACGGTATTTCGGTGACTTCGAAGGAGCCCCGATAACCGTACGCCGGACGGCCCGCAAGAAATCGATCGCGCTCTCCGTTCGTGACGGTGCAATCGTCATCTTATCCCCGAAGCACGTCTCCGACAGGGAAATCGACGCGTTGATCGCAACCAACACGGATTGGGTCCGCGGCAAACTGGCAAAGCAGGCCGAGACGAAGAAGCGAACAGAGCGTACATTCGTCGATGGGGAGCAATTCCTCTATCTGGGAGAAGAATACCCGCTAAAGGTCGTTGACGGCCGCAAGGCGCTTGCTGAACTCGTCGAAGGGTCTTTCGTCGTGCATGCGCGCCGGAGCCAAATACCCGAACGGCGGGCCCGCAGTATTCGAGCGGCCTTCTTGCGTTGGTATAAATCGGAAGCGGAGACCGTGCTCACCCAGAGGGTCGCGTTCTTTAGCCCGCGTATCGGACGCACGCCAAAACGCATTTCTTTCCGCGACTACAAAAGCATGTGGGGGAAATGCGACGTCGAAGGGCGAATCACCTTCAACTGGAAGCTCGTGATGGCACCGGAGCACATCCTCGACTACGTGGTCGTTCACGAAATGGCGCACCTGCACCATTTGAACCATGCGCCGGCGTTCTGGCAGCGCGTTGAGGCGGTCTTACCGGATTACAAACAGCGACGGAAATGGCTCAAGGACCACGGCGGTCTTCTGACGATTTAAACGCGAATAATCGCTGCTCCACCAAGAAATCCATGTACCGGCCCGCGCGAATCGCGTAGAAGCATTAACGTTGCAAACAGGGAGTAATGACCATGGTCAACGTTGGTGATCAGGCCCCTGCCTTCAGAATCCCGAACCAGGACGGTAGCGACGTTTCGCTCGCCGACCATTCGGGAAAATACGTTCTGATCTGGTGGTATCCGAAGGCCGATACCCCTGGGTGAACGATCGAAGGCAATGGGTTCCGTGATCGAATCCAAGATTTCGAGAAGAAGAACGCCGTCATCCTCGGCTGCAGTATGGACAGCCCGGCCGACAATCTTGCGTTCAAAGATAAGTTCAACTTTCCGTACGATTTGTTGAGCGACACCGACAAGTCGATGTCCATCGCTTACGGCGCTGCCGAAGCGGACTCGCCGCGTCCCGCCCGCATTTCGGTCCTGGTCGGACCGGATGGGAAAGTCGCAGCCGTATATCCGAAAGTAACCCCGGCCGACCATCCGGACGAGGTACTGGCGACGCTAGACAGTCTTTCGTAAGACGGCCTGTCGCAAGACTTTAAGAATTCCGGGCCGCTCTGCGGCCCGGTTTTCTTTTGTTCATCGCGCAACGGCAAGTTCTCGCACGAGATCAAGAAATTCCTCGCGGAATGTCGGCTTATCGGCAATGCCCGTCTGAAGAATGACCGTTTGGCTCTTCGGTAATATGATCAAGAGCTGTCCGTAGACGCCCCAAAAGAAATAACCCAACCGGTCCGGCAGCAACCAAGTCTGGTATGCGTATCCCCACTTCCCAAAAATACATCCGGGCGCGAATGGGCACCCTGTAATGCCCTCTCCGGCCAATTGCGCGACCCAACGCGCTGGAATTATCTGCCGGTCGTCCAATTTGCCGAACGCCAATAGCAACTGACCCAACCTGATAAGATCGCGCGGCGATGCATTCAAATAGGCAAAGCCGGTCTCGCGCTGATCGACGTCGGTCATCCAATACGCGTCCCGTTCGGCCCCCATCGGCCGCCAAATCCGTTTCGAGAGGACATCGGCCAACGGCGCGCCAAAAACGCGAGCTACAACAAGACCGAGTACGCTCGTGTTGGCGTTGTTGTAATTAAACTTTCGGCCTGCTTCGAAATTCAGCCGATCGAAGCGTTTCAGGCTCGCGGCAATCGGCATTTTTCGGACCAGAATGTCGCGCTCATGAAGATTGGTATCTTCAGTTCGCCGCCACGCGATGCCACTCGACATCCGCAATAGATTCCGGATTGAGACGCGGCCCCAGACCGTGCCACTCAACGCCGGCAGATATTGTTCGGCAAGATCGTCGAGTGAGCCGATTCGCCCCTCATCCAGAGCGATACCCACCAAAATAGCGACCACGCTTTTGGTCATCGAGAACGACGCAAAACGATCCGACGGCACCCCCGAATACTGGTAGCGCTCGAAGACAAGACGGCCCGCCCGCATAACGAGTAGCGATGTCGCCGGATAGCGGTCCAGGTAGAGGGACAGCTTATCCGCCATCGGCTGTGAAAGAGGCCCTCTGGACATCCGGCTCGGTTGCCCGGCCCGAACCGTGTTGTGACGATAGAGGCGCTGCATCCCGCTGAAGTTGCCGACGCGGGTGCAGGGTTCGCTGAAACGCCAGACACCGTACTCGCGTGCGTTCGGATAATTTTTGCCGGCGCAAAAATGCTGCGCATTCGGGCCGCCGCTCCGTCGGACACTACCGTCCGGCGCCGACTGCCAAACCAATCCATCTCTCATGTCCGGCGATGTCGCACAGGCGCTCAAAAGAAACGCAATGACAACGCCCGGCAATACGCACCGCGGCTTCACGCTATGCGTATCATTCACATCAAGCCGGGTCGTAGTAATGAATTTCTAGGAGCATACACCCGCCGTTCGATTTGAACGGGCCGTGATAGGCACCGGGCGGGCGACAGGCGTAAGTGTTCGGCTCGAACGCTTCCCCGCCGTCCCCGTTCTCGTCATTGCCGACGGTCAAGTCGCCGGAGACGAGATAAACTTCTTCCCAATAGTCGTGCACGAAGGGCTGCGTCGTGTAGATACCGGGGTCGAACCGCAGGAGCCGGGTCCGGCTACCGCTCTTGCCATCTTCATCCAAGGCGCCCGATAGAATCTTTTGCTGGATGCCCTCGGGATATCCGGGCGGCACTTCCCAGCCACTGCTCAAATCGACCGCGTGAAACTCGTCATGCGCTTTATTGACCGCCATAGCTCGACCCTCCTGGTTTCACCTATTGTTCCGCGAAGCTCAGAGCAGCGCCAGCAATTTGCGACAGGCTTAACCGATTATTGAGAAGTTATCCGGATCGTAGCTGAGCAGTTCTTCACCTGAGCGATCACCGAACCAGGTCAAATTCGATTGATCGCCGGCCGACGCGATCCACGTGCCGCCCGACTGATCCTGCCACAGCAGGTCGTCGTTGCCGTCGCCGTCGAAATCCTGGATATCGAGCAAGGTGTCGCCATCGCGATCACCGATGACCTGTATGGTATCCGGATTACCGGAAAGGCTGGCGAAGGTGAGTCCGGTTTCGTCCCGCCACAGGATGTCATCGTTATTGTCGCCGTTCAGATCGGCGAGACCCAACATCTCATCGCCGTCGCGGAACCGCATCCAGAGCAAGTTTGATGTATCGCCGCTCTACGGGCCTATTCGACCGTCACACTCTTTGCCAGATTGCGCGGCTGATCGACATCCGTGCCTTTGACGACGGCCGCATGATAGGCCAGCAGCTGGACCGGGATGGCATAGAGGATCGGGGCCACAAAAGGGTCGACGGTCGGCAGGGCAATGGACGCCCAAGGCTTGGCCTGCGCCTTCATCTTAGCAATACCCGGACCGTCGGAGAGGAAGATTACTTTGCCGCCCCGGGCGACGACTTCCTGGACATTCGCCGCGGTCTTGTCGAACAACGGATCGCCGCCGGGAGCAATGACGATGACAGGCACATCCTCGTCAATGAGCGCGATGGGGCCGTGTTTCATTTCGCCGGCCGCATAAGCTTCGGCATGGATATAGGAAATTTCCTTGAGCTTCAGCGCCCCTTCGAGCGCGATGGGATAACTTGTCCCGCGCCCCAGATAAAGCACATCACGGGCCTCCGACACGACGCGGGCGATTTCGGCGATGCGATCGTTGTGATGCAAGATCTCCGACGCCCGGCCCGGCACCTCAGCCAAAGCGACGGTCAACTGCGCTTCGCGTTCCCGATCGATGGCACCGCGCGCCTTGGCGAGCGCAATGGCAAAGCAAGCGAGCACAGTCAGCTGTGTCGTGAAGGCTTTCGTCGACGCGACGCCGATCTCCGGTCCCGCCAATGTCTTGAGCACCGCGTCCGACTCCCGCGCGATACTCGACTCCGGGGAATTCACGACCGAGACAATGCGCTGGTGCTGCGCAGCGGCATATCGAAGCGCCTCCAACGTATCCATCGTCTCCCCGGACTGGCTAACGAAAATCGATAACCCGCCCTTCGTCATCGGCGGTTGTCTATACCGAAACTCCGACGCGATATCGGTCATCACCGGGATACCCGCAAGGCTCTCGATCCAATATTGCGTCACCAGACCGGCGTAATACGCGGTACCGCACGCACTGATCGAGACGCTGGGGACAGACGTCAGGTCGATCTCCGTCGGCGGCAAGGTAATTGTTTGCGTTGCCGGGTTCAGCATCGAATGCAGCGTGTCGCCGATAACAGCCGGCTGTTCGTGGATTTCCTTTTCCATGAAATGGCGATAGTTGCCCTTACCGATCATGGCGCCCGATAGAGCGGTCTGCACAATGGGACGCTCGACAGCGTCACCGGCGGCATTCCGGGTCTTGGCGCCACTCGAGGTGACTTCCGCCCAATCGCCTTCTTCGAGATAGCAAATACGCTGGGTTAGCGGCGCTAGCGCCAAGGCGTCCGAGCCAAAATACATCTCGCCGTCGCCATAACCGATGGCCAAAGGACTGCCGCGCCGCGCGCCGATCATCAGGTCGTGCTCGCCGGCAAATATAATGACCAGCGCAAACGCGCCTTCAAGACGCGGCAAGGCACGCGCAACCGCCTCGCTCGGCGAACTTCCGTCCGCGAGATAGCCGTCGACGAGATGCACGATCACTTCGGTATCGGTGTCCGTCTCGAAATTATGGCCGGCGCCCGAAAGCTCCTCTCGCAACTCCTGAAAGTTCTCGATAATGCCGTTGTGCACCACCGCGACCCGGGATGTCGCGTGCGGATGGGCGTTGTCCTCACTCGGCACACCGTGGGTTGCCCACCGCGTATGACCGATGCCGATCATGCCGGTGACAGGCTCCGCTTCAAGACGGTCTTCCAAGTTAACAAGTTTGCCTTGCGCGCGTCGGCGTTCGATCGATCCGTTCACCAAAGTCGCCACGCCGGCCGAATCGTATCCGCGATATTCAAGCCGGCGTAATCCCTCGACGAGTAGCGGGGCGACTGTCTGTTTCCCGATAATGCCAATGATCCCGCACATCCTACGGCCTAGCCTTTCTTCTTCGCCGCCTTGGCGGCCGCCTTGTCTTCACGGAACGCTTTCGCGCGTCCGGCAAGATCGATTTGTTTGGAACGTTCGATCGCAAGCGCATCCGCCGCGACGTTCCGCGCGATTGTGGAGCCGGCGCCGACAATCGCACTCTTTCCGATCGTGACCGGCGCGACGAGGGCCGAATTGGAGCCAATGAACGCCCCGTCTCCGATGATCGTTTTATGCTTTTCGAACCCGTCGTAATTGCAGGTGATGGTACCGGCGCCGATATTTGCCTTCGCACCAACTTCGGAATCACCGACATAGGCCAGATGATTCGCCTTTGCGCCCGGTGCCATGGTGGTGTTTTTCAATTCGACAAAGTTACCGATATGAACGTCTTTACCGATCTCGGTCCCGGGTCGGAGACGTGCGTAGGGTCCAATCAGCGCGCCCTCCGATATCTTGGCCCCTTCGACGTGGCAAAACGCCCGAATCTCAACATTATTCCCCACCTCGACGCCCGGGCCGAACACGACGTTTGGACCCACGATCACATCGGCGCCCAAAATCGTATCGTGCGAAAAATAAACCGTATCGGGATCGAGTAAGGTCACACCTTCATCCATCGCTCGCCGCCGACGCGCCGCTTGCCACAGTCCTTCGGCGCGCGCAAGGTCCGCGCGGCTGTCGACCCCCATAAGCTCGTCTTCATCGGCCGTGACAACGCTGCAATTCAGCCCATCGTTCCGCGCCAAGCCGACGATATCTGTCAGGTAATACTCGCCCTTGGCATTGTCGTTTCCGATACGCGCCAAAAGGTCCTCGATACACGCCGCGTCGATTGCCATGACACCGGCATTGCAAAGATCGATTGCGCGCTGATTCTCACTCGCGTCTTTGTCTTCGACAATGGCTTCCAGCGCACCTCCTTCGTCGAGGATCAAACGACCGTATCCTGTCGGATCGCCCGCCCGGAACCCGAGCACGACGACCGAGGCGCCTGCTTGTCGCGCCGCGATAAGCCGGCTGACGGTTTCGGTGCGGATCAACGGATCGCCGCCAAACAATACAAGCACGGTTCCCGTGCGCGTCGACATGGCCTCGACCGCGACCCTGACCGCGTCGCCGGTCCCGGCTTGATCCTCCTGGATAACGGTTTTCGCCGGTTGGACAGCGGCCGCAACATTGTCCATATCGGGCCCGACAACGACGAGCGTCTCAGCCGGCGCCAATGGCTCGACGGCGTCCAACACATGGCGGACCATCGGTTGTCCGGCGATGTTGTGCAAAACCTTCGGCAGCGCGGATTTCATCCGGGTGCCTTTTCCGGCAGCGAGCACGATTGCGGCGATAAGGTGTTCCGACATGGTCCGGTAAGCGGCTGTCTGGCGGGTTCGTAATGGTGACGGAAAGTGCCACAGGCCGAGTCCGGGGCCAAGTCACATATTGTTTCGCGAACGGTTACAATATTTCAAAAAATTACGCCGCGGACAAAGCCGCAGCGTAATCAGGGGGAGGTGGGGGTCTTAATGTCTCAATCAGTCTAAAACCTTGCCCGGTATTAGGCGCGGTGCAAGAGGCGCCGGTCGATGGCGGAAATCGAACCGACAACGATCCGCTTGATCGCTTCGGATTGCGCCCGCCGTGCACTGGCGATCTTCACATCGACCTCGTGGAGGCTCAGGGTTCCGGACATTTCGTTCTTCGCCAAATTTACAATCGTCATCTGTCTAACTTTCTCCTGCGCACTTGGAACTTTGGGGGGAGGGGGGAGGGTTTCCCAAGCGCTTCGTTCATCGTTGAAGCATCATATGCGCACCCCATTCAATATATATAATATTAATTTGAAACTATTTTGATATATTTTTAATATCAAATAATGATTGATCTCCGACAGATGCGCCAATTCGTCGCCGTCGCCGAAGAGCTGAATTTCCGCCGCGCCGCGGAACGGCTCAACATGTCGCAACCGCCTCTGAGTCAGGCGATCCAACGGATCGAAGAAGATATCGGCGCCAAGCTCTTCCACCGGGGTAAACGCAAAGTCACCTTGACCCGAACAGGTGAGGTCATGCTGACAGAGTCGCATCGGGTCTTGGCGCAGGCCGACCGTGCACTGGCCCATGTCATGGATGTCGCACGGGGGCGCCTTGGCCGCGTCGAAATCGGTTTCGTCCTCACCGCCTCCTACGAGCTTCTGCCGGCCGTCACCCGTGGCTTCCGGCAGAGCAATCCGGACATTCACCTGGAACTGCATGAGATGACCAGCGCAGAACAGATCGCCGCGTTGCTGGATCACCAAATCGATGTTGCGTTTTTGCGCCCGCCTTTGGCTGAGATCGAGGGTCTTGCGATGGAACGAATTTATTCGGAACGCTTGGTGGCGATTTTACCGGACGATCATCCGCTGGCGGCGGCAGAACGGATCGATCTCGAAATGCTCGACATGCCCCTATTCGCCATGGTGCCGACGAGTTGGTACACGACCTTCCAAACCCGACTGGTCCGCGCCTGCCAGCGGGCCGGTCTCGAACCAGAGATTATCAACGATCCCGTCCACCTGGTTAGTATGGTCGCGGCCGGCATGGGCGTCGCGATCGGCCCGCACGCGGTAACACGCCTGCGTCTTGACGGTATCCTTTTCAAGGAACTGGACGGTTTACCGGATACGCTGATGATGGAATTGTCGATTGCCTGGCGGGAGAGCGCGGTTTCCCCGGCGACCAACAGCTTCGTGGAGACATCGCGGGACATCGGCGCGAAACTATACGAGCGCTTGTGATACCGCTTTATCCGACTTAGACACTCTTTCCCATGACTGATCCAAAACCGATCCTTCTCTTCGACCTCGACGGCACTCTTATCGACAGCGCCCCCGATTTGGTTGAAACGATGAACACCATCCTGCGCCGTCATGGGCGCACCACGCTGCCGATCGATGCCGTGAAGAAACTGGTCGGCGACGGTGCACGTGCTCTGCTCGACCGCGGTTTCAAGGAGACCGGCGCACCGGCGTCGGCCGAACAGCTTGACGCGCTCTTTACGGAGTTCCTTGAAATCTACGTCCCGAATTGTGCCGTCCTCTCACGGCCCTTCGAAGGGGTAACCGACTCCCTCGACGGCTTTGCCGAGGCCGGCTATCGAATGGGCGTTTGCACCAACAAGCCGCAGGCGCCGAGCGAAACGATTCTGACCGAACTCGGATTGATGCCGTATTTCGAGGCGGTCGTCGGCGGCGATTACTTCCCTGTCCGCAAACCGGACCCACAACACCTCTTAGGTACGCTCGAGTTGATGGAGGCATCCGGCCAATCCGCCATCATGGTCGGCGATAGCTACAACGACATCGCCGCCGCTCGAAACGCCGATATGCCGGTCATCCTCGTGACATTCGGCTACACGACAACCCCGGTCGAGTCGCTCGGCGGCGATATTCTCGTCGATCGCTTCAGCGATATCCCCGGCGCCGTCACCCGCCTCCACGCTTGACTTGGGCGCAACCGCCCCGTAGATGAAGCCCCCTCAGGGATGAGCCCCCTTGGGCGGGGCGCGTAGCTCAGTTGGTTTAGAGCGCCGTCTTCACACGGCGGAGGTCACAAGTTCAAATCTTGTCGCGCCCACCATTTTTCTCCCA
>PAZH01000028.1 GCA_002716125.1 Rhodospirillaceae bacterium
AGGCGTGGATGTGATTATGGATCCGCTCGGCGACGAGATTTTTAGTGCCGCCTTGCGCGCACTTGCCTGGCGCGGCCGCTTGGTCGTTGTCGGCTTTGCCGCGGGCGATATTCCGACGCTGAAGGCGAACTATCTCTTGCTCAAGAACATTGAGGTCAGCGGACTCCAGGTAAGCGACTACCGCAAACGCCGACCAGACATGATGGCGGAATGCTTTGCCGACGTTTTTCAGCTCTACGACAAGGGCAAGATCAAGGCCGCCCCTGTCGAGACCTATCCGCTCTCGAATTTCGCCGAAGCTCTTGAAGCCGTCCAAAGCCGCCGTATCAAAGGCCGCGCGATCGTCCTGCCTCAGGATGACTGAGCGCGCTGATTTCGTTGTCGTCGGCGCAGGGTCGGCGGGATGCGTTCTGGCGAACCGATTGAGCGCCGACCCGAAGGTACGTGTCGCGCTCTTGGAAGCCGGTCCCAAGGACACTGACCCATTGATCCATATTCCCATCGGCATCGGCAAGATGCACAAGGAGCGGCGGCACGATTGGGGTTACGACAGCGAGCCGGAACCGCACGCCAACAACCGCGTTATCGAGGCCATGCGTGGCAAAGTACTGGGCGGCTCTTCGTCGATCAACGTCATGGCCTATGTCCGCGGCCACCGCGGCGATTTCGATCGTTGGGCGCAAAAGGGTGCCACCGGTTGGGGCTATGACGACGTGCTGCCGTTTTTCAAGCGAAACGAGACCTGGGCGGGCACGCCCGACACCACCTATCGGGGTGATTCTGGGGCGCTCGGCGTCGTCCCCTCGCCCTTCAACGACCCATTGTTCGACGCCTGGATCGAAGCGGGCAAAGAGGCCGGTTACGCGTTTACATCGGACTACAACGGCGCCGAACAAGAAGGTTTCGGACGCGCGCAGTTCACGATCAAGGACGGTCGCCGCTGCAGTGCCGCCAACGCTTTCTTGAAGCCGGTCCTCTCACGGCCGAACTTGGCGTTGATCACCGAGGCGCAGGCGACCCGTATCTTGTTCGAAGGCTCCAAAGCCGTCGGCCTCGAATATCAACAGGGTGGTGTCGCTCGAACGATTCATGCCGACCGTGAGGTCATCCTCTGTGGCGGGGTTTTCAATTCGCCGCATCTCTTGATGCTTTCCGGGATCGGACCGGCGAAGCATCTACGCGATCATGGCATCAACGTCCTACACGACTTGCCTGGTGTTGGCGCCAACCTGCAAGACCACTTGGCCGTCATGATCAGCTACCGCCGCAAGTCGCCGGGCCCCTTCCACAGCAGGATGCGGTTCGATCGAATGGCGATGGCGATGCTGCAGGCTCATTTCTTCGGCAGGGGTCATGCGACCGTTCTACCGGGCGGCCTCCTGGGCCATGTCAAATCGCGCCCGGAATTGGCGGTGCCGGACATTCAATTCATTTTCCGCGGCTTACCGGCGCACGCGCATCTTTGGTTCCCGTTTCTGAAAACCGCTTACGAAGACGGATTCGGCATACGTCCGATCCTGCTGCACCCCGAAAGCCGCGGCCGTCTTGAACTCCGGTCTGCCGACCCGCAGGAGAACGTGAAGGTCTTTCAGAATTTTTTCTCTGTGAACGACGATCTCGTAAAATTACGCGAAGGCGTTCGCATGGCGCGCCGTGCTACGGTGCAGGCGCCGCTCGACCCATACCGGGGCGACGAGATCAATCCCGGCGTCCACGTCGACAGCGATGATGCAATCGACGACTGGATTCGAGAGACCATGGTGACGGCTCATCATCCGGCCTGCACCTGTGCCATGGGAGTTGGCGAACTGTCGGTTCTCAATCCGGATATGACCGTGAAAGGCGCCCAATCGCTCCGGGTCGTCGACGCGTCTGCCATGCCCGACCTGACATCCGGCAACATCAACGCGCCGGTCCTCATGATGGCGGAAAAAGCCTCGGATATGATACTCGGAAATTTCTCAACCGGTTGATTCGGCAATGGCGGCCAGAATATCGGGCGGCGTGAGCGGAACGCGCGTCAGGTGCACGCCAAATGGCGAGAGCGCATCCTCGATCGCAGAGATAACCGCCGAAGTCGTCGGCATCAATCCGGTCTCGCCTATTCCTTTGACGCCCAACGGATTCCGCGGCGTTGGCGTCTCGTGCAGAATGAGCTCTGCAGTCGGCACCTCCGGCGCTGTCACCAGCAAATATTCCGCGAAGGTCGCAGAGATCGGTTGCGCGTCGTCGTCGTAGCGCATCCATTCGAAAAGCGCATTTCCAATCCCGTGGGCAATACCGCCATAGAGCTGACCTTCCGCGATCTCCCGATCCAAAATGCGACCGCTGTCCTGCGCCATCACGTAATTGACGATATCGACCTTCCCCGTCTCAGGGTCGACTTCAACCTCGACGACGGCGCTGCCGCTCGCAAAAGTCTCTTCTTCGATTACCAACATCTCCGTTGCTTCCATACCTGGCGTCACGCCTTCGGGAAGGCGATATCCGGGCGTTCCTGCAACGGCTTTGGTGACATCGCCGAGACCGACCTTGAGGTCCGAACCACGCACCCGTACCTCAGCCCCTACAATCTCAAGATCGGTTTCAGCCGCTTCGAGCATATCGGCGGCCACGCGCAGGACTTTCTCTCGCACGGCCGTCGCCGCCATGTGCGCAGACGAGCCGGCCGTCACGGTAAGTCGACTGTTCGAGGTGCCGATCCCGTTCGAAATCGCAGCTGTATCGCCAATGGAGACGACGATGTTCTCGGGGTCACCTCCGAGTTGTGCGGCGACGACCCGGGACAGCATCGTGCGGGTCCCCTGTCCGATGGTCGATCCGCCGCAGGCCACGAATATCTTCCCCGATGTGCCGATACGAACAGTCACCGCTTCGAACGGCCCTCGCCCGGTGCCTTTCACATAGTTACCAAGACCGATACCGAGATAACGTCCATCTGCCCGCGCCGCCGCCTGTCGCGCCCTGAAGCCGCTCCAATCCGCTCGGTCGAGCGCTTTTTGCTGCACGATTTCATACTCGCCCGTGTCGAGAACGACCGGCAGTCCACTGCGTGCATGCAATTGTTTTTCGTACGGCATCGCATCCGGCGGAATGAAGTTCCGGCGGCGTACTTCGGCCCGGTCAATATCGAGCTCTTGCGCAATCCGGTCGAGCAAACGCTCCATTGCAAACGCGGCCTGCGGATGCCCGGCACCCCGCACAGGCGTTGCCGGAATCTTGTTCGTCAGCGCGACCTTCACATTCATCATGCAAGTCGGCACCACATATCCCATCGTCAGCGTCTCGGCGGAGTTGGCCGCAAGGTTGATGCCGCGGCCCGTATACGCCCCGTGGTCGTGAATGATCTCACCGCGTATCCCAAGTACCTTGCCGTCGGAATCGGCCGCGACTTCGATTTCCCAATACTGGTCACGTTCCTGGGTAGTAGCGACGAAATGCTCACGGCGATCCTCGATCCATTTCACCGGCCGTTTCAAGATCATCGAGGCGATACAGAGCGTCACGTCTTCTGGATAGAATACGAGTTTCGGGCCAAACCCGCCGCCGATGTCCGGCGTCACGACGCGGATGTCGCTTTCATCGCGGCCAAGCATATCGACCAAGGTGCGCATTGCCGCGTGAGGTGTCTGCGTCGAACACCAATAGGTCAGAAAATCTTCCGCCGCATCGTAGTCCGCGATGCCGCCCCGACACTCCATCGAATGACCGCCGCCGCGGTGCTGCCACAATGACTCTCTAAAGACATGCGGCGCTGACGCAAAAGCGCTGTCCACATCGCCATAACCGATCTCGAACTCGGAGAGGAGATTGTCGGGTCCATCACCATGTACAAGCGCTGCGTCCGGTGCCAACGCCGCCCGGCAATCCGCGATCGCGGGCAGCGGGTTATAGTCGACATCCACCAAGGCAGCGGCGTCTTCGGCAATGTAGCGATTATCGGCGATGACAATCGCGACCGGTTCTCCCACATGAACAACTTCCTGATGCGCGAGTGCCGGCCGGTTCCGGTTCTGTTTGTACAGTTTACTGGGCAGACCCACGACAAGGAATTCGTTCTGCAAATACGGTTTGATGTCATCGCGTGTCAGGACGCTATGAACGCCCGGTAGCTCTTTCGCCGCTTCAGTATCGATGGCACCGACCGCAGCGTGTCCGTAGGGACTGCGCACGAATGCCGCTTCGAGCATGTTGGGTCGGACGACATCATCAATGTACCGGCCCTCGCCCCGCAGGAGCGCAGGGTCCTCCAGCCGATTGACACGGCCTCTATCGCCTTCTGTTTCCATCACCAACTCGCTCCGGTCTCGATCCGACATGCAGTGTAAGACCTATTTCGGATCGGGAAAGTTTGAACCGCTCTCTTCACGGTGTCGTTAATCGAAACAGGCGTGAATTTGGGTAGAATTTGATAATTGAACACCACCTGCGAGCAAATTGTGAAACGAATCATCCTTATCGCTCTTGCGGGACTCTCTTTCGCGTCGAGCGCCATGGCGCAAGAATTTCAGAGTTCGAAATTGAAATGGTCGATGTGGGGTATTTCATCCGGGGATGGCCTCCGCGTCGCCACCGGCACGGACGGTGCTGTTGTCGTTTCTCGGAAGGACAGTCCGTGGACCGGGCGGGTGCTCGACGGCGAACCGCTTTTGATTGCAACCGCCATTGCAAACGGCCGCGATATCTTTGTTGCCGGCAGCACAGGCGGGTTCGTGAACGGGAAAGCCTTGATACTGAGGTCGCGCGACGCCGGTAAGAGTTTCGAGACAAGCATCTCCGGCACGGGCGCGACGATTTATGAGCTCAAGTTTCATAATCGCACCTTTGGTCATGCTTCCGGTGTCGATGGAACACTCCTGCGGACGACAGATGGCGGCAACTCCTGGCAGCGAATCGCCACCGGCACCAAATCAAAGCTTTGGGCGTTACACTTTTTCAACCGGGAATTCGGTCTCGTGGGCGGTGGCGACACGCCGTGGCAGAACGACGATAAGAGCAGCGGCTTGATCCGCCGCACGATCGACGGCGGAAAGACGTGGCAAACCGTCCACGCAGGTCAAAATCGCATCAGCGACTTCAGTTTCGTCGACGACCGCGTCGGCTACGCGGGTGGCGTCGGAGGCACTTTGCTCAAAACAGAAGATGGCGGAAAAACGTGGACCCATCTTCCGAAAACGCCGCTTGGTGCAATCGTAAATGCGGTTGCGTTCGAAACGCCGGCTTGCGGTCTTATCGTCGGGTCGGGCGGTACGGCCTATGCGACGCAGGATGGGGGACAGACGTGGCCAACCGCCGTTAAGGTCACGAACGGATCATTCTTGGAAGACCTTCACCCGGCGACCGGCGGCGGATACTGGGTTGCGGCGGGCGACGGCACGGTCGGGCGGATTAAGCTCGCTTGCTGAATCATTAGCAAATCACAAAATCTCCCCTAAAATACGGCAAACAATAAGAAAACATCGTCGCGCAAGAAGAACGCCGAACAGGGGGGCACGATCCAGGTATGGACGACGCGACTAGGTATTTCGACGAGATGATGGGCGCCGGGGAACTGCGGCGGGATTCGTATCGCATGTACGGCGATTGGATCGATGCGCAAGATATCAAACAATTGCGCCGAAAATCTGCCGAAGCCGAAAACTTCTTCCGCCGTACCGGTATTACTTTCAATGTGTATGGTGCGGCAGAGGCGGCAGAGCGCCTCATCCCATTCGATATCGTACCGCGTATTATCTCAGGCCGGGAATGGAACAAACTTGCCCGCGGGATCGAGCAGCGGGTGCGGGCGATTAACGCATTTCTCTATGACATCTATCACCGCCAAGAAATTCTACGGGCAGGCCGGATACCGCTGGAGCTGATCGCGGACAATGATGCCTTTCTGCCGCAGATGATCGGCGGCGCCCCACCAGGCGATGTCTATACGCATATCGTCGGGGTCGATATCGTCCGCACAGGCGAGAACGAGTTCTACGTCTTGGAAGACAATGCCCGCACCCCGTCCGGTGTCTCCTACATGCTGGAGAACCGGGAGACGATGTTACAGATGTTCCCGGAGCTCTTCAGCAAGATCCGTGTTCAGAGCGTTAGCGACTACCCCGATAATTTACGCCGCTCCCTGGCGGATTGTGCGCCCGAACAGTGCTCGGACCGGCCGACCATCGCGGTCCTCACGCCCGGCATCAACAACTCCGCTTATTTCGAGCATTCGTTCTTGGCAGATCAAATGGGTGCCGAGTTGGTCGAAGGTCATGATTTAAGAGTCGATAACGGCCGCATCACGATGCGGACAACAAAGGGCTTCGAACCCATTGACGTTATCTACCGTCGGGTCGACGACGACTATCTCGACCCGCTGAATTTCCGGCCCGATTCCTTGCTCGGCGTCCCGGGTTTGCTAGACGTCTATCGCGCGGGCGGCGTTACCATCGCCAATGCGCCGGGGACCGGCCTCGCCGACGACAAAGCGATTTATTCCTACCTGCCGGATATCGTCGAGTTTTATACCGGTGAGACACCGCTGCTAAAGAATGTCCCAACATGGCGGTGTGCGGAACCGGACTCCCTCGCCTATGTGATCGAGCATATCGAGGAATTGGTGGTAAAAGAGGTGCACGGCTCCGGCGGTTACGGCTTGCTGGTCGGGCCGACATCGAGCAAGCGCGAGATCAGCCGGTTCCTCAAGAAACTAAAAGCACGTCCGGGCAACTATATCGCGCAACCGACATTGGCCCTTTCAACAGTACCCATCCTGACCCGAGAAGGGTTGGCACCGCGCCATGTCGACCTGCGCCCCTTCGCTCTTGTCTCGCCCAACCGCATTCGGATTTCGCCTGGCGGTCTCACCCGCGTTGCCCTCAAGAAGGGATCCCTTGTGGTCAATTCCAGCCAGGGCGGCGGCACGAAAGATACATGGGTGCTTGAAGAATGACGCTCGGAAAAACCGCCGGCGGCCTATACTGGATGTTCCGCTATCTGGAGCGCAGCGAGAACACCACGCGCCTGCTGGACGCCGGATTCCGCATGTCGCTGACGCGATCCGCCTCGGCACAAAATGAATGGCGCTCCGTTCTTGAGACAACAAGCGCGACCCAGGCCTTCTCGGAACGCCACGAGGAGGCCGACTTGCTCAAGGTCGTCGATTTCCTGCTCCGCGACCGCAGCAATCCGTCGAGCATCCTCTCCGTCATGGAAGCCGCGCGGGAGAATGCGCGAATGTCGCGGACTGCCCTGACGCGGGAAGTATGGGAGGCCATTAACGAGGCCTGGATACAATTGAAAGCCTTACTGACACGGCCGATCCCCGAACGCGATGTGCCGGAAGTCCTCAGTGCAATCCGCCAACAAGGCTCCCTGGTCCGCGGCGCCCTCCACGGCACGATGTTGCGGAACGACGTTTACAACTTCTCGCGGATCGGCACCTTTATCGAGCGCGCCGACAGCACAGCCCGTATCCTGGATGTAAAATACTATCTGTTGCTACCGTCGATCTCGCTCGTCGGGTCCGCGATGGACACCACGTAATGGGAGATGATTTTACGCTCCGTCTCCGCCAACCGTTCCTATAAATGACTCAATGGCGCGGACATCAATCCTGTCGGCATTGCGGACTTTTTGATCTTGGATCCGCGGCTGCCGCGGTCGCTGGCGTTCTGCTATGCGAAGATCAACGACAATTTAGGCTATCTCGCAAAAGACTACGGAACTCGCCATCAAAGTCATGAACTCGCCGACACCTATCTGACCGGGTTGCGCGAGAAATCCATTGGCGAAATTTTTGACGCCGGCCTGCACGAGTTCATCGCGGAATTCATTCGCAACAACAATGCGCTCGGACAACAAATCGAAGAAGACTATAGGTTCTACAAATAGCCATGCGCATCCGGATCAATCACGAGACACGATATTCCTACGACGCGGGCGTGCCCTATGCGCTGCAGCAACTTCGCCTATCGCCCCAGTCGTCCAACGGACAGAACGTGATTACCTGGGAGATTGCGCTCGAGGGAGGGCAGGTCGAGTTGGCGTTCGAAGACCAGCACAAAAATCACGTCAAATTGGCGAGCGTTCTACCCGATCACGACGAATTGGTTATTTCCTGTATTGGTGAGGTCGAAACCGCCGATACAGCCGGCATTTTTGGCAAACACGACGGTTTCGCCGCGCTTTGGTATTTCAAACGCGCAACGGAACTTACAAAACCGGGACCGCACGTCCGCAAAATTCTGCGCGAAGCGAACGACGATCACGAAAACGAGGTGACGAAGTTACACGTACTGTCGGAAGTAATCGCCGGAGCCGTCACTTACGATACGAACAACACACACCCGGCAACATCTTGCGAAGAGGCACTCGAGCGAGGCCATGGCGTCTGCCAAGACCACACACATATCCTGGTGACCGCCGCGCGTCTTTTGGACCTGCCGGCGCGATATGTGAGCGGATACCTGCTAATGGACGATCGCGTCGAACAAGACGCTAACCATGCCTGGGCCGAAGTGTATATCAGAGACCTGGGCTGGGTCGGTTTCGACGTCTCGAACGGTATTTCGCCGGACGAACGCTACGTCAGGATCGCCACCGGGCTCGATTACAAAGACGCCGCCCCGGTTTCCGGCATGCGGTATGGAGACGGCGAAGAAGACATGTCTGTTAATCTTCAGATTCAACAACAATGAGTTACTGCGTCGGACTTCGGCTCAACAAGGGCCTCGTCTTCATGTCGGATACCCGGACCAATGCGGGCGTTGATAATTTTTCCACATTTCAGAAAATGTTTACCTGGTCCAAGCCCGGCGAACGTTTCATCACTGTCCTGACCGCGGGCAACTTGGCGACCACGCAGACGGTCATCAGCTTGCTCGACGAGCGCACCAAAGCTCCGGCGGATCGCAATCCGTCGATCATGACGGCACCTTCTATATTTCAAGTTGCGCGAATGATTGGCCAAACGCTGCGCGACGTCATTCAAGACAGCGTCGCATCCGGGCAAGAGGCCACGTCGACCTTCGACGCGACGATCATTCTCGGCGGGCAGATCGAAACCAGCGAACCGCGACTTTTCCTGATATACCCCGAAGGCAACTTCATCGAGGCATCGGAAGATACGCCCTATTTCCAATCGGGCGAAACGAAGTACGGTCGCCCGATCCTGGTTCGTGCCTTCGATCCGAACATGGCCTTCGAAGACGCCATCAAGCTGCTGATGGTGTCCTTCGATTCGACCATTAAGGCGAACCTGTCGGTCGGTCTGCCTCTAGACGTGCAAGTCTACGAGAAAGACAGTTTCACTTCGGGCCACAATCGACGGATCGAAGCAGACGACCCCTACTACCAAACGATTTCGAACGGTTGGGGCGAAGCGCTGAAGGAGGCATTCCAATCCTTGCCGAACTACAAGTTTTGACCGATTTCTAAAGTAGACGGGATTTTCGGGAGAAACGGGAAATGGAAGACCGCTCATCGCGCTGGATTATCGAAGAGGAAGAGCCGGAGACGCCAAAGCCCGAATGGTTCGAATGGGCGATCGGACAGACACCCAGTTCGAATAGGGTCGCGGTTGACGGTTGCGACATCCATTATTTGAAGTGGGACGCCAAACAAGCTGAAAAAGCGGGCATTTTATTCGTACATGGCGGTGCGGCGCATGCGCAGTGGTGGTCGTTCATCGCACCGTTCTTTGCTGATGACCGCCCCGTCGCAGCGATCGATCTCTCGGGCATGGGCGATAGTGCGAAGCGCGACGAATATTCGAACGCCCACCGCGTCGCTGAAATGGCCGCGGTCATCGAAGACGCAGGGCTGGGACCGAAGCCGCTTGTCGTGGGGCATAGTTTTGGCGGCACAATGACCATGAGTTTTTGCGGCAAGCACAGCGCCGATATTTCCGGCGCCGTCATCGTCGATTCGTTCGTCCGCCCGCCGAGCGAGGATGACGGCGGATCGCGTGGCCCGGGTCGGCCAAAGCCTTACTTCCCGGACAAAGCAACCGTCACGCGGCGCTATCGGTTGTCGCCTTATCAGCCCTGCGACAATGAATTCATCGTCGAGCACATCGCGCAGCACTCCGTGGTCGAGGAGGAACGGGGCTGGACTTGGAAGTATGACGACGGCGTTCGCGGCCGTGGTACACGGGACGAGCCGCTCGCAGACTATCTCCGCGACATGGCATGCCCAAAAGCGTTGTTTTATGGCGAAGAAAGCGTGCTGCTGACCGACGAAGCATTGGCCTTCACAGCGGAGCGTTTCGGCGACGGCGACCATATCGTGCCATTCCCGGCTTCGGGGCATCATCTGATGTTGGACCAGCCGATCGGATTCGTTGTGGCCTTACGCACGCTCTTCGCCAATTGGGGCGTGTGAGTGGAGGACCGCTCTTCGCGTTGGTTGATGGACGACCCGGCGACGGATGAGAACGCCACGCCGCCGCCATGGTTCGAATGGGCCATGGGTAAGACGCCTAAATCTCGAATTGTCGACGTCGACGGTTGCCCAATTCACTACCTGATGTGGGTTTCGCCCGACGCCGGATCGGACGGCCTTCTCTTTATTCACGGCGGCGGCGCACATGCGCATTGGTGGTCTTTTATCGCGCCGTTCTTCGCCGAGAACCGACCGGTCGCCGCAATCGATCTTTCCGGCATGGGCGATAGTGGTCATCGCACAGGCGATTACGGCAGTCCGGTCCACATACCCGAAATTGCCGCGGTGATAGACGACGCCCCCCTCGGTGCACATCCGGTTGTCGTCGGTCACAGTTTCGGCGGCTACATGACCATGAGTTACGCCGCAAATAACGGCGTCAATCTGTCGGGCGTGGTGATCGTCGATGCCGCCATTCGGCCGGGTACGGAAGACCGCGACGCGCCCCGCGCCGCCTATGATCGCCCAAAACGGTATTATCCAGACAAGGAAACCATTGTCGGCCGTTACCGCCTCATGCCGGAGCAACCGAACAACCATCCATTCCTTTTAGATCACGTCGCAGAGCATTCGGTCCGGGAGGAATCGGCCGGTTGGACGTGGAAGTTCGACATCGCGGCGCGAGGGGCGGCACATTTTCAGGAACCGCTGAGCGAATACGTCCGAAATATGCCGTGCCGGAAAGCTTTGATTTACGGTGACGAGAGCTACTTCATGACACCGGAGGTTTTAGCGCACATGAAAACGCTTTTCGGTCCAAACGACCCGGTGATTGCCATCCCTGCGGCACACCATCATTTGACTATGGATCAACCCCTCGCTTTTGTGATCGCACTTCGCACCATTCTTTCCGGCTGGGATTTATAAGTTCATGAACACCACGGTCGACAGCCGCGCCCAGATCAAGTTCGTTTCGCAGAACAATCAACTGGTTCCCTACGCCGACGCGAAGATTTCCATTATGGCGCCCGGCCTAACCTTTGGCGCTTTGGTGTTCGAAGGATACCGGGCCTATTGGAACGAAGAGAAACAGGACCTGTTCATCTTTCGACTTGAAGAGCATATGCGCCGCCTCGAATTTTCGATGGATCTCTTGGAATTGGACAATCCGCCGTCCATCGAAACCTTCACGAACGACATTCTCGCCACCTTGAAGGCGAACGCGTTCCGTGAAGACACCTATATTCGCCTGCAAGTCTATGTCGACGATTGGGGTTCCATGTTAGCAACCGGACCGGTCGGCAGTTCGGTTATTTGCCGGCCACGGCCGCGGGTAACCGACTTCAGCACCGGTAAACAGTTTGTTGTCAGCAGCTGGCGCCGCAACGCCGAGAACGCGAGCCCGCCCCGCATCAAAGCGGCGGCCAATTACCTGAACAGCCGCATGGCTGGCTTGGAAGCGAAACGCCAAGGCGCCGGCGGTGCGATCCTGCTGAACGAAGATGGTACGGTGAGCGAAGGACCGGGCGGTTGCCTCTTCATCATGCGCGACGGCGTCTTCATCACGCCCGACGTGACAAGCGGTATTCTGGAAAGCGTCACCCGCCGCACAATACTGGAGTTCGCAGCATCCGCCGGTGTCGAGACCGTCGAACGCACGGTCGGCCGCACGGAGCTGTATCTTGCAGAAGAGGCGTTTTATTGCGGCACAGGTCAGGAAATCATGCCGATCACAGGCTTTGACGGCCGCCTTGTCGGTGACGGCGCACCCGGCCCCGCAACCCGGAAGCTGCAAGCCGCTTTCGATGAAATCGTCCGCGGCCGAAACGCCAGTTACGATGATTGGCTGACACCGGTGTACAATGACTGATCCGGTCAGCGGGCTCGACCCGATCCGTCTCGGCTTGATCTGGCAACGCCTCAACGGCATCGTCGATCAAGTCTCCGAAACCTTCATCCGCGCAGCATTCTCAACCGTCGTACGCGACAACTACGACATGGCGTTCAGCCTGCTCGACACGCAGGGGCGCCAATTCGTCCAGTCCCGGCGCAGCATCCCAAGCTTTATCGGGACGCTTCCGCGAACCTTAGCCGCAGTGCTCGAAAAATTTCCAGCGGCCTCGCTGCGTCCCGGTGATGTGATTATTACCAACGATGCCTGGATTGGCACCGGTCATCTGAACGACATCTCGATGATTTGCCCGATCTTTTCGGCCGGCAAACTGATCGCATTTGCCGGCAGCACCGCTCATACAATCGATATCGGCGGCGCCCCATCGCCGTCTGCACAGGATTCTTACGAAGAAGGTCTTTGCATTCCGATTTGCAAGATCGTCGAGGAAGGTCGTGAGAATCAGCTGGTGATCGATTTCATTACGGAGAATCTGCGCGCACCAACGGAGACTCTTGGCGACATCCGGGCGCAGTTCGCCGCCTATCACGATTGCGCCGACAAACTCGAGAAAGTCCTTCAAGAAGAGCAACTCGAGGATTTCGAGGAGATCGTCGAAGAAATTATTTCTCGGTCCTCGCAAAGTATGCGGAAGGTCATCGCCGCGTTGCCGGACGGACGCTATGTCGACTCTTTTCAAGTTGACGGGTTCGACGAACCGCTGACCGTCGCCTGCGCGGTAACGGTGGATGGGGAGACCATCGATGTCGACTTCACCGGTACGTCGGATCAGATCAAATTTCCGATTAACAGCGTGATGAATTATACCTATGCCTATTCTTGTTTCGCGCTCAAATGCCTGCTGGACCCTTCAGCGCCGAACAACAGCGGCTCGTTCGATTCGGTCACGGTCCGGGCGCCCGACGGATGTCTCCTGAATGCGAGCCGCCCTGCGCCGGTTTGGGGCCGTCATTTATCCGGCCACTACGCACCGCCCGCGATTTTCGGCGCACTGAGCGCCGTCTTGCCGGATAAGGTCATCGCCGAATCCGGCTCACCCCTATGGAACGTCTATTTCAAAGGTATCGACGACCGCAGCGATGCGCCATTCGTGAAAATGTTCTTCATGAACGGCGGCCACGGCGCGCGACCCAATGGGGACGGGCCCGGTTGCCTCAGTTTTCCAAGCAACGTCTCGAACCAACCCATTGAACTCTTCGAGAGCCAGGCCCCGTTGCTTGTGACCGAGAAATGCTTCGTGCCTGACACGGCGGGTGAGGGGAAACATCGCGGCGGTGACGCTCAGCGCTTGTCCTTTAGGTCGATGGCGAGCACGCCGATCACAATGACCATCCGACACGAACGCATCACATATCCACCGCGCGGACTTCTCGGCGGACAGAACGGCGCGGCCGGGCTGGACCTGGTCAATGGCAAACCGATCCCGGCGAAATCACGCCAATTGCTAGCGCCGGGTGACGTCGCCACCTTCCAAATGCCGGGGGGCGGCGGATTGCACGCGCCAGAACAACGCGCGAAAGACGCCCTCGATCGCGACCTCAAACGGGGTCTCTTGAGCATGGATAAAGCGAAGCAAGTATACGGCGTGGGTGATGACTGATCCCTCACTTCAGTATCGTATCGGGGTCGACATTGGCGGCACCTTCACGGATGTCGTTTTGTGGAATGTCGCGGGCGCCGAAACGCGCCAGACGAAACTTCTGACCACGCCGGACGATCCGTCGCGCGCGGTCATCGACGGGATCGAGCGGATATTGACGGACGCCGGTATTTCACCGCGCGATGTCGAAGCGGTCATCCACGGCACCACCCTGGTGGCAAACGCCTTGATCGAACGCAAAGGCGTCAAGACGGGCCTGATCACGACCAAGGGGTTCCGGGACGTTTTGGAAATCGGGCGCGAGTGGCGCTACGACCTCTTCGACCTCGCCATCGAAATGCCGTCTCCACTCGCGGAACGGCCGGTCCGGGCGGAGATCGAAGAACGTGTCGATGCCGCGGGTAACGTCTTGCAGGAACTCGATCTCAGCCCAATCGACGAGATCGTCTCGGAATTCAAACAACAGGACGTTCAGTCCGTTGGGGTTTGCCTGCTGCATGCTTACCGAAATGCGGCCCACGAGATTGCGATACGTGATCGTCTCGCCGATATCGCGCCGGAGATATCGGTCTCGCTGTCCTCCATCGTCAGCGCAGAGATGGGCGAGTACGAGCGGAGTTCCACCACCGTCGCGGACGCCTACGTCCATCCGATTTTCAAACGATATGTTCAGCGTCTGGTCGCGGCCCTCGAAGATATGGGGATTACGCGGGACCTCTTGCTCGTCCTGTCGGACGGCCGCACCGTAACCCATGACACTGCCGTCCAGTTTCCGATCCGGCTTGTGCAATCGGGGCCAGCCGCCGGCGCGCAAGCCGCCGTTTTATACGGCGGCCTGTCCGGCGTCGGCGATCTTCTCTGTTTTGACATGGGAGGGACGACCGCCAAAGCCTGCTTGATCGAAGAAGGCGAACCGCAGCGTTCGGCCAGTTTTGAAGTCGCCCGCGTCTTTCGTTTTGCGGAAGGCAGCGGCTTGCCATTGCAGATCCCGGCGATCGACATGATCGAGATCGGTGCCGGCGGCGGTAGTATTGCCCGTATCGATCAACTTGGACTGATCCAAGTCGGCCCGGATAGCGCTAGTTCCGACCCCGGACCGGTTTGCTATGGAAACGGGGGCACCGAACCGACGGTAACCGATGCTGATCTCGTCTTGGGATATCTCGATGCCGATAGTTTCCTGGGCGGAGAAATGAGTCTCGACACGGCGGCGGCACGATCGGCGATCCAATCGCGCTTAGCGGAGCCGCTTGGCATTTCCATCGAAGAAGCCGCTTGGGGTATACACGAGACCGTCACCGGCAATATGGCGCAAGCGGCAGCCATTCATGCGATTGAAAAGGGCCTAAACGTCGCCCGGTTCAGCGTCGTTCCAATCGGTGGCGCGGGCCCTGTCCATGCCTGCAGTATGGCCCGGAAAATGGGAGTTGATAAATTGATCTGCCCCGCCGGTGCGGGAGTCGCATCGGCCATCGGCATGCTCGGATCGCCGATTTCATTCGAACTCGCCAAAACCAATCTCGCGCGTCTCGACAGTGTAGATTGGTCATCAATTGACGAAATGGTGCGGGACATGTCGGACCATGGCCGCGCGTTGATCCGCAACGCCGGTATCCACGACGACGACGTCACTGTCCAATACAGCGCAATGATGCGGTACGTCGGCCAAGGCTACGAAGTCGAAGTGCCGATCGAAGAATCCGCTTTAAAGAATGGCGATGACGCAGCGATCGCTGCCCGCTTTGCGGAGAGTTATCAACGTCGGTTTGGCCGGACAGAAAGTATGCCGCCCGAGACCGTGACATGGCGCGTCGTCGTTAGCGGACCTCGGCCGCCGCTGATCGACGCAATTCGAGATTCTTCAAACCCGGATACGACGACGCCGGCGGAAGCCAATCATCGACCTGTGTGGTTCGGCGGCCGCGAAGGTTTCGTCGACACGCCGGTATTCGCACGCGCGTCGCTCGGCGTCGGCGCCCATGTCGTGGGCCCAGCGATTATCGAGGAGACGGAATCCGCATTGATTGTTCCACCGGACTTTCAGGGAACCGTGGATGCAGCGCTTAACATGATCGTCGAGAAGCGCGACGAGATTCCCGTATAACGATGACGTCCTATTGGGGCCGCTTGCTGCGCCACCAATCGATGGTCTCCGACGCAGCAACTTCCGCTCGTGGCATCAATTGCGTGACGATTTCCATATCTCCATGGTTCGTATCGATTTCAGCCGCAATGTTAGAAATACGAGTGCCGAACATGGAGCCGCTCGATCCTTTTATCGCATGTGCCGCTTCATGAATGAGCGCTGTGTCACCGTTTTCCACCCCACGCCGTAAATCTTCCATTCGAGTGGTCAGCGATTCCTCGGCTTTGCCCAGTAAATTGTCGAGCATCTCCGGTTTCAGGACCTTACTGAAGGATTCGAGCTTCTCCTCGTCACCGAGCGGTACTTCATTGGATTCATTTTCATGGCTCTCGGGCAGCGATTCGTTTGGAATTGCCGCAAAAGCGGCTTCCGGCATATGTTGGACCAAAATGCCCTGCAGTTGCTGCTCGGTAAAAGGTTTTGTCAGCACGCCGTTCATCCCGGCGTCCATAAAAAGAGCATGACGTTCGAGAAACGCTTCTGCCGTCAAACCAATGATCGGCAGCGCTGAAGCGTCGTGCACGTTGCGAATTTGCCGCGTCGCCTCAATCCCATCCATTTCCGGCATGTGAATGTCCATGAAGACGACATCAATCGCTTCTTCATTAATGGCGGCAACGGCGAGTTTTCCGTTCTCTTCGTGCCGCACCGAGTGGCCGAACTTCTCAAGAAAGGCCGTCGCGATGAGGGCGTTCACCTCGTTGTCTTCCGCCACGAGGATTCGAAGCGGCCGCTTTGTCACCGCGCCTTCTGAAGTTCGCGTGGCGGACAGAGCCTTGGCCTCTGCCTCGGATGCGAAAGTGAACGGTAAACAAATCTCAAAACGCGTTCCTTCGCCCACTTGGCTTTCCGCCTGGACCGCACCGCCCATCATATCGGTGAGCTGTTTGACAATCGAAAGACCTAAACCCGTACCGCCGTACTTTCGCGTGATCGACGTATCTTCCTGAGTAAAGGCGTCAAAAATAACCGATAATCGATCCGCCGAAATACCGGCACCGGTGTCGATCACCGTAAATCGAATGTGGATTATGTCGCTGTCATTCTGATCGCCGACGGCGCTCTGGACACGATCGATTTCTAACGTGACAGTTCCGCGCTCCGTGAATTTGATGGCATTGCTTAACAAGTTCCAGAGCACCTGGCGGAGGCGGACCGGGTCGCCTTTCAAGACATCGACGGTGCCAATGCGGTTCGACAGACTTAGCGTTAAACCTTTATCGGTCGCGAGATTCTGAAAAGGCGTCACGATGGTCGAAATGAGATCATCAAAGTCGAAAGCAGCATCTTCCAACTCGAGGCCGCCGGCCTCGATTCGGCTCATGTCCAGGACATCGTTGATAATGGCGAGAAGGGTATGACCTGACGATAAGATGGTATCGACGCTTTTACGTTGATCGTCATCGAGCTTTGTCTTGGTAAGTAACTGCGCCAACCCAAGGACGCCGTTCAAAGGCGTCCTAATCTCGTGGCTCATCGTCGCAAGAAAATTCGACTTGGCTCTGTTCGCGGCTTCTGCGGCGGCGACATACTCAAATATAGACCCGGACATTCGTTCCATATTGCGCGCCAATGCCCCCAACTCGTCGCTGGAATAAATATCGATGGTGGAAAGGTTCTCGTGCCGCGAGATGGCGTCGGCGGCGCGCTGTAACTTAATGATCGGCAGGAGAAGGAGTTGCCGCGTCACCAACGCCAGCATTAGCGCGACCGCAATCATCGAGCCGAATGAGACGGCAATTGCAACGAGGCGGATGGAATCGACTTGTGCCAAGATTTCAGGTTCGGACTTCGTGACGAAAATCGTCCAGTCCCAGTTAGCACGTCGATATGCCAGCCCAACGAAAAGCGCATGGTCTTCGGGGGCGGCGTGAAGCGTGCCGACCTGCCGTCCCTCTATTTCCCTTGCCAAAGACTGCCATTTCTCGCGGCCGATCTTGTCGTCGCACGGACTACAAAAGACAAATCCTTTCGCCCGATCGATAACAAGAACGCGATGGACGCTTCGCTCCGCCAATTGTTTAAGTTTCTCGAAGACGTCCGTCTTGTAAGCATTAACGTAATGCTCGACCTCTGTGAGCTGATTGCTTTCGAGAGTCTGGTAGGATCGGTCGATAACCAAATCGACCGCATCATCCAACAAACGGACCATGACTTCGCGCTCACTCTGATAGAGTGCATCCCGCGAATGCGAAAACGACCAATAGCCAAGAATACCAGTGCCGATCAGGACAATCGGTAGCGTTGCGACGATATATTTCTGATAGAGATTCAAA
>PAZH01000029.1 GCA_002716125.1 Rhodospirillaceae bacterium
CGAGGTCGATTTCGTGCACCATGTCAAAAATCACGCCACCCGTCACCGGGTCGTTGGTATAGCCGGTACGGTAATCCTGGCCGGCCCGCCATGACGGCAAATGCGACGCGAAGACTAGCCGTGCCCAAAGTATCTGGCCGAGCGCCCCCTCATCGAGCAGTTGCCGGGCCCGGCGCACGGACGGGTGATACCGGATGTTCTGTCCGACTTGCACGACGAGTTGGCCCGCGGCCGCCACGTTCAACGTTTGCGACACGCCCTCCGTTCGATGGGCGAGCGGTTTTTCCGCGAATACGTGCCGGCCCGCCGAAATGACGGCTTGCGTGTCCTCATGGTGAAATCGGTTTGGGCTCGCGACGACAACGGCATCGACCGTATCGATAGCCGCTTCGCGTGAATTGACCGGCGTACCGCCCAAATCCTTCAACAGCGCGCGGCGTCCCTCGTCCGGATCAAAGCCGACGACCTGTGCGTTCAACCGAATTGCGTTCCCCGCATGACGCAATCCGATCGATCCCAATCCGAGGACCGCAATTGCACGACCGCTCATGAGAGAAATTCGCGCCACAATGGGGGGTCGCCCCGCAAGATTCCCAAACGCACAGCATCCCAGGGTCGCCCTTCCGCGAAATACTGTTCCCGCGTGCGGCCCTCGTGCTGATAGCCGCATTTCTCGAACGCTCGTTGAACGCCGATGTTCTCCGCGAAACAGCTCGCGTCGATACGGCGAAGGTTCAGGTCGTCGAAACCAATACCCGTCATCAATGCAATCGTCTCGGTGCCGATACCCTTACCCCAGCTTCCGGTCGGACCGATGACGATGCTAAGCCACGCGGTTTGGTGGACAGGGTCGATGTGCTGGAGCTTAACGTTGCCGATATGGCGGTCGGTCTCGTTGTCGCACACCGCAAGCATGATCTCGTCGCGGCGGGTGTTCATTTCTTGGATATAGCCCTCAATCGCTTCGACCGATTGATAGTCGAGCCGCGTCACAAGAAACCGCGTGACTTCGGGGTCGTTGATCCAATCGTGATAGGGACCGGCGGCATCTTCGGATTTCAAATGCCTTAAATGGACTCGGCTGGAAACCGACCGCAGGTTCTCGAGCATCATGTCACGTTTCCATCGCTAAGATATGGTCCGCCGCGCGCGCGCCGGCGCCCGGCGCCGGATCGGAGATGAATTGAGCGATCATTCGGCGGCGCGCCGCCGCTTTCTCTTTCCACAACGATTGAAGCGTCTCGTGGGGCTGCGCCAAAAATTGACGCAGATCGTCGAGAAACCCGTCATCGGAACGGTCGAACAAAAACACCGATTCTTCGAAGGCCGATCGTGCATCCGGCGTCAGCGGCATACAATCCGGATCGTCGAGGAACACCATCGGCAGACCGCTCATGAGGCACCAAGACACGGTACTTGTCGCGCCAGCCGTCACCAAAGCACGAGCGGCGCCGGCGAGATACCGAAAATCGAATCCCTGCCGGTACACCTCGATATTTCTCTGTTGCTCCGCAATTTCGAGCGCCGGATCTTCATCGACATAGCGAAACGCCGGATACGGTTTGTAGATTACGTCGTGGGGCAATCGACCGAAGACGGATTGGAGCAGGTCTGCCTCGCGACGGAATTGCTCTGGATCCGCCAGTCCGCGATGCAGACGGGCGGCGTTCCCCTGATAGATCGTCGTGCTGATGTACCAAAGCTTACGATCGTCGGCGCTGCTCGACACCGTCTTCAAGCGACGATAGACCTTTGGCGCACCCACGGTCACACACTTATCCGTTCCAATTCCGCTATGGCGGCAATACGCCGTCATTGAGTCATTGAAGGCGTAAACGCAATCGCTCCACGTGTCCTCTTGTATGAACACATTCCGCGATTGGCGCGTACTGATCTCAGTCGTGACACCATGCTGAAATCCGTAGACCGGTATTCCGTTCGAACGGAGGGCCCGGTGCAAAGCGACATGGTCCGGCCCCAGGATCATATTAGTGAGGATCCCTTTCGAACCCTGAATCCCGGAACGGGGCAACCAATCGGTGAGTCGAGCCAAACATGCGCGATATCGCTTCAGGTTCTGCTCGAAACGTTCAATCGCAATTGTCATCAAAGCCCGATGCGCGGACGGTGAGAATAGGCCTTCCATTCTCGTCTCCAGAGCTACACGCAATTTCTCGGACAAACCCGGATCGACATCCTCGTCGACCGCCTCACCTTCCTTCGGCAACGCGAGACGACGGACAGCATATCCCCGCATCAGCAGCGCCGCGACGGTCTCGCGGACAAGCTCGTTCTCGCGGAGAACGAAAAACTGACCGCGGCCGCTTCGATTGCGGAACTTTTCCCAAAACGCGATGCCCAGTTTGAAGACGTAGGCCTCTTGCCGAAGATGCCGGAGACGATAGAGCAGACTTGGATCCGGCGGTTGCGGTGCATCGATTGCCGGCAGTTTACCGGCCAGCACTTCGACCTTTGTCACGGCGACCGCTTCATTCAATAAATTGAGGACGCCAGCATGAAACCAAAACCGTTGATCCTCACGCGCGTGAAACGGCGTAACGACCATCGTTTGATCCGAATAATCTCTCTCTCGCAACATTGCCGCCGGGAAGAGGTACCCTTGCAAGTCCGCCGCAATGGTACGCGCACCGATCAAGGCCGCGTCTTCCGCATTCACCGGCCCTTGATACGTTTTGGAAATGTCGTCGAACAACGCCTGGGCCGCGGCGTATAAGTTGTCTTCTAACCGCCAAATATGTGACGCGGAGAGGCTTTCATCGGCGACTTCGGTTACGAATGTCGGATCGTTCAAAAGTGCCGGTGCAATCGTTCGGATGCGCAAATCCCGCGACGCCCCGTTCGCATAAGCCTGCTCCAGCGCCGGCCGCGAATCCGCATAAATGCGCCCGAGTTGGATATCGTCGTGAATTTCTTCGGAATGCTGAATTTCAACGGACATCGTGCGGCTTATCGCTTCGAGTGGAATAAATCAGCCACGATCACGGAGACGAAAACACGAAGTATTTTGAAGTTGGCCCGCAGAAACGAGCCAAACCGCGAAGAATCTTCCCGGGCGCGCACTTGGACCGGCGAAAGAGCGACGCGCGCGCCGTTCCGCAACGCGACCAAGGCAAGCGCCGTATTCACCGATTCAGTCTCGGCAAGCGATTTGTGTGCAAGGTAAAGCTCGATCGGAAAAATCTTAAGCCCGCACAGAATATCGGGCACGGCATAACGGAGCCGGACATAGCAAGAGAACAATCGCTCGGACCACCGCGCCTGATGATCGCGTACACCGATCACAATTTCGACGGAATCGTCACGTTTCTTTTCGATCGCCTGCGACAGCGCTTCCGCACCGATCTGTCCGTCTCCATCGATCGTCGCAATCGTATCGCAGCCGATCTCCGCCGCTTTGGCGTAGCCGCGGGCGAGCGCCGCATCGTAGCCGTGCGGGCCCTCGTTGCGCACGACCTCGGCCCCCGCCTTCGCGGCCAGCAACCCAGTGTCGTCGGTCGAGCCATCGTCCACAACAATGACACGGCCAAACGGCACCACCGCGGCTACAACGGCGCTTATCATTGCAGCTTCGTTTAGCGCCGGGATAACAATGGCTAAATTCACGTAACGTCTTCTAGCCTTACGCAATCCCCTTCGGGGATATCGCGGTTGGTCGTCTTACCGACAATCTCGCTAACCCGATAGGGGGGCAGCGCATCAACCGGACAGGGCCGAAGGACCGTCAAATCGGCCTCGGAAATCGTCGTGTTGCTGGGTAATGCCCGAAGCGCGCGAACGGCGCGTCTTTGAAGGACGACAGTCTCTTGTTCATTCTCCATGACTCGCTTCTCGCGTCCACCGAGAGCGGCTTCCAATTCACGTGTACGCTCGACCATCTCACGCCACGCTGTCGGGTCCATGGCGAATTTGTGATCCGGACCTTCGCGGGAGTTGTCATCGGTAAAATGCTTCTCGACGGCCCGGGCACCGAGCGCGACCGCGCCCAAAACCGTCGCATGTCCCGGCGTATGGTCGGAAAGCCCGAGTACGACATCCGGAAAAGCATCTGCGAAATCCCGCAGGACATTGAGGGCGATGTGATGAAAATTTTCCAGCGACGCCGTGTAATTGGTGTTGCACTGCATTAAGCAAATTTCGTCGGAGTGTTTCTGCGCGATATCCATCGCCAAGCGGACTTCCTCGAAGTCGGACGCGCCCGTCGCAATAAACAAAGGCTTTTCGTCTTTCGCCATCGCCGCAATCGCGTCGTGCCACGTAATGTCGCCGGATCCGAGTTTCCAGGCACAGACGTGGGGTGAAAGTTCGGCTATCAGCTTGAGGTCATACGGTGCGGTGAAATAGTCGATGCCCGCTTCGTCGCAGGCCGCCTTTAGTTTCGTCGTCCATTGCACCGGCAAACTGGCGTCGTCATACACTTCAAAGACGCTCTTGCTCCAGCTCGCTTGATGCGACGACTGTCCGCCAAGGTCGCGGAATCCATAGTCGGAAACGATCGTTTCGGCGAGAAAATTTTGGAATTTGGCCGCATTCGCGCCTTCTCTGGCCGCCAAATGAATGAGCTCGATCGCGCGGTCCAAATCGCCATCGTGATTCGCCGCGATGTCGGCGATAAAATAGGTTGGATGTTCAAGTCCAACCGTATGCCGGCCAACCGTAAATGATTTACTCATAACTTTCTTACTTCCTCTTCCAGTGTTGGCATCTCCGTCCCAAGCACGGCTTCGATCCGCGAGACATCGAAACGCATATCGGATGGCCGAGGTGCCCGATCCGGCATCTGCGTCGACACCCCAACCGTAACTGTGCGGGTCGGCAATCCCAGGTGCTCCGCCACCATGAAGCCGAAATCTGACTTACTCGCCCCCCCGCGGCAGCCCAAATTGAAAACCCCGCTCAATTGATTGCGCACAATCTTTCGGATGAAACCGGACAGTGTCCGCATGTGCAGGGGCGAGAAAAAAATATCTTCGAAAAACGTGACGGGCTTCTCTTCCCGCAACATACCAGCCATAAAATCGCTCAAGCTGCCGCGCCCATCGGTCCGCGACGCGCCGAAAAGGTTCGTGCGTAAACAAACCGAATTCGGATGCCGAAGAGCGGCCTGCTCTCCATCAAGTTTGCTCTGGCCGTAAACGTTGACCGGTGCCGTATCGGATTCGCGATATGGTCCGCCCAATCCCGGGTAGACTTGATCTGTCGAAATGTAAACAAGCTGCGCTTCCACGGGCATCGTTGCCGCTAAATTCGCCGCCGTGTCGACATTTATGCGCTTGGCCGCGCCTGGATCTCGTTCGCATTGATCGACATCGGTTAATGCGGCGAGGTGTATAACGGCATCCGGCTGTAATTCCTCGATGGCTTGGCGTGTCGCATCGAGATCGGTGAGATCGCATTGAACGTCACCCCCTCGCCGGGCGGTCGTCACGACGTCGGTATCGTTGAAGGCCTCGATAACATAAGGCCCCAGAAGTCCCGTCGCCCCCGTCACGAATGTTTTCATTGCCGTAGGCCTGATTACAAAAGACCGGCGTCAGTCGAGTTCATCCAGGCATTGCTGGATTTCTTCATCGGTCATCCACCAATCATTCGTATCGGACCGGTAGGCGAACTCGTCTTCAACCTTCGTGCCGGGCTGACCGCCCAACGAATAATCGTGGGATTCCAGTTTTACGACACCGGTCGGCCGAATGAGGTATCTATCGTCGAAATTCAACGCATTGCTGGCGTCATGGGTCGTGAGCAAGGTTTCGTGCAGTTTTTCGCCGGGGCGAATACCGATTTCATTTAACGGCAACTGCGGGCCGATCACCCTAGCGAGATCAACAATGCGCATACTCGGAATCTTGGGAACAAAAATCTCACCGCCTTCCGTATCCGCCAGACAATCGAGTACGAAATCGATCCCCTGTTGCAGCGATATCCAGAACCGCGTCATGCGCTTGTCGGTCACGGGCAGTTCTGTCGCGCCCTCCGCGATCAACTTCTTGAAGAACGGAATAACGCTCCCTCGCGATCCCAAGACGTTCCCATATCGGACAACGGCAAACTTAGGACCGTTCATCCCGCTAAGATTATTCGCCGCGACGAAAATCTTATCCGCCGCGAGCTTGCTGGCGCCGTAAAGATTGATCGGATTGACCGCTTTATCCGTGCTGAGTGCGATAACCCGGTCGACACCGCACCGGATGGCCGCATTCACGATATTCTCGGCGCCATGAACATTCGTTCTTATGCATTCGAAAGGGTTGTATTCCGCTGTCGGCACATGTTTGAGCGCCGCAGCATGAATAACGTAATCCGCATCGCGCATCGCCATTTCGAGCCGCTCCGCATCGCGAACATCACCGATAAAATAGCGAAGACATGGATAGGTCTTCATGTCGAAAGACTGCGCCATTTCGTATTGCTTTTGCTCGTCTCTCGAGAAGACGATCAACTTGCCCGGCTGGTAACGTTCAAGGACGGTCTTGACGAAGTGGCGTCCAAAACTGCCGGTGCCACCCGTGATCAAGATCGTCTTATCGTTAAGACGTAGCGTGTCTTTAGAAGTTTTGTTTTCTGCCATATCGATTGCTTTGTTCGTGGTTAAGGCAAATGCCGGTCCTCATGCGATTACCGGCGGTCGCGCGTCCGATTACAATTCTGGCTTCAACCTTTAGCCATTCGCTGAATGCCGACACATGGGCGACTTAATTTACGCAAGGCTCGGCTTTTCTCGTTCTTCTTCACTATTTTGCGGCGGTGCCATGCTGTGTTGTTTACGATACACATCCGCATACCATCCATCGGCCGACATCAGCTCGGGATGCGTGGCGACGTCGTCAACATATCCGTCCTTCAGAACGATGATTTTGTCCGCCCCGGCCACGGTCGACAGCCGATGCGCAACAACGATAATTGTCACATTCAAGGTTTGGCCAATCTTCGTTAGCGTCTGCCGGAAAAATTCTTCCGAGTTGGCGTCGAGATTACTGGTCGGCTCGTCGAGTATCAGAATGGGCGCCGACTTAACCAGGGCCCGCGCCAAATCGATCCGCTGCAACTGACCGCCCGACAAGTTGACGCCTCCTTGATTCAAAACCGTGTCGAACTTTTGTGGTAGTTGCTCGATAAACTCCAGGGCGCCAGCCAGATCCGCCGCCTTCCGGATATCGTCCATCGTCGCATTGTCTTTGCCATACCCGATCTGTTCCGCGATCGTCACATTGAAAATCAGTGGCGCTTGAGAGACATAGGCGATTTGATCCCGCAAACTAAAAACCGAATATTCACGAATGTCGCACTCGTCGAACCGGACAGCCCCCCGGGACGGATCGCGCAAACGCGGAATTAGATCGAGCAACGTCGACTTACCCGCACCCGACGGCCCGACAATGGCCGTCGTTTTGCCCGCTTCGATGCTCAAATCCAAGTTGCGCAGCGCGGGTGCGTCGTCGCGCGTTTCATAGGTGTATCCAACATCGTCGAAATAAATGGCCCGGCTGGGTGGCACGCATTCAGCGCCGCCGCCCCGATTCTCACGCGCCGATTCCATCGCGTCGAGCCGGGCGATAAATTGACGAAGGCTGGATAAATAACCAAGCGACGCTTGCCCGGTCCGCACAATTTCTTTGATGACCGGCAATAACCGCATCACGGCGATCAGAACGAAGATTCCGATCTCTTCGAGTTGCAATCCGAAGAAATTAACACCGAGATAGAGCGCTAAAAACCCTATGGCGATAGCAACCGGCTCCATCAAGACGTCAACCCGGGCCAGATAGAGCTGCATATTGATCATGCTGGAAAGCTGGCGTTTCGTATGCCGACGCATTTCCGCGACTTCGGCTTGCTCCATCCCGGAAAGACGTATGAGCCGCGCGACCGACAGCCTTTCAACCAGGAAATCGGACATGCCTTCATTCGCGTCGGCGAATTGATCGCCACTCTGGAGCGTTTTGACGAGCAGGCTTCGAAGAGAAAACGCCGATATGCCGATGACCAGCATCGACACCATCGTAATCGGTCCTGCGAGAAACAATAACAGACCGAGATAGAAGAGGGCATTGAACGTGTAGCTGATAATCTGGACGGGCAGGAGAATCGCATCTATCGCGTATCGCAACTCCGTCGTAAAGCTATTGACGAGCACACCACTCGTCGTCGCGTCCTGGTAGTCGGTATCCGCTTCGATAAACCGCTGAAAGCCAAGGTTCCGGTTTCGAAAGTTCAGCCATTCCCGAAGCTTCGCCATGTATACTTGGCGAACATATACGATCAACTGCCGAAGAAGTATGCTCGCGAAGCTCACAAGAATGAGCGGCCCCAGGGTCGGCTCCAGGTCGATCCAATTGAACGCCTCGATCAGCCATTTCCAGTGATCGCCTTGAGCCGCCAATCCACTTAAATCACCATCCGAAGTCACAAATTGGACAATCGGCAAAAACATGCCGATGCCGATACCCTCGAACCCAGCCGCGACGATCAACAAAACCAGAACGATGAATTCCGACCGCGCGGTCAGACCAAGGCGCCGGGAGACACGAAAATACTCGCCGATCGACAATCTTTTCGGAGTTTTCACTTCACTCATCGGGTCGTTTTCTTCAAACAAGTTTCGCGCGATAGGCGCCGTAAAATTGTCGCAACTTCCGAAAGAGCGGCAGGTGCGTACGCTCCGCCCGATAGGCATCGAGGTGTTCGTAATCGTGAATGATTTCCGGATTCGCCAGCGAGTGCTTTACGCTAAAGGTTATGATTCGGTTGTTGGCGGTAATCTGTAGCGATCCCAACCACGAATTCTCATCCGCTCCAAGGATATCGCTCAAACGGATAAACCTCGCCGACGCGCCGTTTATTCGAATTCGGTCCAGCGACCGGCCGTCGGAAAATAATATCCGCGCGATTATGTCTTTTCGATACGGATTGATCATAACGATGGATTCATCGTAATCCGCATCGCGGTCAATCGACACGGGCAAATAGCAATCGGCATATTTGCCGTAAGCCCGCACTTGATTGACAACAATGGCTAGCCCGAATTTGACGCCACTATCGGAAAAGAAGCTCTTGCGGCCCGGTGCGGTGAAGATGGCGTAAAAGCTCGGCTGTATGTTACTCAAAAAAATGGCCTCGTCCCCGACGGACACAAAATCCGATTCAAGAAAACACGGGTCGGGGCGCCATGTGTCGCCGACGGTTCGATCCCAGATAAAGGGGTCGGGCGCCGGTCCATCCAATTCGCCATTGTCGAATCGCAATCGCTGAGACCAATTCGATAGTTCGTCACCGTTCCGAAACACGCGAATTCGCCAGTCGACCTCATGAATGCCAGGTATGAGTTGATCGCCGATGGCCGCGAAGGGCGGGCCCAAGAGACAGCGATGCCCTTCAGGAAGGGCCGAAACGTTGGGAATGAGGTAGTTGTACGGCAACGGAAATCTCAAGCGTGATCGATTGAAAACCGGTCTAAATCCGGCGACGCACATAAAAAGTAAACTTTGCGCCCCCCTCTGCCGCCGGCGGAAACCTTTGCCCGCGTCAGCGTATCATCAAGCCCTTCAACGTTTTCAAGCGCGGGCCTGTACTCATGCAAACGGCAGCCCAACGGCGGCACCTTTACGGTCTCCATCGCGGGCTGGACCGCTTCATCGGCGTCGTATTGGTAGTTCAGGTTAAATTCCAACTCGGCCGCCGTATCGTTGATCAATCCGAAGAACATCCGTTCGTCTTTCGGCCGATGAAGAAAGTTCAGCCAGATATCGCCCACCTTGCTCGACGCTTGCAGGTGCACAGCGCACGTACCGTTCCGGGCCTCAAGCAACGTCTGAGGCCGCATCGTGCCGCGATAACCGGGCGACACCGCTCGACGTTCCACGACGACCGACCCGACCGAAATTTCTCCCGTCGCCGGTTTTGGCAAGAAATCGGAGATGCAAAGATCCATTCGGTCATCTACGCCGAGAACGCTTTCCTCACGATGGCAAAGCATTCCATCTTGATCTCGCACGTCGACGCGGACGGACATGTCGGGAGTCGAACGTTTCTCGTCAAACAGAAGACTATGATTTGCGATGATCAAATGCTGCGAAATACCCTCGCACCTGAGAATGGGGCCAAGATCGCGAAGCCGTTGAGGACTTAACGGCGACAAGCTATCCAGCAATGCGAATATTCGATGACGCAATTTCGGACTATCTGCACGATTGATGTTCGGCGCACGCTTCCCGTCTTGCCACCCAGCGCCCACTTCCTGAAGGCCGAAGTAATACTCGAGGTCCAGCAAGCACGCCGTGCATTCCTGCCCCGCACCGCTTCTCTCCATAACTTCGCCGAACGAACCGGTGCTAGCGGCAAGCTCGCTTAACGCGCCATACGTCAAATTCTTGCAGGCGCAAACGATTTGGTCGGCCGCGGGCGAGGCGGACCGATCAGCGGTTCTCGGCTTCGCCATCAACCGTTTCCTTCCGCGTCGAGGAACGCCAGAACATCCGACATGCCAAAACACTCGCCTTCCCGATACAAGGCATCGAAGATACGCCGAACGAATACCAAGTCTTCCGGCTCATCCACCGTCCATCCGTGATGGGACAGGTCGACGTCATTCTTGATGGCCAGCACCTTAAATTGATCTGGATGGTCACGGACATAGGTCGCAAAAAATTCGCGATCTTCGTCGCTGGTAAGATTTTCGTCGCACCACTCGATCGAACCACGTGACATCACATCCGCGCTCAGCCCCAGCGGATAGCTCCATTCGAGCCGGTTCGAGATGAAGTCCGCGCCCCCTTCCGCCAAAGCTCGATCCGTCATTAATTGAAGAACGCCCGGATCAATCAACGGGCAGTCGCCACCGACTTTCAGAATAACATCGCCCGCACGGTCAGCAATCGCGCCCGCCACGCGCCCCGCAAGATCATCTTCTTTCGGATGCGCGAAAACGCCCAACCCTTCCCCTTCGCAGAATTCGATCATGGGACGATTGCGCGGATCGCCGGTCGTGGCCAATACGATTTCATTGACGCCCGAGACGCGCCGCAATCTGTCGATCATATGCCAAATTAACGGTTTGCCCGCCAACTCGACCATCGCCTTACCCGGAACGCGGCTCGAGCCCATGCGTGCCTGAATGATCGAAAGAATTTCGGTCATGGCGATACCATTTCGTTCAATGCGTTGCGCAATCTGGGCAAACTTCCACCCAGTTCGGCCCGTAGCCCGGACGCATCTGACGCGGGTTGGGACAATGCCTTAACGAGACCTTCTTTCGTGGTCGTCCGCGGCAGATAGCCTTGGCGGCTGAGCGCACATAGATCTTCATCATTCGCATGCGGCTGGAGCGTTATCGTTCGTCGGTTCGAAAGAAACGCATCGACGAGCGGCGCCGAGAAGCAACCGACGACCGTCCCGAACTCAGACAGTAAGTCGGCGTCGTATCGCTTAATGCAGGCATCCGCCGGAATCGAGTCCGCCGGCTGGAGGACATGTGGTGCGTAATACACATTGCCGATCAGATCCGGATGCGCGTTCGAAACCTCTTGTAACATTTGCCAAGCATCCGCTTCGTCGTAACCCAGCGATTTGCCGTAGTCCTGGGCGATTGGCGCACCGATAAACCAAACATCCTTCGAGCGTGTCGCCGGCATGGGCTTGATCGTCTCCCACAAGGGTTGGCCAATCTGCTCCGACGCTTCGACCGGAACGCCTTCGGCCGCCGCTTCGTCGCGCGCGTTCTGATCGATCAACCCCAGAACGGTCGGCAGAACCCATCGGTCTCCCTCGGTCAATCGGCGCTTATAGCCATACCAGGTTTCAATAAACTGCAAGGATGGGATCCCAGCCGCCCTCGCCGCCTCGATATGGGCGTGTTCCACATACCACCCGCCACCCGAGACAAGCAGTGCATTCGGCGACCAATCCTGAACATCATCCGAAAAGCCGACGGCTTCGGACTCGCGCGACAGATAGCCCTCCTTCAAAACCTTGCCGACGATAAGTTCGCCAAGGGAATTCGCCGCCAATTCAGACGTCAACACCCGCCACTCGAACGCCGGCGCTTCGTCTCGCCATGCTTCAAACAAGGGGCGCACATATGCGGCAGCACCCACGTCAATGATGACACATAACAGGCGCTTTTTCGGGTCAGCCAAGGCCATTAATCGGTCAGAGAATTGTGATATCGTCTGAGTTCATCACGGTTCGCCAAGACCTTGCGACAGGCTTCGACAAAATTATCCATATCTGTTTCCGTCTGCGGTGGCTGCATGACGGCCGTGAGCATCAGACTCTTATACTCGAGCTCTTCACAGGTCGGACAAAGCCCTTTGTGGTAGTCGAGTTGGTCGCTGCGCGGGTTGGCGGTGAACGGGTGACCGTTTGGCCCAAAACAGATTTTCTGCTGAAACAGCGGTTCCAAATAAATCGGTTTGAGAAATCCGCCGCGCAGCATAACGCCTTCCGCCGCGACCGCATCCGTAAAGAGCTTTCGGTCGATACCTATGAGCTCTTCGTCGATTTTCATAACGTACATATAGAACGAATGCGTGCAATCCTCGCTCACTGCCGGCGGCGTTATACCTTCCAAGCCTGCGATACCGTCGGAAAGGCGAGCAGCTAGTTGTTGCCTTCGGCTGACCAGCGGCGGCATTTTTCGAAATTGCTCTCGTGCGACCGCCGCCTCCATCTCCGTCATCCGGTAGTTCAGCCCGACGGTATTCACGATGTCCTGTACGCCAAGACCTTCAACAACGCACTCGCCGTGATTGCGCACCAGTGCGGCTTTGGTCATGAGATCCTCGTTGTCCGTCACCAAGACCCCACCTTCGCCGGACTGCATCACCTTATGCCGGTTAAAGCTGAAGACCCCGATATCGCCGATCGTCCCCGTCTTACGCCCACCGCATTCGGCGTCCGGCGCCTGCGCATTATCCTCGATTAAGAACAATTGGTGGCGATCGGCGATCTCGCGCAGCGCCTGAAGGCGGGCCGGATGCCCGAACAAGTTTACGACCAAGATACCTTTCGTTTGCGGTGTAATGTTGGCCAATACGGACTCTGGATCCAAGCCAAAGGTTTCGTCTTCGATATCCGCGAATATCGGAACCGCGCCCGTCATCAAAATGGCGCTCGTCGTGGCGCTCATCGTGTATGGGGTTGTGATCACCTCGTCGCCCGGCCCAATGCCCATCGCCGCAACCGCCGCATGCAGGCCCGACGTGGCGGAATTGAAACCCAAGGCGTACTTGCAGCCAAAGTGATCGCGAAACGCCGCCTCCAAGCCTCTGACTTCCGGTCCGCCCCAAAAATAATCGTCGGGCGACGCGATGAAGCCGGAAAGCTCGCCGCTGTCCAAGACTCGCATAACGGCAGCTTTCTCGTCCTCGCCGATACCATTGTTGAAGCGAAAAGGCTCTTCGGTGACAGGCGTACCGCCCAAGAGTGCAAGTGTGTTTGCGTCGCTCATCGTCTGGTCCTATGCCAACGTTATTTCAGGCGCGATTTTGATGTTATCGGCGGCGGCGGAACGAAGCGCGGCGTCCAGTACGGCGCTATTTGCGACAGCCTCGGCACCGGTGCAACCGGGCAACCCGGCGTCGTTCGCAATAAAGCCGTGAATGGCTTGATAGATTTCGAGAAATCCACCGACCGGTCCGACATCCACTTCGGATTCGTCGGCTCCAAGATGTTCGTAACCGACATAGTGCTTGTCCGGCACGGGACGATGCCAACGGAATTCCGCACCGCCCGCCGCTATTTCCAGCCGCCCTTCCGGCGCAAAGATATCGATTTCGTGCTGATCGTATTGCAACTCGTCCATCCCCAGAATGAAGGCGTCAAAGCCTTTTGACATCCGGCATCGAAAGCTCAGCACGCTATCATTGCCATCCGCGGTCGACCGCAAGTCGCCCATCGATTGAACCATCTCGACCGGCCCGTACCAATCCATCAACAAGTCGATGAGATGACTGCCGTAGTTCATCAGACCTTTGGCGTATCGCATTGTTACGAGAGTCGGTTTTTGCGGCGCTCGTTGCCGCCATTGCAAATGCCGCCGATCGAATCGACGATGAATGTTGACCCGTAACGCCGTGCCCGCAGCATCAATCGTCTCAACGATCCGCCGCGTGGACACAAGATCGGAAGCAACTGGTTTTTCCAGTAACAAAAGCTTCGGCTTCAGGCTCAGAGCTTCTTCGACCGCAGCCGGGCGGAATTCCGGGGGTGTCGCGATGACGACAACGTCGCATCGTTGAATATCTAAAGCGCTTAAACTCTCGGACATGGCGACGTTTGCGAACTGACCGGAATATTCGCCGCGAATTTCATCGAGACGCGCCGGTACGGCATCGACCAAACCGACCACCCGAACGCCTGGAACGGCCATAGCGGCGGACAAATGACTGAGCGGAATCTCGCCCGCCAATCCTTTGTTCCCGACGCCAATCCGACCGAGACCGGCAATTACCACCGAAGTCATGCGCCCGACAGATACTCGTCCCGCAAGACGCTCATCAAAAGAACGTCGTTATATTGTCCATTGCAGTATACGAAGCGGCGGCGGCGGCCTTCATGAACGAAGCCGGCATTCTCGTACGCTCGTACCGCGCGCGCATTCTCCGCGTTCACGCCGAGCTGTATCGATTCGAGGTTTAACGTCCGAAAACCGTATTCCAGCAAAGCACTCGTCGCACCTCGTCCAAACCCCTTATCCCAGAAATCGGGCTCGCCGATCAGAATATTGAACTGCGCCCGCCGACA
>PAZH01000030.1 GCA_002716125.1 Rhodospirillaceae bacterium
CGGTCGTGGCGGAACTGGTAGACGCGCATGGTTGAGGGCCATGTGGGAGCAATCCCTTGAGAGTTCGAGTCTCTCCGACCGCACCATTTTTCCTTTAAATATCATTGGTCGATACTGAAAGCGTAACATACGCTCGGTAACTCCGGTGTTGTATGTTCTGTCTTGCAGCGCTGAAATAGCGATAAGCGTACGCTCTTGGCTGGGTGTCGCGCGGAAAAGCCGCGTTCTGGGTGGACCGGCAAAATAAGAACGAAACTGGGGAGTCTCGTAATGGCCGACGATCTCGTTAAAGACGCATTGGATTATCACCGCCGGGCCCCGGCAGGTAAGCTGGAAATCGCGGCGACAAAGCCAATGGCGAACCAGCGCGACCTCGCGTTGGCCTATTCGCCGGGCGTTGCGGAGGCCTGCAAAGTCATTGCAGACAATCCGGCAGAAGCGGCAACGGTCACAGCGCGTGCAAACCTTGTCGCTGTCGTGACCAACGGCACGGCTGTCCTGGGGTTGGGTGATATCGGTCCGCTGGCATCTAAACCGGTGATGGAAGGTAAAGCCGTTCTCTTCAAGAAGTTTGCTGGGATCGATGTCTTCGATATCGAACTGGATGCAAATGAAGTCGATCATTTCGTCGACGTAACGGCTGCACTCGAACCGACGTTTGGCGGCGTGAATTTGGAAGATATCAAAGCGCCCGAATGCTTTGAAATCGAAGCCAAGCTACGTGATCGCATGAACATCCCGGTCTTCCACGACGATCAGCATGGCACCGCAATCTGTGTCGCTTCCGCGATTTACAACGGATTACACATTGTCGGAAAGGAAATCGACAAAGTGAAGGTCGTAACGTCGGGTGCCGGTGCCGCCGCGATCGCTTGTTTGGACTTGCTGGTCGATATGGGGGTACCAGTCGAGAATATCATCGCGACCGATAAAGACGGCGTCATTCATGAAGGCCGCAAGAACGAAATGCACGCAAAGCAGGGCCGATATGCCCAGAAAACGGATATGCGGAGCTTGGGCGAAGTTATAGATGGCGCGGATGTATTTCTCGGTCTATCCGCCCCCAATGTCTTGACGCCGGAGATGCTCAAGAAAATGGCCGACAAGCCATTGATCATGGCTCTGGCCAACCCGGTACCCGAAATTATGCCCGATGTGGCTCGGGAAGCGCGCCCGGACGCTATAATTGCGACCGGACGATCGGATTTCCCGAACCAGGTGAACAACGTTCTTTGCTTTCCGTTCATTTTCCGGGGGGCGCTGGATGTCGGCGCTACGACGATCAACGAGGAGATGAAAATCGCCACGGTCAAGGCGATCGCGAATCTCGCGCGGGCCGAAAGCTCCGATATCGTTGCCCAAGCGTATGCCGACGAGAGTTTAAGCTTCGGCCCGGATTATATGATTCCGAAACCCTTCGATCCTCGCCTTATCAGCGAAATCGCGCCGGCCGTTGCGAAAGCCGCGATGGACAGCGGGGTCGCGACGCGGCCGATCGAGGATATGGAAGCCTATATCCAGCAGTTGAACGAATTCGTGTGGCGTTCGGGGAACGTCATGAAACCGGTCATCGATCGTGCAATCGCAGATCCCAAACGCGTCGTATATGCCGAAGGCGAGGAACGGCGTGTTCTTCATGCAGCACAAGTTGTGATCGACGAAGGTATCGCGAAACCGACACTGATTGGCCGTCGGGGCGTGGTCGAGAGTCGGCTTAAGGAGCTTGGGCTACGGATTGTGCCGGATAAGGACTTTGACTTGGTCGACCCCGAAAACGATTCGCGCTATCAGCAGTACTGGCAGGCCTATCACGACCTGCAAGCGCGGCGTGGTGTTTCGCCCGAGATGGCGCGGACGGTTATCCGCACCAGCACAACCGCAATTGCCGCGATGATGCTGAAACTTGGCGAGACCGACGCAATGATCTGCGGGACCTTTGGCCAGTTCCAACGTCACCTGATGCTCGTGCGTCAAATCATCGGCCGCAAGGAAGGCGTGAAGGATCTTTCGACGATGATCGCGATGATCATGCCGAAAGGTGTCGTCTTTATTGCGGATACGCATGTGACACCGGACCCGGATGTAGACGAACTCGTCGAGATGGCGGTGCTCGCGTCTGAATCAATTCGGCGTTTCGGCGTCGAGCCCAAGGTCGCCTTCGTATCGCACTCGAATTTCGGTACGACCGACTTGCCCTCGGCGCGGAAGATGCGGCGAGCCGTACAGTTGCTTCAACGCCATCACCCGGAATTGGAAGTCGAAGGTGAAATGCATTCGGACTCCGCGATCAACGAGCGTACGCGCGAGCGCGCGTTCCCTGAGAACCTCTTGGAAGGAAGCGCGAACCTGCTGATCATGCCGTCGCTCGACGCTGCACATATTTCCTATAATCTCTTGAAGGTTCTCGGTGACGGTCTTCCGGTCGGACCGGCGCTGATTGGTGCGGCGCAGCCGGCGCACGTAACGACGGCGTCCGTGACCGCGCGGGGCCTCGTTAACATGACGGCGTTGGCTGTTATCGAAGCGCAGGCGGCGGAAGCCGAATAGGAAAGGCGGGAGGTAGGTGTCGGAGGCACGTACACCCAAACAGGACGAAACGGACAGGGTGCTCGGCTTCTATGGCTTGAGTGACGATCTTGTTCGTCAAGTGCATGACGCCCTTGAAGACGAGCGAAGTGACGAAGCCGTCGATTTGGTTGAACCGCTGCATGCAGCGGATACGGCCGATCTGCTGGAACGCCTGCCGGGCATACAGCGCGACGCCTTGGTCGAAAGTCTGGGCCCGGCACTAGAAGCGGAAACGTTCATCCATCTCGACGACGCGGTCCGCGAGGATATTGTCGAAAATATCGACAATGCCGTTCTTGCGACGGTTATCTGCGAACTCGAAAGTGACGATGCCGTCGACTTCATCGAATGCCTTGAGTCGTCTGATCGACAAGAGATCCTAGACGCGATCCCAGAGCAGGAACGGGTGCTGCTTGAGGATAGTCTTAGCTACCCAGAAGACAGCGCCGGCCGTCTCATGCGCCGCGAGTCGGCGAATATTCCGTCCTATTGGACGGTCGGTCAGACGATTGACCACATGCGTTCGGATGTCGAGATGCCGAACGATTTTTACTTGTTGATGGTAGTGGGACCGACGCATGAGCCGCTCGGAGTTGTGCCGTTGAGCCGCTTGCTACGCTCGACGCGACCGACGGATATCTCGGAGATTATGGACACCGATATCCGGCGTATACCGGCGACCATGGATCAGGAAGACGTCGCCTTCTTGTTTCGCCAATACGGTTTGGTGTCGGCGCCGGTGGTGGACGAATCGGGGCGGTTGGTGGGTGCGATCGACGTCGACGATATCGTTCATGTTATCGACGAAGAAGCGGAAGAAGATCTCCTGAAACTCGGCGGTGTCCGCGAGGACGATTTCTACGAAGCTGTGATCGGAACCATTCGATCGCGGTTTTCATGGTTGCTGGTCAATTTGATGACCGCTGTCTTCGCATCGATCGTTATCGGGTTTTTCGATGCGGCCATCGAGAAAGTGGTCGCGCTCGCTATTCTCATGCCGATTGTCGCCTCTATGGGAGGCAATGCAGGCACGCAGACGCTGACCGTCGCCGTGCGGGCCTTGGCGGTTAAAGAATTAACCGCCACCAATGCGCTTCGCATCGTTGGAAAGGAGACGCTTGTCGGTGGCATCAACGGAGTGATTTTCGCTGTTTTGATCGGCGGAATTGCGAGTCTCTGGTTCGACGATCCGACGATTGGCGGCATTATCGGTCTGGCGATGATTGTGAACTTATTGCTTGCTGGTTTGGCCGGCACCGTGATCCCCTTAGCGCCGGATCGTTGGGGTGTCGACCCAGCCGTCGGCTCTACTGTGGTCTTAACGACGGTGACGGATGTTGTCGGCTTCCTGTCTTTCCTTGGTTTGGCAGCAATGGTGTTTCTATGACAAACGATCCTGGCATCTTAGCGCTGTGGAACGACTGTGCAGAAGAGGGCATGGCGGACTACGAACGCTGGTATATGGCGCAGCATTTGCCGGAACGGGTTGGCGCGACTGGATTTCGGTTCGGTCGTCGCTACGTACGTGTGGAAGGTGATCGCCGGTACTTCACATTCTATGAACTCGACCGGCCGGAAGTCCTTTGGTCCGATGAATACCTTGAGCGTCTCGGCAATCCGACCGATTGGACGCAACAGGTCATGCCGAATTTCCGCAATACCATTCGTACCGCGTGTCGGCTGGCGGCCTCGGACGGTCACGCAATGGGTGGCCATGCGGTGACAATACGCTTTATGGGCGGGCCGCCGGCCTCGCAAGAGATCGAAGCTGGATTTAAGGAATATCTGCTGCCGCGTCTCTTGGATGCACAGGGTGTCTGTCATGCGCATCTTTGGGTGGCGACCGATGATCAGACGCCGTCGAAGACGGCGGAGACCGACATGCGCGGGGAAGACGAAATGTTGTCTTGGGCCGTCATTGCCGAGACCGTGCATGCGGAAGATGCGTTGCAACTTTCCAAGAATGAGAATTTCATAGGAGAGGTTTCGCATCTGGCCTCTGGGAGTATGCCGGAAGTAGGCGTTTATCAACTCATTGCCGTTCTGAGCGACGAAATGATGCAGACCGGCGCGTAACGTTTATAGGAGGGAGACCGTTATGTCCGAAGGCGCGAACGATCGATATCGGGAGTTGTGGGATATCGCGGACGAACATTTGGTTCGGTATCGCGGTGATTTCTATCCCTTGGTCGTCGAGCGCGCCGAGGGTGTCTATATTTACGATCAAGACGGGCGCGCAATACTCGATTTCTCCTCGGGCCAGATGTGCGCGACGCTGGGACACAATCATCCGGCTGTCGTTGGCGCTCTGAAGCGCGCAAGTGAGAAAGTCATCCATCTCTATACGAATATGATGAGTCCGATGCTGGTTGAGTTGGCGGATAAACTGGCTGACCTGCTGCCGCCCTCGTTGCAGAAGTCGATGTTCCCGAATACCGGGAGCGAGTCGAATGAAGCCGCGCTCAGAATGGCAAAGATTCACACCGGCGGTTACGAAGTTGTCGGTCTTTCCGGCTCGTGGCACGGCCAGACCGTCGGCGCGGCCTCGAGTACCTATGCGACAGGACGCAAAGGTCATGGCCCGACACTGCCGGGGACAATGGCCATACCCGCGCCGAATAGTTACCACTGTCCGATCAAACACTGCGCCGGTAAATGCGACATGACATGTCTCGACGTCGGCTTTGAGATGGCGGATCGGCAGTCCGTCGGCCAATACGCAGCGTTTATAGCGGAACCGGTTCAAGGTGCCGGCGGTGTCGTCATTCCACCAGAGGGGTATTTCGAGCGCGCCAAGGAAAAGTGCGAAGAGCGTGGCATGATGATGATTCTCGACGAGGCGCAGACGGGGCTCGGTCGCGTCGGGAAGAATTTCGCCTTTGAAGGTATGGGGATCAAGCCGGACATTCTGACGCTTTCGAAAACTTTAGGGGCAGGGGTCCCGCTGTCGGCGACCGTGACAAGTTCGGAAATCGAAGAGAGTTGTTACGAGAAAGGGTTCTCGTACTACACCTCGCATTTATCGGATCCAATGCCGCTTGAAGTCGGCGTCTCGGTGCTCGATGTGGTGGTCAACGAAAAATTGGCCGAACGCGCGGCGGAAATGGGTCCCTATGTAATGAAAGGCCTAAAGGAACTGCAGGCGCGTCACGAGGCGATTGGCGATGTGCGAGGCGTCGGTCTTTTCATCGGCGTCGAGTTTGTGAAAGACCGCGAGACGAAAGAAGCTGCGCCGGTTTTCCTGAAGCGCCTGTTGGCGCGGTCGTTGGAATTGGGGTTGAATTTGATTCCGGCGTCCGCGGAAGGCATTAGTGCTGTGCGTTTGGCGCCACCGCTCTTCGTGACGCGCGACCAGGTCGATTCGGCGCTTGGAATTCTCGATCAGGCGCTGGGCGACTGTGCGAAGGATCTAAATTCCACCGAATAGGTGACGGCGGTCACATCTCTGCCTGTCATGTCGGGATAGGATGCGTACTCGATGCATCGAATCTCGAAGGACCGAGCAAAAAATGTCCAGACGGGCAAAGCGACGATTAGCCGATAACATCGTCTCCGCACATCGAAAAGCATGCGAAGCCGGCAACCGGGAGCTCGCGCATCAACTTCGCGAGGCGCTGGTCATTGAGGTCACCGGTTTCGGTCATGGCAAAGAGGACCGTCGCCGAAATGCCGATGATGTCATCGGCGCACTCGACCGCCATCGAAAGCACTTCGAACGTGATGCGAGTTAGTCGCCGTTGTCCGCGACGATACGATTGATATGATCCGAAAGGCTGCGCGCATTCGCTAATAATACCTGGAAGAGCCGCCTTAAGAGCGGGTCCGCGTTGGACAATTGCGCCTGTATCGCAACCTTAGGGACCGGGATGCAGACAGTCTCGATCATGGCGATGGCGTTAGCGATGCGTGTCGCTTCATCGATCAGAGCCATCTCGCCGAAAATTCCATTCTTCTCGACGGTGCCAAGCGTCATTTTCTTGCCGTTAATATCGCGGGCAATCTCGACAATCCCGCTCTCGACAATATAGGCCCGATCGCCCACGTCACCCTCTGCAAAAATCACTTCGCCCGCTTGATAGGTGACTCGTTCAAACCCGTCTGAACCTTGCGCCGTCATGTGCGTCCCCTTTGGTTGACTTTGTGAAACAACATAGCACCCGTAAGACGGGATCGTTGGGGTAATTAGGTATCGCTATTTCAAATTTCATAATTGACGTTTACGTAAACGTAAGTATTTTTAAATGCGATAGCTGAACTGAAGGCAGTGCATAAAAATGACGGACATCGAGACGTTTCGCGGCGGCGTGTTTCCCTGGGAAATCGATATTATGGGCCACATGAATGTGCGCTTTTATACCGCGAAATTTGATGAAGCTACGGTCCAGATGTTTGGCATGCTCGGTCTCACAATTGCCTATTTCAAGGAACAGGACCGAGCGATGGCCGCGGTGCACCAAACGACGACTTATCGTCGTGAATTGTTGGCGGGTGAACTCGTCGTCGTCAAAACCGAAATTCTTGACGTCGGCGATAAGAAGATCCGGTTTGTACACAAAATGTATGAGTGCCTTTCAGGCGACGAAGCCTCCACATGTGAAACGACGGGCGTTCACATTGACAGGACGTTGCGTCGGTCGACTCCGTTTCCGGAACACATCCGTCAGAAGGCGCTGGAATGGGGCGAGGCACAACCGTGAAAGAATTCTACACAATTTCCGATCTTGCGAAGGAGTTCGATGTTACAACGCGAACGATCCGGTTCTACGAAGATCAAAACCTTATCTCGCCCCTTCGCGAGGGAACGCGTCGGCTGTTCCGAGCGCGTGATCGGACCCGTTTGAAATTGATCCTCCGAGGAAAGCGGCTCGGCTTCACCTTGGCTGAAATCTCGGAAATCGTGGACATGTATGACGCGGCCCCCGGCGAAGTTGGGCAATTGCGGTTGTTGATCTCGAAAATCGAAGGCCGCCGTGCGCAATTGCAGCAACAAATGCAGGATATCGAAGCGACGTTGTCCGATCTCTCGGAGGTCGAAAACCGTTGCCGCGATCGGCTATCGGCTTTGGGAGGCGCGTGATGACCAAGTTTAAAGTCCGCGATCCCGACTACGAAGCGCGGGTGAGAGAAAGTTTCGGACGCCAGTCGTTTATGGCAACGATCGGCGCGGCGCTGCGGTCGGTTGAGCCGGGGCGTGTTGCGATCGAGGTGCCCTGTGAAGATCATATAACGCAGCAACATGGTTTTATTCATGGGGGTGTCGTTGGTGCGATTGCGGACAATGCAGCCGGCTATGCGGCGTATTCCTTGATGGATGCCGAAGACACGGTTCTGACGGTGGAATACAAGCTGAATTTGCTGGCGCCGGCCAAAGGCAACCGGATCGTCGCACAAGCGGAAGTCATGCGGCCGGGCCGGACCCTGACCATCGTGCGCTCCGACGTCAGCGCTATCGATGGGGACAAGGAAACCGTTTGTGCGACGTCTGTCGTCACCATAATCAGGATGGCGGGCAAGTCGGACCGGGCGTCGGGATGACATTCATGGGGCAACGTGGATAATCGAATAAAGGGCGGGAAAAGATGATACCGAACGAACTACCAGGATTGGATTTCGGGCTTGGCGAGACGGCTGAGTTGATGCGCGATACAGTCCGGAGCTTTGCGGCGGACGAAGTCGCGCCGCGAGCGGCGGAAATCGATAGCAGCGACGAGTTTCCGCGCGACCTATGGCCGAAGATTGGCGCCCTTGGTCTGCACGGTATTACTGTCGAGGAAGAGTACGGCGGCGCCGGCATGGGGTACACCGAACACGTCATCGCGGTCGAGGAATTGAGCCGGGCGTCGGGTTCTGTCGGATTGAGCTACGGTGCGCATTCGAACCTTTGTATCAATCAATTGCGACGCAACGGCAACGACGATCAGAAAAGGCGTTATTTGCCGAAACTGATCTCCGGCGAACATGTCGGTTCGCTGGCAATGAGTGAGTCGGGCGCCGGCTCCGATGTGGTATCGATGAAACTCCGGGCGGAGAAGAAAGGTGGCCGCTATATTCTGAACGGCACGAAGTTTTGGATCACCAATGCGCCCGATGCGGATGTCTTGGTGGTTTACGCCAAGACGGACCCCGAAAAGAAGCAACACGGTATTACCGCCTTCATCATCGAGAAGGATTTTCCGGGTTTCCGTGTCGCACAGAAGCTCGACAAACTCGGTATGCGGGGATCGAGTACCGGCGAACTCGTCTTTGAGGATTGCGAGGTCCCTGAAGAGAACGTCGTCGGCGGCGAAGGGAGTGGCGTAAAAGTACTTATGAGCGGATTGGACTATGAGCGCTTGGTCTTATCCGGTGGCCCGCTCGGAATCATGCAGGCCTGTATGGACGTCGTCGTTCCGTACGTGCACGAGCGGGAGCAATTTGGCGAACCGATTGGCAAGTTTCAGCTCATGCAGGGAAAGCTCGCCGATATGTACACCACGATGAATGCTTGTAAGGCCTATGCCTATGCGGTGGCCAAGGCGTGCGACCGGCACGACACGACCCGGAAGGATGCGGCGGGTGTATTGCTGTATACCGCGGAGAAGGCGACATGGATGACGCTCGAGGCGATCCAATCCCTCGGCGGCATGGGCTATATCAATGAGAGTCCGACTGGTCGCTTGCTGCGGGACGCCAAGCTCTATGAAATCGGTGCCGGTACGAGTGAGATTCGACGAATGCTAATCGGCCGCGAACTTTTTGAGGAGACGAAGTGATGTCCGAGAACAAAGTGCTCGACCCAATGGCCGTCGAAGCGAGCCTAACGACGATCTACCCGGAAGAGTTCAAGCCGATGTGTGTCGGGCGAGAGAAGCGGAAGATCGGCGATGAACTTGGGCTCAACAATTTCGGCGTGAATTTGGTAACGCTGAAATCCGGCGCTGCATCGTCTCAGCGGCACTGGCATTCGCACTCCGACGAATTTTGTTACATCCTGGAAGGCGAGGTGACGCTTATCACGGATTCTGGCGAACAAATCCTCGGGCCCGGCATGGTTGCCGGATTTCCCGCTAACAACGGCGATGGTCATCATCTGGTGAACAAAACCGACTCTGACGTCGTCTACCTGGAAGTCGGCGACCGTCCGCCGAAGGACGACGCCGATTATCCCGACATCGATATGCTGCTTCGGGACGGAAAACTCGTCCACCGGGACGGCACGCCCTACTAAGGAGACGAGAGATGGCTCGTGAGAGATATTTTACCGGCTCGCGCTTCGAGGAGCGCGGTGGTTATGCGCGCGGCATGCGCGACGGCGATATGGTATTCATGTCCGGCTGCGTCGGATTCGATTACCAGAAGGATACGATCGCCGACGATGTGGTAGAGCAAACGCATCAAGCATTTCGTAATGTGAACAACGGTCTCGATGCCCTCGGGTCGTCCTTCGCGGATGTGGTGCGGATCGTGATCTATATAGCGGACCGCGCCTATTACGAGGAAATCGTCGACATAATCGGGGAGCATTGCCGCGACGTTCGGCCCGCAAACACCTTCATCGTCGCGCAACTCGTCGACCCGCGTATGAAAGTAGAGATCGAAGTAACCGCACGCGATCAAAAGGACGCGTCCTGATGCCTACCGTCCTGATTACTGGCGCTAGTCGCGGCATCGGGCGAGCGCTTGCCGATCAATACGAAAGCGATGGTTGGACAGTCATACGGACGTGCCGGTCGCCTGAACGAACCGAAGAGATGGCTCTGGATGTTTCGGATCCGCGGCAAGTTCAGGAAGTGGCCGAGAAGTTGTCGGGCACGCCCATCGACGTCTTGATCAACAACGCCGGTGTGATTGGGCAGCGCGACGCGGCCATTGGCAATATCGACTACGACCAATGGGAAGAGACGTTTCGCATTAACACGCTGGCGCCAATTCGTGTGGCGGAAGCGCTGGCTGAAAATGTCGCCGCTTCCGAGAAGAAGGTGATGGTTTTTGTCTCGAGCGTGATGGGCAGCATCGCGCGGAACGGCGGCGGACACTATCTCTATCGTTCGACGAAAGCCGCGTTGAACGCCGCCATGGTCAGCCTTTCGATGGAACTCGAATCGCGTGGGGTCATCTGCATTTCAATGCATCCGGGTTGGGTGCGAACGGATATGGGCGGGCCGACCGCGGCGGTTGCCGTTCCGGATAGTGCCGCTGGAATTCGGAACGTCGTCGCCGGCCTTGGGCGTCAAGACAACGGGTGTTTTTACGATTACACCGGCGCTGAAATTCCCTGGTAGGATTCAATGTCTGGTCAACCAATCGATTTTTATTTCGAGTTTGCGAGTCCGTACGGCTATCTCGCGAGCCTGGAGATTGAGAACGTCGCAGAAAAATACGGCCGCACCGTCAACTGGCGGCCTTTCATGCTCGGCGCCGCCTTCAAGGTCACCAATAGCGCCCCCAATATGACGATACCGATGAAAGGCGATTACCTCGCCCGGGACATCGTCCGATGTGCGAAGATGATGAATGTGCCGATTGTCATTCCTGACGTCTCGCCGATGAACTCGTTGGCGGCCATGCGTGCGTTTTATTGGTTGAATGAAGCCGATCCCGAGGTCGCTGTGAAATTGGCGAAAGGCGTGTTTCGGGCACACTGGGCGGAGGGAAGAGACCTGAGTCCGGCGGAAGCCGTTGCTGCGGAAGCGGCGGCGCTCGACATCGATGCGAATGCGCTAATCGAAGCGATTCAGGATCCGACCATTAAGGAATTACTGAAGCAGGAAACGCAGACCGGCATTGACCGCGGCGCGTTCGGCTCTCCGTTCTTCTTTGTCGATGGAGAGGCCTATTGGGGGCACGACCGGATGGGCCAAATCGAATATCACCTCGAACACGGAGGCATTTAGCGGTCTGACATGACGGCACTTCCGGGCGTCAGCTTTCTTATACCTGTCTATAATAAGGCACCGCATCTTCCGTCTGTCTTGCGCCAGATTTCGCGTCAGACGGGCGAGTTTCCGCGTCAATTCGTTTTCGTGGATGACGATTCGACGGACGGGTCGCTAGAGATCGTGCGCGAGCTCACGGCCGATTGGGAAAATACCGTCATACATCATCAACAAAACAAGGGCTCCGCCGGTGCCACAAACGCCTGTATCGAGCTCGCGAATCAGCCGTTTATCAAGTTTGTCGACGCAGACGACCTGATCGCTGACGGGGCGACGGAAACGCTGCTTCGCGCGATAGGCGAAACGGATGCATGTCTCGCCTTCGGCGAGGTGACTCACTTTGCCAACGAGAGTGACATCAAACTCGCCGAGACGGTCGACAACCCGGAAACCGAATTGCTCGAAGACCCCCTGCGGTTGGCGATGAAGAACTCGCTCTTTAATCCGACTCAGTGTCTTGCCCGCACGGAAGCTGTTAAAGAAACCGGCGGCTGTGATGAACGGGTCGTGCATTCGCAAGAATATTCGATGACCCTTCGCTTGGCTCGGCGATGGCCGATCATGAAAGTGCATGCGCCGATCGCGTTCATTCCGCAAGAGGCCATACGTTTGTCGAACAATGAAGCGCGCCAGCTGCAACGCGTGACGCGTGCGCTTGCCCTTTTCCTGTCCGATTATCCGGAGGTCGAACGAGAGCTTGGCCGTTTTGCGTGTCGGCGTGCGGCCGGACGCGCGTGGCATTATGCGCGGCGGCGGGCCGGCGCTGGTTTCGGGTCGCCATGGTTCTGGCGGTATCTCGCAAGTTTGGTGGCGAGCGGAAGCGGTGCGGCGGAGTTCGTGGGCGCCTGTTGCGATGCTTTCGAGTTGGAGGCCAGCTAGCGCAATGTGCGGTATTACGGGTGTGATCGATCCAAAGCGTGAAACCGCTCCGGATTTTCTTACGCGAAATATCACCGCGATGAGCGATCGTTTGCGGCATCGGGGGCCGGATGCATCGGATGTGTTCGTCGATGCGGATAAGGGCGTGGCATTCGGATTTCGTCGCCTCGCAATTCAAGATTTGAGTCCAACCGGTATGCAGCCGATGACGTCACCGGATGGACGATTCCTCTGTATCTACAATGGTGAAATTTACAATTTCCGAGAATTGAAACGCGATCTCGAAGGTCGCGGCGCCGTCAAATGGCGCGGCTCCTCTGACACTGAGGTCATGTTGGCTTTGATCGAACGAGACGGTGTCGAGGCGGCATTGGAGAAGTTGGACGGCATGTTCGCGGTCGCATTGTTCGATCGTAAAAAAGGTGTCGTCCATCTCATCCGTGATCGGATGGGTGAGAAGCCGCTTTATTACGGCTGGTCCGGTAATTTGTTCGTGTTTGCGTCTGAACTGAAAGCGCTGACGGCATGTCCTGGTTGGCGCGGCACGATCGAGCAGGACGCCGTCGACGCCTATATGCGATATGCTTATATTCCCGCACCGCACACTATTTATCGGGGGATCCGCAAACTCCCGCCGGGTCATATGATCACTGTCGATCTAGAGAATGTGACGGCGGGGTCATTGCCGGCTTCGGATGCCTACTGGAACGCACGGGCGGTGGTTGAGGTTGCCGCACGGGAACGCTTCGACGGCTCCGAAGAAGAGATGGCCGATGAACTCGAGAAGCTGCTGACCCATTCGGTCGGTCGACGGCTGATCTCAGATGTACCGCTCGGCGTATTCCTGTCCGGGGGAATTGATTCATCGACGGTGACGGCTGTTGCCCAAAGCGTTTCGAGCAATCCGATTAAGACGTTCACCATCGGCTTTGATGATGCGCGCTTCGATGAATCAAAAAGTGCGGCGCGTATTGCGCAGCATCTGGGAACCGAACATGTCGAGTTGCCGGCATCCGCCGACGCACCGCTCAATCTGGTCGAACGAATGCCCGAGGTTTATGACGAACCCTTTGCCGATGTTAGTCAGCTGCCGACGTTGCTCCTCTCGGAGTTGACCCGGAAACATGTCACCGTGGCGTTGTCGGGCGATGGCGGTGACGAGCTCTTTATTGGCTATCCCCGTTATCTTTCGGCTGAAAACAAATGGCATTCGAAACGCGGTGTTCTGGCATGTACCGCAGGGCGCGCCGGTATGGTGTCGGGTCTTCTGCCGCCGCGTGCGATTAATCGTCTGAGCTTAGGACGGCGGCCTTGGCGGCTTGGCGATAAATTGTACCGTTACACGATGGATACGAATGCGGCGACGCCAGAGTCGGTGTACGAAGCGTTTGTCTCCCGGTGGCGGACGGCGGCACAGCCATGTGCGGAACCGGCAATCGGGTTCTTTCGCCAGCCGTCCGGGTTTGCGCAATTGTCCGATCCCGTCGAACGCATGTCCTATGCGGACGCTGTCTCTTATTTGCCGGACGATTTACTGGTGAAGATCGATCGGGCGACGATGGCCGTGAGTCTCGAAGGCCGCGCACCATTATTGGATCATGCGATCGTCCGTTTTGCATGGCGTCTGCCTCGATTGATGCGAGAGAACGGTTCGGTCACGAAGCGGCCGCTTCGGGCCGTGTTGCGGCGGTATGTGCCGGAAGAGTTGTTCGATAAGCCGAAACAAGGGTTTGAGCCGCCGCTTGGCGATTGGTTGCGGGGGCCCCTTAGAGAGTGGGCCGAAAACCTTCTCTCGCAGAAAGCAATGGCGGACACGCCGTACTTCGATCCGGCGCCGGTGCAAGCCGTGTGGAAAGAGCACAAGACGGGTGTCAGAGATTGGCGTTTCGAATTGTGGAACGTCCTAATGTTTCAAGCTTGGCGGCAAGCCTGGCGGGTTTAGATGCTTCGATATTCGGTCCATGCGGGGCCGATTGTTAGGGAGAGTTAAGAATGCCCATCATAGAATCGGTGGCGAAGCCGCGTTCTAAAGAATTTAAACAAAATGCGGCGGATATGCAGGCGCTGGTTGACGACTTGCAAGACAAGGTGCGGGTCGTGAAGGACGGGGGCGGTGAAAGTTCGCGTGAACGCCATCTTTCCCGCGGCAAGCTTTTACCGCGAGACCGGGTGCGAACGCTGCTCGATCCGGGCGCACCCTTTCTTGAGTTCTCTCAGATGGCCGCGCACGAGGTTTACGACGATGTCGTCCCGGGCGCCGGCATTATTACCGGTATCGGAAGTGTCGAGGGAACCGAATGTGTCATTGTCGCGAATGACGCGACGGTGAAAGGTGGCACCTATTATCCAATCACGGTGAAGAAGCATCTGCGCGCGCAAGAAGTTGCCCGGGAAAACAACTTGCCGTGTATCTACCTCGTGGATTCGGGTGGGGCGAATCTGCCAACTTGGACCGGCGTATTTCCGGACCGTTATCATTTCGGGCGAATATTTTACAACCAAGCCACGATGTCGGCCGCCGGCATCCCGCAGATCGCTGTTGTGATGGGCTCATGCACGGCCGGCGGGGCTTATGTGCCGGCGATGGCGGACGAGGCGGTCATCGTGCGCAACCAGGGCACGGTTTTTCTCGGCGGTCCGCCGCTGGTGAAGGCGGCAATTGGCGAGGAAGTGAGCCCGGAAGAGCTCGGCGGTGCCGATGTGCATTGCCGGGAGTCCGGGGTCACCGACCACTACGCCGAGAACGACAGTCATGCTTTAGGAATCTGCCGGCGAATCGTCGTCAATCTGAACCGCGTCAAGCAACCGAATATCCGCATACGCGAGCCGCGCGAACCGCTTTACGATCCGTCCGAAATTTACGGCGTGGTGCCGACCGATCTGAAGCGGCCCTACGATGTGCGCGAGGTCATCGCCCGGATCGTCGATGGTAGCGAACTCGACGAATTCAAGCAGCTCTACGGGACGACATTGGTCTGCGGATTTGCGCATATCCATGGCTATCCCGTCGGGATCGTCGCGAACAACGGCATACTCTTCAACGAATCATCCGAGAAGGGCGCGCACTTTATTGAGCTGTGTTGCCAGCGCGGCATTCCGCTGCTCTTCCTGCAGAACATCTCGGGGTTCATGGTCGGCAAGAAATACGAAGCGATGGGAATTGCCCGGGCTGGCGCAAAACTGGTCCACGCGGTTTCCTGCGCTAATGTGCCGAAATTCACGGTGATTATCGGCGGCTCTTTTGGGGCTGGCAATTACGGCATGTGTGGTCGCGCGTTCGGCCCGCGGTTTGTCTGGATGTGGCCGAATGCGCGGATTTCTGTGATGGGCGGCGAGCAAGCGGCGAGCGTTCTCGCGACCGTGCGGCGCGATAATTTCGAGCGTCGCGGTGAGGATCGGAGCGAGGAGGACGAAGCGGCCTTCCGGGAACCGATCGTCGAGCAATACGATCGAGAGGGCCATCCCTACTATGCCTCGGCCCGAATCTGGGACGATGGAATCATCGATCCAGCGGAGACGCGCCGGACGTTGGCGATGTCGATCTCTGCCGCGCTGAATAAGCCGATCGAGAAGACGAACTTCGGTGTGTTCCGGATGTAATGAATAAAGGGCTGATGAGATGAGTGAGCCAGTAATCCTTTTAGAGCGCGACGACAATCATGTTGCGACCGTCACGCTCAACCGTCCGGAAGTGAACAATGCGTATGACCGCAATGTTATCGAATCCGTTGCGGGCGGGTTGGCAGCGTTGGCGCAAGACAGTGATTTGCGCGCGCTCGTCCTACGTGGAAATGGGCGACACTTTCAGGCCGGGGTCGATCTGAAATTTCAGAGCGAGTTGGCGGCGATGTCCGCTGTAGAGAACGAAGCTGTTTCGCAGTTACTGACCGAACTGATGCGGGACCTGAATGCTTTCCCGGTGCCGACGATTGCACTGGTGCACGGTGCTTGTATCGGTGGCGGTACTGGGTTTGCGGCGTCATGCGATGTTGTGATCGCCAGCGAAGATGCCTTCTTCGCCGTGGCCGAAGTGAAATGGGGCGCGCATGCGTCGCCGATCTTCCCGCAGCTGATCGCGGCCATGGGGGTGCGCAACTTGCGCCGTTATGCCGTGACGGCGGAACGTTTCGATGCGCGCCGCGCACAGGAGATCGGCTTTGTTCATGAAGTTTGTCCAACCGGCGGCCTCGACGACGCGCTGGCGCCGGTCATCGAGGGTATCCTGCACAGCGGCCCGGCGGCGGTACGCCGTTCCAAACAGTTGGCATTGGAAATGTCCGGTTTGGCCATCGACGACGAGCTCGTTGCGGCCATGGCGCATGAACATGCGACGACGCGTCGCTCGGCCGAAGCGCAAGAGGGATTCAAGAGTTTCGTTGAGAAGCGGGCGGCCTACTGGCATCCGCAGAAAACGTGAGCAATCGGGGTAGTACGAAGTGATTAGAAAAATATTGATCGCAAACCGGGGTGAAATCGCTTGTCGCGTCATGCGGACCGCAAAACAAATGGGGATTAAGACAGTTGCCGTCTATTCGGATGCGGATGCCGATTCAATGCATGTCGAGATGGCGGATGAGGCAAAGTTCATCGGCGGCGCGCGAGCCCAAGGCAGTTATCTCAACGTGGATGCCATTGCCGCGGCGATCCGAGAGACGGGCGCGGACGGCGTTCATCCGGGATACGGCTTCTTGTCGGAAAATGCAGCTTTCGCGGAAGCCTGCGCCGAAGCTGGGGCGGCCTTCATCGGACCGCCGCCTTCGGCGATCCGCGCGATGGGATCGAAAAGCGAAGCCAAGCGGTTGATGGAAGAAGCGGGCGTGCCGCTTCTGCCGGGCTATCACGGGGACGATCAATCCGATGAACGGCTGACCGCCGCGGCGGAAGAGATTGGATTTCCGGTGATGGTCAAAGCGGCGGCCGGTGGCGGCGGGCGCGGGATGCGGATGATCGGCGAGGCGGCGGCCTTGGCGGATGGATTGGCCGGCGCCCGGCGCGAGGCGAAAGCGGGCTTTGGGGACGATACCTTGCTGATCGAGAAGTACCTCGGTAAGCCCCGCCATATAGAGATGCAGGTCTTCGCCGACACGCACGGCAATGCGGTGCACGTGTTCGAGCGCGACTGTTCGATCCAACGCCGTCACCAAAAGGTCGTGGAGGAAGCGCCGGCACCGGGTATGACGGCGGAGATGCGGGCGGCCATGGCGGATGCGGCCGTGAAGGCGGCCCAAGCCATCGATTATGTCGGGGCCGGGACTGTGGAGTTTCTCGTAGAGGCCGAACGAATGGGCGCGCCCGACTGCTTTTACTTCATGGAAATGAATACCCGGTTGCAGGTCGAGCATCCGGTGAGCGAGATGATTGCGGGTGTCGACCTGGTCGAATGGCAAATCCGTGTCGCCGATGGCGAAGCGTTGCCCATGACACAGGATCAAATCCAACTCGATGGACACGCGGTGGAGGTGCGGCTTTATGCGGAAGATCCATCGCGCGACTTCCGTCCGTCGCCAGGTCCGCTCGATCATTTCCGGACCCCACTCGAGGACACCCATGTTCGGATCGATACCGGCGTGCGTGAGGGGGACGAAGTCACCATGCATTACGATCCCATGATTGCGAAAGTCATCGGTTGGGATCGGGATCGGACAAGTGCCATCGGCCGCCTGGGGCAAGCGCTCGAACAAACGCATGTGGTCGGTACGACGACCAATTTAGATTTCCTATCGGCGATTTGCGGCAGCGCCGCGTTCATCGAAGCCGATCTCGATACGGGCTTTATCGAGCAAAACGCAAAAACACTGTTTCCGGAGGCCGGCGCCGTCGATGCCGCTACATTGGCGCTTTCGGCGCTTGCGGAATTGATCTGGCAGGGAGACGCGGCGGCGCGAAAAGGGCGTGTCGGCGGCGACCCATATTCGCCATGGCAGATGAATGATGGCTGGCGGGTGAATGACCGCGGACATGTCGATCTTCCATTCCGCGATGGCGAAGAAGAAGTGACTGTTGTTGCCTATATGGACGGCGCGGGATACCGGATGGTCATCCGTGAGAAAGAATTGACCGTCCGGGGTGCGTTCGATGCCGAGGGCCGGCTTGCGGCTGAAATCGATGGCCACCGGGTCACCGCCTCGGTCATTCGCCATGGCGAGGAGCGGCATATCCTGGGACCGCTAGGGACGCGGCAACTGGCATATGTAAATCCGCATCAGGCGCAAGCGTCCTCGGGAAGCCACGGCGGCCGCCTCACATCGCCTTTGCCGGGGCGTGTCGTCTCGGTGGCCGTTGCGGCGGGCGACTCGGTCTCTGCCGGACAGACCTTAATGGTCATTGAAGCGATGAAGATGGAACATTCGATCGCAGCACCGGCTGCCGGTACGGTTGAGACGGTGCATTTTTCGGAGGGCGATCAGGTCGACGAAGGCGCGGAATTGCTAACTTTAGCGCCCGAATAGCGTGCTTTTCGTCCGATTTGACGGCGGAACCTCGGCTTGACTCATTCGATGATCGCAGGTCTCTTGAACCTCGCAAAGTCAGGTCTCGTTTTGGGTGATCGATGGTGGCTACGGGCCGAAAAAACAATGCGTTCGATACCATGACGGATGGCGATGAACGCACGGCGTTCGATATCGATCCCGACGCCGTCGACCGAGCCCAAGAAATCGTCGCGTCGCTGGCCGACGAGTACCTGCAATGGCTAAGCGCAGATATCGACGAAATCGAGAACAGTTTGCCCGAAGCCGACAAAAATCCGCAGCGCGTGGATCAATTGAGGCGGAAAGCCCACGATATCCGGGGGCAAGGCGGAAGCTTTGGTTTTCCTTTGATCTCGCGTCTGGCCGACGGTCTTCATCTCGTGATGGTCTCGCAAGACGGGCCGCTGAGCCGCGACGGCGCGGATCTGACGCGTGGATTGTTTGCCGCGATGCGGATTGTTGTCGAAAGGCGGGCGTCGGGCGACGGGGACGAGACGTCGCGCGAAGCCGTCGATGACGCGATCCTTAAAGTCGAAAATCGTTATGACGGACCGTGATGCTGAATATCATTAAACTCGCCGTTGGGATCGAAGACATTGACCACTTATCCGCCGTCCAGGAACGGAAATTGGCGGATGAGAAGGCTAAACGCGGGAAGGCGGCGCGCCTGTGGCATCGGACTCGGCACGCGCCCCGACGGGCCGAGGAATTGCTCGACGGCGGTTCCATGTATTGGGTGATTAAAGGGCGGGTCGCGGCCCGGCAGCGCTTGATCGGCTTCGAGAAGGAAACCGACGAAGAAGGCCGCAAGTTTTGCTTCATCCAACTGGACCCCGAGCTCGTACCGACCGCGTCTCGACGTCATCGCGCGTTTCAGGGATGGCGCTATCTCAAGGCGGATGATGCGCCGCCGGACCAGCCCAAGCGGCAGGGTGAAGAGGACTTCCCGCCGGAGATGGCGGCCGAATTGCGCGAGTTGGGACTTTTGTGAGATAAAATTCGCTTTATTGCGAATTTTGGCGTTGCAGCATCCGACTCTCATCGTTATATTTAATCTTCGCGGTCGCCGCACGATGTGCGCACGGCCTCTCCAGTAGACTGGGTACGCTTTTACGGCCTGTTTCAGGCTGCTGGGTTCTTTGACAAAGTGAATTGTTTGATGTCGGAAGGGATGCGCGGTCGGCGTTGGTGTGCTTGTTTGGTGCATTAAAGTTGTTCCGTGTATTCTGAAGA
>PAZH01000031.1 GCA_002716125.1 Rhodospirillaceae bacterium
TCGAGCAAGTCGGCGGTGCACCGATGATCGACGATCCGGATTTCAAAAGCCGGGTCGCCAGCATCGGCATCAAACTGCAGGCGCTGGAAATCACCAACCTGCGCACGCTGGCCGCCGTCAATGTCGGCAAGTCGCCGGGCGATGCATCCTCGATTCTGAAGATCCGCGGCACGGAGATCGAGCAGGAATTGAACGAACTGTTGATGGAAGCCATGGGGTATTACGCGCAACCCTATCAACCGGGGCGCCTTTTCAACCAACAGACCAATATGATCCCGGTCGGCCCGGATCACGCCGTCGGCTTAATGGAAGAGCATCTGCTGCGCCGCGCGGCCTCCATTTATGGCGGGTCGAACGAAATACAGAAGAACATCATCGCCAAAGCGATCATGGGCCTCTGATCGGCGAACGCGCGATGGAACAGGTGCCGGAAATCGATTTCGCGCCGTTCCTTGCCGGAAACGCACACGACAAGCAGCGGGTCGCGCGCGAAATCGGCGCCGCCTGCGAAGGCATCGGTTTCTTCTACCTGACGGGCCATGACATTTCCGACGACGTCACGACAGGTATCTTTGCCGCGGCGCGGCAATTCTTCGCGTTGCCGCACGCCGTCCGCCACCACCCGGACCTCCTGATTTCACCAGAGCAAAGCCGCGGCTACCAACCGATCGGGGCACGGCACTACAAGAACACCGCCGCGCCCGACCTGATGGAGGCGTTTAAGTATCAGCGTGAGTTGCCGCCGGACGACCCGGACATCGTCGCCGGCGACCGTGTACAGCAATTGAACAAATGGCCGGCCGACCTGCCGCTCTGGCGCGAGACTTTGCTCGCCTATTTCGAGGCCATCGACGGTGTTTCATACGACTTGCTGCGTGCCTTCGCCTTGGCCCTCGACGTCGAAGAAGACTATTTCCACCGCTTTTATCGTAAGCCGCTGACGCAGGTCTCCCTCTTGCATTACCCGCCGCAGCCGCCGGCTGACGATGCTTTCGGCAACCGGCCCCACGCGGACGAGACCGCTTTCACCATCGTCTTGCAGGAAACGGTTCCCGGTCTCGAAGTCAGAACGCGAAGCGGAGAATGGGTCAGCGCCCCGCCCGTTGACGGTAGTTTCGTCGTTAACATAGGCGACTATATGGCCCGTTGGACGAATGGGCGGTTCCGCTCGACCCTGCACCGCGTCGTCAACCGTACCGGCGATGAGCGGTATTCGATTCCGTATTTCGCCATTCCCGACTTCGATGCCGTGATCGAGTGCCTGCCGACGTGCGAAGGTCCTGGGAATCCGGCACAATACGAGCCGCTCCACGTGGGGCAATCGATCTATCGCAAGTTTTCGAGCGACTACATCACCTGAAGGGGGGACGTCATGACCAGAACGCCGCAAAATCCGGAACCCGCCGACGCCGAGGCACGCCGCGCCGTCGAACCGGTCACCTGTTACCCGGTCGAACAGCTGCCGCCCTTCGATGCGGCTTTCTACGAACGGGCACGCGCGGGCAAGACCCAAATCGACGAAGTCATCATCCCGCCGCGCGACGCCCGCACCTTCGACGTGCCCGCCGGTCATCTGTTTCGCATTGTCAGTATCGAGGGACCGCAAGTCGGCGACCTCAACCTTTGGAGCAAAGACGATCTGAAGGAAGAGTTTTACAGCGGCAAGACGCGCGCTCTGCATTCGACCCATGTGACGACGGGCCACCGCCTGTGGAGCAACATGCCCTACATGCGTGCCTTGGCGACGGTCACGCACGACACGCTCGATTGGTACGGTTTCGACGAGTACGGCGGCGGCGTACACGACATCCAGGGCACGCGCTGCGACCCCTACACCAATCGCCTCCTCGACGGTGACGATTATCACTACTGCTGTCATTCCAATCTCACCCGCGCCTTGTCTGAGAAGACCGGCATGCCGCCAAAGGAGGCTGAACTTTATGTGCATGACGTCCTCAACGTCTTTATGTGCACCGGCTTCACGCACGACACGCATCAGTTCTTCATGAAGTCCAGTCCGGTGCGCCCCGGCGATTTCATCGAGTTTTTCGCCGAGATCGATCTGCTCGGTGCCGTTTCCACCTGTCCTGGCGGCGATTGCGGCGCCAAGCACTCAAGCGATCAAGCCCAATGCCATCCGCTAAAGATCGAGATTTATAAGCCGACTGACGGCGCGCTCGAGGGCTGGCAGCCATCCACCCTCAATGCCTATAGCCGTACCCACGGTCTCGGCTAACCGAACAAAAAGAAGAAGGAATCGATACGTATGTTGGACTCCGTTCAATACGGAAGGAGCGGCCTGTCCGTCTCCCGCCTTTGTCTCGGCACCATGAACTTCGGGGAGCCCGGTGTCGGCCAGCACGGCCACTGGACCCTCTCCCTCGACGACGCACGGCCGATCTTCAAGGCCGCCATGGATCAAGGCCTGTATTATTTCGACTGCGCCAACAACTACGGCATGGGTGCGTCGGAGCGCGTTGTCGGCGCGCTACTCCGGGAGCTCTTCCCGCGCGAGAGCTATGTCCTCTCGACCAAGCTCATCATGCCAATGGCAGAGGGCCCCAACCGGGGCGGTCTCTCCCGTAAGCATATCATGGAAGAGATCGACGCGATCCTTAAGCGCCTCGGCCTCGACTATGTCGACCAATTGGTTGTCCACCGCCATCCCTCGGTCGTCCCGAATACACCCGCCGCCCCTCTTGAAGAAGGGCTCGAGGCGCTGCACGACGTAGTGAAGGCCGGCAAGGCGCTCTATATCGGCGCGTCCTCCATGTATACGTGGCAATTCGTGCAGATGCGCATGATCTCAGAGCGTAACGGCTGGCATAAGTTCATTTCGATGCAGAACCACTACAACCTGATCTACCGCGAGGAGGAGCGCGAGATGCATCCTTATTGCGAGGCGGAAGGTATTGCGGTGACACCGTGGTCGCCGTTGGCCCGCGGCGTGCTGACCGGCTCCTACAAAGGCGGCTTCGACAAGGGCGGCACCAAACGCTCGCAAGGCGGCGACGCGGAACGCGCCATGAGCCTGTATCGAGGCGATATGGAGTTCGACATCGTCGACCGCGTCGCCGAGGTCGCCGAAAAACGCGGCTACTCCTCCGCCCAAATCGCGCTCGCCTGGATGCTCAGCAAACCGGTTATCACCTCACCGGTGATCGGCGTCTCCAAGATCGAACAACTCGAGCAACTGATCGCCGCCACCAAGATTACGCTCAGCGACGACGACATCGCCTATCTCGAAGAACTTTACCGCCCCGTCGCGAACATCCTGGACGACGAGAAACCGCGCAGCGTTATGGTGAAGGACGACTAGCAGCCCTTCGAGACGGCGCATACGCACCTCCTCAGGCTGAGGCGATATCCCTAATCTCTGCCCCCCTCATCCTGAGGAGCGCGAAGCGCGTCTCGAAGGATGGCCGCAAGGAAATCCAGGGTCGGCATCGTCGGAAGCAACCCGTCGCCTATGATTAGAGGCCTCGCCATAGGCCGCCCGCAGTTCGTGCTTGAGGACTTTGCCGGCGGCGGATTTCGGTAGCGCGTCCCGGAAGATCACGGACTTTGGGCATTTGTAGCCGGCAAGGCGTTCGCGGCAATGGGCGATAACGGACGTCTCTGTAAGGCCAGCCTTCGTCGGCACGACGACGGCGGTCACTGCTTCTCCCCATTTCAGGTCGGCCAGACCGATCACGGCGGCCTCGGCGATCTCCGGGTGGTCGAACAGGACGTTCTCAACCTCGCTCGAATAGACGTTCTCGCCGCCCGTGATGATCATGTCCTTGGTGCGGTCAACAATGAAAACAAACCCGGCCGCATCGATATGGCCGGCATCGCCGGTGTCGAGCCACCCGTCGACGAAAGCCTTCGCCGTCTCGGCTTCGTTCTCCCAATAGCCGCGCATCACATTGGCACCCTTCACCTGAATGCGCCCGACCGTGCCCGCCTCGACAGCCGCGCCGTTGTCATCCGCGATCCGCATCTCAACACCGACAATCGGATGCCCGCAGGATGTCATGCGCGGGCCGGCTGTCTCGCCGGGCTCAGGCGGCCACGGCGTCGCGGCAACCGTGCCGGCTGCTTCGGTCAGCACGTAGATATGCTGAAACACATCGCCATAGACTGTTTTACATCGCTGTAAGGTGTCGCTTGGCATCGGCGCGGAGCCATAGAGCACCCGGCGCAAGCTATCGAGCCGACGCGGCTTCCGATCGTACGCGTCCAGCATCATCAAAAGCATGGTCGGCACCAACTGGAATGCCGACACGCGGTGCCGCTCGATGAGATCGAGGGCCAGGTCCGGATCGAATTTCGGCAGGAAGACGTGCTCAGCCGCGAGCGCCGTCAACGAGAAGCAGGCCCAAGAATCGGCCTGATGAAACATCGGTGCGGCATGCAGCCAGACATCGTCGCGGGCAAATTGCCCCAAGACGATCTTGTTGGTGGCGGACGCCGCCACATTCCGGTGGCTCAACATGACGCCCTTGGCGCGCCCCGTCGTGCCACCCGTATAAAAAATATGGGCGATCCGATTCTCGTCCTGCGCACCGATCGGCGATTGCATCGGCGCCTGCGCGGCAATCATCGCCCCCCAACTCGCCTCTCCTTCATCGGAGAGTACGATCCGCCGAATACCGGCCGGCACGAGCGCGTCGAATTCGGACGCGGTAAGGACCATCGAAACATCGCAGTCATCCAACACATAGGCGACCTCAATCGGCGATAACCGTGTGTTCACCGGCACCGCGACCAAACCCGCCAGCGAACAGGCGTAATAGGCTTCGAAGAAGTCGGCGTTGTTGGGCGCCAAAATCGCGACCCGGTCGCCTTCGGACAATCCAACGGCCGCCAGCCCGGCCGCGGCACGGCGCACCCGGTCCGCCGTCTCGCGATAGGACCGCACGATCTCGCCGTCCCGCACCGCAATGCGGTCACTGCCGGTCTTTTCGGCATGCAGCAGAAAATCGTGCAACATCATCGGATTAATGTCCCGTTGGCTTCGGGCGAAGCGTCCCTATAATCCTCATACGCTCGAAACCTGAGAACATCAAATGGCCATCGACTACGACAGACTTATGGCGCGGGAATTCCCCGTCGTCCGCCACCGCTACGACCCAAAAGACGTTATGCTTTACGCGCTTGGGATCGGGCTCGGACACGACCCCCTGGACGAACAACAGCTGCGTTTCGTTTATGAGGAAAATCTCGCCGTCTTCCCGACGATGGCCTCGATCATGGCTTACCCCGGGCTCTGGAGCCGGGAGCCGGACACCGGCCTCGATTGGGAATATACGCTCCATGCGGAACAAGGCATGAAGTTCCTCAAACCGATCCCAATCTCGGGCGAGATCGAAGCGCAGACCCGGGTCACCGGCATTGTCGACAAAGGCGAAGGCCGGGGCGCCATCGTCTATACCGAGCGGACAGGCATCGATACGGCGACCGGTGACGCTTTGTTCCAAGTTTTTCACACAACGTTTGCGCGCCGCGACGGCGGCTATGGCGGGCCGAGCGATTCGGCGCGCCCGCCCGCTGCTATTCCCGATCGGGCCCCGGATATCACGTGCGACCTACCGACGATCCCGCAGCAGGCGCTCCTCTACCGGCTGAACGGCGACCCCAACCCGCACAATGTCGATCCGAAGGCGGCCCGCACTTCCGGCTTCGAGCGGCCGATTTTGCATGGGCTTTGCACTTACGGCATTGCGGGACACGCGCTGCTGCGGTCGTGTTGCGACTATGCGCCGGACGGTCTATCGAGCCTCAACGTGCGCCTCTCCGCTCCCGTCTATCCGGGTGAGACCATCCGCACGAAGATTTGGTGGCAGCCCGGCGACGCGAAGGCCGTATTCCAATCCATCGCCCTTGAGCGCGACGCGATCGTGCTGAACAACGGTGAAGCGGAATTGAAAGGATAGGGCGGCCTAGACCGAGCGGGTGATGCCACCGTCGACACGGAGATTCTGCCCGGTGATGTAGCCGGCGCCATCCGAAAGCAGGAACGCGACGGTCGCCGCGATTTCGTCCGTCTTGCCATAGCGTTCCATCGGGATTCGCTGCCGGAACTCGTCCTTCTCGGGCAGGCTGTCGATAAATCCCGGAAGAACGTTATTCATCCGAATATTGTCGGCCGCATACTTATCGGCGAAAAGTTTCGTGAAAGCGGCGAGCCCGGCACGGAAGACGCCAGATGTCGGAAAGACAGGATCGGGCTCAAATGCCGCAAAGGTTGAGATATTGACGATTGCACCCGATTTCTGCGCCTGCATGATCGGCGTCACCAATCGGGTCGGACGGACAGCGTTCAGCATGTAAGTCTCCATGCCTTCGTGCCAGTCTTCATCCGTGAGTTCCAAAACCGGTGCACGCGGCCCATGTCCCGCACTATTCACCAAGGCGTCGACGCGGCCCCAGCGATCCATTGCGGCATCGACAAGGCGCTTCAGATCGTCGTTGGACTTGTTCGAACCGGTCACGCCGAGCCCGCCGAGTTCCTCAGCCAAAGCTTCGCCTTTCCCGGACGAAGATAGGATCGCTACCTTATATCCGTCCGACGCCAAGCGGCGCGCCGACCCCGCACCCATGCCGCTACCACCAGCCGTGATGATCGCAACTTTCTCAGTCATTCTCGATACCTCCGGTCAAACAATGTCTCGAATTCTTACGGATATCCTAGGTTAAGGCCAAGCCTTCGACTCCCGGGTCACATCCTTGCGCGTTTCGAGGACCCCGACCGAAAGGCCGGCGCGCGCAATAAAGAGGGCCAGCGTCAGACCGACCGGCCCCGCACCTGCAACGATTACGCTCGAATGTTTCGTCATTTTGATCCGTTGTGGCGACGTAATCTTGTCTGGATTAGCAAAGTCGCTTCCCTATGTCCCATCTAAGTATTTCGAATGTCTGTGAGATCACGGAAAACAAGACATTTTGTCTATTTTATGTTATGACATGAGAATGCTACGGTCGCCGTTCGCACCTTACCCTTCGACAAAAGGTCGCCCGAAGAAACCGATCAGCGGTATCGTAATACGGTGCATGGGGTTGTTTTCCGGAAAAAAAACAATCCGCCAGTAATTTGGCCCATCTCTAACCGGGAGCCCGCGCGTGACAACGATCATTTATCCGGCCCGCCGCATATTGACGATGAACCCTTCGAATCCGGAAGCGACGCATGTCGCGGTGAAGGATGATCGGATTCTTGGGACGGGAAGCCTCGAAGAGCTCGAAGGATGGGGCGATTACACCATAGACGACCGCTTCGCGGATCACGTACTGATGCCAGGTTTGGTCGAGGGTCACAGCCACGCATCGGAAGGCGCCCTTTGGCGCTATGTCTATTGCGGTTATTTCGACCGGATGGACCCCGATGGAAAGATTTGGCCGGGGCTCCCGAACCTCGAAGCGATCGTCGAGCGTCTGCAAAGTATCGAACGGGAAATGACCGACCCAGATGGACCGGTCGCCGGCTGGTCACTCGACCCAATTTATTACGGCGACATGCGGATGTCGCGGGCCGACCTCGACCGGGTCTCCAGCGCCCGCGCAATCGGCGTCCGGCACGCCAGCGGACATATCTTGAACGTCAACAGCAAAGCCCTCGAATTGGCGGGATTGCTCCGCACGGGGATTAATCATCCGGGTGTGCCACTTGGCGCGGATGGATTGCCGACGGGCGAGCTAAAAGGCCCGGATGCGATGGAGATGGCCGCACCGTATGTGGGGCTCGATCGAAAAGTGCTGTCTTCGGACGAGACGGGTCTGCGTCAATTCGGACGCCTCTGTGTACGCCAAGGCGTCACGACCGCGGCGGATCTCGCCAACCCTCTACCGGACGAAGCCGTCGAGATGATGCTGCGCGTCACCGGCGAAGCCCACTATCCTGCCCGCATTGTGCCGTTGCGCCGTTTCCAAGGCGTGACCCCGAAGGAACTCGTCGAACGTGCGGAAGAACTGCAGCCCATGAGTACCGACCGGCTGCGGCTCGGCCATATCAAGGTACATGCCGACGGCTCGATCCAGGGGTTTACCGCCCGCCTCCGGTGGCCTGGCTATTACAACGATGCCGAAAACGGTTTGTGGTACGCGACGCCGGAACAGATGCAGGAGATATACGAACGGGCACTCGAGCGCGATCTGATGGTCCACACGCATACGAACGGCGACGAAGCAACGGAGATGATGTTGGATATGCTGGAACGCGCACTCCACAAATTCCCGCGCCCGGATCACCGTTTCACCTTACAGCACTGCCAGATGGCGGACGCGGCGCAATTTCGCCGAATGAAGAAGCTCGGCGCCTGCGTCAATCTCTTCTCGAACCATCACCACTATTGGGGCGACCAGCACTATGAGAAGACGGTTGGACCGGAACGCGCAAACCGGATGAACGCCTGCGCCACGGCGCTGCGCGAAGGCGTGCCCTTGGCCATCCATTCGGACGCGCCGGTCACCCCGCTCGGCCCTTTCTTTACCGCTTGGTGCGCCGTCAACCGTCGAACGCCGAGCGGGCGGCAACTCGGCGCTCACGAATGCATCAGCGTCGAGGATGCCTTGCGAACGATCACGATCGGGGCGGCCTATACGCTCAAGCTCGACGGCGAAGTGGGATCAATCGAGGTCGGCAAGAAGGCGGACTTCGCCGTCCTCGAGGACGATCCGACGGAAGTCGGCAGTGAAGACCTAAAGGATGTCCGCGTATGGGGCACCGTGCAGAACGGCCGCACCTTTCCCGCGGCGGAAATCTGACTATGAGCGTACCCGTCACCGTCATCGGCGGTTATCTCGGCGCCGGGAAGACAACACTCGTGAACCGGCTCCTGCGGCAAGCCAACGGTCGCCGTCTCGCTGTGCTCGTGAACGAATTCGGCGCCCTGCCGATCGACGCCGACTTAATCGAAAGCCAAGACGACAACATCATCAACATCGAGGGCGGTTGTGTGTGCTGTTCCTACGGCAGCGATTTGATTGCGGGGTTGCGCGACCTTCAAACGATCGACGCAAAACCGGACCATATCTTGATCGAAGCCAGCGGCGTCGCCCTCCCCGACGCCATCGCACAATCCGTCACTTTGATTGCCGAATACATCGTTGACGGCATTATCGTACTGGCCGACGCCGAGACGCTGCGCGAGCGCGGCGAAGACCGCTATCTCTCCGATACGATCCGCCGGCAGCTTGCCGCCGCGGATATACTGCTGCTCAACAAAACCGATTTGGTCAACGAAAATGAACTCGCCCAGACACAACAATGGCTTGAAGGTCAGGAGACTTCGGCTCGGGTGGTGAAGACATCGAATGCGGAAGTCGCGCTGTCAGCGGTCCTCGGGCCGGGCGAGGCGGAGAACTTCCGCCGTCTTGCCGACGAAGCCGAACCGCATGCGCACCACTACACAGCGCTCTTGTCCGTCGACGGCCCGGTCGATCCCGTCGGTATCGCAGATGTTTTGACCGACCCGCATTTTGACCTGATCCGAGCGAAAGGCTTCGTCCTCGGCAACGACGATACGGTATTCGCCGTTCAGACTGTCGGCGGCCGCAAAGACATCGCTGCGCATACCGGCTCACCGCGCGAGATCGGTCAGATTGTTTGCATTCGTCAGCGCGGCTCGGTCGATACCGACGGTCTACAGGCCGCGCTCGCGCTCGTTTCAGCTAGTCCGGGGCGTTGACGACGGAATCGGAGGAAGAGAAATACAGGTCGAGACGTTTGAACTTACCGTCCTCAATGCGAAAGAGCTTGGCATTGGAAAGTTCGGTCTCGTTGCCGTTCGTATCGGTCAGGCGCACATCGAAGACGGCCGCGACCCGCTGCGCCGCCTCGTCGACGGTCCATTCGAAGTTGCCGTGCCACATCTTCGGGTAGCGGGCCATTGCGTCTTCGAAGGCGGCGCGAATATCGTCGTCCCGCCCCTTGAGGACGATGCCGGCCGGATAGATGTTCCAGACACAGTCGGCCGCGAGACATTCCAGCGTCTCATCGAGACGCCCCTCGTCCATGACGTTGAAGTATCTCTTTTCGACCAGATCGATCAGTTCGTCCTTGCTCAACATCACCGCTTCCTCACGCATTGCTTCATTCAGAAATCTATTGTTTCAGGCCCTGGGGAACGGATTCAAATTCGACGATCTGGCCCCGGAACACTTCCGCTCTGTTGCCGTCGAGGAAAATTCGCGTGCACCGTTCCACACCACTGTCCCATTCGTCCCAGATTACCCACCGGGAGTCGCAAACTAACGCACGACCGGGACTGTCCCGCCGTAGACTTCCGTCAGCGGAAGGGGGCTGCCGTCGAAAACGTTCTTACCCGTCTTCTGGGTTGCGCGCTGCCAGGCCGCGAGTTCCGCCGCGCCGAGCTCCTCCTTCGGCGATGGATCGATATCAACGTAGTTGTATTCGTCGACACCGCGAACCAACACGCCCGTGTCGCGGTGCGCGCGCGCATGTACATGCGTCGGCATCATCTCGACGAGGACGATTATTCGCCGTTCGTCGGATGTGTTAACGCGCGAGCCGTGGATGATTTCGGAGTAAAACAAACCGATTTCGCCGGCCTTCAATTCCATGTTCACGGCCGTCGACTTGTCGAATTCCTCGGTGATGTATTGGCCGCGCGACAGAATACTGTCGGGATTGCCGGTATCCTCATGCGGCAGGGTGCCCGTCTTGTGCGAACCCGGTATAACGCTGAGACACCCGTGCTCAACCGTACAATCCGAGAGCGCCAATCCGCCGATGACAAGGATCGGTTTGATCGGATTGTAAGCGCCGTCCTGATGCCAGCCGGCAAAGGTCTTGCCGTCCGGCTCCTTGATCCGAAATGCCATGCTGTAGCAGAGAATGTTCGGACCGATCAGGTCCTCATAGACGTCCAGCAAATGAGATTTCCGTGCAATCTCATCGACCCAAGGGCAAAGCAAATGGGACTTGCTCTTGAGCTTGCGCCGGTCGTCGGGGTATTTCGCCTCGAATGCTTCGAGATGGCTGCGATATCTTTCGACTTCTTCCGGCGACAGGACCGGAACCGGCGACAAAAAACCTTCGCGGTGAAATTTCTCGACCTGTTCCTCGCTCAAGACTTTCGGCATGACCGTACCCTCCCGATAGTAGGCATAACGCTACAAGTGTCTTGCAAGTGGTGTGGTGCGTCAACGGCACCATTTACTTCCGGTTCATGTGGGCCAAGCTCCTTAGAAAGAAACAAGGGTCGAAATGATGCCTGCTGAAATCGATCTCACGCCGCTTTTTGCACCCCGCTCCGTCGCCATCCTCGGCGCGTCGCCGCGTCCGTCACCTGGACGCTATATAATCGAAACCCTACAGAACTTCGGCTTTGAAGGCGGTATCTACCCCGTAAATCCGAACTACGAAGATGTCGCCGACACCCCCTGTTACGACGCATTGTCCAGCCTGCCTGAAGCGCCCGATGTCGTCGCCTTTTGTGTGTCGCCGACGCGGGCACTCGACGCTTTTCGCACGCTACCCGATATCGGTGCACGGGCGGCGGTGATCTTCGGCGGCGGATTCGGGGAAGCGGGCGACGAAGGACAGGCCATACAGTCCGAAATCGTCTCACTCTGCCAAGAAGCCGGGATCGCGCTCTGCGGCCCAAACTGCATGGGGGTTATCAGTCCGCACGCACGTAGCGCCACTTATCTCCAGGGCGGGCGGAACCGGGAGCAACTCGCAGGCAATGTCGGGCTTATATCGCAAAGCGGAAGTATCTGTATCAGCATGCTTTCCGATGTCAGCCGCTTCGGATTCAGCCTCGTCGCCTCCACGGGCAACGAAGCCGTCGTCTCCACCGCTGCGGTGTTGGAGTACATGGTCGACAATACGGAAACGGAAATCATCGCTACCTTCACCGAGACGATTGGTGAGCCGGAGCGCTATCTCGCCGCCCTCGACCGTGCCGCCGACGCCGGTAAGCCGGTCGTCGTGTTAAAGGTTGGCAAGACCGAAAGAACGCGCGAAGCGATCACCACGCATACCGGCGGGATGGCCGGCGACGAGCGCGTCTTCTCCGAAATGCTGCGTGCGCATCGCGCGATCGAGGTTTCCGAGTTCGACGAACTGATTGAAGTTCTCGCTGCCTTTCAAGGATCGTCCATACCATCAGGGCCGCGCATGAGCGTGGTCACGAGCTCGGGCGGGGCCGCAGAACTTATGTTGGACATCGGCGGCGCGTCGGGTTGGGCGCTGCCGCCGCTGCCGACCGACGACTTCGAAGCCGCTCGCGACTTCATCGGCGACTTCGCCGGGGACGGGAACCCATTGGATGCGTGGGGCAACGGGAATTTCCGCGAGAACATGCCCTATGCGCTCGACCTCGTTGGCAAGACAGCAAACACCGATGCCGTGGTTCTCTGTTATGACAACAACGATGAGGCGCCGCTCGGACGCGTCGAGGATTACTTGGCCCGGGTCGACATGCTGGCCGCCGCCGACCAGGCCTCGCCGAAGCCGCATTATCAGCTCACCTTGCGGCCGGGTCTTCGGATTGGCGAACAAACGAGACGATTGCGAGAGAATCGTATCCCGCAACTCTTCGGCGTGCGCCAAGGCTTAGGCGCGATCCATCGTTTGGCGAACTGGGCGACGGAACAACCGGCGGAACGGCCGCCAAACCGCCAAGTTGCCGACGATCTTTCAATTTCAGAACGAACCACCGTTAACGAGTTCGACAGCAAGAGGCTCATGGCCGCGCTCGGACTTTGCACGACGCGCGAACGGACGGTTGCGGATCGAGGCGAGGCCGTCGCCGCGGCGACGGCAATGGGCTACCCCGTCGTTCTGAAAGCACTCTCTGACGAGATACCCCATAAATCGGATCACGGATTGGTCTTGGTCGGTTTAGAAAACGCGGATGACGTCGAAGCGGGTTGGGACATGTTACAAGCGCGTATCGCCGCATTGAATCCGAGCGCCGCCAATGTCGAAATACTGCTGCAAGAGATGGTTTCCGGCGGCATCGAAACCTTCGCTGGTGTCGCGCACCATCCAGGGTTCGGCCATGTGCTGGCCTTCGGCCTCGGCGGCATCGATCTTGAAGTCCGCCAAGATTTCGCCTTGCGAAAACTACCGCTTCGCGACGGTGATGCCGAACGTATGATCGAGGAGATCGACGGCGCAGCCCGCCTCGATGCGTTTCGTGGCCAACCAGCCGCAGACAAGCAGAGCCTTGCAGCCGTCCTCTATGCGGTCTCCGACCTCATTCACTCAGCCGGCGACCAAATCAGGGAACTCGATCTGAACCCAATCAAAGTTATGCCGGCGGGGGACGGTTGCGTCATCGTTGACGCTCTCATCCTGCCGCAACCCACCGAAGGAGCCGATTAATGTCAGACGATCTTGTCCGCTATGAAACCGAAGACAATATTGCCATCGTCTCGATGAACCGCCCGGAGAAGCTCAACGCGGTCAACGATGCACTCCGCAGCGGCGTTTCGGAAGCGCTATTACGGGCGGACGAAGACAAGGCAGTCTCCGTTGTTATTCTGCGCTCGGAGGGCCGCAGTTTCTGTGTAGGCTACGACATCGACAATGACAGCCCGGAACGAGCGGCGCGCCGGTTCGACGCCCTGAAGTGGCGAGAGTCGCTGACGGAAGATGTCCGCTTTGAAATGGTGCCTTGGTATCTCGGGAAACCCGTTATTGCCTCCGTACAGGGACACGCACTCGGCGGCGGTTGCGAGCTCACCATGTTCTGCGACGTCACAATCGCAGCGGACAACGCAATCTTCGGCGAGCCGGAAATCCATTTCTCCAATGCGGGGCCGGCGATGGTGATGCCGTGGATGATCGGCTTCAAGAAGGCACGGGAGCTGCTTTACTTCGGCGACATGATCGATGCGAAGACTGCGCTAGACCTTGGCATGGTAAACCACGTGGTACCGCTTGCCGATTTGGAGGACCGGACCATGCGGTTTGCCAAACGTATGGCGCTCATCTCACCCGAAGCCCTGCAGCAAACAAAATTAGCCATTAACCGAGGGGCGGATGCAGCCGGTTTCACGAACGCCATGCATGCCGGCCTCGACGTCCTGGCGCCGCTCTATGCGGCAAAAACCGATGTTGGCGTCCAGTTCACAGATATCCGGCAAAAGGAAGGCTTGCGTGCCGCACTTAAGTGGCGGCGCGACCAATTCAAACAATACGAGGACTAATTGGACCTGCGTCAAACGCCAAATCGGACGCTTTCAGACCCGTTATAGGGCGTTACGTTCCGGCAAATTATTATGTGAGTGTACGAAATGTCGGATATCAAAAACGAGTTCGGTCAGCCGGTCGGTGCCCCCCTTCCTGACTGGAAGCCGGTTGCACGGCCACCTCGAACGCCGCTTGAAGGACGCCATTGCCGGATCGAACCCTTCGACGTCGCGGCGCATGGCGCGGACCTCTACAAGGCTTATGCGGAAAACGAAGACGGCAGCATGTGGACCTATATGCCAAACGGTCCCTTCGCCGATGAACCCGACTTCCTTGCCTGGATGGGTCCCGCCTGCGAAAGCGAAGACCCGCTCTTCCACACGTTGATCGATACATCGACCGGCAAACCAGTCGGCCAAGCGAGTTATATGCGTATAACGCCGGATCACGGCGTCATCGAAGTCGGAAATATTGCGTTCTCGCCCAGGCTACAGCGCACACCGATCGCAACCGAAGCAATGTTCCTGATGATGCAACGCGTCTTTAACGAGCTCGGCTACCGGCGCTACGAATGGAAATGCGATTCCTGCAACGCGCCGTCGCGCCGCGCCGCGCAGCGGTTCGGCTTTACTTATGACGGCCTCTTCCCGCAGGCCATCGTCTATAAAGGCCGCAACCGGGACACCACATGGTTCTCCATGTTGGACAAGGATTGGCCGCAGATCGAGAAGGCCTACGAAACCTGGCTTTCGCCGGATAATTTCGAGGCTGACGGACAGCAGAAGGAAAAATTGTCCCAGATCATTGAACGATTCCGAAAGACCTAGAAACTCTCTTGCGAGAAGGTCAGAGATTTTGAAGGTCGCGTATGAAACGAAAAACGCATCCGGTCGTGGACAAGGCCGAAGTTTCCATCGATTTTCCCGATAAGTTCTACATGGGGTCGTTCGCGCGCGGTTCGACTTTTGAGGCCAAGAGCGAAGACGACGGCCTCTTCATTCGGCTGACCCGCCCGGGCGATGATAAGCGGACGGCGGAATTTCATCTGCACCACCATCTACTTGCCGATATTCTAGCGGAATGGGCGAAGTCTCTTTCGGAAAGCGAGCCCATGGAAAAGACGCACCGCGAGACGCTGTTGGACGCGCTGACAAAAGTCAAAGCGCAACTTCAACGTAAAGCTTAGACGAAGGTTTACGTCTTCCCGCTCGCGAGAAAATTCGACAACAGATCAAAAATCTCGTCCGGGCGCATTTCCAGAACTTCCCGGTCGCCCTCTTCGATCATCGCCGCGACGCCGTTTTGCATGGATGCCGCGAGCCGGTCCGCCTGCGCGCCAAGATGCGCTTCGGCCTCGGATGCGACTTCGATTATCAGGGTCGGCGCAGACACTTGTTTCAATGCGGCTTCGAAATCGAAATCGAAATTGGCCGCATAGATGGCCGCAGCGCTCGGCTTGGCTTCCAATAGATCCATGATACGAGCGGAAAGGTAACGCCGGAGTTCCGGTGTGTGCCCGAACTCTTTGATGGCACGGTCATCCCACCATAGGCGCTCAAAGTCAGTGAATATCTCATCCGCCCACTGCTTGTAAGCCACCGCGTCAGAAGCCGAGGTATCTTGCGCCTCTTTAGATTCGAAATACCGGTCGGTTATCGGTCCGAACGCCGCGATACGCGACGCCTGGTCGGCGATCAAACTGTGGGTTTGCCCGCACAACACCAACCTTCCCACCCGATCCGGCGACTGTGAGGCGATTGCTGTCGCAATCTTATTCCCGGTGTGAAAACCAAAAAGGTGCGATCGATCAATTCCAAGTGCCGTCATTGCGTCGCCGGTCGCGCGCCCAAGCCTCGGCATCGTAATACCGTCCGGTAAGGGGTCGGAACGCCCGAAACCCAGCGTGTCAAAGGCGACCACTCGAAACTGCGCCGCAAGGCGCGGAATCAGCCGCCAATAAACGCGGCTCGATTGCGGTGAGGGATGCAATAGGACAAGCGGCGGTCCATCGCCCGCCTCGACGTAATACATTTGACCTTCGTCCGTATCGGCGTAGCCGCGTCTCATTTTCAGCGCACCAAATACCAGGGATGCGGTAGGCCGGGCGTCTTTACCTGCAACGTGTAGACCGACGTGACGGCACAAACGAACAATGTCGTAAGGTCTTTGCCGCCAAAAGCGAAGTTCACCGCCATTTCCGGCAGTCGAATAATGCCGATATGCGTCCCGTCCGGCTCATGCACCCAAATACCGCCGGGACCCGTGCAAAAAACGCGGCCTTCTTGGTCGACTTTCATACCGTCGGGAATGCCCGGTTCGGCACCACTCAAATCGGCAAAGATACGCCGATTGCTCGTACGACCTTCCGTATCGATATCAACCGCGTGGATGTACTGAGTCGAGCGCGTATTCGCGACATAGAGCGTGCGTTCGTCCGGTGACAACGCGAGGCCGTTCGGATACTCGCATGTGAAGACAGCTTTGATGTCCTCGCCGTTCGATGAAACCCGATAGACGCGCGCGCCGGCATAGACGCCGTCTTCGCCATCGGTCCCGGGCTGTTCACGGCGGTCGAAAGGAATTCGCATCGACGGATCCGTAAAGTAGAGACTGCCGTCCGAATGACAGATGATATCGTTCGGCCGGTTGAAGCGGCGTCCTTCGAACCGATCGACGAGCACCGAAACGGTACCGTCATGCTCTGCCCGCGAAATGCGGTTGCCTTCACCCTCGCACTGAACGAGCCGACCCTCGAGGTCGAACGTCATCCCATTTCCACCCTCGGTCTTGCGAATCAGTTCCGGTGCTTCGCCCAGGACCATCCGATACATCGCGCCCGGCCGGATATCGTTAAAATACCAGACATCATCCGGGTGCCAGACCGGACCTTCGGTAAAGACAAATCCGGTCGCTTGGCGGACGGGCTCCGTTGTTGCAAGAATCTGAGAGATTGCATTCATCGAGCTACTTCCTCATGCGGCAATTCGGCAACTTCCGAAAATGGAAGGTAGATTGAATTCACCCGAGGTCAGCTTTACCTCTATCCGCATGATGTGGGTTTGCACGAAGGTTCAGAACGGTGGAAATTCGAAAAGCAACGAATATGACGGGCGCTGAAATTCTAGGCGTCGACGTCGCCACGGGACTAGATGCGGAAAAAGCCGAAGCCATCCGTACGGCGTTAGACGAACACGGTGTTATCGTTTTGCGGAATCAGAACGTGACGCCGGAGCAACAAGTCGAGTTCACCCATCTATTCGGCGAACCCGATATCAACTTCAACGCCTTGCGGTTCGGCATCGACGGCAGCCCCGAGATTTACATCATCTCGAATATCAACAAGGACGGGAAACCGATCGGCACACGCCGGGCCGGCGAGACCTGGCATACGGATATGAGTTACGCGCGGGAGCCGGCGGCGGCGACCATGCTTTACGCGGTCGAGGTTCCGACCTTGCACGGCTTACCGCTTGGCGACACAGCTTTCGCAAACGCTGCTGCAGCGTGGGACGCTTTGCCGACCGAGTTAAGAGAAGCTGTCACAGGATTACGGGGGATTTTCGACTTCCGTGGCCGCAAGCGGAACTCGCCGGTGAGGGCGGAAGATATCGCGAAGTACCCGCCGGTCGAGCATCCGATCGTCCGTAGCCATCCGCGAACGGGACGCAAGAGTCTGTATATCGTGCGGGACGACTGCACTTCGATTGTCGGGAAAGACGCACAGGAAAGTGCGGCGCTGATCGAAGCCTTGGCAGATCACATCGTCAAACCGGAATTCATTTATCAACACAAATGGCAGATCGGCGATATCGTCGTTTGGGACAACTGCACGGTGCAACATCGGGCAATCCTGGATTATGAACTGCCGCATCGTCGGCTTATGTGGCGCACGACCGTCAAGGGCGACGCGCCGCGTCTCTAAATTAGAGAGGTTGATCTTGCCGAGTTCAAAAGAGAACGACGACACATTCACTTCGCTTGCCGAAGGATCGACCGATAGTGCCGCCGTAAAGGAATATTACGATGATTGGGCCAAGGACTATGACCAGACGCTGGACGACTGGGAATACCGGACGCCGGCCGATGCGGCGGCGCTCATTTGCCCGCAATTGTCTACCGGTAACCGCATCCTCGACGTTGGCTGCGGCACCGGCTTGTTCGCAGCAGAGGTCCGCCAACGCATCGAAGCGGAAATCCACGGCGTCGACATCTCCGACGCGTCGCTCGCAATTGCGGAAAAGCGCGGATGTTATCGCGGTTTGACGCAGCACGATTTACAGAACTTGCCGCTCCCCTTCGAAGACAATTCGTTCGATGGAATCGGATGTGTCGGCGTCCTGACTTATATCGAAGACATCGGCGGCTTGATGAAGGATTTTTGCCGCATTGTTAGAAGCGGCGGCCACATTGTCTTTACGCAGCGGGATGACCGTTGGGCGGAAAAAGAATTCGACGCGCATATCGCACAATTGGAATCCGAGGACATTTGGACACCGCTACATATCAGCGAACCGAAACCGTATCTCCCGAAGAACAAGGATTTCGCGGACGAGATTAAGGTGATCCACGTGCTTTGCCGCGTTCGATAAAGCCGCTCTTACAAGCCCAGGATCGCCTTGGCGACAATATTACGCTGAACCTCCGATGAGCCGCCCGCAATCGTTTTCATTCGGTTGCTCAGATACATCGGCACGAAGGTAATGCCCTCTCTGGGACCGATTGGCGGTTGATTGGCACCAATCTCCAGCGCTTCCGGCTGATTCGGCACGGCATAATAACCCAGAGCTTCTACACCGAGCATATCCGCCCGTTGGAGCAGTTCGGTCCCTTGCACGCGGACCAGCGAAGAGACCGTTCCCGGAGACTCCCCCGCGCTTAACTTGGCGAGCACCCGTTGCTCCGATGCTTCAAGTACGGCCGTCTCGATTTTCAACTGCGCGAGCTTGCGTCGGAAATCCGCATCGCGTTCGAGTGTCGCCCCTGCCATCGGCGTCACACCCGCGAGCGCCTCCACCCGGTCGAGCGTACGTCTGATCTCGACCGATGCCATCGCGAACCTCTCAAATTCGAGTAGATACTTGGCGACGGACCAACCGTCGTTCTCTTCACCCACGCGGTTTGATTTCGGGATCCGTACGTCTTCGAAGAAAACCTGATTGAGTTCGTGTACGCCAGCGATGTTGATGATGGGCCGCACCGTGATCCCCGGCGACTTCATATCAATCAGCAGGAAAGTAATACCTTCCTGCTTCTTGCCGTCTTTGCGTGTCCGCACCAACGCAAACATCATATCGGCGTGCTGCGCACAGCTGGTCCAAATCTTGGTGCCGTTGACGACGTAATCGTCCCCGTCGCTCGCCGCGAACGTGCTGAGAGAGGCCGAATCGGAGCCCGCGCCCGGCTCCGAATATCCCTGACACCAAAAATCTTCACCGCTTAAAATGCGGGGCAAATAGTGGGACTTCTGTTCGGGTGTTCCGTAGCCGATCAGCATCGGACCACACATACGCAAGCTCATCGGCAACAATGCGGGCGCGCCCGCTCTGACGCACTCTTGCGCGAAGATATACCGCTGTACCAAAGACCAATCCGTGCCGCCGTACTCGACCGGCCATTCCGGTGCCGCCCAACCCTTCTTGTGAAGAATGCGTTGCCACGCCATCGAGGTTTCGACATCCTGCCACAGGCTGGTTCGTTTATCGGCTCCTTCGCGTAGTTCCGGCGTCAGGCTCTCTTCCAAGAACAAGACGATTTCGGCCCGGAAAGCCTCGTCTTCTGGCGACAGCTTCAGTTCCATTTTCAAACCTCGCATTCGGTTCGGCGAGAAACGTCATCCCTTGCAAATGACCTAATCCGCTTCCGAGCCGAGGCGATGTCCAGAGCAGCGCGCCGTCAAGTAGAGGCTTGCGGAGACCGCAGGTCCGATACCGAATGCGAAGACAACCGTCCCAACGCCAACCGTGCCGCCCAACAACCAACCGCAGATGACGGCACTCAATTCGATAAAGGTTCGTACCCACGAAATCGGCTGGCCCGTGCAACGTTGCAGACCGGTCATAAGGCCGTCGCGCGGTCCCGGACCCAAATTCGCAACGAGATAGATTCCGCTGCCGATCCCCACCGTCAGCGTCCCCATGACCGCCAAGGCGAACTGCCCGACATACCCTTCCGGCGCGGGGATAAAGGGCAATACGAATTCGATCGTCGCCGCGATGATCACGACATTCGACAATGTACCGATGCCGGGCTTCTGTCGGAGCGGTATCCACAGCGACAAGATCGCCACGCTGACCCAGAATGTTGCGGCGCCAATACCCATGCCCGTTGTTACGGACACCCCTTGCGCCAAAACCGTCCAAGGCGATACGCCGATACCGGCCCCGATCAACATCGTTTCGCCGACGCCAAAGAGAAACAAACCAATAAAGAGCCAGAAGATCGCGATGGGCGGCGGACGCATGTTGAAAGCGTCCTTCGAGCTCCACCCGACGATCGGCACGGCCTTAATTTTGAAAATGCGCATGCGGCGGTGTAGGGCGCGACGCGGCCGATTGCAATGTTGAAGATCGCGGCAGATACCGTATCTTTCGACTTTCCATTCTTACCAAACGCGGAAAGCACGTTCATGCCGATTGCGAATGTCGAAGGCGGCGATATCCACTACACCCAGACCGGAGACGGTCCGCCCATGACGATGCTGCTGCCGCAAAGCAGCGGGCCTGTCGGTGTCACACCCTTCCTGGATCGTCTCCGCCAGCAATTTTCCGTCATTGGTTACGATCAGCGCGGGACCGGGAAAAGCGCGCCGGTCCCTTCCCCTGAAGCCATGAGCATGATGGGCCGAGCCGGGGAAGTGCACGGATTGCTCGATGCGCTCGACATCGACCGATCCTGGCTATGCTGTCATTCGACCGGCTGCGGGATCGGTTTTGCGGCCGCGGCCGCGCAATCGAAGCGCATCATCGGCCTCATTTTCGTATCGCCCTGGAGTTTCGGCGATGCACATTTGACCACGATGCAAAACTTGCGCGTCGCCGCCGCCCGCGGCCTCGATCCGTACCGCTACGCTTGGTTCAATGCGAGCCTGCTTTTCCCGCCCGATTACCGTCGTGAACACCACACCGGTTTTGAAGCAATGGCGCAGAGCGCGCGTTCGACGCCGCAAGACGCGGATGCCATCGAAGACCGACTTCAGGCGATCCTCGCCTTCGATGCCCGCCCGACGGCACGAAGCATCGAATGCCCGACACTTATTTGCGCCGCGGAAGACGATCAGCTCATGCCTGTCTGGTTTGCCCGTGAATTGGCCGGTCTGATGCCAACCGCCCAACTCCTCTCACTTCCAGGTGGTGGCCATATGCTACCGGAGACACGCGGCGAACCGATCGCTCAAGCGATCATCGAGTTCGCGGCCGCGCACACAGATTAACAGAAATTTTGTCATGGCGGTGGTATACTTACCTTCATGGGACATGAGACCGCGACGCGAGATGATTACCTGCCGGAAGCAGACGCGCTGGAACAAAGCACCGACTTTCGGTTCCTCTACGATTATCTCGTAGATCAAGTGACGCCAGGATGTCTTCCCGGACGTCAACACATCGAACCGGCGGATTTGACGAAGGTTCTGACGGCGATAAATCTCGTCGACTATTCTCCCGAAGAAGACGGATTTCGCCTTCGCTACCGTCTTGTCGGTTCCTTGCAGACCCACTTTTTCTCAAATGACAAGAATGTAACCGGGCAGTACCTCGACGAATTCTGGGAACTGAACCCGCACCTGAAACCGATGATCCTGGACGACTATTTGAGAGCCATTCGCCGGCGCGGGCCGTCGATCGGTATCTATGAACGCCCAAACGAGGATTTTCCCTTTCTTGGTTATGCTCGCATGGTATTTCCGCTCGCTGGAGACGGCCGCGAGATCGACATGTTCATCGTGCTGCACGCCTACCGAGACCCAAGGACAAATGAATTTTCCAGCCGGATTAGTGCCTAACCGGGCTTACGCCGTCAATTTTACGTCGTCTCAGTATGGCAAACGGCTTCAATGCGATTCCCGCTCGGATCGATCAAGAACGCGGCATAATAGGTCGCGTGATAATGGGGCCGAAATCCAGGCGGTCCGTCGTCCTTACCGCCGTTCTCGCAACCAATACGCCAAAATGCGTCGACCGCGGCGCGGGACTCCGCTTTAAAACACCAATGACGCTGATAAGCGCCGTCCGGCGGGTCGGCCAATAGAATCGAAAGATAACACCGCTCGGGATGATCCGCGTCCGCCCGCTCGCCATAGCCGATGCAATCGTCAAACCGGTTGACCTTCGGCACGCCAAGCGCCGCCATGACGGCGTCGTAGAACCTTTCGCTCGTTTCCATATCGGAAACGGAAATCGAGACATGGTCGAGCATCTCAAAAAACCGTGCGGTAAAATACGAAGTCGCTAATCGCCGAGGTTTGACTCGACGGCTTCGCGTAACTCTTCGACATCGATGATCGGCTTCGTCAGATACGCAGCGAAGCCCGCTTCCTCGCCCTTTTGCCGGCCTTCGTCAGTATCCAATGCCGTCAGGGCAATGACCGTGAGATTGGCTGTTTCTGCATCCTTACGGATGAGCTGGACAGCCTCGAAACCGGTCATATCCGGCAGACCGATATCCATGATCACCAAATCGGGTAAGAGCTTGCGCATTGCTAAAATGGCGCCGGCACCGGTCGTCGCTTCCAAGACCGTGTGGCCCCAATCCAACACGTAAGCCTTTATGTAATCCAGGACGTCCTCATCGTCCTCAACAATCAATATTATCGCTATCGTCCTCTCCCCAGACGCCATATTAGCACGGCGGGCGCGCTCTCACGACTCCATATCCGTAGACAGGGTCGTGCCCTTTCCGACCCAAATCCAACGCATAACGACGAAGCTTCCCGCGCAAGAGATCCGGGTCAGGTGGATTTCCGCTTTGAATCAGGATCGCCGCCAAACCCGTAATAAACGGTGTCGAATACGACGTGCCGCTGCGTTTCGCGAAACCCTTACAGCGCGTTAAAACCAAATCGACACCCGGCGCTGCGAAGTCGAGAAACTCGCCGTGACTCGCTTTATGAAAAACCTGCCATTTCCGATCGATCGCCGTGACAGAGATCACCTGACGGTAACCGGCCGGATAAGGCGTCTTCGCGCGCGGTCCTTTATTGCTCGCAGACGCCACCAATACCTGACCGTTCTTTACGACCTGCTGCAGGATCTTCTGCATTACCTTGTTGTTGGCCGTCACAAGGCTGACGTTGACGACGGCTACGCGTTGCTTTGCCATCCAATTCAACGCTTTGAAGAATGCCAGCAGGCTGCCCTTTCGGCTGCCATCCGGCATCCGCCGAAAAATGCCGCCCGCATAAAGCGTGGCTCCCGGCAATAAACCGCCCGGATGCTTCCGATACGGTTTTCCGACCAAAATACTCGCGATACTTGTCGAATGGTCCATCACCGCCGGCAAACCGTCGCGAATGAAGGCTTTGGTGTAGACGCGCTGACCTTTCAGCAAAGGGTGCGTCACATCCGGCAATCCGTCCACCATGCCCAGGCGCAATTTAGCCCCGCAGGTCAACGGGACTTTGCCCCAGCCGATCATTTTCTTCGAGTAGTCGGACTGCGGCGACGTCCCGGCCCCGGAAGGATTGAGGCGGTGATTCTTATCGATTGTCGCGCGGGGAAACCGCTGGCGTAAAAGCCCGATAGCGGCGTCCAATTCCATACCGCGCGGCGTCCGGAGAACCAATAAATTCGATTGCAAAGAGTCGAGTTCGACCTCTTCCAACAACGTAAATCCAAGAGAGCGTACTTGCGCCGAAAGACGCCGGGCGCGCGAAATAATCAATATCTGGTTCGGTTCGACCTCATTGCCGTCCCGCTGCAGTCCCCCCGTAGGGCTGTTGCGACCGGTGCCCTTCTTTGTCCCTTTGCCCGATCTTTTCAACGGGTCGACTTTTTCGACCCCGATCGGATTGCCCTTCGAATCGTATTTAAGAATCTTGATATCGGCCGCGCGCGCCGAAGCGGTCATAACCAAGAGCAACGGCAGAACGATTACGAGCGAATATTAAAACAGTCTATACATTTAAAAAACTTATCCCAATTTTTTGAATAACATTGAGACAATTCCCCCCCTTAATTAAAGTAATTATTCAATATTATAAAAATAAAGTGAATAATAAATATACACCCCCATGAAAAACACCTGAGCATATTTAGTCGACAAACTTAATCGGAGATCGTTTACTAATAATTAACTTGGCGATGACCGAGTTCACAAAGTCAAAGAGAATGATGCACTACTCCGGACAATGCGTTTGCGGCACAATAAGCTTTTCGACGCGGACAGAGCCGCTTCGGATCACCATCTGTCACTGCGCATGGTGCCAGCGCAGAACCGGATCTGCCTTTGGCGTCGAGGTCGTGTTCAACGAAAACGATATCGTCTTCGCCGGCGACACGCCGCAAATTTACCGTCATGTTTCGGATGAATCCGCGCGATGGCTGGACAGTCGTTTCTGCCCGAAATGCGGCGCCAATCTCGGCTTTACCTTAGAGGCCGTGCCGGGCATTCAAACGCTGCCCGCGGGCGCGTTTGACGGCTCCGGCCAATTTACTGCGAAGAACTATCAGACACGGCATGTTTATATCCGCTCTCGACGCGACTGGGCCGATTTGTCTTCTGACGTCGAAGTGTTCGAAGCGCACTTTAGATCGTAAAGGCAGCGCTTCTATTTCTTTATCCGCCCCAACAGATACGCCGGTATCATCGCGCAGAGGAAGAAGACGACCAGCAGCCGGAACCCGTCCTGGAAGCCGAATGTGCTGGCCTGCGCATGAATGACCTCACCGAGAAAATGTAAAGCGCCCGAAGATTGTATCTCTTGCGGAAGTCCCGCTTCGGAAAGCACGCGGCCGACGCTCTCCATCAATTCCCGCGTGGTCGAGTTGTCCGAGCTTTGCGTCGCCGTCAACGCATCACCATGGTGTTGCGTGCGATATTGAACAAACGCGACCCATGCGGTTAAGCCCATCGAACCGCCGAACTGACGACAGAAATTGACCATGCCACCGCCGGCACTCAGTTGTTCAGGCGGTAGAGTCCGCAGGGCCGTGCTCATGATGAACGGATTGGTGAAGCTCATCCCCATGCGGCTCACGACGAAGTAAAAACCGATCAGGAAAAACGACGTATTGACGTCGGCGCCTGCCATTGGCGCGGTGCCGATCGCAAAGAGGGCGAGTCCGGCCAATATGCCGATATGGGCTGGAATGCGATCCGCCAGCTTTCCCGTGAACGGCAGTGCCGCCACAATCAATAGCGACGAGGGCAGCATCATTAGTGCGGCGACGACCGGCGTCATCCCTTGTATCAGCTGTCCGAAAACAGGTACGCCGTATCCAGTGCCGAAGTTGCCGATTCCGAACACGAACGCGATGAAGGCCACCATCGCGAACTGCTTGTTCTTGAAGAGCGTGAGGTCGATCAGGCTCGACCAACTTTGCAACTGCGTCCAAACGAGGACGATCCCGCAGGTAATGCCGGTGATGAAAAGTCCGACAATGTAACTCGATGTCCAACCTTCCCGATTGCCTTCCGTAATCGCCGTTACCAGGCAGTATACGGAGACGATAAGGAGGATATAGCCGACCCAATCAAACGCCTTCCTTTCCTTGCTTGGCACAGACGGCATAAAGACCCAGCCCATGAGCGCGGCCACAAAGATGATGGGCAGCGGTGCCCAAAAGATGTATCGCCAATGCAGGAGCTCAATGGCAAATCCGCCGAAGACGGGCCCCACGGCGACCGCCAGGAAAATGCCCATCGAATAGATCGCCATTGCGTAGCCACGGCGGTCGGCAGGGAACACTTGGAAGGCCACGACCATCACCAGCGGCTGAATAACACCGGCCGCCACCCCTTGCAGGACGCGCCCAACGACGATCATGTCGAAGGTTTGGCCCAGTCCGCCGATGACGCTGCCAAGCGTGAAGACTGCCGCCATCAGCAGGAATCCAGCACGCTGGCCGAATGCCGCGACAAGCCAGGCGCTCAAGAGCTGGCTTGTCACCATCGCGATATTGAAACCCGTCGTTATAAGCTGTGCTTGATCGAGCCCAATCCCGAAGGCGCCGATGACGCTCGGTACTGCGACGTTCACGATCGTCCCGGAGACCACCATCGTGAATGATGCCGCCATCCCTGCAAACATGACCAAGATGCGGTACGATTGGCCGTACCGTTCAAAAAGGTCTTCGATAGATTCCGTTGTCTTGAAGATCGGGCGAACCCCGCGGTGACTGAGGCTAGGTTAAAGACTAACCGCTCGCGGGTTTCCACTTATAAATTTTCGCCAAACTCTCGCCCATCAGCGCAGCCTTGTCGCTCTCCGAGATACGATCGGTCAGGCGAAACGGTTCCACGCCTTGTTCATAAGTGATCAAGTTCACCGCCCGGGTCCAGTCCGTGCCCCAAAGGCATCGCTCGAAGCCAAAAGCATCGAAGATGCGGCCAAGTGGATCCCATAGATCGTCATACGGAAACGGTTCTTTCGATAGGGTGCAAGCGCCGGTGATTTTAATCGCGACATTTTCGTATTGGGCCAGCTTCAACACATTCGGCAGTTCGGCGAACGGTTCGTCCGGCACGGGCGGTTCGAACGGTTGCTTCAATGCCAAGTGATCGAGGACGATCTGCGTATCCGGATTGGCCGCCGCGAGCTGCGCCGCCTGCTCGGTCACGCTCCAACACAACAAGTTCACGGGGAAGGACAGTCGGCCCGCCGCCTGCAAAACGTTGTGAATGCCCGGATCGTCTGCGTCCGCTGCATCCCGATAGGCCATCATGATACGGATCGCGACGGTCCCTTCCGTCTCGACCCAGTCTTCGATCGTTTCGACCACGCCGGGATCGCTCGGGTCGACCGGCTTGATCAGCGCGAAGCGGTCCGAATGCTTGGCATATACGTCCAACGCGTAGCTCGCATCGTATTTGTACATGGTATAGGGCGAGACCAAGAGCGCACCGTCGACGCCGACCGCGTCCATCGCGGCGACCATTTCGTCACCCGTGACCTCAGGCGGCCCGGCCAAGACCGCCGCCCATGGGCGGCCCGGATGGTCTTTCTCGTAGGCATGAACCTGGGCGTCGATCGTCAACATGTCGCTACCTCCTCGCATTGCGGCCTTATCAAGCAATTATGCCGTGTCAGCTCCAAGGGAACGGACTGTTCGAGACGGGATGCAATCGGCCTTCCGCATAGCGGGAGAGCCGAAACGGATCCATCAACATCGACGGCGCGCCCAGAATTTCTTCCGCGACGAGCTTTCCGACACCGATCATCTTAAAGCCATGATTTGAATCGGCGATGATGTAGCAATTTTCATGGAAGACATCGAAGACGGGAAAGCTATCCGGCGTGAAGCAGCCGATCCCGCCCGACGGTTCCTTCCGATACTTGCCTGTCTGACCTTCGAAGCGCTTTTGGCAATGTGCCAAGGCGGAACACCACATGTGGGCAAAATCGTCGCCGACAACGAAGTCGGGTGAGTCGACGCCATAAGGGTCGACAGCGACCTGATCGACCGGCGTCTCCACGACATATGGCATCGCGCCGCCCTGAATGCCGCCGAAATGAAAATCGGGTTTGTAATAGATGCCCCAGGGCTCGTCGGAGATCACCGAACCGTCGACGTCCGAGATGAGCGGCGCGTCCGTGTCCACATGGATCACCGGCGGCATCTCACCGGCATTGGTCATTTGAAAATCCGGCTCGACGCCGAGCGTGCCTTCCTGCAAGGACCAATAGGTCCACATCGGCACGTCGTCATGCATCTGGCCATCAGCGCCTTTGATGGAGACGGATTCCGGCAGGTCGAGCATTTGCCAAATGGCGCGTACCCAGGGCCCGACCCCGGCGACGACATAATCGGTCTCGATGATACCGCGGTCGGTTTCGACCGCTGTGACCGCACCGCCGTCCACGCGCAGCCCGGTCACGGCAACGCCCGTCAGTATGCGCACGCCTTCCGCCTCGGCTTTCCCCGCAAGACCGTACATCGCTTTTGTGTTGTTGGAATAGCCGCCCTTCTTCTCATGGAGAACGGACGTGATCCCTTGCGCCTGCCAATCTTCGAAGATGTCGCGCATATAAGCGGCTGACGCCTCAGCTCCTTCGACCAAGGTCGAGGGATAGCCGATGTCGCGCTGCTGTTCGTGGATCGAGACGATATCCTCGAACATCCCGTCATGGCTGATCTGCATGTAGCCGACCGGATGATAGCTGTAGGCCTCGGCGTCTCTCTCCCAAACGGACACGGAATGCGCCATCAGCTCCCGCATCGCCGGCTGGAAATAATTATTACGCACAATTCCGCACGCGATGCCCGACGCCCCGGCGGCAATCGATGTTTTATCGATAAGAAGGATGTCTTCGCCCGAGCCCTGCCCTCGAGCCTTGAACGCCGCGGCCAAATGATACGCCGTGCTCAATCCGTGCACGCCGGCACCGATGATCACGTATTTGCTGGATGTCGGAAAAGCCATTGAAGTTTCCGGTAAGTTATAGCGTTTGCTTCCCTCACTTAAACGCCCAACAGAAATCATGCAAAGCATGACTGTCGCCCGCCGATTCCGCCCTATCTCTTTTTGCAGTGAATGAAACAGGGGAGAGACCGGCATGGCACCTTCGAGTGACATCGACGCGACAGCGCCGAAATTCCTGCGCGGCAAGTATGCGATTTGCGGCGTCGGGGAGACCACGTACCGGCGGGGATCGGAAGAATCCACGCGGAACCTCGCGACTTGGGCGATCAACAATGCGCTCGAAGATGCCGGCATGACGGCCGACGATGTCGACGGGATGCTGAACTACTCAGGCAACGATTCGGTTTTCGCACCGCATGTCGCCAATGATCTGGGTATCCGCCTGAATTTCTATATGGACGTCCACGGTGGCGGCTCCTCAACGGAAGCGCTGATCGGTATCGCCATCGGCGTGATCGAAGCCGGCATGTGCAAGGCCGTGGTGATCTACCGCTCAATGAACGGCTACACACAAGTGCGGATCGGCGGTACTGGCGCCCGTTCCGCCGTGCCGATCGTCGGCGACCAAATTCACCACCGAGGGTACGGCTGGCAGAGTGCCGGGCAGATGTTCGCGCCGACTTTCCTGCGGCATATGTACGACTACGGCACGACGCCGGAGCAAGTCGCCCACGTGAAAGTGGCGCATTCGAAACACGCTTCAAACAATCCGAAGGCGTACTATAAAACCCGCTACACGGTCGATGACGTCGTGAACTCACGGATCATCTGCAAGCCGTTGCATCTGCTGGATTGCTGTGTCGAGACGGATAACGCGACGGCGATCATTGTGACCCGATTGGACAGGGCACGCGACTGCAAGAACCCGCCAGCCGTCATCCAGTCGGTGGTCGGCCGTTGCTGCAAACCGCGCGGCGATATCCATCTTCACTACCAGCACGGCCCGATTTCGACCGTTGCCGGGCACTACGCGAAGGATATCCTGTTCGCGAATGCAGGTGTCGGCCCCGAAGATATCGACGTCACCGGTTCATACGATGCCTTTACCTTCACAACGATGCTGCAGCTTGAGGATTACGGCTTCTGCAAGAAGGGTGAAGGTGGGGACTACGTCTCCTCCGGTGCGATAGAACTTGGGGGACGCCGGCCCAACAACACGTCGGGCGGCCACCTCTGTGAAGGCTATACCCACGGCATGAACATGGTGATCGAGAATGTTCGCCAGCTGCGGAACGACGCCGACGATTCCTGCCCGATCGGGCCCGACGGCAAACGCCAACATTCGCACGACTATTCGGAAGGCGGATGCCGGCAAGTGAAGGATGTCGAATTGACGGCCAATCTCGGCTGGGCCCATCCGGGCGCGGCTTCGTCGATGATCATGTCGAAAGACGCAAGGTAGGAGGACCGGACAATGCCAATTCAAGGCGAATACATGGGCATGATGCTCACCATCGACGATGTCGATAAAGAGAACCGGGAGTTCTTCCGCCATTGCGCCGAAGGCACTTTCCATCTTCAGAAAGGCAAGGAAAGCGGCTTGCTCCGCTATCCGCCGACGACCGCCTGCCCGTGGACGCGGGATCGCGATTACGATTGGGTGCCGGTCGAAGGAAAGGGCGAGGTACATTCTTACGCAGAAGTCCACCACCCGATCCAACCGGCTTTCCGCGAGAAAGTTCCGTATATGGTGTTGGTCGTCGATCTCGATACGCAGAAAGGCGAGCCGACGGAGCATGAAGCTCTGCGGGTCGCCGGCAACCTAGTCACGGCAGACGGCGAATTCGCACCGCCGGAAATGATCAAGTCTGTCGGCATCGGAACCCGTGTGCGGATGGTCTTCTCGGACGTGACGGACGGCTTCGCGCTGCCGCAATGGACCATCGATGAGGATGCGGACCAGCCGGAGAACCCTTGGCGCTACCCGCAGGAATAAAGCGAAGGGAATAGCGGGATCAGTTACCACGATCCGTCATTCCCGCGAAGGCGGGAATCCAGACGGTTGGGTCGTGGTAACTGGATTCCCGTCTTCGCGGGAATGACAAAACGCAGCAGATGAACGAAGCGACTGTTAATTCAACGAACCCTGTTTCGTCACACGACCCAATTCAGGTCGCCCAAGGCCTGCTTCGTGGTGCCCCCTGTCCGGAGAACCCGCGCATTTCACGTTTCCTTGGCATTCCCTATGCCGCGGCACCGACCGGCGCCCTCCGATGGCAACCGCCGGTACCGGCAGCTCCCTGGCAAGGCGAACGGGATGCTTCCGATTTCGGACCGGTCTGCCCGCAACCGGGTGGCGGCACGCTCGTCATGTTCGGAATCCGCGGCGGCGAGGAGATGTCGGAAGACAGCCTGAATTTGAATGTTTGGACAGGTGCCGTCGATGCCGACGAAAGACGCCCGGTCATGGTTTGGCTTCACGGCGGCGGTCTGCGAATCGGACACGGCAGTCACCCGATGTATAACGGTGTCCGTCTCGCCGAACGAGGTGTTGTCGTTGTCACGATCAACTACCGCCTTCTCAGCTTGGGGGCCTTGGCGCATCCGCAGCTCACCACCGAATCCGGCAACGGCGCATCGGGCAATTACGCCTTGATGGATCAGATCGCCGCCCTCGAATGGGTCCAGGCGAACATCGCATGTTTTGGCGGCGATCCGGAGAATGTGACGCTGTTCGGCGAGTCGGCCGGTGCCCGCTGTATCTCCGTGCTCATGACCTCGGCCGTCGCCGCGCCCCTTTTCCGAAGAGGCATTTGTCAAAGCGGCGCACTACGCGGAACCGACGGTTCGCGTGCCCAGCGCGAAGAATTGGGCCGGCAACTGGCCGCGAAGATGGGCGCCGCGAAAGCAGGCGATCCAATCGACGCCCTGCGCGCGGCAAACTGGCAAGACTTAATCGAAGCTGCACCCGCCTTCGACAGCAATCCGTTTGTTGATGGACACGTCGTGACCGACGTCCCGGAGAACTTGTATCGGGCCGGCCGGTCACACGACAAACCGTTGCTCATCATCAACAATGCGAACGAAGCCGGTCTCTTTGCCGCCGCCTTGAAACAGCCCATCGATTCCGCCCTGCGGTTTCGAGAGATCGTCGACGCGGAATTCGGCGACGCGACCGATGACGTTCTCGCGCTCTATCCGGTCGATCAGGAAGAAGATGCGCAAGATGCTTGGAACAAATTGCGCACGGACATGTGGTACGGCCTGCCCGGCCGCCGACACGCTGACCTCCATGCCGGGGCGGGCCGCACTGTCTATTTCGCCAATTTCTCGCGCGTGCCGCACTGGCGCGGCGGCCGGAAGATGGGTGCGCATCACGGCGCGGAAATCCCCTATGTTTTCGGGGGCGGCATCCGGTGCGGTGCCTTTGCATCGGGCGGTGCGGAAGACCCTGTCGATCGCAATCTCAGCGAGGCGATGATGTCTGCCTGGGTGAACTTTGCATCGAATGGCGATCCAAACGGAGACGGGTTGCCTGAATGGGACATCTACACGCCCGCGCAACGCGCCTATCTCGATTTCGGCAATGCCGTCGAAGCGGGCGTCGACTTGAACAAAGACAGACTTGATTCTCTTGAAGCCGCTCTCGTTCACCACAGCGGCAAATTCGATCTCTACAGCGAATAGGATTACACCGTGGCGAAAGCATTTGAAGACGTCCGCATCGTCGATTTCACGCAGGTCTTATGCGGGCCGATGGCGACCGCACAAATGGCGCTACTGGGCGCGGATGTCATCAAGATCGAAATACCTGAGATCGGCGACCAGATGCGGATGCTCTCCGCCCGAGATATTTGGGCCGAAACGCGCTGCGGCCCGGGCTTCATGGGTGTGAATTACGGCAAGCGCTCACTCAGCCTGGACCTGAAAGCGCCTGAAGCCAAAGAGATCGTCGGGCGTCTGGTCAAAGGCGCAAATGCAATCGCCGAGAACTTTAAGCCAGGCGTGCTCAACCGCCTCGGTTTCAGCTACGACTGGGCGAAAAGCATTCAACCGGACATCGTCTATATCGCCATTTCCGGTTTCGGTCAGGAAGGCCCTCTGAGTGGCGCGGGCGCCTACGACGGCGCCATCCAAGCCATGTCCGGCATGATGTCCGCGACCGGTACGCCGGAGACCGGTCCGCTCCGCGTCGGCTTCCCAGTGGCCGACATGACGACCGGCTTCAACGCCGCCTTCGCGCTGGCGAGCGCACTGTATCGGCAAAAAGCGACCGGCGAAGGTCAGTATCTCGATCTTGCGATGACCGATTCCCTGCTTTCGTTACAGAATTATTCGGTCAGCCGCTTCACCGTCGCGGGCGATGAGCCAGAGCTGCTCGGCAACAACTCACCGACCTTCCAAGGCACGTCCAGTGTCTTTCCGACCAAGGACGGGTTTCTCAATATTTCGGTCTTCACGGACAAGATGGCGCTCCGCCTTTGCGATGCCATCGGGCATCCTGAATGGAAGGAAGAACGGCGCTGGAATTCCGCCGAGGGACGCACCGAAGATTTCGACGAAATTCAACGCATCCTGTCGGAAACACTCTCGCAAAAGACGACAGCGGAATGGCTGCCAATCATGGAAGCGGAGGGTGTGCCCGTGGCACCCGTAAATACGCTCGAGGAAGCCGTCTACAGCGAACAAGTCACACAACGGAACTTCCTTTTGGAAATGCCGGCGCCGACGGGGATCGATCAAACCGTCAAACTCCCTGGCACGTCGTTCATCGCATCGGAAGACTCCCCCGGCACGGACCGCTCGCCGCCCCGCGTCGGCGAGCATACCGATGAAATTCTGGCCGAGATTGGCTACACCGACGGCGAGATTGCCGGCTTCCATGACAAGGGCGTCGTTTAGCCCGGCTTTAACACCGATGACACGCACCTAGATTACCTTGCAGGAACCGCTCACCGCATAGGTCGAGGACGCCGATGGATTTCAATCTCTTCATGTATTGCACGATCGGCCGACGGGCGGAACTCGAAGCCGGCATGGCCGGCACGAAACCTGAGCTCTATCAGCGCATGTTGAGCGAAATCGCAGAATACGCGACCTATGCCGACCAAGCCGGCTACGGCGGATTCGGTCACCCGGAACATCACCTCCAGATCGAAGGCTTCGAGATCGCCAACGATCCGACGCTCATGTCCATGTGGCTCGGCAAACACACGGAAAGTCTGCGCGTCATCACCTGCGGGTTCGTCTCGACCGCGCATAATCCGCTGCGAACGGCGGAGGCCATCGCCACAATGGACCATATGCTGGGCGGGCGCTTCGGGGTCGGTATCGTTCGCGGATATCAAGCGCGCTGGGTCGACAACTTCCGTATACGCCCGGACCTGCAAGCGGTCGGCCCTTGGAACAAGAACTCGGAACAGGACACCCTCAACCGCGAATATTTCGAAGAATTCGTCGAGATCGTGGTAAAGGCGCTAACGCACGAGACATTCTCCCACCAGGGAAAGTTTTGGACTTTCCCGCCGGAAGGCTTCGTCAACCCGCATCCGCACTCGGTCTACGCCGATTACGGCCGGGGTGTTGCTCAAGATATGCGTGTCAGCGAGGTCGGCATCGCTCCACGGCCGCTGCAGTCGCCGCATCCACAGCTCTACGGCGGATTCACCGCGTCGATGACGACGGCGAAATTTTGGGCGCAGTATGCCGGGCGGCCGATCGTCCTCGCCGAAGACCTCGATTTCTGCAAAACCATCTGGTCGGTCTATCGCGACGAAGCCGCCAAACACGGCCACGACATCGCCCCTGGTGACGAAGCGGGCTGGGGCGGTCTTATGATTTGTGCCGAGACCGACGAAGAAGCACAGGCCCAGTTTGCTGATGTCAAATGGTTCTGGGACAAGTGGCCCGAGCAGTTCGGGCAAGGCATGCCGAAACTACTCGTCGGCTCGCCCGATTCGCTCGCGCGGGAGATTGAGGCAGCCGCCAATGCGGTACCCATAAACGAATGTTTTCTGTTGATCCCACAAGGACTGCACACGCGCGATCAGATTATGCGCTCGCTCGAATTGTTCGGCACGAAGGTTCTGCCGAAGTTCTCGGGTTAGCTACTTCTTCCCCCGCGCCTCGCCGCCCATGCCGGCAATCATCGCGGCCGCGTTCGGACCCTGCGGTGTAATCTCGAAAACGCTGTCGACGCTGGTGTAGTCCTGATAGCCCATTCGGGCCAACGGACGTAGACGTTCGACATCGAGCTTACCGTCTTCCGTAAACGCGTCGTCACGGATGTGAACACCGAGAACCTGCCCAACCACGACATGCGTCGTATTCAGGGCGTCATAACCCGGCAGGATCATCGACGTATAAAATTTACACTCGAGATGGACGGGCGATTCAGCGACCCGCGGTGCCTTCACCATTTCCGATGGCGCCGCCGTCAATCCCACCGCTGACAACTCGTCCACATTGGAATCCGTGATCTCGGAACTGCGGGCCACCGCATCGCGAAGCTCGTACGTCGCCATGTTGCAGACGAACTCACCGGTCTGAATGATATTGGCGACACTGTCCTTCAAGACGGCTGCCGAGTTCTTGTGGCTCGCGGAGAACATCACGTAAGGCGGATCATAGCCTAAGTTATTGAACTGACTGTAGGGAGCCAGATTTACATTGCTGTCCGTATCGAGCGAACTGATCCAACCGATCGGCCGCGGGACGACAATCGATTTGTAGGGATTGTACGGCAAGCCGTGGTCGTTCTTCTCGGTGCTATAAAACATTGCAGGTGAATAATTTTTCTTATTTTAGTCGCGCACCAAGCGACCTTACGCAATGGTTGGCCTGGACGCAAACAATGTCCACACATTAACCATAAAAACACGCCCTGCGCGAAATGGCAGGGCGTGCTAAAAATTATGCGTGTCGCGTTATTTGCCTTTTTTCAGGTTCCGTTTCCATAAGGCAAAGATCGCATCCCAGGCTTCCTCCGACGCGACCGGGTGGTAGGGATCGCGCTCCGAGAATTGAAAGCCATGGACGGTGCCTTTGTAGACTTTCACCGTCGCCTTGCACTTCGAGCCCTTCGCGCTCTTGAGAGCCTTACGCAAGTTCTTCACATCCTCGTCGGGAACCGCGTGATCGACCTCGGCGAAATTGAATAACATTTCAGCTTTGATGTCGTTCAAGCGCAGATGCGGGGAGTCGTCCCTATCGGTGACGATGCCAACACCGTACATCGAGGCCGCCGCCGCGATCCGTGTCGGGAAGTTGGATGCCGCAGCCGTCACATATTGGCCGCTCATGCAGTGCCCGACGACACCGATCGGGCCCGGCAGGCATTGGTCTTGGCCATCAAGCCAGGCGATCCAACCGCCCGTGTCTTCCACCACCATTTGGTTGTTGAGATGGCGCATCGCCGCAAAGATCACCTCGGACATCCCTTCGTCCCGGCGCGGAATATCGAAACGGCATGTCCCGATCCGATAGTACATGTCCGGCAGCAGACAGTAGTAACCGTTCTTCGCAATTCGCCGCGCCATGTTCTCGAGCTCCGTCCGATAGCCCGGCGCATCCATGTAGAAGATGATGCCGGGATAGGCCTTCCCGTCGTCCGGACAGACGGCGAAGGACGGGCATTTGCCATATTTGGTGGTGACGTCGACATAACGTTCGTTGAGGGCCATGGGGTATCTCCCTATATGCGGCGGTTGGCTTGAAAGGTTGATTCAGAATTTATGTCGCCGGCAACAATGCGGCTAGTCTCACCTCCTCATTCCCGTGAAGGCGGGAATCCAACGTAGTCCGATCTCACAATCTAGATTCCCGCCTTCGCGGGAATGACGAACGGGCGGAAGCGACTAGTTCAATAAAGAACACAGACTTTCGGGACTCCAAATGAACCGCACTTTCGAATTTTGCCGCTTCACGACCGAACCTCGTCGACTGCTGAACGGGGCTAAGGGCATCAAGACCGGATTTGCGGACCGCGCGCACGCCTCGGGCGGTCAATTATTCGGCTGTTGGCGCAGCATGGTCGGCCTGGGCCTCGCACGCGACGAAGGCATCGCGCTTACCGCATGGCCGGATTCCGCAACCGCCAATGCCGCGCCGGCACCTGCAATCGATGGACTCGACTCCGCCGAAACGGAAGCGCTCGAAGCCACGGTTCGGCCGACAGACGACACGCCCCCCGCTTACGACGGCGTCTACGTCTTTCGTTGGTTCGACATCGCCGACGCAGATTGGCCCGATTTTCGAGATATGTCCGATACTGCCTGGCCCAACATGGAAGAGGTCTTCGACGTCAATATTTGTGGATTCTGGCGCAGCTTGGAGACAGCGCCACCCGCCGCGAAGGTTCTGCTTTTGACCCGATATGCGGATCTCTCCGTCTGGGAGGCGTCCCGCTGGTGGAAAAACCCGGCCGCCGAAGCCGATGCGTCGATGTCCCGCTTCCGGAAGCGCAACGAGATGATCAAGGCGACGGTCGCTTATCCGAGTCTGCTGATCAACGGCGACGGAGCGTAGGCGCTTATACCCTTTTCGATTACCATCGGTTCGCTCTTGTCAGCCAACCGCCGTTGATCGAAACGATCCTGCAGTTTGCGTTGGCTCGTCCTTTAGAATGAGCTCACGTTTCAGACTCAAAAATAAATGCGGGGACGGCCGCTCAAATCACCGGCAATCTCAAATTAAGACATCTATTCGATACGTTACGACTTTCGAAATTCGTGTTGCTTGATTTTGAATTGTCGAAGATGATCGCACTAAATAACCATTAGAAGAATTATGCGATATAAATTCTCCAGATACTTATTGTCGTTCATTCTTGTCGCAGCTTCCGCTTGCCAAACAACCCAAACAAGCGAGTCAGTTCCCTCCGACCAACCCAAACGGCCAACCGTACATTTGCCACTTATCTTTTTTACGGAACTGAAAAATGTCACCCCCCCGAATTATAAGCAAAGCATAGAGATCGGTGCCATTCAGACAGGCGGATTCGACGAAGCGTCTCTCCGCCGCGGCATGATAAACGGCCTGGAGAACAGCAATCTTTACGCGGAGAACGAATCCAAAGCAAAATTTAAGCTCGATATCGCGCTCAAATCGTTGACCTTCTCGCAACCCAAAAAAGACGAGGTCTTAGGACCGGTAGAGGTGACGTTTACATTGCGCAACAGTCCGGCTGCGACGATCGTCGAGGAGAAGACGATCGTCCAAGAAAAATCCAGGTTCGTTGCGGAAGGCGAATCGATCAATCCACTTGCAGTAATTTTTGCCGTGGCTTTGTTGGGTCCCGCTCAGGTTATTTCGAACATGAATAGTAATTCGGTGGGTCCGGGCGGATTCGATCCAGGCAGCGCTTACGGCGATCAAACCGATAAGACCAGCCACAACCTCGCGGAGGAATTGATCGCAAACGCTTTCAACGAATTCGCTACGTTCTTTTCAAACTAACACATTGCGCCGAGACATTCAGCCGCGCCTTGAGAGTACGGTAGCTGTCACCGAGACAAATGCTCATCCCCGCAAGAACGGCAGAGCCAATTCCAGGAACAGCTCTGGCGTTTGCACCGCCATAAAGTGGCCGGTCTCGGCCTCCACATACTCTGATCCCGGGATCGAATCCGCCACTGCCTTGGCGGTTTCGGGTGGGCGGACCGCATCGTGGATGCCGCCGATGACGAGCGTTGGGCACTTCACCTTATCGCCTTCCGGATTCAGGTTGATCGAGCCCAACATGCGATTGATCGAGGCGAAACCATAGGGATCGTTGGCAAGCCAGCGCGCGCGGTAGCGGGCGAACTTTGCCGGGTCCTTGCGGAAAATCTCGGGATAGGAGCGGTCGAGACTGGCATCGACCGACGCCCGCATACCGTTCTCCTCAACCAGCTTGGCGCGGTCCTGGTATTGCTGGGCCCGGTCGGCGGTGGTGCCGGTGGCAGGGCTGGTCAGAACCTGACGCGCCACCCGCTCCGGATAGTGCATCGAATACGCCATGGCAATTCCCGCCCCCATTGCCGTACCGACAACGCAGCAAGGACCATCCATGCCGACAGCGGCCGTCAGCGTCGCGATATCGCCCGTCATGTCGTTGATGTCGAGGGTGCCTTTGGACTTCTCGGACAGACCGAAGCCACGTTGGTCATAGCGCAGCACGCGGAATTCCTTCTCCAATGCCGGCAGCACGTCGTTCCAACTTTCCAGCGCGCCGCCCAGCTCATGAACGAGAACCAAGTCCTTATCGCCGCCGCCAGAGACCGCATAGCGGAGCGCGACGCCGTTCACTTCCATCCATTCCATCGTCATTACTCCTAAAAAGCCCTGGCCTAGAGCGCAGGTGTGGACAGGACACCGCAATCGTCGGCAAAAGCGAGCGTTGCGCCGCTCTTCGCCTGTAGTTCGCCGCGCGTCAACCCATCGACCATCTCGCGGACCAGGAAGCCATCCGGCGTCACGTCGACGACGGCGAGGTCCGTATAGACCCGGTCGACCGTACCCACGCCCGTCAGCGGATAGCTGCAGGTTTCGACAAGGCGCGGTTCGCCCGTCTTCGTGGTATGCTGCATGGTCACGCGGACGCTCTTCGCCCCCGTCACCAAGTCCATCGCACCGCCCACGAGCTGTCCTTTATGGGTCATCTTGGCGTCCCAATTGGCGAGGTCACCGGTCTCCGAGACCTCAAAGCCTCCGAGCAAGGTCACATCCAAGTGCCCACCCCGGATCATTGCGAAGGCCATCGAAGAATCGAAGAGCGCCGCGCCCGGATTGACCGTGATCTTCTGACTACCCGCATCCACGAAGTCAGGGTCCTCTTCATTCTCGCCGGCCACCGGGCCGACACCGACGATGCCGTTTTCCGAATGAAACATCAGATCGCGATCAGTCGGTTTGTAATTTGCGATCAAGACCGGCAGGCCGAGCCCCAGGTTGACATAGCTTCCCTCTTCCAAATCCTGTGCGGCGCGCCAGGCGATCTGATTTCTCGACAAGGGTTCCATCTCACATCCCTCCCGCATTGGACGGTCTCAAATCTTCGCACTCAAGGATACGGTCAACGAAAATACCGGGGACATGAACGTCGTCCGGCCCGATCGGCTCGTCACTAGCGTCACTGGTTTCGACCACGGTGCAGCGCGCCGCCATCGCCATTGCGAGTCCGAAATTCGCCTGCGTGCCGCGAAACCGCAGATTGCCCCACCGATCCGCACGGGATGCCCGAATAAACGCGAAGTCCGCCGTGATTGCCGCCTCTAAGACACAGGGCCGTCCGTCGAACATGCGCTCTTCCTTGCCCGCGGCAAGGTCGGTTCCAGCACCCGTCGGCGTGAAGAAAGCCGGGATGCCCGCACCGCCGGCCCGCATACGTTCCGCGAACGTACCTTGCGGCAACATTTCGATCTCGAGTTCCCCGTCGAGCCATTGTCGTTCGTAGTTCGACGTATCGGGCCCACGGCTTCGCGCCGCAGAGACGATCACCTTGGCGACCCGTTTGTCGTTGAACAAGGCGGGGGCAAAACCGTCTACAAAGCGCACGGAGTTGGTGATAATCGTCAGGTTGCGCGCGCTCATTCCTTCGAGCGCCCGGATAAACTGGAATGGCACGCCGGTGCCGCCAAACCCGTTGATCATGACGGAGGCGCCATCCCCCAAGCCGTCGAGCGCGGCCTCCAAGCTTTCGACTCTTTTATCGATCATTTTGCTTATCTGTTCCGTTGATCGTTCGCTAGTCATCTAGAGTGAACGAAGGCAGGAGCGAGCCGAAATTACCTCAAATGCTGGGGATTTGCCGCGGGAACGCTATCTTTACCCCTAACACCTGCGAACAAAGACAAAAAGAGAGTCCGGTATGAGCAATCCTCTCCCCCTCGACGGCATACGCGTCCTCGACATCGGCACCCTGATTGCGGGTCCGTTCGGCGCTACCATGTTGGGCGATTTCGGCGCGGAAGTGATCAAGGTGGAACAGCCGGGCCGCGGTGACGCGTTACGCGGCACACCACAGGCGGACGGCTCCGCCAGCCGCTCCACCAACTGGCTGGTCGAAGCGCGGAACAAGAAATCCGTCACCCTGAACCTGCGGGTCGAGGCGGGTCAGAACATTCTGAAGGAGATGATCAAACACGCGGACGTGTTGTTCGAGAACTTCACGCCGGGCACGCTCGAGCGATGGGGCCTCGGCTGGGACGAAGTCAAGAAGATCAATCCAAAGATCATCATGGTGCGGGTCTCCGGCTACGGACAGGTTGGGCCGTACCGCAAACGCTCGGGCTATGATCGGATTGCGCTCGGGTTCTCCGGCTATATGTACCCAACCGGCTTCCCGGACCGCTTTCCGGTCCGACCCGCCTTCCCGACAGCGGATTACAACACCGGCACGTTCGCCGCCCTCGCGACGATGTTCGCACTCTATCAACGCGACATGCAGGGCGGGGAAGGTCAGATGATCGACCTGGCGCTCTATGAGCCGACCTTCCGGATCACCGCCAACATGATGCCGAACTTCTTCCGCGACGGTGAAATCCGCGAGCGCATCGGCAACCGCAACCCGACCTTCTCGCCCGCTGGAACCTTCGAGACCAAAGACGGTAAATACGTCCAGATCGCCGCCGGCGGCGATAACGTCTTCCAACGCCTCGCGGAAGCGATGGGCATGCCGGAACTGGCGGAGGACGAACGCTATGCCGTCAGCCGCGAGCGTATCGCACGGGCCGACGAGCTCGAAGCGCTGCTCGCCGACTGGGTTGGGAAACACGATTTTGCCGAAATCGACAAACGCTTCGCCGATGCAAACGTGCCCTTTGGCGGCATCTTCACCGCGGAAGACATCTCGGAAGACCCGCACTACGCGGCGCGCGAAAACTTGGCAACCGTCGCCGATGACGACGAAGGCGACATCGTAATGCCTGCCGTCATTCCAAAGCTCAGCGACACACCCGGGCGGATCGCCCACGCGGGACCGGAAATCGGCAGCTTCAACGAAGAGATTTACGGCGGGCTATTGGGCAAGAGCGCCGAGGAATTGGCGGCGTTGAAGGAAGAGGGCGTGATTTAGTCGTCATCCCCTTCGGAACCGCTCCCCGATCAAGCGCTTACGAAATTTCTCTCCCCCTGGCGAGGGCGCATCTCGCGCCGGCAGTGGCTACCCCTTCCCCTGCCCCATCGACTTAGGCGCTTTCGCCAACTCGCGAACCGCGTCCATGTCCGGCTCGAAACCGAGGCCGGGTGTCTCCGGGAGGTCGAGCCAGCCGTCTTTCGGCTCGGGCAGACCTTTGAAGAACGCCTTGCAGCATTCGACCGAGACGTGGTGGTACTCGACCATCCCGCCGTTCATCACACCCGCATGCAAATGCATGTTGTGAAAGGGGAAGGCGCCGCCGTTGTCGATCGGCATGTTAAAGGCGTGTGCCATACCGGCCACCTTTTGAATTTGGGTATAGCCACCGCCGATCACGACATTCGGCTGCAGGACATCCACAGCGCCCGCGGTGATGAAATCGCGGAACCGATAAGCCAGTGTTTCCGTCTGTCCGGCTGCTACTGGCACTTTGGTTCGAGTCCTCATCTCGGCCATCTGGCGGACGTTGTTATGGGTGATCGGTTCCTCGAAGAAGGCGATGTCATATTCCTCGATCCAATTGGCCAACATGATCGCGTGATACTGGTCGAGGCTGCAATTCGCGTCGACGAAAAGCTCCGCTTCTTCGCCGGCTGCCTCCCGCACATTGCGGACACGGATACGGTCTTCCCGGATCGCTTCCAGTAGGGGGCGTCGCTCGTCGTCGCGACGCTTCAGCGCGTTCATGCCAACGGTCATCTTCAAGCGATCGAAGCCGTTCTCGCGCCAGAGCTTCGCTGCTTCACCGATCTGGTCGCGATCAAAGAAACCGAAGCCGAAGGTCGCATAGAGCGGTACGGTCGGACGCGCCCCGCCGAGCAAACGCCAAACTGGCTCGCCAAGAACCTTGCCCTTGATATCCCAAAGCGCCACATCGATCGCGGCAATCGCATGACCGCCATAGCCCGTTTGCCCCCGCGGCGTCAGCTGCCAATAGAGCTTCTCCCAGATGCGTTCGTTCGCCATCGGGTTTTCGCCGATGATCGTGGGGCCGGCCAGATCGTTAACCGCCGACGCCACCACGTCCTCGTCCATGATCGCGGTGATCCCGTGGCCGAGGTGACCTTCGTCGGTCTCGACTTCGACCAAGACCACGCTCAATCCGTTGGTTTTGTTGATATCCAGAATATCGATTTTGAGTTCGATATAGAGTGGCGTCGCTTCAACCCGCGTGATCTTCATGCTCGTTCCCCGTTCTAAACTGCCTCTGCTTATCTAGTTCTGTCCGGACAAAAGGCGCATCTTTTCTCTACGCCGCCTTGCATTAAATCGTATAAAAGAGAACGATTTAGCCCATTGACGCCTCCATCCGCGAAGGAACGAAGCGATGCGATTTTCCGACCCGTCACAGTACATCATGGACGATCCCGAGAAGGGTGTCTTCCGCGTTCACCGCGACGTTTATACCGACCCCGATCTCTTCGAGATGGAATTGAAGAACATCTTCGAAGGAACTTGGGTCTATCTCTGCCATGAATCGCAGGTTCGCAACCCGTTCGATTTTTATTGTACGAAGATCGGCCGACGCTCGGTCATCGTCTCCCGCGACGAGCATGGCGAGTTGCACGCATTCTTCAACACCTGCCGGCATCGCGGCGCCACTTTATGCCAGACGGAAATGGGCAACACGAAATACCACGTCTGCAATTATCACGGCTGGGCGTACGATGCGTCGGGCAAGAACATTGATATTAAAGACAAGGCACAAGGTTGCTATACGGAGGCCTTCGACGAGCAGGACCACAACCTGATCCCGTTGCCGTGTTTCGACAGCTATCAAGGGCTGATCTTTGCGAGCTTGAACCCGGATGTGCCAAGTCTGGACGATCATCTCGGCGAAGCGAAAATCCTGCTCGACCTCGTCGCCGAACAAAGTCCCGACGGCATGGAAGTCGTGCCTGGGCGGTCGGACTACACTTATAACGCAAACTGGAAGATGCAGATGGACAACGGGATGGACCCGTACCACCTGACCTCCACGCACACGACCTTCATGAAAGTCGTGCAACGTCGCCAGGACGGCGAGAGCGACAATGAGCAGGTGACGTCGCCCGATTTCCGCGACCGGTTCACAATGGATGCCGGCATGTACACCTTCAAGAACGGTCACAGCATGATCTGGAATGATCATCCGAAGCCGGAGACAATGCCGTTCTGGGGCATGATCGAGGATGTGCGAAAGCAGGTGGGTGACGAGAAAGCGAAGTGGATGGCGCGCTCGCGCAACATCACGATTTTCCCGAACCTACAATTCAACGATTCGACGTCTCTGGTCCTGCGGACTTACATCCCGCACGCACCGAACCTGACAGAGATGAAGGTCTACAGTTTCGCGCCGGTCAACGAGCCGGACGAACTGCGCACGATCCGTGTGCGCCAGCACGAGGACTTCTTCAATTCGAGCGGCATGGCCACGCCCGACGACACGATCTGCTATTCCGACTGCCAGGAAGGATACCTCTCCTACCCGGCAGACTACCTGCAGAGCTTCGAGCGCGGCATGGCGAACCTTATCGAAGGCCCCGACGAAGAGGCGAAACGTCTCGGCTTCAAACCCGCGACCAGCCTTTTCGGCAACTTCATGGATCAGGGGGAAACCTCTTACCATGGTCCTTATCGCGAATGGGCCCGGTTGATGCGCGCCGGGCATAACGCCGACCAACCGCTCGCTGCGGAATAAGGATCAGCATCATGTCCGAGAGAGACCTGCTCGCAGAAGGCGTGGACCTCTTGTCGCGCGAAGCGCTCTACATCGATATGCGGCGGTGGGAGGAATGGATCGACCTCTATCACGAGGACGCAATCTTCTGGGCCCCCGCCTGGCGCAACGACGAAGAGCTCACGGAAGACATCCATCGGGAAATCTCGCTGTTCTATTTCGAGAGCCGGGCGGGAATCGAAGATCGCGTTTGGCGCATCAAGACCAAACAGGCGCCCGCACTCTACCCGCTCGCGCGGACGACCCATGTCATCACCAATTCGGTGTTAGAGACGCCGCCGAGCGAGAACAAGATGACGCTGCATTCAGCCTGGACCTGCCACACCTATTCGCTGCGCGACCGCTCACAGCATGCTTTTTTCGGTCGCTACGAACATGACCTCGAGAGGTTCGACAGCAAGTGGAAGATCACCCGCAAGAAAGTGATCCTCATGAACGACTATATTCCAGCCGTCATCGACGTTTTCTGCGTTTAACGCCATGCCACGATGGGCGCCCCTGACAACATCGATGCTTACGCGCCGCGCGAGATCGCAAAGCGTGTTGAAGCCGCTGGCATCGCCAAAGCCAATCTGCCGACACTCCAAACTCTAATGCTCGGACTTCTCGCCGGTGCGTTCATCGCATTTGGCGCGATACTCTATACCGTCGTCGTCACCAACAGCGGGTTGGGGTTTGGCCCGGAACGGTTGCTCGGCGGTGTCGCCTTTTCGCTCGGCTTGATCTTGGTACTGGTCGGCGGCGCCGAGTTATTCACGGGGAACAATCTGATCGTCTTCGCTTGGGTTGATAAGAAAATTCCACTCAAAGCACTCCTGCGGAACTGGGGCCTCGTTTATGTCGGGAACCTGCTGGGTGCGCTGGCCACTGCGGTTGCGATACACCTGTCGGGCATCACCGCTATGGCCGACGGCGCGGTTCAAGAGACCTTGCTTCGAATCGCCGACGGGAAGCTTAGCTTGTCCGTCGACAAAGCCTTCATCCGCGCCATTCTGTGCAACGTGCTTGTCTGTCTCGCGGTATGGCTCAATTTCTCAGCGCGTTCGGTTGCCGGAAAGGTCCTGGTCATCGTCTTTCCCATTGCCGGCTTCGTCGCCCTCGGCTTCGAGCACTCGATCGCGAATATGTTCTTCCTGCCGGCGGGCTGGTTGGCGGGATCGGATCTGGCGGACGTCTCAGGCGTCGTTCTGAATATCTTTGTCGTGACGCTCGGCAATATTATTGGCGGCGGCGCCTTAGTTGCTTGGGTTTACTGGATCGTCTACGGCCGCAACTAGCCATACGCCAGCTCGAACCGATTGTTCCTGGCGAGCGTATGCACCACACCCATTCAAGAAGACGTCTCGTTGGGACACGTCGTATACATGATTTGACGGAGAAAAGATTTGTTCTTCGGGTTTTGGAAATGCCCGTAATTCGCCTCACGGAAGATCATAAACCGGCAAGACTCACCGCTTCGTAAATCAGTGCGCTGGCACTCGTCACGACGCCCAGGCATGGAATAGCGATTGGCAATCTAAACCCGTTATAATCAGCGTCCGTCCGCCGTTTGACGCAAATCAGCGCAATATTGACCAAGGTGAAAATTGTGAGTGCAATGACGGAGGTGGCCTCGGCAAGTTGTTCGATTGGAAAACCGCCAGCAAGAATGACAACCAGAATCGTAACCATCGCCGTCGCGACGATAGGTGTCCGTGTCTTTTGATTTATACGGCCAATTCCAGCTGGAATCGCGCCTTGAGCGCTCAAACCATACAGCACGCGCGACGCCATTATGATCTGAATAAGAGCGCCATTCGTCGTCGCGAAAATGGCAATTATCGTAATCGTTAGGGAAGACCCGCCGTACTTGCCGAACAAATAGGCGAGCGGCGCATTGCTCTCGGCGAGTTCCCGGGTATCGACTGCAAGCACAGCGATTCCGGAAATCAACAGATATATAACCAGCGTAATAGCGAGTGTGACGATAATCGCACGTGGCAGAATACTGCGTACATCCTTCACTTCTTCGGCGACATTGACCATGTCCTCAAAGCCGATGAAGGCATAGAACGCGAGGACGATCCCTGCAAAGACGCCGTTCCAGGCCCAGCCGTCGGCGGACAACTGAACGTCGGCCACACGATCGCTAATGTCCGGCATACCGCTGCCCACCACAACGATAATCATGGCCAATCCGGCAATTTCTATAAGTGTGAAGACACATGCCAATCCGACGGATTCCATGACGCCCCACGCCGCCGCAAGACCGAGAAAGGCGACCAAAACGATCGCGACACCCGACAAATGCCAATCCAGAAATTCCAAGATATATCCTGCGGCCCCAACGGCGATCGCGGCCGCTGAAAAAGTCCCAGCCATGATCACCAGTAAACCGACGATCAGCGCTAAGACGTTCGAGTTGAGCCCCTCCCGAACGTAAACCGCTTCACCGGCACTTTTCGGAAAACGCGCGGATAATTCGGCAAACGATAGTGCGGTAAATCCGGCGATCACGCCCGCACCGGTAAAGGAGACCGGGGCGAGCACGCCCGCCGCGCCAGCCACCTTCCCAATCAAGACATATATTCCCGCACCGATTGTCGTTTCCAGTCCATAAAGGACGAGAAGAGGGAATGAGAGGCTTCGCTTTAGTCCGCCTTGCGACTCCATACTCACGCATCAATGTCTGTAATCTGCATAACGGTCGACAAATACCGCTTATCTTTGCCGATGTAATTGATACGGCTCAATCGGTGCTGAAACGCGACCGTCCGTCAACGCGTGGAGCTTTCCATAAACTTTTGGGCGTTTATCCGATCTGCATTCAGCGCATCGATTTCCGCCCAAAGATCGGCCAAAGTCGGCTCCCCTTCAGCGGTCGGCGTCGCGTCTTTCATCAGGCCATAGACATCGTCCATCGTGATGCCGTCGACCTCGCGCTTTCCGAGCAACCACTCCGCAGTCACCAAGGCGTCATCGCTGAGGTTGGAAAGATCGATCAAATGAAAGCTCGTTTGATAGAACCGATCCGACATTTCCGGGTTGAGGCGATATGCAGCGTATTGCCAAAGAAACGAATTAACGTAATCCGGCTTGTCGCCCCACCAGCGATAGATGAAGGCCCGAATCCACATTGCGCGCTGCCGTGTCTGTTCGCCGCGCAACGCCTGCGCCGCCCAGCGTAAAACGGTTTCGAAATCGCGCGGCCGGTCTTCTTCGGTTAGATGCAGCTGCGCCACGGCGAGTTGGGCCAGAGGGTTCCGGCGAAAGGCGCGCTCCGTGTAAAACTGCAGTTCGGCCTCCGCATCGGGCCGGCTGCCCTCTACCCACGTATAGAGCCCTACACCTGCCTCCTGGGACCCGTGCCCGAAAACGGACAAACGAATTTCTCCGAAACGCGCAAGCGCAAGGGCAATGTTGTAGGCTTCTTCGAGATAGGGGAGCCAGTTATCGACCTTCTCCGCATACTTCGCGCGATCGAATTGTTTCTGAGCGACCCGCCGGCAGAGGTTGTTCCAGGCCTCTTCGGTCATCGCCGCCTGCAGCGACGACTGAAGCCCATGATCCGCCTCCCAGAGCCCTTCCTTCACATGCCGCGAGAGATGACGCCCGAGATGGCGGAACTGAGACGGCGGGATCATCCGCAGCGAATCTGCGATCGCCCGCTCGCGTCCCCGCGTCGGTCGATTGCGTTGATGTAAGTCGCTATCCGGCATGTCGCCTCTCTTAAGAGAGGCCAATCATACACTGCGCAGATTTCCCGTGACAGTCACCTATGTCGGAGACTTTAGAACGGCTTATCGCCCTGCAAGGTGACCCGCTGCATGATCCGTCGCGCCTCAGGGAAATCGTTCACCGCATAATGCATGGTACAGCGATTGTCCCACATTGCGACGGAGTTGTTCCGCCATTTGAAGCGGCAAGTGTAGTCAGGCTGGATCGCATGTTTGGCGAGCTGGTCCAAGATTATTCTCGATTCCGGTTTCGTCATACCATCGATCCGGCTGAAATGCGTCGTACTCAGGTAGAGAGCCTTGCGTCCGGTTTCCGGGTGGGTGCGAACCAACGGATGAATCACCTCTTTCTCCGTTGGCGCTTGCTCGACAGTCATGTCCTTGGCAATGCCGGTCTTAAAACGCTGCGCATCCTTGCCGTAGGTATTGGCATTCGTGAAGACGACCTGCAGTTCGTCGACCATCCGCTTCATGCCCTCGGACAACCCGTCATAAGCCGCATAAAGATTCGCAAACATTGTGTCACCGCCCGCCTTCGGCACCTCTAGGCCGTAGAGAATTGTGCCAAGCGCCGGCTGTTCCTCATAGGCAAGATCCGTATGCCAGGCATTGCCGAAATGATGCGCGTCCGTCGGCTCCTTCACGATGCGGAAGACGTCCGGATAATCGTCCATCCCTTTCACGTAGCTGTGCCGGTTGAGCGGCCCAAAAAGGCGGCCGAACGCCATCTGCGTCTCGGGCGTCAGTTCCTGGTCGCGAAAAAAAATCACATTGTGCGCGAGGAAGGCTTTGTGGATTTCAGCATAGGTCTCTTGATCGACATTCGTCAGATCGACACCGGAAATTTCCGCCCCCAGCGCCCCCGCCAACGGCTCCACGGAGATCCGGCTGTATTCGTCCACTGTTTGCATTGCCGCTAGCATCGCAACCTCACTGTTTCTCAATCGCGGGCATGGTTCAAATTATACCTTCGATGGATCGAAGCCTACAAATCCGCATATCGTTCGATTGTTTCGCGCCACTTGAGGACATCCTCGGGCCCGTCGATTCCACGATCCTTCACGCCGGCGAGGCCGACGACCGGCACCATCATCCGTGTCACACCTTGCGCCGCCAAGGGCGCCATCTCGTCCGGGTCCTCCGGCATGTTGGTCACGATTTCAATGCTCGCGGGATCGCGCCCCGCGTCCTCCGCCGTCCGGCGGACAAGATCGCCCAGTTCATGCACGAATTCGCGTGCCGGAAAGAATCCATCGCCGAGGCGTCCAGCCCGCTTCGCAGCCGCCTTCGAGTGACCGCCGATAATGATAGGCACAGTACCGTTCGCAGGGCGCGAGCGGCAATGCACGCCTTCGAATGAGACGAACTCCCCGTGATAGGTCGGCAACTCGGCCGTCCAAAGTTCCCGCATCGCTTCGATATATTCGTCGGTGCGTTTGCCGCGCCGTTCGAAGGGCACTCCGAGCGCCCTGAACTCTTCCGGCATCCAGCCGACACCGACGCCCAGCAAAACCCGTCCGCCCGACATCTGATCTAAGGTTGCAATCTGCTTGGCGGTCGTCACGAGCTGCCGTTGCGGCAATACGAGGACACCCGTACCTAGTTTCAATGTCTTTGTCGCGGCCGCAACGTATGTCATCCATACGATCGCATCAGGGCGCGCGTTACTGGGCGAGCCCGAGCTCATCCGCCCGTCTTCCGAGTAGGGATAATTCGGCGCGTAATCATCCGGCACGACCACATGATCGATGGTCCAGATGGACTCGAAACCCGTCTCTTCCGCCGCCTGCGCCAACTCAACGGCCTTCGCCGGCTCGACGTATTGGTTCGTATTGCAGTACCGGAGCCCGAATTTCATCGCCGGCTACGCGTCCCGGTATTGATCGATGATTTCGGTCCACCGCGCGAGGTCATCCGGGCCGCTCGCGGACGCGGCCTTCATACCGAACATAGGCATGATCGGGACCAACACACGGTCAACGCCAGCCTTTACCAGCTCCGGTAGGTCTTCGATCCGCTCCGGCATGCCGACCGTGAACTCGATCGCATCCGGATCACGGCCATTCTCTTCCGCCGTGCGTTTTGCTAGGTCGAACAGGTCGGTTGGCACACCGCGTGCCGGAAAGAAACCGTCACCGAGCCGACCGGCCCGCCGCGCCGCAGCTTTCGAATGCCCACCGACAATGATCGGAACTGAGCCGTTCACAGGTTTCGGCTGCATATGCGCACCTTTAAAGCTGAAGAATTCACCATCATAAGTCGGCATATCGGAAGACCAAAGCTCACGCATAACGCCGACATATTCATCGGTGGCCCGGCCACGCGCTTCGAACGGCGCCTTAATCGCAGCGAATTCTTCTTCCATCCAACCGACACCGATACCGAGGAGAACGCGGCCACCGGTCATGAAATCCATCGTCGCAATTTGCTTCGCCGCGACCACCGGATTGCGTTGCGGCATAATGAGGATACCTGTCGCGAGGTTAATCTTTTCGGTCCGGGCGCCGACATAGCTCATCCAGATCAGTGGATCGGGCAGCGGGATATCGTTCTTGCCGCCCGCCATTTTTCCGTCGTCGGTGTAAGGATATTTCGACTCGTAGCCTTCCGGGACCACAACATGATCGACCGTCCATGCGGATTCGAACCCGGCGGCTTCCGCCGCTTGAACCAGTTCGACGGCATTTTCAGGCTTCGTATAACGCGCCGTGTTGCAATATCGGACTCCGAACTTCATTTCAGCCTCGCACAGAGCTCGAACAGCTCTTCAATCGCCTTGAATTGATTGCCTTGCGCGGAGGACGGCACCAGGATCGGCGTCTTGATGCCGGCATCGTACCAAGCCTCTAGCCCCTCGAGGACTTTGGACGGCGGCCCGTAAAGCGTGTTGTCGGCCAACCAACGCTCGCTCAGACATTTACCTATCTCTTCCGGGTCATTGCCGTTCGCGATCGCCTTCTCGACACCGGCCATTTCCTCCTCGTATCCCGCCTCTTTCCAATAGTTCCGATAATTCGGCAGCTGAGCGTAGTGGGTCAGCGTCTTACGATTGACCGCCGCCGCCGTTGCCTCGTTCTCGTAGATGCAGGTCGGGATCATATCGCCGATAAAGAAATTCTTATCGTTCCGCTTTTCCATCGGTACCTCGGCCAGGGAGATCGCCATATGGGAGCGCGACCCATTCGCGAAGACCATGCCTTCGGCGATTTCCGTCGACAACGCGATCATCTTCTTGCGAAGCGTCGCCAGCACGATCGGGGGCAATTCGCCGATCATCTTTGCGCTGCGAACCGTCGATACAAAGTCTCGGATATCGGAAAGCGGTTTCCCCACCGTCACCCCATAACGTGAGTGAGACGGCGCGTGTGCGACACCGATGCCGAATTTGAAGCGGCCGTTCGAGAGTTCGTGTATGAAAGCCGCATGCTGTGCCAAGTCGAGAGGTGCACGGAAATAAATCGGACAAATAGACGTCCCGAATTCGATCTTATCGGTCGCCATCGCAAGAGCGGTCGCGAGGGCCATATTGTCGCCAAGTGACGGCATGTAAATTCCCGCAAATCCGCGCTCTTCAGCTTCTTTTGCGAACTCGATGATCCTGTGGCGGCGGCTCGGGACGGCAGCCAAGGATATAGCGGGCATTTCAATGGGCATGTACTTACCTCTCAAACAAGGCCGTCATTCCCGCGCAGGCGGGAATCCAGTTCGGCGCCAACATTGGCTGGATTCCCGCCTGCGCGGGAATGACGGAAGGTTGCCTGAATTCCGATGACGCCAACTTAAGTATGAACTTAGACGATCAGACGCTTTGGGACAGGGAGCGATTTCAGTGGATATCGGATTTTTTAGCTACAACACGGAATACGGCATCCGGGCCGACGATCTGGCGCGGGAATTGGAAGCCCGCGGTTTCGAATCACTTTGGGTCGGCGAACACACGCATATCCCCGCGAGTCGAGAGACCCCTTTCCCCGGCGGCGGCGACCTGCCAAAGCCGTACTATCATATGAGCGATCCGTTCGTGACGCTCGCGATGGCCGCTGCCGTTACGAAAAATCTAAAACTCGGCACCGGCATCAGCCTTGTCGTCGAACACCATCCCATCTCTCTCGCGAAGCAAGTCGCGACGCTCGATCACTATTCCGACGGCCGCTTCCTGTTCGGCATTGGCGGCGGCTGGAATAAGGAGGAAATGGAGAACCACGGCTTCCCGTTTAATCGTCGCTGGAAAATCTTGCGCGAACGTGTCGAAGCGATGAAGGCGATCTGGACCGAAGAAGAAGCCAGTTACGACGGCGAGTTCGTAAAATTCGAGCGCATCGTCACAAACCCGAAACCGGCCCAAACGCCGCATCCGCCCGTCTATATGGGCGGCGCCACCGACATGTCGTTGAAACGCGTCGCGCGTTACTGCGACGGCTGGATGCCGATTGACGTCTTGCTGCGTGACCCGGAGGCGATGGTCGCCAAAATGCGCGAAGTGGTAAGCGAAGAAGGTCGCAACCCAGACGAGATCGAGTTGTCTGCTTTCTGCCAGCGAGCACGAGACGGCGACGCGTTGAAAAAGTTCCGGGCCGCCGGCTTCACCCGCGCGATCGTCGGTCTCCCCAATCGCAACCGAGACGAAGTGCTGAAGTTCATCGACGGATACATCGGTTTGGGCGAAGAGATCGGTTAAACGGTCAGGTTTGTCGTTCCGGGGCTCGCGGAGCGAGAACCCGGAATTTATACCAGGGCGCTACATTCAATCATCTGAACACCGGATTATTCTCAGGCTAAAATTCCGGATGGCCCTGTGGGCTTCCGGAATGACGAATATCAGTGTTACTTCCGCCGCACCTGAATTTGGCGGCCAAGGTTCTCCGGCAGCGGCAAATCTTTTTGCGCTTCGTAAATCGCCCGAATGCGTCCGTAAATTTCGGGCGGGAACGGCGAGACTTTACGGACGGACATATCGATGTGAAGGGTAATCGCCTCGGCCTCAGCCGCAAGGTAGCCCTTCTCCGCGTGATACATTTCCTGCCAGTAATGGAACCGCTTCTCGTCGCATTCGATGATGCGATAGGTAAAGCGGAGCAAGTCGCCTTCCATCACTTCCTGGACGTAACGAATGTGATAGTCACCGACGAAGGTCCCAATATTGTTCGCCTTGCGATACTCGTTCGTATAGCCGATCGCCTTGGAGACCGCGCCTGCTGCCTCATCGAACGCCATCAGGTAATACGCGACATTCATGTGGCCGTTGTGATCGATCCATTCGGGGCGAACACGCTCCGTGTGAATTTCAAGCGGCGCCGCGGTAGCGAGAGTATCTGGCATCATCATTCCTTCCATCGTGCAGCCCACTCATACAAAACCCCATCCTGAAGCTGTCGAAGGACGAGGTTTTGTCCGACTGCTCATACTTCGACTAGCTCAGTATGAGGTGCATGTTTGGCCGAGAATTTACTCAGGAATCGCGAAATGAAAAGCCATCGTCGCACGGAATTTCCGGGCCATATCGCTTCCGGGAGGTAGGACACGATGGGATACGACGCACCGTTCGAAGGTTTGACCGTAGTGGATTTGAGCCAAGGCATTGCGGGGCCTTACTGCGGCATGCTCCTCGCGCAGCAGGGGGCAAACGTTATCAAAGTCGAACCGGTCGACGGCGGCGACTGGGCGCGCGCCCTCGGCATTTCCTACGACGGACAGACGGCCTACACGATCACGGGCAATATCGGGAAGCGGAGTCTCGCCCTCGACCTCAAGAGCGACGCCGGAAAGGAAGTGCTCTGGCAACTCGCGGAAAAAACGGACGTCTTCATGGAAGGGTATCGACCGGGCGTCATATCGCGCCTCGGCTTTGGATATGAAGACCTCTCACGGCGAAACCCAGGTGTCGTTTACCTCTCCGTATCGGGTTTCGGGCAAGCGGGTCCCTTGGCGGGACGGCCCGCACTGGATCCCGCCCTGCAGGCGCTGACGGGCATGATGAGTTCCAACAAGGGTGAGGACGGTATTCCACACCGTGTGATGTTCATTCCGGTCGACATGGCAACCGGACTCTATTCGTTTCAGGCGCTGTCGTCCGCGCTCTATGCGCGGCGTGACGAAGACAAAGGTTGTTATATCGATAATTCGCTGATGCGGTCCGGCCTGGCCCTGCAAAGCGTGCGGCTGATCGCCAATACGCTCGAAGGCGGCGAGATGACACCCGGGGCCGCCCCTCACGGCGTCTTTTCGACAAAAGACGGTTGGATCATACTCGTGGTCCTACGCAACGGCGAGTTCACGCCATTCTGCGAAGCGATCCAACGACCGGACCTCGCCGCAGATCCGCAGTTCGAAACAGCGGTCAGCCGTCACGAACATGCAGACATTCTCACACCCGCAATCAACGAGGCCATGTCGCAAGAAACATCCAAATATTGGTCCGAGCGTCTGACCGATGCCGGCATCGTGCACGAGATTCTGAACGATTACCCCGACTTCCTAGAACACCCTCAAGCAAAGGCGGACAATACAGTGAGTTGGCTGGACCAGCCGGGCCTGGCGGGGCCTGCCCCGGTCCCAAGTCTCGCCGGCATCACGCCGCCGGCGAACGGCTCCCCCAGAGGCACATCTCCTTTGCTTGGCCAACATTCGCGCGAAATCCTTATGGAACTCGATTACAGCCCGGATCGCATTGACGCCCTCGCCCGCGAACGCGTTATCAGCGGGCCCGATTTACCGACCGCCACCGCTTGACCATGGGCCTTAGAATCACATCCTCTCTTCCTGCCTAGGGAGCACAGGACGAAGGAGAGATTCCGTGGCCGATAAAGTAAAAATGCCAGTCGAGGGCTCGCATATCATGATGTTTGCGCGCTCGCTGCTAGACGATAACCCGATTTACAGCGATGCCGAGTATGCCGCTAAGAGCGAGGCCGGTAGCGTCATCGCACCGCCGACATTCGGTCGCGCGGTTGCACAGTTCGATCCGGACTATCATCTTCGCCCAAAATCTGGTGAGAAATGGTTCGGCTCAGGCAAGAATCCGACCGGCCTCGACGGCCCCGCCCCATCAACGGGTGGCCTGCACGCCGAACAGCATTACGAATACCATCGCCATCTGAAGCCAGGCGACCAACTGACGATGACCTCGCAGCCGGGCAATACCTGGGAGAAAGAAAGCAAGCGCGCCGGTCTCCTGAAGTTTACCGAGACGGTGTTCGAATTTCACGATCAAGACGGCGAATTGGTCCTGACCATGCGTTCGGTCGGCGTGAAGACCGAGAAGCCGGTCGAGCAAAGCTAAGGGAGAAGAACGATGGCACTTAGCGCAAAAGATTTAAATCCGGGCGACGAACATAGCGAAGTCGTCGCCGACAACCTCAGCCGCACGCAGCTGGTCATGTATTCGGGCGCATCCGGCGACTACAACCCCTTGCACTCCGACGAGCCTTACACAACGGAAGTTGCGGGCTATCCAAGCGTCTTTGCGCACGGCATGCTGACCATGGGGCTAACCGGCAAAATGCTGACGAACTATGTCGGCGACGCCCGCCTGACAAAATTCGGTGTGCGTTTCACCAACCAGGTGTGGCCGGGCGACACGCTGACCGCAACGGCGGTCGTGACCGAAATCCGCCAAGAAGGCGACGATAAGCTCGTCGACTTGGACGTCAATACGACGAACCAGGACGGCACGACCGTCGTCAGCGGCTATGCCACGGCAAAAGTCGACGATTAATTGAATTGCCTCCACTCAGGCCCTCTCCCGCGATGGGAGAGGGTTTGGGTGAGGGGAAGGCTCTAAAAGAGGGATTCGCCCGATGAAGCTTGGTCTTTCGATTGGTTATTCCGGCGCGCAAATGGACTTGCCGGTCGAACGCATCTTGCGGGCGGAAAAACTCGGCTATGACAGCGTATGGACGGCGGAAGCATACGGTTCCGACGCGATTACGCCTTTAGCGTATCTCGCGGCCATCACCAAACGGATAAAACTCGGCACCGGAATCATCCAAGTCTCGGCCCGTACGCCCGCCAACTGCGCGATGAGCATGGGCACGGTCGATGCCCTTGCGGGTGGCGGGCGCGCGATTGCGGGCCTCGGCGTCTCGGGACCGCAGATCGTCGAGGGGTGGTACGGTCAGCCCTGGGGCAAGCCGTACTACTGGCTGAAAGATTATGCCGCCATCATGCGCAAGATATGGCAACGAGAAGAAGGTCTGACGCACGACGGCAAGCAACTTCAATTGCCCTATACGGGCGAAGGCGGTCTCGGCGTCGGCAAGCCGCTGAAGTCGATCCTGCACATGAACCCGGATATCCCGATCTATATCGGCTCCGGCAACGAAGCGACCGTGCGCCTGACCGGCGAGATCGCAGACGGCTGGCTGCCGCTCGGCTTTATGCCGGGGACGATGGATGAATACAAACCGTGGCTCGAAGAAGGTTTCAAAAGGGCCGGCAACGGCAAGAGCTGGGACAATTTTGAAATCCAGGCCCGCGTCTTCGTCGATGTAGATGAGGACGTGAAAGCGTCGATCGACCGCCTCAAGCCCCGCGAAGCCCTCTACATCGGCGGGATGGGTCATAAGGATAAGAACTTCCACAAGGACATGTTCATCCGCCGCGGCTACAAGGACGAAGCCGACAGGATCCAGGAACTGTACCTGGCTGGCCATAAGGAAGAAGCCATTGCGACCATCCCGGACGAGTGGATCGATTCACGTGGTCTGATGGGTCCGCCCGATCGGATCAAACAACGCTTCAAAGCTTGGGAAGATTCGGGTGCCACCAGTATCACGGTTGCCCCGGCGCAAGACGCCGCCGTGGACCTGATGGCAGAGCTCGCGCGCCTCAATCCGCCGCGGGACTAGACCCCAGCTCGCGCCGCAACCGCTGCATGTAATACACGACACCCAGGTTCAAGGCGGCAACGATCAGGAAAAGATCTGGCACGCTATAGCCAGCATCCAGGATCATACCGGCGACAACCGAGCCGACGGCCATGAACAGTGCGTTAAGGATGTTATTGCCAGCCACGACTTGAGAACGTTCTTTCTCGTCGCTGAGCGTCTGCATCATCGCATAGAGCGGCACTGCGAAAATACCGCCACAGATCGAAACGCCGAGCAGATCGGCAATGACCTGCCAGTTCTCGGGCGCTTCCAGAAACATGCCAAGTGTCACCGTCGCAGCACCAGGGCCTTCCGGGCTAGCGAACCATAGATCGGCCATAAACACGGACATGCCGAAGGCAGCGGCCGGAACGTATTTAGCCGAAATCTCCCCTTTCAACAGACCGTTACAGAACATCGACCCGATGGAAATGCCAACGGTCGCCACGACCATGAGGAAGGTAATCACCTCGTGATCCGCATTGAAGTTCGATTTCGCCAGGTTTGGAAACTGGGTCAATAGCGTGATCCCAACCAGCCAAAACCACGAAATACCGAGTATCGACCGGTAGACCGGACGGTCCGCGCGGATACGGCGGATAATGCGATAGGTCTGCGTGACGATGTTGTAGCTGATCCTCAATTCCGGTTGCGGTGCAGCCGCCTGCGGGATTCCATAACTGCACATCCATCCAATCACCGCGAGCCCAAAGACGATCGCCGCGACGATATTCACCCCGTTCTCCCAGCCCGCCGTAAGGCCGCCGATAATCGTGCCCACGAGGATCGCGAGAAAGGTACCAGCCTCGACAAAAGCGTTGCCGCCGATGAGTTCGTTCTTGCGCAACAAAGTCGGAAGGATGCTGTACTTCAACGGTCCGAAGAAAGAGGACTGCACGCCCATGAGGAACAGCACGGTGAGCAGCCAATAAACATCACCGAACTGAAGCGCGGCAACACCGGCGCCCATGATCACGACCTCAGCGAGCTTGATCCACCGGATCATGCGGGATTTCTCGTATTTGTCCGCGAGCTGCCCCGCGGTCGCAGAGAAAATGAAGAACGGTAGGATGAATATTCCGGACGCGAGCGTCACCAAAACGGCTTCTTCCATCGGGACTTCGCGCCCGAGCGTGAAGAGGATCAGGATCAATAATGCATTCTTAAAGACATTGTCGTTCGCAGCGCCCAGCAAGACAGTTACGAAAAGCGGCAAGAAGCGCCGCGTCTTCAAAAGATGAAATTGCGATTCTCCCATCTAGCGCGCTCCCGCTTTGGCCACGCTAATCACCAGTTTTCGTTAAACGGCCGGAGTTCGACATTGAACGACCAAGTCGATTTGGGTTGATGAGCGATATGAAAGCATTCGCCGGCGATATCCGCCGGCTTCGCGAACTGGTCTTCCGGGAAATCCGGCCCGCGCCGCTCCCGCACCCACCAAATATCGATGGCCGCGTCGATCGTGATAAAAGCCACGTGAACGCCTTGCGGGCCGAGCTCACGCGCCAAGGCTTCGGCCAGTATCCGCTGTGCGGATTTCGACGGCGCAAAACCGGTAAAATGCGGTTTACCGCGCCACGCACCGGTATTGCCCGTCACGAGGATGGCGCAGTCGCCCATCTCGACCATATCCGGGCCGACTTCTTGCGCCAGCACGAGGAGCGCCGTCGTGTTGACACGGAATGTGCTCTCGAACTCCAGCGGATCGATCTTGGTGTAGTGATCGCGAACGGCGCGAGCCCCGTTATGAATGGCGATCTTGATCGGCCCCAACTCTTTCTTGATACGGGTCAAGGTTGCGCGAAAGGTCTCGATATCAGACATATCGCAGGGGTACGCCGATGCTTCGGATATTTCGCCCGCAATCCGCTCAAGACGTTCCGCTTTGCGGGCGATCATCGCAACTCGATAGCCCCCTTCGGCAAAACGTTTGACCAGCGCTTCGCCCGTGCCGCTGCCGACACCGGCCACGACCGCGACAGGCTTATCAACCATCCGAGGCACCTTTTCGCCAACGGAAATCACAGTGCGATGCCCCTTGCATGCGGGTCTGAGTCCGCTCGAACTCCCAATTTGGACGGATGAGATCTTCGGCGGCAAAATCGACGCCGCACGTCATTAGCGCGCCGATCTCAGGCTCACCGATCGAGCGGAAGTACTCCGCGAACAAACAACCGGTGATGTTATATCCGTAGCTTTCCTCCGTATCGTCTATTACCTCGCGCTCGACCGGAAATGCGTCTTCCCCTTCTTGTTCGACCCTAGGATGGGAGTTCGCCTCGAAACCCCGACGCTTCCGATAATCGACATACGCGCCGGCAATGGCGCGACCGACAAGGGCATGCGCACGCTCCTTGCCGATCTCCTTTTCAAGTTCCCGGACAATCGGGATGACCACTTTCGACTGAATCTTAATCGCATTGAGGATGGGATTAGACATATCGCACGCTCCCTTAAATGATCGGGTCTGATCCGCCGCAAACCCGCAATAGCGCGCCGGTCGTATAACTCGAGGCATCGCTCGCGAAATAGAGTGCGGCGCCAACGATCTCGTCCGGCTGACCGACGCGTTTCAGTGCCATGCGGTCCCAACGGGCGTTGAATTCCGGTGTATCCGGCCAGGCCTTCGAGATATCGGTCGCAAAAGGACCGGGAGCGATGGTGTTCACGCGCACCTTGGGTCCGTATTCATAGGCGAGATTGACCGACATTTGGTTTAGGCCGGCTTTGGCCATACCGTAGGTCGCCGCACGGCGGGACGGCTGCAACGAGCCCGTACTGGAAATATTGATGATCGATCCGCCGTCGCCATCGGCCATTCGGGAACCGACTTGAGTCGCAAGGCGAAACGGCCCCTTCACATTGATGTCGAAGACTTTGTCGTAGAGCTCTTCGCTGATCTCTGCGATCGAAGGGTAAAGCGGCGAAAGACCGGCATTGTTGACCAATACATCGACACGGCCGAAACGATCGTACACCGCGTCGATCAAAGCATCGCATTGGTCCCAATACCCGACATGGCAGGCAAACGGCATTGCGGTCCGACCCGTCTTTTCTTCGACTTCCTTGGCCAATTCTTCGCAGGAGTCGATCTTCCGGCTCGTGATCACGACGTCGGCGCCCGCATCCGCAAAGGCAAGCACAATCTCGCGCCCGAGCCCTCGGCTGCCGCCGGTAATGACGGCGATCTTGCCGCTCAGGTCGAAATGGTTCGTCGGCATTCGACCCTCCTAGAGCGCATTTTCGGCGAGAACGCGTAGCGCTTCGACACTGGCGCCGCGCGTCACGATCGTGTGGACTTGACCTTTGTCACCGGCCTTCTTCCAGTCTTGCAAGCGCTCGACGATGCGTTCTTTCGGTCCAACCAGTGCAGTCCGATCCACCAACTCGTCCGGCACTGCATCCACCGCCTCTTTACGGCGGCCCGCTAGGAAATGATCCTGAATTTCGACTGCGGCGTCGACATAGCCAATACGCTTGGCGAAATCGTTGTAGAAGTTCTTGTCACGAGCCCCCATCCCGCCGATGTAGAACGCGAGGTTCTCGCGTACCGGCTGGCGCGCTTCTTCCAAATCGTCATTCATCCGCACCTGACAATAGGCCAGCACCATGAAATCGGACATCGACTTGCCGCCGCCGGCTTTTTCCAACCCGGCATTGATATCCGGCTCGAAAACCTCAAAGCGATCCGGATCCATATAAATCGGAATGAAACCGTCAACGATCTCCGCCGCAGCCTTCACACCGGAAGGCGAGATGGCGGCGGACACGATCTTCAAATTGGGATCGCCATGCAAAACGCTTTTCAACGGCTTGCCGAGGCCGGTTGTCCCCTCGCCGGTCATTGGGATCTGATAATGGAATCCTTCGTGCTGCAGCGGCTCTCTGCGCGCCAATACTTTTCGGATAATTTCGACATACTCGCGCAAACGGGTGAGCGGACGACCGTATGGCACCCCGTACCATCCTTCGATCACTTGCGGACCAGACGGACCAAGGCCGAGGATAAAACGACCGCCGGAAAGGTGATCGAGGGTCATGCAGGCCATGGCCACGCTCGCCGGTGTACGGGCCGGCATCTGGACGATCCCCGTGCCGACCTTGATCTTGCTCGTCTGTGCCAGAACCCAAGCGGCGGGTGTGAGCGCATCTGAGCCCCAAGCTTCCGCTGTCCAAACCGAGTCGTATCCGAGGTTCTCGGCCTCGCGAATGTAATCCATATCGACGGCCGCCTTATTCCCGCCGGTTCCAAGGGTGAGCCCGAGTTTTACTGCCATTTTTCGATCCTTCCGATGTTCTACGACCCTCTTTTATGAAGACGGCCCTTGAGAGCTTATTCGAATTTAGCCTAGATAACCGCGAAAGCCAGATTACGTAGGTCTTGCGACCATCGAAATCGCACCAAATACTGGCCGCAACCTACCCTCGGGAAGACCAACAGGAAAACGCAAGAATGACGGATACGCACAAAATCGCCATTGTCGGCGGTACGGGAGATTTAGGATCAGGCCTGGCAAAACGCTGGGCGCGCGCCGGACATGAGATTGTGATCGGGTCGCGTGATGCGGGACGCGCGGCGGAAACCGCGGCGAAATTCAACGAAGATGCCGGTACCACCTCGATTTCCGGCTTGGAGAACGCCGATGCCGCTGAAGCCGGCGAAATCGTGGTCTTAACCGTCCCATACGAAAATCACGCGCCGACGTTGGATGCCATTCGGGATAAAGTCCAAGGTAAGATCGTCATCGACGTCACGGTCCCCTTGATGCCGCCGAAAGTCCGCACCGTGCAACTGCCGGAGGGCGGAAGCTGCGCCAAGGCCGCACAGGCACAGTTGGGTGATGACGTCCGTGTCGTCTCCGCCTTTCAGAATGTCGCCGCCGCGCACCTGGCGGACCTAGAGCACGATATCGATTGCGACGTCCTTGTCTGTGGAAATGATCCGGAAGCGCGCGAAGTTGTCGTCAAACTTTCCGAAGATGCGAGCATGAAAGCTTGGCATGCCGGTGTGATCGCCAACTCAGCGATTGCCGAAGCGCTCACTTCTGCGCTGATCTTTATGAATGGTCGATACAAGATCGACGGCGCCGGCATCCGTATCACGGGAACTCCCGGATCGGCCGCAAAGTCGTAGCACCGGCCGGATGCCCGACCGTCTGACCCTCATTGCCCTCGAGGGCATCCCCTTGGTTAAACCGGGGGACGATCTCGCCAATTTGATCGGCGATGCGCTTGAGCAGAGTGGCGAACGGCTTGCCGACGGCGACATCCTCGTTGTCGCGCAGAAAATCGTCTCAAAGACAGAGAACCGGCTCGTCGATGTAACAACGATCGAGCCAAGCGATCAGGCAAAAGACCTCGCCGTCGAAGTCGATAAAGATCCCCGCGTTGTCGAAATAATCCTGCGCGAGAGTCGAGCCGTCATTCGCAAGAAACCCGGCGTCCTGATCGTTGAGAACAATCTTGGCCTTATCATGGCGAATGCGGGCATCGATCATTCAAACGTCGAAAGCAAGGTACCCGAGCGAACGCTTCTCTTGCTGCCGGAAGACCCAGACGCGAGTGCGGAAAGGCTGCAGCGTGCCATCCGATCCAAGTTCGGTATCGACGTTGGTGTCATCATTAACGACAGCGTCGGGCGGCCCTGGCGCATTGGTACAATGGGGCTGGCCATCGGCATATCGGGTCTACCGGCAGTCACCGATCTCAGAGGTGATAAAGACCTTTTCGGTCGCGAACTCCGCGTCAGCGAGGAGGCAGTCGGTGACGAACTGGCCGCGGCGGCATCCTTGCTACAGGGCCAAGGAGCGGAAGGAAAACCGGTCGTCCTTGTACGTGGTTACCGCAGTGACGCGCCATCCCAACCCGCGACGGCTGCGCTACGCGCAGCGGAAGAGGACATGTTCCGATGAGCGCACCGACGGTATTGGCGCTTTCGGGAGGCGTCGGCGGCGCGAAATTGGCGCTCGGCCTGATGCATACGCTGCCGCCAGAGAACTTGACGGTTGTCGCCAATACCGGCGACGATTTCACGCATCTCGGGCTCCGAATTTGTCCCGATATCGACACGGTAGTCTACACGCTATCGGATCTCGCGGATAAGGATCGCGGTTGGGGTCGCGCGGGTGAAAGCTGGAATTTTATGGCGGCGCTCGGGCGTCTCGGCGGTGAGGATTGGTTCAATCTCGGCGATGGCGACATGGCGATGCACGTGTTTCGAACGCAAGCATTGGCCGAAGGGCGCACATTATCGGAAGTGACTGCCGAGATTGCCGAAACGCTTGGTATCGGACCGCGTATTTTGCCTATGACCGACGAGACTGTCGCAACAGTCGTCGAAAGCGCAAATGGGGACCTTCCCTTTCAGCATTATTTCGTCCGCGACCGATGTGAGCCGGCCGTCACTGGCTTTCGGTTCACGGGAATTGCGGACGCAAAGGCCAACGCGGAAATGATGACTCTGATCAACGGGTCGCACCTGGATAGCATTGTCGTGACGCCTTCCAATCCGTTTGTCAGCATCGATCCGATTCTTTCGTTGCCGGGCGTCCGGGACGCGTTGAATGCGCAAACCTCGCCTATCATTGCAGTTTCGCCCATTGTCGGCGGTCAGGCGATCAAAGGGCCGGCTGCCAAAATGATGGCTGAGCTCGGCCTACCCTCCACGGCGTTAGCCGTTGCGGAACACTATCGAGGCCTTATTGACGGTATCGTTATCGATGAAGTCGACAACGAACAGGCCGAAGATATCGCCGCCCTTGGCATGGAGGTCCGGGTCGCCCAGACAGTCATGCGGACTCTCGAAGATCGCAAGGATCTGGCGCGCATTTGCTGCGCATTCGCAACGGAGATCGGATCGTGACCGCCGCGCTCGTGCCCATGAAAGATCTGCGGGACGCAAAACAGCGGCTATCATCGATCCTGTCCGAGGACGAGCGCAAAGGCCTCGTTAACGCCATGCTGAGGGACGTGCTCGCGGCACTCGCAAATGCCCGCAATATTCAGTCTGTGAGTATCATCGCACACGACCGCGATTTCTCGGACTTCGGCGTCGGGTTTGTCGAGGAAGCGGAAAACGCCGGCTACAACGAGGCGGTTGGATTTGCGCTCGGACGGCCGGAATTCGCCGACACCTCGGCGATCCTTGTGTTGCCCGGCGATATCCCGTTGGTGAAGCCGTCCGAGATCGATGCGCTAGCAGCCAAGCAGACGGAACCTACGGTTCGGCTCGCAAGTGCGCGGGACGGCGACGGCACCAACGGCTTAATGATTTCGCCGCCCAAATTGATTGAAACCGCGTTCGGAATCGGCAGTTTCGTGCGGCATCGAAAGATCGCAGAGAATGCCGGTGCGCATGTCGATACAATTCAAGGCGAGGGCATTTCCTTCGATATCGATACGCCGGAAGATTTAATCGCATTTTGCGCCGTTGACGCCGTGAGCGAAACTCACACATTCCTTGACTTGAGTGGAATCCGCAGGCGACTGTTGGCAGAGAATTCTTGATAATGGCCAAAGACGGCGAAGAATAGCGTGAGTATGTCCAAATCCCTGGAATATCAGCGTCCCGATAACGACGCGGCGCGCGCGATTGCCGTGCGTTCCGATTTGCCGGAAATGATGGCAGAGGCGGCCGAACTCCGCGATCGGCATTACGGACGGAAAATCACATATTCGCGCAAAGTTTTTATTCCGTTAACGAAACTATGCCGAGATGTCTGCCATTATTGCACCTTTGCACAGCCACCGCGGAACCTTGAAGAAGCATTTCTCTCGCCCGAGCAGGTTCTCGCGATCGCACGCGACGGTGCTGCCGCCGGCTGTAAAGAGGCGTTGTTCACGCTCGGTGATAAGCCGGAATTGCGTTATCAGGCGGCACGGGATGCGCTGGCTGAGTTCGGACACGAGACGACACTGTCTTATCTCCGCGAGATGGCGCTCCTGGTCTTTGAAGAGACGGGGCTTCTGCCGCATCTTAATCCAGGAGTGTTAGAGGCCGGCGATTACGCCGCCCTTCGCGAAGTCTCCGCCAGTATGGGATCGATGCTGGAAAGCGCGTCGCCGCGCCTATTAGAAAAAGGTTTTTGCCATCACGGTTCGCCGGACAAAGACCCCGAAATTCGGATCGCTTCCATGGCGGAAGCTGGTCGGCAGAAGGTTCCTTTCACGAGCGGGATATTAATTGGCATCGGCGAAACGCGTCTGGAGCGGATAGAAGCACTGCTCGCACTCCGCGATCTGCAAGACGAATACGGCCACATCCAAGAAATCATTATTCAGAACTTCCGGGCCAAGCCGGACACATTAATGGCCAACGCACCGGAACCCTCACTTGAGGACCTGCAATGGACAATCGCTGCGGCACGTCTGTTGTTCGGCCCTGAAATGTCGATCCAGGCGCCGCCGAATTTGAGTGGCGACAATGCGGCCGATCTCATTCCGGCGGGTATCAACGATTGGGGTGGTGTTTCTCCAGTTACCCGCGACCACGTCAACCCGGAAGCCCCTTGGCCGCATCTGGCGACCTTGGCGCAGGCCACCGCCCGCCAGGATAAAATCCTGTGTGAACGATTGGCGGTCTATCCCGACTATATTTTCGATGGAGAGACTTGGCTCGACCCGGCGTTTCGAACGGACGTGCTCCGACGAATCGATAGCGATGGCCTCGCTCGGACCGACAATTGGTCGCCCGGTATGGGTGAGTGTAACCCGCTACCCGCGCCGATGATCGCGCCGGAACTCGGTGCCAGCCGTGAGCTCGATGCCATCCTCGCGCGAGGCGATCGCGGCGAAGATCTGGCGGAGCATGAAATCGTGCGCCTCTTCGCAGCCCGTGCAGGTGAAGTTGAGGCCGTCGCCGCGGTGGCAGACGGCATCCGTCGGCGGGTCAACGGCGATACGGTCAGCTATGTCGTCAACCGGAACATCAATTACACCAACGTGTGCTATTTCGGCTGTAAGTTCTGCGCGTTCTCGAAGGGCAAAACGTACGAAGAACTCCGCGGTAAACCCTACGACCTCGCGATGGACGAGATCATCCGCAGAGCGGAAGAAGCGTGGGACCGGGGCGCCACCGAAGTATGCCTGCAAGGCGGTATTCATCCAGATTATACGGGCGAGACCTATCTCGAGATTCTTCGCGCTATTAAGTCGGTGCTGCCGGAACTTCACGTTCACGCATTCACACCGCTCGAAGTGTTTCAAGGCGCCAAGACGCTCGACCTGCCGCTCGACACCTTTCTCGGTATGTTGCGCGACGAAGGTCTCGGTACCCTGCCGGGAACCGCAGCCGAGATCCTCGACGACGAGGTCCGTGCGACACTCTGCCCCGACAAGATCAATACAGATCAATGGCTCGAGGTTATGGAAACCGCACATGGCCTCGGCTTGCGCAGCACGGCCACAATAATGTTCGGTCACATCGAACGCCCTGTGAACTGGGCGCGCCATTTGCTCCGCCTTCGCGAGCTACAGAGCCGGACAGGTGGCTTCTCGGAATTGGTTCCGCTGCCATTCGTCCACATGGAGGCGCCGATATACCTGAAAGGCGCCGCCCGTAAGGGCCCGACTTGGCGCGAGGCACTGTTGATGCACGCGGTATCACGCATTGCTCTGCATCCACACTTCACCAACGTCCAGGCGTCTTGGGTGAAACTTGGCGCCGACGGGATTGCTGCCTGTCTCGACGCCGGTTGCAACGATGTCGGTGGAACCTTGATGAATGAAACGATTACGCGCTCGGCGGGCGCGGCGCACGGTCAAGAGATGCCGCCAGAGCAAATGGAAGACGTTATCGCCGGTGCGGGCCGTTCGCCGCGCCA
>PAZH01000032.1 GCA_002716125.1 Rhodospirillaceae bacterium
ACCATGACAAAGCCCCTCCGCTTGATGTGGATCGGGGCGAAATAGCATTTGAACATGTAGAGTTTTCATATGACGAACGGCGTCCGATTCTGAAGGACGTCACCTTCACCGTTCCTTCCGGTAAGACGGTAGCGATTGTGGGGCCAAGTGGTGCGGGAAAATCGACAATTAGCCGATTGTTGTTTCGGTTTTACGATGTAACGGGTGGGAAAATTAAGATTGACGGTCAGGACGTTCGAGATGTTGAGCAATTGAGCCTTCGCGACGCGATCGGAATTGTTCCCCAAGATACGGTCCTCTTTAACGATACCGTCTTCTATAACATCGCCTACGGCAGAACCGATGCGACGCGAGAGGAAGTGGAAACCGCGGCTAAGATGGCCCGAATTCATGATTTTATAGAAGGATTACCTGACGGCTATGAGGCGATGGTCGGGGAGCGGGGACTAAAGCTTTCCGGCGGCGAAAAGCAACGCGTTGCAATTGCCAGGACAATACTGAAGAATCCTTCGATTTTGTTGTTCGACGAAGCGACATCGGCATTGGATACGCATACCGAGCGTGAAATTCAGGTGAGTTTACGAGAGGTTTCTCGGAATCGAACCACGCTCATCATTGCGCACCGCTTATCGACCGTCGTGCATGCGGACGAGATCATTGTTCTCAGTGAGGGGACGATTGTCGAACGAGGGACCCATGCGGAACTGCTTTCAAGAGGGGGGCAGTACGCGGAAATGTGGCATCAGCAACAGGAAGGCTCGGACGCGGACTCTATTGTGCCAGAGTAAACGCCCAGTTTTCTGCTAGGCTCGCACACGTTTTCGGTGATTGAATTAGAGAGTTTAAGAAGCTTAAGTCTTCGGCGTCACTTGCCGAATTAAGGCTTGCCAGTCTTCACCGGCGGCAACCATGCAAGTCTCGCCTTCCGGGGATGTCACGATAATTGTGAACGTGTTTCCCTTATGTGAAGTCAGTACTTCAATTAAGCCGCCGTTCTCTGCAACACCCATCGCGACAGGCTTCTCGGAGTATTCATTCGAAAGGTATTGAAGAACCGTTCTTCGTTGTTCGCATCGTTGTTCGGTTTCCGCAGACATAGAATTGCCAACGACACCCAAAACCATGGAAAGAGATAAAATTGAAGTTCCGATGCGGAATTTCATAATACTTCAATCGGTAATTTCTATTTGTCGTAATACTGACTAATATGTTTAATAAATACAAGAAGAATTTCGATGTTTATTTGTGAATATTGAAATGAGTGAAATGCAACTTCGGTCTACACATAGCTTCATCCGCTTTGTTTCGCTATCGATCGTTTTAATGGCGAGTTCCGCGTGTGAAACTTTTGAAGGTGCGGGAGATGTGTTTTCGGGTTGGGCGGATTCGCTAAGTGAAGCTGTAACTTCAGTAAATCCGCTTGGCGCCGAGGTAATTGCGGTCGGCAGGGCGACACCAAAGTTTGCGGGCAACACATTCGTATCTGACGGCGAACGCGGCATTCGTATGAATTACAGCTACGATTTTCGCATGGTCGGCAGTTCGAGCGGTCTGATTGAAGAAAAAGCGACAACGAGTTGGCTCTTTATTGACCGCTTATTGGAGAACGGCGAGACATATTTGCAGTTCCATCGCGTAGAAAACGCGAACTTGGAAGACTTTGGTGAGGCGGAAAGCGCTTTCATCGATCGTACGAACGTGGCCTCGCAACTCCATTGTCTGGGGCGCAACAGCAAGGAAGTTCCCGCCTATGTCTCAGGATACCTGAACGTGATCGCAGGTGAGGGATTGCCCGTGCCGACCGAATACCTTCTGCGCCGGTTTACGGAAAATATGGATCGAAAAGGTATGACCCACCGCGTCGACGTGGTTTATATCGAAGATGTGTTGAGGGCGGGCTATTCCTGCGAAGATATCGGTAATCTTCTGCTTCCCTCGTCGGATGCAATCAAGATTTATTTAGAGGCGTTCAAAAAGCGCTCCGAGAGAAGCTTCGCAATCGTTGGATAGGTCGCTATTCAAATATATCATCTGAAATCAGTCCAATTACCCGCTTGCGCCTGTATTCGCGAAACCTTAGCTTACGGCTACCGGGGCGTAGCTCAGTCTGGTAGAGTGTCTGCTTTGGGAGCAGAAAGTCGTTGGTTCGAATCCAGCCGCCCCGACCAAGGTTATCTGACGCAAACGTTGCGTTTTGAAACAAGCTAAGAGATCGCCATGCACGTCCGAATTTTCAGACCCGCTAAGAACGCAATGCAATCTGGCCGCGGAAATTCCAAACGTTGGATGCTTGAATTTGAGCCGCTTGCGGGGGCGACCCCCGACCCGCTAATGGGATGGTCGTCATCGCCGGATACACGTCGGCAGGTAAAACTTCGTTTCGACAGCGAGGCAGAAGCCATCGAGTATGCGAAACAGAAGGGATATACCTACACCGTGGTCAAGCGGAATGAGCGTAAGGTGCAACCCAAGTCCTACGCCGATAATTTTGCGTATTCCCGAATGGAACCCTGGACACATTAGTCGGTGTCACGCGGGGTTTTGAAACCGAATTGCCCTCGTAGCTCAACTGGATAGAGCACGGGACTTCTAATCCCGGGGTTGCAGGTTCGAGTCCTGCCGAGGGCGCCAGTTGGTCGACGCGCCGGTTCACAGAATTGCGACTTTCAAAAACGTCGACTTGCTGTCACTATTGACTTCCCGCCAATAAGCAAGCGTGTCGGACGTGTCGCGGTAGGAAAGTTCGAATGAATATTACAATTATGGGTCTTTTAAACACGGCACTTTGGATTGTTATCGTGTTGCTCGCGTTTTTCATGCAAGTCATGCCGTTTTTGTTGGTTTTGACGCTTATTAATATTTCATTCGGTGTTTCGTCATCCGTAGCACTGTTCCTTATTCCGACAGTGCTGTTTGGCATGCTGATTACCGCGTGCGTTTACGCATCGGCACGGACGCGCAAAAAGTTACCTGCGCCATTGCCTGTATATCGGACGGATCAAGAACCTAATCCGTGGAAGGGGCTTGCGACGTGCATGCAGCCACACTCGCGACGATTTAGGTAATTAATCTTCAAGACCGACACTGCTGACATTTGGCGTTTTGTGGCTATCTAATTAGCAAAGATCATCATTCCGCATAGGAGAATCGGCATGTCGGCAAACGCGCAGACGTTGAGGCAAATTATTGATTCGGGCGAGTTTATCGTCGCGCCCGGTGTTTTCGAGATGATTTCGGCGCGTGTTGCCGATCAGATGGGCTTTAAAGCTCTCTATATGACGGGCTATGGCGCAACGGCCTCTTATCTGGGACTGCCGGATGCCGGTATTGCGACATATAGCGAGATGGTTGATTGCGCCGGGCGGATCGCGCGCGGGACAAGCACGCCGTTGATCGCGGACGCCGATACAGGATACGGCGGGCTCTTGAATGTTCATCGTACGATCCAAGGATATGAAGCAGCAGGCGTGCAGGGTATTCAGATCGAGGATCAAGTAACCCCGAAGAAATGCGGTCATACACTCGGACGGGAAGTCGTTCCATTGGCGGAGATGGTGCAGAAAATTCAGGTGGCTTGTGACGCGAGATCGAAAGAAGACACGTTGATTATTGCGAGGACCGATTCTCGGACGGACCATGGGCTAGATGAAGCACTACGTCGAGGCGAAGCTTTCGCGAAGGCCGGCGCCGACGTTGTATTTATTGAATCACCCGAATCTGAAGAAGAACTGCAAAAAGTCGGCGCAACGATAGATGCACCGCTTTTGGCAAATATGGTGCCGAACGGGCGCACACCCGTCATTCCGTCGGAGACCTTAAAGGAATGGGGCTTCAACATCGCGATATATCCAAGTGCTGGATTTAGCGCAGTCGCTGAGACACTTCGGCAGGCTTATACGCATTTGAGCGTGAAAGGTACGACCTTGGGCACGGAAGTGCAGACCTACGAAGACGGCAATCGGTCGATGCATGAACTTATGGGATTCCAGGACGTTTGGGATTTTGAGAAGAAGTGGGACTTGCGCGATCCCGATGCGCCTGGGGCTTAGGAGCAACCCAATGAAGACCGAAGCTGCAGTGCTCGTTGAAACAGGAAAACCGCTGGAGCTTGTCTCACTCGAGATTCCGCCGTTGTCGCGAGGGCAATGCCTGGTTGAGATTGCTTATTCCGGCGCGTGCCATACACAAATCTTGGAAGCACGTGGTCGACGCGGCGAGGACCCATGGTTGCCTCATTGTCTTGGGCATGAGGCAAGTGGGATCGTTTTGGAGGTGGGTGATGGGGTTACGCGTGCTTCACCTGGGGATCGCGTTGCACTCTCATGGATCAAGGCCAATGGAATTGAAGCTGGCGGAAGTACCTATGACTGGAATGGAAAAACGGTGAATGCTGGCGCCGTTACGACCTTTCAACGCCATACCGTCGTTAGCGAAAACCGTGTGACAGTTCTTCCCGACGGATTGGAGATGACTCAAGCGATACTCCTTGGGTGTGCTCTTCCAACCGGGATGGGGGCGGTACTGAATGTAGGCAAACCGATTGAGGGGGAAGCCGTCGTTGTATTCGGTACCGGTGGTGTTGGCCTTTGTGCTGTTATGGGCGCAGTTGTATCGAACTGTAATCCCGTGATTGCAATTGATTTACTTGAAAGCAAATTGGAAAAAGCACGCGCATTCGGCGCGACGCATACGATTGATTCCAGTAAAGAAGATGCAATAACCCGTATCGCCGAAATCTGTCCTGGCGGCGTTGATATCGCGATTGAAGCGACGGGACGCCCAGTCGTGATGGCGGCCGCGTTGTCGGCGGCGCGAAGTCAGGGAGGACGCGCTGTTGTCATTGGCAACGCGCCAAAAGGGCAGACCGTAACGTTGGACCCTTTAGAGTTCAACCAAGGGAAAAGCTTGCTAGGCACGTGGGGTGGCGATGCGAAACCGGATCGAGATTTCCCGCTTTTTGCATCCTTGATGACGGAAAAGAAAATTGACGTTGAACCGCTCTTATCAGAACCCTATCGGTTCGACGAAATTAATAACGCCTTAGATGACCTCGAGGCCGGTCGAATAGGGCGGCCGCTCATCAAGATGAAAGACTCATAAACTAAGCGTTCATCGCCTCGGCCTGTAGAGCGCGCCGTGTGTCCTGACGAATCTGGTTAAGTTTGTCCACGGGAACGCCCCAAATCTCCGCAGTTCTCTCGATACGATCCGGTGCGAAATTTATTCGATCCCATTCGTATACACGAAGGATGCTGACGTCCTTGGACGTCCATTCATCCGATTTCAGCTGAGAAAATCGCCAATCAAGTTTCGGATTGTCGGCCTCATGATCTTGCTCGAAGGCATTCAGTTTGCGCGCCATTTCGTACATATCGGTGCCTTGTAGCGGCACAGCGATAAAGAACTTCACATAGTCAGCGCCGCAGTTTTCCGCGAAATTAATTGTTTCGCGAATCTCTTCCCAAGTTTCACCTGGGTTGCCAATGATGAAGTTCGCAAGAACATACATCCCGCGTTTCTTGATTCCGCTAATTAGCTTGGGAACGGCATAAAGATCTTTGATCGGCTTGTTGATGATCTCTTTAAGCACGCGAGGATTGCCGGATTCGATTGCCACATTGACGCCAATGCAGCCGGCCGCGGCCATCAAGTCGAGCATTTCGTCGTCAATCACAAAAATCGCAAAGCTACTGACGTGCCATTTCAAGTTCAGCTTGCGATCGACCATTTGACGCAGCAATTCCTTCGCCTGCTTTCGCATTGCGAACAGATTGTCGTCATAAAGGACGAAAGATTTGATCCCGTATTTTTCCTTAAGCAATTCCAATTCGTCGACGATTTGCGTTGGGGCATGCATCCGGATCTTTCGACCGGAAATCATCGGGACTTGGCAAAAACTGCATTCGTAAGGACATCCGCGGGAAACCGTGAGGCAAATACCGGGTGTTTCAGGATATCGGCCAGGACCATAGCGGGGCAGGGTGTGTGTGTAGTCGTCGACATTCACGAGTTCGTAATTCGGCGGTGGCAATTCCGCTAAATCGGGGACAGTCGCTTTTTCTTGGCTAATGATCTTATCACCATCTCGATACACAAGCCCTTGTGTCGGCAACGGGCCTCCATCGATGAGGTGCGTTAGAAGCTCCCTCAATAAATAATCGCCTTCGCCGCGACAGGCATAATCGACATCCGGATTCTTCATCACATCGTAATACTTTGTCGTAACGTGAACACCGCCGGCGATTACGATAGCATTTGGTTTGATTTCCTTTACCGCCCGCGCAGCTTGATCGAGCGTGTCCGCGTATTCGGTACTTAGAACGGATAATCCGACAAAGTCCGGATCATAGTCGGTGATTTCTTTCTGAAATTCTTCAATCGACATCTTGTCGTTCTGAGCGTCGATAATCTTAACATCGACGATATCTTCGACACAGGCGCCGAGCTGACAAAGTGTGCGAGGCGGAATGTTCCACGTCGTGATCAGGTCAAACTTGTGCCAAAGCTGATTTGGAACAACTAGCGCCAATCGTTTTTTCATTCAACAAATTCCGTTTGCAGATGTCGGCTACGTATAGAAATCAATGCAATCAACATACCATCAAGCCCCTATGTTGTATCCCTTGAATTCGCAGTAAATTTTGCTGGCTTTGGCCTATTTCTTGCTCCTAAATTCTTTTGAAAATTGAGAATCGCACGTTCGTGGACCTTCTGCGTACGCTCTCGATACAAGGCTCCACGAGGTAATAAAAATATGGAAGTAAATTTTTCGTATTTGGACCGCCAGTTTGCGGATATCGACGCATATTTGGGCGATATCCGGCGTGTGGCCGAAGAAGGCGATTTTACCCTCGGGGCGGCTGTTGGCGAGTTTGAAAAAGATTTTGCCAAGTTTATCGGACAGCCGCATGCGGTCGGAGTAGCGAGTGGCACGGATGCTCTGATACTTCCGATGAATTTGTTGGGGATCGGAGCGGGTGACGAGGTGATTACCTGCGCCTCGACATTTATCGCGACTTTGGGTGCGATTGCGGCCGTTGGCGCGACGCCAGTCTTAGTGGATTGCGACGAAGGTTTCGTAATCGATGTAGATCAAATCGAAGACGCGATCACAGACAAAACAAAAGCTATTCTTCCTGTACATTACACGGGAAATGTCGCGGACATGCCGTCGATAATGAGTATCGCAGAGCGGCATGGATTACTGGTTTTCGAAGATGCGTGTCAGGCGCTTGGCGCTTCATATGATGATAAACCGGTCGCTTCGTGGGGGATCGCCAGTGGCTTTAGCCTGCATCCCTTGAAGGCCATCAATGTTTGGGGGGATGGTGGCGTCGTTCTGACACAGGATGCCGAACTGGCGGAAATGCTAAGGTTGTACCGAAACCACGGTCTGATAAACCGGGACGAAGCTGAGATCTTCGGTGTAAACAGTCGACTAGACACAGTTCAGGCCGTTGTCGGTAGACGTTTAATTCGGGATGCAGAGGATATAACGGAAAACCGTATCCGAGTCGGCGAACGATACGATGCCGCGTTTCGCGCGATGAATGGTTGCGTATCCGTACCTCGACGCAAGCAAGAGGTACGCCATGTGTTTCATCTGTATATTTTAAGAGTCGAACGGCGTGACGAGTTATATGCTCACCTTAATAGCCGTGGCATTGAAGCAAAAATTCATTACCCAAAGCCGATTCATTTGCAAAAAGCTTCCGAAAAGCTGGGCTATCAACGAGGTAGTTTTCCTGTAACGGAAGAAGATGCGGACAGGATAATTTCTCTGCCTCTTCATCAGTATCTCCAGGAGGACGAAATAGACTACGTCATCGAAGAAGTAAAAAATTTCTACGGATCGTAATGTCGGCAGTTAGGCTGTAGCCGGTTAGTTCGCTAAATTTGCCCGAGCGAAATTCGGGGAATTTCAGACATATGGCTTTGTTGCGTTTGTGCTTTCTCAAGGATCTCCGTCCGCACATCGATCGCTTTGCGATAAAAATTGGCAGCTTCGGCAGAATTGCCATTATCCTGTAACATCCTGGCCGCTCGCTCATAGAAATCGACAGTGCTTGGAGAAATCTGCAATGCGCGCATCATCGCGGCTTCGGCATTCTTGTGATCTGCGGTCGCATGCAGCACCTCAGCCAAGTCGGCATACGCGCCCGCATCTTCTGGATCGATACTGATAGCTTTATTTAGGGCTGATATTGCGCTCTTGTGATTGCCTGTATTTGTCTCGACACGTGCCAGGCTGATGAAATAGTTAGCTTGTAGAGCGTTGATGCCGATTGCCTGGGAGATCATTTTTCGTGCGGCGTCGGTATGACCGGTCTGCGCGGCGATGATCCCTAGGAAATGCCATGCATCGGCGTTATCCGGTTCGGTTCTGACAATGTTTTGAAAAACCGAAGCAGCCTCTTCAATTCGTCCGGTCATATGAAGCTGGACGGCGGTCTCTATGGGGGCACGTTGGTTTTCTTGGGCGGGTTCGGTCGGATGGAGAATGGGATTGTCCCCAATAATTTTCTCCATGGCGCTAAATTCGCGGTTAATGACGTCAAGCTCATCGGGCTCCCACACCAACCGCTGAAATTGCGTCGCGTAAGGCAATTGGCCGCCTAGCTCAAGCCCTTGTGAGGCAATCAAAACCTTCGAGGTTGTATCGCCGTCGCCGGTGATCACTTTGAAGTAGAGATATCGAGTTGCACTGCAATGGCGGCACAATTCTCCTGGGCCGTTCGGCACCATCATATTAATCCAACTTAATTCGTAGAGTGCCATCCTGAGCTGAAGATTGACCGCGGCGGGAATGCAAACGTCGAACCTGTCAAAATCTCGATCGTTAGCGTCGAAAGTCCTTTCAGTGTCCCGGATGAAGATTGGGACGAATTTTTCGATATCGAGGCCATCCGCGAATTTAAGCCACGCGTCTTTATTGCTATTTTGATTTTCATTGTAGTCGCTTTCTCGAAGCGTGATTGTGACTGGCTTTCGACCCTGCGCACGGTGAGACAACCATCTCGTCATATAGTCCTTTGCTTGAGACGAAGCGTGGAATGATGGGACTTTTTCATTTCGCGCAGCGGCGGCAATTACGCCGGATAGGAAGAAATCCGAGATCGGTGACTGAACCGAATAACCTTCAGGAAAAATGGGCCCGGTGTGGGATTCTTCGATGTCCGAGGCAGCGCTTCTTTCCGTACATAGATCGACAGCAACATCTGTCTCAAGAAGCGTTGTAGCCGGTAGGACGATGTTATGGAGCCGCCAAAGTTTATTATCGCTAGAGTAGGCGGCGTCATCCTGACGGAAGCCGTCTTGCTTTCCGGGAACGATTACGACCCTCATCCGTTGTGCCTTAGAGCGATTTCTGGCGAGTTCCGCTAAGGTCAAGAAAACGGTGAAGTCAAAGCTGATTGGCGAGACTTCGAGGTCATAGAACGCGCAAAGCGTATCACTGCTCAATTTATTGGTCTGCCATGAGATCAAATGCTTGGGCGTAGTCGATGCAAGTAATCGACTTTAGCGCACTTCCGGGAGAAACATTATAAATTTCGGGCGGAGTCAGATCGAATAAGTACTCGGCGGCGAGGAGGTTTATCGGCGAGTAGATATCGAACATCGCGGCATCGACTCTAAGTGTCGCGCTCATGGTATCTCTCTTTTCGGTGTCGACGTTGAGGCGGAATTCGTCGCTGTTTGCGCCATAATGTGTTGGTCGTGAATTTGTTGCGTCGACTCCGCCGTCAGCCCCGAAGATAAAGATCCGTTTTGGCTTTCCTATTGCCGCCATCGTCAAGAATGTTGAGAGCGCGTTGCCTTGTTTCATATGCAGAGGTTGATTTGGTGAAGCGGGTAACCAGCCGTCGGCAGCTCCAAAATAAATCAACTTCTCATCGAACCGGGTTTCGAATGCTTCTCTATCGATGCCAGCACCGCCAATCTTGTTCATCGCCCAATGTGCGGTGAACATAACGTTGTTGTTCGGTCTAGAAAGGAATTCCTCAACTTGATCAATGCTAGGCTTTATATCTTGGTGATGCGATCGAATGTTGACGTCAATAAGCCGACCGAATTCTTTTAAGAAGCCGCTTTCGAATACGCTGAATTTGTTGACGCCGAACAGGCACGTGTCGAATTCCTGAAATTTCGGCCACCAACTATCCATGTTGGTAATTGTGGGCCCATGGCAAAAAATCAAAATGTCGCGGCCGTCGACAATTCGCCTCAAACGGTCAATCCGCTGCGGCGTATTGCTTAGGTAGAATTTTGGATCGTAGTGATAGGTGTCCAAGGATCGCAACTGGCGTGCACGTGCAAGACAGGCACGGGCTTCTTCAGGTCTTCCGAGCAACAAGAGCGTTTGCGCTTCGCCAGCAAGGACATCCGTGTAAGCGGTATCGTTTTCGTCTTCGCCCTCAAGTAGGTCCCGAATGGTCTTTAGAGCTTTCTCGAATGTCTCGATGGAGCGGCTCTCTCTATTTGCAAGCCGTTGCACGATCCCCATTGGGATCAAAGAGTTCAGTGCATTGAATCCTGTCGCGTCTAGCGTCGATTCCATTAAGGCGGCGGCGACTTCGAAGTGACCCAATCGAGAATGGCAATCTGCCAATTCTAATGGAAGAAGAGGGTCCGGCTGTCCGATTTCCAATGCTTTATCAAAGTGCTCGATCGCCCGCGGTACGCTCAGGTTATTGCTGTGATAATGCCTCGCGAGATCAACATGCGGGGAAGAGTCCTCGGGGTTCAGTTGTATGCATTTGATTAACGCAATTCTGCCGGCAGAATCTTGTCCCATTTGCAATAAGATACGGCCGATCCATTGAAGGAGTTGCCTATCTTCGCCCACGAGTCCAAGCACTTCATCCGCGAGTTCACGAGCTTCCTGCGCGCGACCGGTGAGGAACAAAGACGTAACGGTCGGAACGAGAATTGCCGGATTTTCGCCGGCGCGCGCACGTAGTTTCTCAAGGACTGTAAGAGCTTCCATATGCCGGTCTGTGTTTTGAAGGACAGTCGCAAGAATGTATGCGATCTCCATATTGTCCGGCTGAGATTGCAATATTAGACGGCAGATTTTTTCCGCATCTACATTGTTTCCGCCGACCGAGAACCTCTTCGCAGTGTCGATAACTGAAGGCAATTCGCGTTGGCGCGGAAATTTTTGTGTCTCGATACGTTCGACCATTACATTGAAGGCGTCGCGGATTACCGGATAGTCGTCGTTTCTCCAAACGAGTTCTTGGAATGTCGTCGCATGCGAGAAGCTCGAACCGGGTTCTAGGCCGATCGAGTAATAAAGCGCTGGTCCACCGTGCGGATTTTGTTCTGCTAGCATTTTGAAACGTATGTAGCGGGTCGCGTTATTACACATGCAGAGCAAGATGGGACCGCCGCTGACGGCGAGATTTAAGTAAGCGGACTCGTATAGCGCCATCCGAAATTCTAGATCTAATGCAGCCTCGTCACAGATTGGAAAACCGGCAAATTCCGGTCGAACGACGGAGCCGACATGTTCGGTATCACGAACAATAACGGGACAAAAATCCGAGCTGTCTAAGCTCTTAGCGAATTCCGACCACGCCTTGATATTGCTGTTCCTGAGCGGGTGATAGGGAAGATCGCGTATGGTAATGACAATAGCTCGTTTGCCATTTGTGTTCTCATCCAACCATCGCCCGGCGCGTTCGACCGCCTCAAACGGTGCTCGCAAACTGCCCAGACGTTTTCCCATGTGCTGTGCAATTAGAATGCTGGATTCGAAGTAGGAAATCTTAGGTGATTCGACGCTGTATTGATTTGGGAAGTTCTCGTCGGCCGGATCGAATAGGCGTTGCGCTTCTTCGCGATTTGAAATGAAGATCGCGCGTGCGCAGGAAGGCATAAGGTTTGCGGCAGGTAGGAGGATATTTTCCAACCGCTGTTGAAGATCATCCACCGCCGGGTTCGATCCTTGAACATGTTCGAGCCCGCGATGAGCGGCGCTCCGAAAGCCGCCGCCTGAATTCGCCAAGATGCGAAGCTCAATTTCGTCTAGGCCGCGATCAATGCGTTCAATTTCGGCAATGAATAGAAAGGTTATGATATCAAACGTCGCCGGCGCGCGTGATAAGTCATAATAGGCGAATAGGGTTGAATTCCGCATGGCAACTTTCGAGGGCGTTGGCCGCGAAACCGTTTAAAAGATGCGGTTTCCACTTCGCGATCACCGCTGGCGACTTAAAGGTATCGGAGCCTAATCTAAAGCCTAGGATCGTGGGGCGCGATAAGTTTTTGATAGGCGGGGAAGAATAAGAAGCCAATTGCATACGACTCGAGAGATCGCATACAGCGCAAACTTTGTTCACGATTCCTACGACGGGATTTTTGGCAAAGGAGAGGGCGAGATTGATTTGGTCGATTCGAGCAAGCGACGTCGTGAACTAAATCGATGTCCATAGGTCGAGATCGAAGCCCGAATGAACGTGGTCGTCGACTGGATCGCAATTGATTGGGAAGAGCTTGCGCGAACATCTTCTGTCTACTTTCTCTCGACCCGCGCGAAGATCGGCACAGCAACTATATGTGGCTTAGGCGCTATTGGCTTGGGAGGCCTAAGATACCTTCGCCCAGGGATGGGGCGCGATCAAAAATATTCTCGGTCATCCCATCCAGGAGAAGATCCTTTGAATTTAGGATTTCCAGGTAATGGTCTGGTAGGTCGGCATATCCCATGTCTTGGCGGACGAATCGGGTATACGAGTGGAACCGGCGGGAATGCTCGTTGTTGGCACCGTAGACGATTGCCATTTGTGATTTAGGGTGTTCGAGCGCGCCTTGCAGGAATTCATGACTAGCGCCGAAAATCCGGCCTCCATGAAGCAGACGAATATCGAAAATGAGAAGGTCGCCGGGTGTACCTTCGACCAAGACGGGCCTAATGTTGCCGTCTTCATAAAGCGGAACATCCAGAACGTTTCCACTTGGTAAGACGTCGTATGTCGCTATTTCCCGCCAATCCGAGGTTTCAGGTATATTCAAACGATGGCTGCATGGAATTATCGCGAATGCAATGTCCTTTGCTTCCAGATACATCATCGCTTTGGCAACGCGATAAGGCTCATGGTCTTCACGCCAATCACAGCCGATGCCGAATTCACGGTTCGCCGAATCGCGATGCCATTCATGGGCGACGTAATTTGCATGGAAGTCACTTTGCTGCACAAAACGGACGTCGTCGCCGATGCATGTCCGAACTCTCTCAACGATCCGTGGGTCGGTGATATAGCTCGCTAATTCGGGTACTTGATTGACGATATCGGCGCGGGTGAACAATTCCATCTCCGACACCCCATATCCGGCCTTTATCAAGGTCGCCATCTTCTGCGCCTCAAGCGCCGGAATTGCCTCCCGGAATATTTGGAATCCATTATGCGCAAACAGTTCGCGCTGTTCTGATGTCGAGAGCAATAGTCGATGTTTCCCTAATTCGGTCGTATAGAGAATAGCAAGGTTCGTTCCGCAAGGTTAGGCCTTTAAGATATTCAATGCTTCATCATAATCGATTCTTGGAAAGAGGTTTATCGCGCTCTTAGGGGAGACGTTGAAGATTTCCGGTCGTGTACATTCGAAATAGCATTCAAAGGCGGTCAAAATAATTTCAGTGTTAATTTGAAAAAGGTCCGCATCGGCTTGCAATGTTTTGGCCATGACGTCACGTTTTTCCGCGTCGATTCTAAGACGAAAGGCTTCGCTTTCCGCGCCGTAATGGCTGCTCGACGCAGACGCGGGCGGCACACTGCCATCTGCGCCGAAGATGAAAACGCGTCGAGGCCGCGAAAGTAATGCGATACCTAATAAAATCGACAATGCGTTCGCCGACATAAATTGCAGCGGACTAGTGGGGGTTGGCCCTCGCGTACCGTTGGACAAACCGAAATAAAGCAATTTCTCATCGAATCGATTCTCGAATTCCCGGCCCTCAAGCCCCTTGATGCCAATCCGGTCGATGGCCCAGCGGGATGAAATCATAAAGTTCTGCTGCGGACGCTCTAGATATTCGACGATCTGGTCGATACTTGGCCTTATGTCGTGTGGATGCGCGCGAAATACAGTGTCGAGCTGTCGGCCTGATGGGCTCAGAAATCCATTTTCGAAAACGGAAAACTTATTTACGGCGAAAAGTGCGGCATCGAACCCTTCGAACTCGGGCCAGAGGTCATCCAATCGACTGATCGACGGGCCGTGGCAGAATAGAAATATATCTCGACCGTCGACGAGGGAGCTTAAGGATCTCAGTCTTTGTAAGGTGTAAGGCAAATATGTCGTTGGGTCGAAAACCGCGTCTTCGGATGTAATGCCATTGGATATCTGGTTGTAGGAGCGCCGTGCGAGTTCCGTATCTCCGCGCAAGCAAAGTAACTGCGCTTCTTCCGCAATTCGGTCCTTCTTTTCAATTGCATCCACCATCGGTGCATTGATGCGGACCCGAATAGAATTTAGCGCCTCGTCGATTGTAATCTCCGCGTCATCGTTCGAGCCACACAACTTCTGTAGCAGACCAAGTTTGAACAAATTGTCGTACGAGAAGTTACCGGTATCGTGTACGAGGTCGTAGAGGATTTTTCGTGCTTTATCGTATTCACCGATACGGATTAAGCAGTCGACGAGTTCGACGGTTATACGCGGGTCGGAGACGCCCAGACTGAGCCCGGATTGAAAGTGCTCTATAGCATTGTGGACGGTGATATTGTTGATGGCGTAATGACGGGCGAGATCGATATGCGCGGATGCGTTTCGATCATTGTGCTCGATTGCCCGAATCAGTGCCTGACGTCCCTCCTTGTCTTCCCCCATTTGAAGGGCCACACGTCCCGCCCAAACGAGGAGGTCTTCGTCAGAGTCGCTCAGATTCTGTAAAGCTGCTTCTAAGAGAGACCGCGCCTCTTCTCTGCGTTCCGAGAGAAACAATGAGGTGGCAAGCGGGATTAGAACCGCAGGCTGTGCGCCTGCAATAAGGCGTACTTTTTCGAGAGTTGCGATAGCTTCTTCGTGTCGATTGGTGTTTTGAAGGACGGTACTCAACAAATACAGAACTTCCATTTGGTTGGCGTCCTGCCGCAGTAGCGCCCGACAAAGGAATTCAGCCCCTTCGTGATTCTCTCCCAAAGCTAAAATTTTCGCGGTCTCTATAACCGGCGGCAGGGGTGTTCGTTTTGGTGGTGCGCTCGAGTCTATCAAATCGACCATGTCGCTAAATTCGCGCTCGAGCACCTCCAACGTATCGGCTTCCCAGACGATCTTCTGCCGGTCATTGCAGTGTAAGTACTGCGAGCCTGGCGGAAGGCCCCGGAAATAATAAACGTTTGGCCCGACGTGCGGATTGTTCTCGGGTTGCATTTTGAAACGGAGGCACCGGGTAGCCTCATCAAACATGCACATCGTGGCCGGCCCCGAATCGACCATAAGATTCAAATATGCTTGTTCGTAAAGTGCGAGCCGAAACTCGATATCTATAGACGCGAGATCACAGATCGGGAACTCGGAAAGCTCATCTATGGGGGGAGCAAAAACATCGGCCGTGTCACGGACGAACACCGGGCAGAAACGTGAGGAAGCTAAGTTACGGGCAAACTGAACCCATGCTTCGAGGTTGTTATTTCGAAGTGGATGGACGGAAGAGTTCCTCAGTGTCAAAACAACGGTGTCCCGGCCTGAACCATGACTTGAGATCCAGCGTTCTGCACGCTCTAAGGCGGGAGCTGATGCTTTCAGGGTTCCATACGGTTTCCCTAGATACAGGCCAATTGCAATCGTCGATTCGAAGTAATCGGTCTTCGGTGCCTCTAACGCGTAACCGCCGGGGAAAACGTGTTTGCTGTCGGCGATGTGGGCCCTGGCCATATTACGGTCGGGGAAATAGTTTGTCCTTACACAAGATTCCAGCAATTCACCCGCCGGGAGTAGGAGATGTCTAAGCCTCCATTGCTTGGCAGAAAGGGTATGTAAACGCGCATCCAGCTTGATTTCCTGGCGAAAGCCGTCACCGTCGTTCGCCACGATATTTAGCTCAAGGAACGGCAGCCCGAGGTGTTTGCGCTCCATTTCGGCGATGTAGAGAAATGCAAATAGATCGAATGTCGCTGGTGCTACAGCTAGATCGTAATATGCATGAAGCGTGTCTTCGTTCATTGGTTAGACAAGCTTCCTGCACTCGAATGCCTAACAAAACGGACAGTCACGCGCGAAGTGCCCGGCTCTCGCGTCTTTGAGCGGATCGTTGCTTGCGAGCGGATGACTAACTGCATCGAACAATATCTCGCTTCGGCAAGGGCATAGGAGATTTTTGACAGGGAAGCGTCACGGAGTACAGTCTATTCGCATATTCGTTCAGACTGGTTGGAAGCGATCATGTCGCCAGGAGACCCCGTCGTATAGACGACGTGCTGAGCCAAGCGCCAAGCTTCTATATTTTTATCCATCAGTACATCCAATGTCTGCAGGTTGATTCGATGTAGAATATCGTCGCGCTTGGGGCGTGACCTAAGTGTGACCTAAGGAGCGACTATACAATCAGTAACGCGGCTTCAGATAAAAATTATCGAACTACCGGCGAATTTTTCGTAGAAATTTAACGATTGGGGATATTGCGCAAGGGCGACGAGCCTTTTGGCGCCACAATTCAAGCCGTGTCTCTCGTTCCGTGGAATGTGCGCGTCCTTTTCCGAAGGACTTCCGTTCTCACGCGTTACGCAATCGACTTTGAGATGGCCGATCAAACCGAAGTGGCGCAAAAGACGGGTGCCGATGCCGGTCCCTACATATCGACGTAATCCATGTGAATGATTTCTTTGCCATTTGTAATCAAACTTGGTGCGCCCTGATATTCGTCGAGCGATCACTGGGACAAAATCCCAAGCAAGAGGGATTCCGGTAGAATTCTTGCTTTGGGATTTCTAAGATTCATAGATAAATCTTTTTTCTAATCTGATAATGATAAATCGCGAGAGAGCAGATCTGTAATGCAGAAAGACGTTGTCATCGGCAGCAATTCATTTTCAGGCCAAGACTTTGTCGATTTGCTTTTAAGTGATGGGAATCGCGAGGTTATTGGTGTGAGTCGTTCGCCAGAACAACCTGATTTCTTTCTTCGCTATCGAGAACGCCGGGACATTGGAAACTTTAGGTTTAAGCAGTTCGACCTGAATCGTGACATGGATGCGTTCACGGCCTTCCTTGATTATGAGAGACCGGACCGGATCGTGAATTTTGCCGCACAGGGAGAAGTATCTCGTAGTTGGGAGTATCCCGAACAGTGGGTTCAAACCAATTGTGTTGCACTTGCGCGAATGATTCGTCACATCTGCGACCGCGATTACGTTCAACGATATCTGCATATTTCTTCGCCTGAGGTGTATGGAACCTGCGAAGGTATCGTTAAGGAGGACGCACCCCTCCGACCCAGCACACCCTATGCGGCTTCGAAAGCCGCGGCGGACATGCTGCTCTCGGTGTTTGCGGAACACAAAGGGCTTCCGTTGCTAACCGTAAGAGCGACCAACGTTTATGGAGCCCGACAACAGCTGTATCGCATAATCATGCGGACCGTGATTTTCATCCGTTTAGGTCAGACAATTCCGTTGCACGGCGGTGGTCGGGCCGTGAAATCTTACATCCATATTCGCGACGTATCACGAGGCGAGAAAGCTATTCTCGAGAGAGGAGAGGTGGGAGGGGTTTATCATTTGTCGCCGGATGGCGGTATCTCTGTCCGTGAATTGGTCGCGAAAATCGCAAGTAAATTGGGCAAGTCTCTTGCTGAGGTTAGCTGTGACGTCGATGAGCGCCTTGGCCAAGATGCAGCATATGTCATTGATTCTTCGCGCGCTCGAACCGAGCTCGCATGGTTTCCTGAGATTTCTCTGGATCAAGGAATATCGGAAGTGGTCGACTGGATCGATTTCCACTGGGACGCCGTCAAGGGCCTACCGCATGATTATGTGCACAAGGTGTAGTCGGTTCCGACGTAAGCGAGAATCCAATGAAAGAAAATCAATATCAGGACCTAATTGATGTCGATCGTGATGTGGGGCGTGCTTCATTTGGTCTGATGAGCAATCAAGTTTGGCATGATGATCCGAAACGGCTCGTCTTCGTATTGGCTCGTTACAAGTTCGTCGCGCGATTGTTGGAGGGGAGGGCGACCGTCTTAGAGGTTGGTTGTGCAGATGCTTTTGGAACGCGGATCGTCCAACAATCTGTCGGCACAGTTACAGCGATCGACTTTGACCCCGAATTTATACAAGACGCGCAAAACCGCTTGCAGGCGCAATGGCCACTTGATCTCCGAGTGCACGATATATTGTCGGGCCCGATCCAAAACAATTTCGATGCCGCTTACAGCATCGATGTAATGGAACATATCCTGCCAGAACATGAAGAGAGATTTGTCGAGAATGTTGCCGCATCTATCAATCCTAATGGGACGGCAATCTTCGGCATGCCTTCATTAGAGAGCCAAGTCTATGCTTCCAAACAGAGCAAAGCCGGCCACGTAAATTGCAAGACCGGAGAACAGCTGAAGTCTGATCTAGAACGCAAATTCCATAATGTGTTTGTGTTTTCGATGAATGATGAAGTTATACACACCGGATTCTACCCGATGGCGCATTACTTGTTTGCTGTCTGTTGCGGTGTTCGGTGATGCCTCGGAAGCCAAAATAGCGATGGGAAGTTAGCGGCCTTTTCGGCACTCAAAGGCCCACCATAAAGGAAAATTCTGCGCGAAATTTTCTGCCCTCCGATCGTTCTTAGGGTCCCTCTCCGACAACGGTTCATAGATTCTGTCGATCGTAAGCCCCGCCGAATATATGGCGCTGCTCATCTCTTCGAGTGATGGGGAAACCGAATAGATGCGATTCGAATACTCGGTTAATATCGTGAAGGGCATATCATCATGGCCGAGCCAGGGCGTCAGCCAAAAATATCCATGAGGATGCATAATGACTAGTCTTCCGTCTTGCGTCAGTCGTTCTCGTAATTTTGATAAGAGATCGGCGGGGGCGAGAAGTGGGTCACCTCCATCCATCGGATAGAAATAAAAGAGTAGAACATCGCCCAACCAGATAAGATCGAATTCTTTGTCTGGTATGCCTGACAAAAGGCATTCGCTTTCAAGAATTAGCTTTATAGGGTGAAATCCAGGGGCCAATCGGCCTTTTGCTTTCTCCAATAATGCGTCGCTGGGATCTGCGCCCCAAACATTCGCCCCGCCGGAAATAAAGTGTTCGGCCGCGAGGCCGCTTCCGCAACCGAAATCGAGCACGTTCCGTCCGTCTAACTCAAGGTTTTTAGCGAATTCTTCGATAAAGGCGGACTGGATGTGCTTGTAGAGATTGTCTTTAACGTCACCGGTGTTCGGGTCATACTTTTGCGAATACCACCAATCGTCCGGATCGACTCGATATCGGAGCCGGAGATCGGTTCCCAGTCTTTGATGGAACGTGCCGAGATGCGTTAAATCGAGGAGCGATTCGCGTTTCGCAAAGTAATTGGAGTACGTTGCTTGATCTCGTACAACAATCATCCTTTCTTCTAAAAATACCAGCGCGTGATTGAGCGTTTCAAATTTTATAATTCTGTCCGGTCTGCTCCGCGAAAGGCCGGTTGGGTCCGCTAAGAGGCCTTCAACATTTGCTGGCACCGTAAGATCGCATGCATGAAACTCTTCTCCTCTGGACTGTCCGAGAAGAGCATTCAACAGGTCTATATTTACCCATATGTGGGTCTTTGACCGGTGATTCGAAGCGATCATTCCGCTTTCGCTTGGTGTGAAGATCACATCACCTGCGATATTCCAAGGGCGTTGTTCCGACATAAGGAGCGGTTCCGCTTCCGCTTCATTGGTTCAATTGCTAGTGTGCTATATATCGCAGAGCCATGCATTTACTAAGTAATGAAATATGAATGATTACGACGCTTCAGCTCAGCAAAATTTAGAATGGCGCTGCGAGTTACACAAAATTCTGGATGAGAGCGATAGCGCGACAATCTTCGATTGGGACGAAGGCGCCTTCGCACCTGTTCACAAGGTCATGGAGGAGGCTAACGACGACACCGAAATTCTGTGCCGTTGTGCCGTCATTCTTTGCCGCTACTTTCCGGGTCTTCTTTTTGCCGAAAGGGCCTACGAAAGGGTGTTGACCCTCGATCCCAAAAACGTAACCGCACTAAAAAACCTTTCTTGGATGGCGGTCTCACACGGGGACTATGAACGGGCCGCGGTTTACGGTGAACGTTTGATAGAGATTGCTGGAGAACAAACAGCTGAGAACTACTTTATCGCCGCCCGCGCGCATCGTCTTAGGGGAGACATCGAACGCGCCCGGGCATTGTTTCGCGAGATCATAAATCAATTACCGACAGATTCGCCTCAGCTTGCTCTACGGGAGGGCACGATCATGAAGGCGGTGGCGGCGCAATTGGCCGGTTGGAAAGATGAAGCGGATGTCGCTATTAAAGATATCTGCGAAGCCAGCATCGATGGATGTTATCTTAGAGACATCGATTATTATCCAAATTCGATCGAAGCACAGTTGGGCAGGCTGCGCTCTATAACGGAAGGAAAAGACATCTGTCTCTATGGGGCAGGACCCTCAATAGAAAAGATTGCAGATAAGAAGAGCGTTCTATCACAGGACAATTTCGTACACTTCATTATCAATACATTCTCTATTATCGAGGATGAGATTCTCAAACCTGCCGGCGCACGCTTATCGTTGGCTTGTTTTTCACATCCAACCGTTCTTTTCGGGGCTAACGATAGGCTTGAAGAATTCTTGAGACGTGACTATCCGACGATGGCCATTCTGAGCAACTTCGTGACCGATCATTGCTTGGATCGTCCGGAATGTTCGTACTTGCTTGAACATGACGATTGGATTTTTCGGTTTAGGACCACAAACAAACTGCCGCCAACACCGCGAGATCCCCTTAGTTTTCCTAATATCAATACTTTACTATTGGCTTTGTGTGCGGCGGTCTTGGGGCGCCCGCGGCGGATCTTCCTATTCGGCTTTGATCAAAGAGTGATCGAAGATGATGGGGACAAAAGCTCCTCCGTGTACTTCAAGGAATTTGATGATCGTTATCCAGCGCACGATCGAACCGATGAAGCGCGTCGCCAACACATATCAGATTGGGTGAAATGGGATGCAATCCAAGTGAATGAGCTCTCGGGGGTATCGCTCCGAATGCTGGCTCAAATGTTCGGTATGGATCTTCCAATAATTTATAATGTGTGTCCGAATAGTGGACTTGATGGGTTTCCCAAGATTGATATCGCACAATTCTTAGATTTGGTTGACGAAGGTTAAGACATCTCCCGACATTAACGCTTCTGCGACCTAGGAATCGCACGCACTTGAAATGCAGTCGAGCGAGCCGCCTATTTCGTAAATTGATTGCTCACAAATTGTGATCGTCAAAACGCCTTCAATGTCGAGGGAAGCGTTGTGGGTATTAGACAGCCATTTATTGATTTTTGCCTTCTTACATCAACAAGCTGTGGCCTTTTTAAATTTCACTGAAATCTTCAAATGTGAC
>PAZH01000033.1 GCA_002716125.1 Rhodospirillaceae bacterium
CGATGCCGACGGCAACCCGATGCCACCGGGTGAGGAAGGTGCCATCGCCGTGCGGGCACCGGACCCGGTTATGTTCCTGGAGTATTGGCGCGACCCGGAGGCCACCGAAGCGAAATTCAACGGCGATTGGCTTTTAACCGGCGATGTCGGAACCGTCGACGAAGACGGATATCTATGGTTCGTCGGCCGCGACGACGACGTTATTACAAGTGCGGGCTATCGCATCGGGCCTGGCGAAATCGAAGATTGCCTGATGGGACATCCAGCCGTCCTTCTTGCAGCGGCGATTGGCAAACCCGACCCGATGCGAACGGAAATCGTGAAAGCCTATATCATTCCGGCCGAAGGCATCGAAGCCGACGACGACTTGAAGGCGGATATCCAAGAGCATGTCCGCACGCGCCTCGCGGCGTATGAGTATCCGCGCGAAATCGAATTCATCGAAGAGTTGCCGATGACAACGACTGGCAAGATCATGCGCCGCGAACTCCGCCGGCGCGAAACAAAAAAAGGGAAAGACCCGAACCAATGAGCAAGAAAATCGACTATTACTACTCTCACGTCTCGCCTTGGAGCTATCTCGGCGCGGCGCGCTTGTACAAGATTGCCGAGGCGGCCGGTGCCAAAATCAACTTCAAACCGGTCAATCTCGGCGTCATCTTCCCACAATCCGGCGGCCTTCCGCTCGGTAAACGAGCGCCGCAACGCCGTGCCTACCGCATGATGGAATTGAAGCGATGGAAAGCGCATCTCGGCGTCGAGCTCAACTTGGAACCAAAATTTTTTCCGACCAACGACACGACCGCGAACCTCATGGCCGTCACCGCCGGCTTGGATGGCCTGGATGTCGCGCCGCTGTCGCAGGCTATCATGCGGAAATGCTGGGTCGAAGAGAAAGACGTTGCCGAAGAGACCGTGCTGGTCGAGGCGGCGAATCAATGCGGGTTGGATGGCGACGCGCTCTTGGCCGCGAGCCGAGAAGACCGCGCGCGGGAAGGCTTTGATGCTAACACGGAAGAGGCGTCAAAGCGACAGGTGTTCGGCGCCCCGACCTACATCTACAAGGACGAAGTGTTTTGGGGCCAGGACCGGCTCGATTTCCTCGAAAGGGCCCTCGCCGACTAAAACCTGATCCGCCCGATCAAGTTTCCTGGATGTCTGTTATCACGTAGCCACGGGCGGACGGGAAGCGGACCTCGACTTTCTGGCGTGCCGCTGCCGGCGTGTAGGCCCGTACCTCGATCCAGTGAATGTCCGCCCAATCGTCCTTCAGGAAGGGATGGCGCTCGCCTTCCTTCATGGCATCCCGGACGGCCTTATTGTATACGGCCACTTCATAGGTGATCGCTTGCTGTTCCATTCGACAATTCCCCTAATCGAATTTTACTCCACAGCAGAATATCATGGTTAACGGGCTTTAATGTGTCGGCCGTCACACCTGCCCAAGGCGCTCCGTCAGGAGGTCGAAGAACCCGTTCGCATCGATTTCCGTGATAACGCGGCAATTCGGCAGCGCTTCCGAGCGTCCCCACCAATCGACGACCGTCCGCCCAAGTGCCGGCCCGTCTTCCGTCGAAACCGCCGTGTGACAATCCCGTCCGTCGAACAGTTCGGGCGCCAAAAGATAGGCGATGACGCAAGGATCGTGTAGCGGCGCGCCGGCATCCCCATATTTATCGACATCCGTGCGATCGTAATATGCAAGGATTTGCGAGGCAGCCCGGCCGGACGGCGTATCGAGTGCATCGATTGCGGCGCGGCGTGCCGGCGTGGCCAGGGCCTTATGGGTAACGTCGAGACCAAACATCGTCGTGCGGACACCCGATTCCAGAACGATGCGAGCGGCATGCGGATCGACGAAAACATTAAACTCCGCTGCCGGCGTGATATTACCGGGTCCAAGAGCAGCGCCGCCCATAAAGGCGATCTCCGCGATATTCGCCCCGATATCCGGCGCCATCACCAAAGCCGTTGCGATGTTTGTCATCGGGCCGACCGGACATAAAGTCAGGCCATTCAGGCCCGCGCTCCGGCACGTTTTAATAAGAAAATCAACTGCATGACGCCGATCGGCGCCGAACGATGGTTCGGGCAGGTCAACCCCATCAAGGCCCGTTTCCCCATGCACATGTTCCGCCGTCTCAAGTCGTTGCAGGATCGGGCGCGGGCATCCGGCGAAAACCGGCACGTCATGCCGGCCCACCAATTCGCGTAGCTTGAGCGCATTCCGGAGTGTCAGCGGCAGTCCAACGTTCCCGGCAACACAGGTAATGCCCAAAAGGTCGAGCGCGTCGGACGCGGCAAAGGCCAATAACAAGGCGATGGCGTCATCTTGACCCGGGTCGCAGTCGATAATGATTTTTCGCTTCATTTGGCCGATGTTAACGCATTGATTTCTTTTGAAAAATGAATTGTTTCAACGGTTTGATTCTGCATCACCCGTATGGTGGCAAAAATCTTGCGTGGTGGAGGTGAAGACGACGGTAAACCCATCGAAAGGAAGCACCATGCAAATCGTCGAATCCGGACGGATAGGTGATTACGAACGAGTGGTCAGAGCTTTCGACCGCGAAAGCGGCCTCAAAGCGATTGTTGCGATCCATAATACGCGCAGAGGACCGGCTCTCGGTGGCTGCCGAATGTGGAACTATAGCAACGACGCCGATGCGCTCGAAGACGCACTTCGCCTCGCCCGCGGCATGACCTACAAGAATGCGCTCGCGGACCTTCCCTTCGGCGGCGGCAAAACCGTCGTGATCGGCGATTCCATAAAGGACAAGAATCCGGCCTTGCTGAAAGCCTTGGGCGAATTGGTGCATTTCCTCGAAGGTGCCTACACCATCGCCGAGGACGTTGGCACGACCCCCGAAGATATGTCTGTCATTCACACCGTCACACCCTACGTCGCGGGTCTCTCCGATGGCGGTAGCGGAGATCCCTCGCCTGCCACCGCGTGGGGCGTCTATTGCGGGATCAAATCCGCGGTCCAGGAACGCCTCGATACCGGTGATTTACGAGGCTTAAGCGTTGCAATCCAAGGTTTGGGCAATGTCGGATGGCATTTGGCCCGTCGGCTTCACGAGGCCGGCGCAAAGCTGTTCGTCAGCGATATTCACAACCAGCGCATGCGCGAAGCGGAAGAGCTTTTCCGCGCCACACCGATTCCGGCCTATCGAATTTACGACGCGCCGGTAGATGTGTTCGCACCTTGTGCCCTTGGCGCCATCATAAACGATGAGACCCTTCCCCGCTTGAAGGCAAAAATCGTCGCGGGTTCAGCCAACAATCAGCTGGCGGAACACCGGCATGGCGACGAACTGAAGGCCCGCAATATCCTCTATGCGCCCGATTACGCGATTAACGCCGGCGGGGTCATCAATATTTCCTACGAATACAGCGGCACCTACGACCAGGAAGCTGCCTATCGTCATGTGAGCGGTATCGGCAGCACGTTATCGGCGATCTTCAAACGCGCGCGCCGGCTCGATATTTCAACGAACGCAGCGGCGAATCACATTGCTGAAGACCGCTTCCGCGCGCTCGAAGCCGCCTGAATCGCCTTAATACCATACGTTCCACACTTCCGGAGGCCCATCGTCGTTGAAGCGGCGTTGGGCCTCTTTTGTATGGCGCTTCAGGAATTGGGCAATAATTTCCTTGGCGTTGGTACAATTTTTCCAGTCGAATTTTTAATAAAAACAATAAGTTAAACAAACCTGCGCCTGGATACATGCAAATGCGGCAAATTTTGCCGCCCTATGCTCTTCTTGCCCATGCGGATTCGGCCGTCTGTCACACCGATTGCCTCGACACGGCCACGCCCCTAAAGTGCGCCTCGCACCTCCAACGATGGAATCACCAATGTGCGGCATTGCCGGTCTCATAGACCTGAAACGCCAACTCGACGGCAACGAACTCGCGCTTCAGGCAAAGCATATGGCCGATTCCATACGCCACCGCGGACCCGACACGGGGGGCCAATGGACGGATTCCCGGAGTGGTCTCGCGCTTAGCTTTCGCCGGCTCGCGATTATCGATCTCACGCAAACCGGACATCAACCGATGCTGTCGGGCAACAAGCGCTACGCCATCGTCTTCAATGGCGAGATCTATAATTTTCAAGAGCTCCGCGCCGAGTTGGTCGAGCAAGGCGTTACTTTCAACGGAACGTCCGATACCGAAGTCATGTTGGAGGGTTTCGGGCGCTGGGGGGTTGAAGAGACCGTTAAACGGCTGATCGGCATGTTTGCCGTCGCGTTATGGGATCGCGAGGAAAGGCGTCTTTGGCTAATCCGGGACCGTCTCGGCATCAAACCGCTTTATTTCGGCCTTGTCGGCGACCACTTCCTGTTCGGCTCGGAACTGAAGGCGCTGCGGGCTACAGACGGCTGGGAGCCGGAAATAGACCGAGACGCCGTCGCCGCCTTCATGCGCTTCAATTACATTCCGGCCCCCCGTTCGATCTACAAGGGCGTGTATAAGCTGCCCCCCGGCAGCTTGCTGTCCTACCGGCCGGGAGAAGAGCCGGACGTACGCCGATATTGGACAATGGCCGATATCGCGCTGCAAAGCCGCATCAACCTTCCTGAAGGCAAGGCGATCGGTGCGGCCGAGGCGTTAATGCGGGATGCCGTCCGCCGCCGTATGGTCGCAGACGTACCACTGGGTGCGCTGCTCTCAGGCGGTGTCGACTCAACAACCGTCGCGGCGCTAATGCAGGCCGAGAGCGACCAACCGATCAAGACGTTCACAATCGGATTTGAAGACGCCCAATACGACGAAGCGGAGGACGCCCGAGCCGTTGCCGCCCATATCGGCTCCGACCACACGGAACTCTACCTCTCGCCCAACCGGGCCCGCGATCTGATCCCTCAGCTGCCGAACTGGTACGACGAGCCCTTCGCCGACTCATCGGCGCTCCCAACCCGTCTCGTCTCGCAACTTGCCCGAAACAACGTCACCGTCGCTTTGTCCGGCGATGGCGGGGACGAAGTCTTCTTCGGATACAATCGTTACGTTGCGGCGGAAGACGCATGGTGGCGCATGTCAAACATGAGCGGTTGGCGACGAAATCTCTATGCGACCGCGGCGGAGAGTCTTTCAGTCCAAAACTGGGATCGATTGGGCAAGTTGATCCCCGAGAGCCGACGTCCGCGTATGCTCGGCGATAAAATGCACAAACTTGCCTCGGTATTCCGGCAGAACGACCAGGACGCGATCTATCGCCGACTGGTGAGCCAGTGGGATGACCCAGGGTCCTTCTTGGTCCAAGGTCAGGAATCCTTCGGCGAATCCTGGCGTACCGCAGAACAAATTCCGGATTTCGCCGAGCGCATGGCTTTCCTCGACACCGTGACTTACCTGCCGGACGATATCCTCACCAAGGTCGACCGAGCCAGCATGTCGACGAGCCTCGAAGTCCGCGTCCCACTACTTGACCATCGGCTGATCGAGTTCGCCTGGACGTTGCCCAAACACATGCGGATTCGCGGCTCGACAACGAAATGGCTGTTGCGGGAGATCTGCTATCGCCACGTGCCAAAGGAAATCGTCGACCGGCCGAAAATGGGATTCGCGATACCCCTCGAAAGCTGGTTGCGCGGCCCACTTTACGAATGGGCGGAATCATTGCTGGACGAACAAAAGCTCGAAGAAGACGGTCTTTTCGATCCGGGCCCGGTCCGCGCCGCCTGGAACCGCTTCCTGGACGGCGACGGGAACCTTCAACATGGTATCTGGGGCTTGTTACAAGCCCAGGCCTGGTTGGAGCGCTGGGCGTGACGCTCGCCGGCCGGAAGATCGTCTACCTCGTCAGCGAGGATTGGTATTTCTGTTCGCATCGGCTCGCGCTGGGTATCGCCGCGAAAAAAGCCGGAGCGGATGTCGTCGTTGCAACACAAATCAACGAGCACCGCGCGGAGATAGAAGCCGCAGGCCTACGCGTTGCGCCGATCACGATGCAACGCAGCGGCCACAACCCGATTGCCGACCTCGCAACGATCCAGCAAATCACCCAGCTCTACCGCCGGGAGAAGCCGGACCTCGTGCATCACGTCGCCTTAAAGCCGATCCTCTATGGCGGCATCGCCGCGAAGCGCGCCGGCGTCCCGGCGGTCGTCAACGCCGTCGCCGGTATGGGCTTCATGTTTATCTCCGAAAGCCTATTCGCGCGGATGGCTCGCCCTTTCATCGTCCGCGCCCAAAGCGCGCTCATGAACCGCCGGAACACCCGCACAATCCTGCAAAATCCGGACGACGAAGCGCTTTACACGGAGACCTTTGGGGTGGCGCGGGAGCGCATCACGATCATCCCGGGCGCCGGTGTCGATATCGACGAATTTTCGGTTACGCCAGAGCCCGACGGCACACCCATAGCGGTGTGTGTCAGCCGCATGCTACGCGACAAAGGCATACACGAACTTGTTTCGGCGGCGCGGCAACTGCGCGAGAAGGATGTCGGCCTCGTCGTTCGACTTCTTGGGCCAACGGACGACAATCCGGCGTCTATTCCAAAAGCGACACTGGAAGCCTGGTCGCGCGACGGAATTGTCGAAGTCGTCGGTCCCTCCAACGATATCGCCGGCGAATATGCCCGCGCGCATATCGCAGTCTTACCGTCTTACCGCGAAGGTCTTCCGAAGTCCCTGATCGAGGCTGCATCGTGCGGACGCCCAATCGTCGCAACCGACGTCCCCGGCTGCCGGGAAGTCTGTATCGAAGGTGAAACCGGCTATCGCGTCCCGGCGCGCACAGTCGAACCGCTCGCCAATGCGCTGGAACGTCTCGCAGTTGATCCGGCCTTGCGTCAACGTTTGGGCGCGAACGCACGGCGGCATGCGGAAACCGTCTTTGCCGCCGACATCATCAATGCACAGACCATCTCGGCGTATGAAGAATTGCTCGCCGGGCTATAGAACGTCCTGGTTGACGACCATCTCCGGATCAAGCTTACCGTCGAACTGATCGAGAATATTCTGCGCCGCCTGTACCCCCATGCGCTCGAGGCATTCCATTGCCGATGCCGCCGCGTGCGGATTGACGAGAACATTGTCCAGGGTAAAGAGCGGGTGGTCGCCGGGTGTCGGTTCGATGGCAAACACATCGACACCGGCACCGAAGATCTTCTCGTTCTTCAAGACTTCATACAATGCATCTTCGTTGATAATGCCGCCGCGCGCACAATTGACGACAATCGCCGTCGATTTGAGCTGCGCGAGTTCTTCCGCACCGATCAGGTTTTCCGTCTCGTCGCTCAGCGGAACATGTATGGTCAGGTAATCGATCTCGCTCAACACATCGCGAAAATTCTCGACGGGTATCACACCGGCATCCCGGATGGTTTGCTGATCGATATACGGATCACAGGCCAGCACGTCCATATCGAAGCCCTGGCACCGCCGTGCGACGATCTTTCCGATCCGCCCGAAGCCGATGATCAAGACCTTCTTCTCGAGCAACTCGACACGCCCGAGTTCTTGACGCGCCTTGAGGAAATCCCCCTCACGCGTCCGCTGGTCTGTCGGCCGCAAGCGCTTTGCGCACGCCAACATGAACATCATGGCGTGCTCCGCGACCGAAGGCGAATTCGCCGTTCCCGTGACAGTCAATGGAATCTTCCGCGCGGAGAGCGTCTCGACATTGACCCGGTCGTATCCGACACCGTGACGCGAGACCACCTGGAGACCGTTCGCCGAGGCAATGAGTTCAGGCGTAATACGGGCCGACCGCGCGAGAATCCCGTTGGCGCCGGTCGCCGCCTCTGCCAATGCCGCGGCATCTTCGAGAGGCACCTTTACCAATTCGACATCGTCCTGCGCTTCGAGTACGGACAGCGCGCTCGGATGAACATCGCCATCGATCACGATCGTCTTTTTATGGCTATCGCTCATTTTCGCCTCTCATTACATTTACCGTCAGGTTGTAGTGCCAACTTGGCTCTCTAAATCGCTCTGTAAAGAGCCAATCCATCAGAAAGGCAAAATCTATGGCCCCGTTGTTTCATCTTTCCATACCGGTCAACGACCTGGATCGTGCAAAAGATTTCTATCTCAGCACACTCGGTTGCGAGATCGGGCGCGAAACCAAGGGACGGTTCGACATCAATTTTTTCGGACATCATGTGGTTGCGCATCTTTCGCCGAAAGATGCGGGTATGGAGGGCGGGACGATTCCCTCGGATGGTGCGACCTCGCCGCTTCGCCATTTCGGTGTCGTCTTGGAACCGGCGGAATGGGACAGGATGAAGACGCGTCTCGAGGCCGCCGATGTCGAGTGGGTTCTGACGCCCCGTATTTCGTTCGAGGGGAAACCGGCGGAACAACGCATTATGCAGTGCCGCGACGGCGCCGGGAATGTCGTCGAGTTTAAGGGGCAGCCGCACGAGCGCGTTTTCGCGACGGATGCGCCGGCTTAATGAAAGTCCCGGCTTCCGGGAAAGATCGCCTTGGCCTGTTCGCGCGGATGACGCGGCGACGGGATCGGCGCGAAGCGTTTCGGCGGCGGGTGGTTTTCGTCGCGGCCGGGATTGGTCACCGCATCGCCAGGTCCGAAGGTAAGCTGAAACCCTTCTTCACCCCCGAGACTATCGAGCAAGTCCGATAGGTCCTCGATCTTATCGACCGCGATATGCGTGACGATCCCTTCACGCTGCAGCTTGCCGGTCACGCGCATGAGACGTGCGGAAAGAACGACACGCCGGAATTCTTCGAGCACCTTGGGCCAGACAATCACATTGGAAACACCCGTCTCATCCTCCAAGGTCACGAAGATGACACCCTTTGCGGTACCGGGGCGTTGGCGCACCAGCACGAGCCCGGCAACCGTCACCAACGATGCGTCCGGCACATCCAGGAGCCGATCGGAGGGAATGGCAGCGCCCAAACGATGGCGCACCAGACGCAAGGGATGCGCCCGTAAGGTCATACGCAAACTCGCGTAATCCTCAACCACCTCCTCGCCGACGGTCATCCGGGGAAGCGGTACATCCGGTTCCTCACCGAGTTCCGCCGCCCCCGCTGCCGCGAACAACGGCAGCGGCGACATCGTACGCCGCAAGGGTTTGATCGCCCAAAGCGCGTCCCGCCGCGACAGCCCCATGGATGAAAAAGCGTCCGCCTGCGCCAGCTTCTCCAATGCCGGGGCCGGAACACTGGCCCGCCGCCAGATCGAAATCGGATCGCGATAGCCGTTGCCCCGTGCGGCCACCAGCCATTCCGCATCCTCCTGACCGACGCCCTTGATCTGCCGCAGGCCAAGACGCAGCGCATAACCGCCGCCGGGCCCGCTCGGTGCGCCGCCCGGCTCCAACGTACAGTCCCAATCGGAATAATTGACGTCCGCCGGCCGCACTTCGACCCCGTGCTCGCGTGCATCGCGCACGATCTGTGCGGGCGCATAGAATCCCATCGGCTGGCTGTTCAGCAACGCCGCCGCAAAAACCGCCGGATAACGGCACTTCAGCCACGCGGAGACATAGACCAGCAACGCGAAACTCGCCGCGTGACTTTCCGGAAAACCGTATTCGCCGAAGCCTTCGATTTGCTGGAAACAACGTGCCGCGAATTCGCGTTCATAACCATTCGCCGCCATGCCCTCGATGAATTTTTCGCGAAACGTATGGATCGTGCCGGTCTTACGGAAAGTCGCCATGGCGCGGCGTAATTTATCGGCTTCCGACGGTTTGAACCCGGCCCCGACGATGGCGATCTTCATCGCCTGTTCCTGGAACAGCGGCACGCCGAGGGTCTTCTCCAGGACCTGACGCAAATCTTCGGACGGATAGATCACTTTCTCCTCGCCGTTCCGGCGACGCAGATAAGGATGCACCATGTCCCCTTGGATCGGTCCCGGTCGGACGATCGCCACTTCAATCACCAGATCGTAAAAATTACGCGGTTTCATGCGCGGCAGAAACGACATCTGGGCACGGCTTTCGACTTGGAAGACGCCCAACGAATCCGCCTTGCAGAGCATGTCGTAGACGACGCTATCCTCCGGCGGCACGGTCGCGAGATCGTAATTCCGCCCGTGATGCCGCCGCAGCAGATCGAAGCCCTTGTGAATGCAGCTCAACATCCCGAGCGCCAAGACATCGATCTTGAGTATGCCCAGCGCATCGAGATCGTCCTTATCCCACTCGATGACCGTGCGGTCCTCCATCGCGGCGTTCTCGACCGGTACGACCTCATCAAGCCGTCCTTTCGTGATGACGAAACCGCCGACATGCTGAGAGAGATGGCGCGGGAACCCGATCAACTCTTTTGTCAGATGCATGGCGAGGCGCAATCGCCGGTCGGAAAGATCAAATCCGAGTTCCGAGACGCGTTCGTCTTCCAGGCCGTCCCCCCATCGTCCCCAGGTCTGCGATGCCAATGCGGCCACCGTGTCTTCCGACAGGCCCAGGACCTTGCCGACCTCGCGAACCGCGCGCCGCGTGCGGTAATGGATGACAGTTGCCGTCATTCCGGCCCGTTCGCGGCCGTATTTCTCGTAAATGTACTGGATCACCTCTTCGCGGCGTTCATGTTCGAAATCGACATCAATGTCCGGCGGCTCGTTACGTTCGGCCGAGACGAACCGCTCGAACAGGAGATCAACGCGGGACGGATCGACCGCCGTAATGCCGAGACAATAACAAACCGCCGAATTCGCCGCCGACCCCCGCCCCTGGCACAAGATATCGTTTTCCCGAGCAAAGCGGACCGCGTCGTGCACTGTCAGAAAATAGGGCGCGTAAGAAAGCTCGCCGATCAGCTGCAGTTCGTGCTCAACCTGCTTGCGGACACCTCCAGGCACACCGCCCGGATAACGACGCCGCGCGCCCTCCCAAGTCAAATCCTCTAACACGGCCTGCGGCGGGCGGCCGTCCGGTGCCACTTCATCGGGGTATTCGTAGCGCAGCTCATCGAGACTGAAACGGCACCGTTCGGCAATCTCCACAGTACGGGCAATCGCCTCCGGATAGTCGCGGAACAACAAAGCCATCTCTTCCGGCGGCTTTAGGCGCCGCTCGGCATTCGCCGCAAGACGAAAACCGGCATCGTCGAGCGTGCATTTCTCACGGATGCAGGCAACAACATCGGCCAGCGGCCGGCGGGCCGCCGAATGCATATGTACATCGTTCGCTGCAACCAGCGGCGTTCCGCATTGCCTCGCGATCTCCGACAATCTTGCCAGTCGCGCCGTGTCGTCGCCCCGTAACGGATGATTGGCGATCAGGTAACTATTCCCGGGAAAAGCGGCATTCAATGCGGACAGTTGGGCAACAAAGCCCTTATCGTCATTCCCGCGAAGGCTGGGATCCAGATTGCGCCCGATATCTTCCGGGATTCCCGCCTTCGCGGGCATGACCGTTGAGGGCGAGACCGCGAGGAAGATCATCCCCGCGCCCCATTCCAAGACATCGGCGAAGCGAATCTCACATTCCCCTTTTGGTGCCCGCCGACGGCCGAGCGTGATCAGACGGGACAGGCGACCGTACGCGGCGCGGTCGGTCGGGTAAGCCAGTAGACTGATTCCGTCGGAGAGGTCGAGACGCGCCCCTACGCAGAGGCGGAGGCCGGCCTCCTTCGCCGCAATATGGGCGCGAACGACTCCCGCCAAGCTGTTCCGGTCCGCAATCCCAATCGCCGCATAGCCAAAGGCCGCAGCCTGCAGCGCCATTTCTTCCGGATGGGAGGCGCCCCGCAGGAAGCTGAAATTACTCGTCACCTGAAGTTCGGCATATTGCGTCATGTCAGGCGAAAATCCCGTGGACGAACCATTGCGTTTTCTCAACCCCGGCTTTCTCGCGCCTGTCTTCTTCGCGCCCTCCTTCTTCGCGATAAAGCCAAAGTCGCCGCCCATCCGCATCTTCGATCCGCCAATAGTCGCGAGGACCGCCGGTCCAGTTTCGGTCCTGTCGCCACCATTCCGGCGAAATCCGCTCCGGTCCATCCATCCGGCGCAATTGATAAAGCCGGTGGCGCCATCGGAAGACCGCAGGTGGCGTGCCGTCCGCTTCCTCGGGGGTCATCGCGACCATTGGCTCGGGATCGGAGAGCAAACGAACCGGCCGGTCGTGTGGCATCTTCCCATCGCTCCATGCCTTCGCATCAACATCGGGTCTTTCCGAAGCGGTCGGCAGAAACCGCTGTGCCCGCTCCGGTAAATGGCTTGCCGCCGGCTGGAGGCGCTGCAGGCGGCCGAAACCCAAGCGGTTGCCAAGCCGGTCCATCAGGGCGGACATCGGTTCCGCCGCTTTGCCCGCATCGCCGGCGAAAACCGATTGATCGGGTGCCAGTTTATCGGTCGCCGGCGCGTGCAGTGTCATCGTCTCAACACCGAACCCCGGGTCGAGCGTCGTGAGGCGTTCCGCAAACAAGCACGCTAAGTGTTGGGGATCGCGCGTTGCCCGCGCCGTCCCGATCTCGATCTGCTGGACGGAGCCGTCGACACGAAACAATGCGAGTTCAAGGCGCCGCCCACCCCGGGCCGCACGGCTCAATTGCTGCGATAGATCCGTCAACAAACGGTCGAGCCCGCGCGCGATATCCTCGGCATGACCGATCGGCTCCGTAAAGGCCAAACGGCTTCGAAATGGCGCCACGTGCCGGCGCGGTGAAATCGGCTCCGCGATACGGCCTAATGCTTGATCGAGGCGTAACCCGGCTTCTTCTCCGTAACGCACCACAAAGGAAGCGCGCGGCAGCGCATAGAGATCGCCGACCCGGCGGAGCCCCAACCGGTTGAGGGATGCCACGGTCTCGGTCCCAAGGCGCAGTGCCGCCACGGGCAAACTGCCCATCCGTTTCCGCAGGTCTTTCTCCTCCACAACCGCCGTGGCACCGGCGAACCGCGCCAATGCCCAGGCAGCCCCCGGTGTCGGCGCCAGCGATGCTTGTACCGCAAAACCGAAACCGGCAATACGCGTCAGCAAATCCGCTACCATGGCGCCCTCGCCGCCGAACAGATGGGCACACCCCGCCGTGTCCAGCCAAACCCCGTCCGGGCCGTCAACCGCGGTCCAAGGCGTGTAACGCCCGCACCAATCCGCTAACTGCTCGAGAAGCTTTGCCGTCGCGGCCGGGTCGTCCGCCTGTACGACGACTTCCGGGACAAGCGCCCGCGCGTCCGCGAGCGGCATACCCGGCGTCAACCCAGCCTGTTCTGCCGCGGCATCGACCGCCGTCAGCAAACGACGTCCGCGACTATCGGCTGTGAGTGCAAAAGGACGGTCAGACGAGACAGAGCTGTCCCGCCGCCGCAACCGGTCGGTCCCCAGCCTCGGCAGCCAGAGCGAGATTACCCGTCGCGTCATCGCGTCATACCTTCCATTCATTGCCGGCAATGGCGGCCCCACGGCAGCGATGCAAGACAGCGTGCCAACCGCCCCCCGGCTGCGGGTCGACCTGCCAACGGCTGGCCACGGCGCTCGGCGCGAGACGCCCGGCACCGCCTTCCGTCCGAAGAATCAACCCTAGTGTTCCGCCTGCTTCCGCAGCCAATTGCAGGCGGCGGCTTTCAATGAGACCGATATCGGCTTCCGGCTCCGCAATCACGATCGCCGGCGCGCTTGAGCGCAATCCCTCCTCCATCACCCAAAGCATTTCTTTCTGATTGCGGCACCGCGCGAGCGTCAACCGCGACGGGTCCAGGCCCAAAGCCGCAAGCCCCGGCCCATAAGGGTCCTCGCATCGCGTATCGTCGAGACACCACAGGACCGGTCCTTCGAGGCGGGCTGCGAGCAGAATCGCCCAAACCGCAGCCCCGCTGCCGAGACACTCGTGAACGGCATCTTTGAGCAAACCGCCGCCCGGTAGAACATCGTCGATTTCCGGCAACCCGAAGCCAACCGCGCCTTCCGTCACCCGTCCGCCTCTTTCAAGACGGGCGACCTGTCGTCGTAAATCCGCAAGCAAATCGCGATTTACAGGACGGGAACCGGTATCCTCCGGCACGGAAAGCGCGGCGACGGGCATTCGAACCTCCTACCTTAGCAGTGCTGCATTCTTATTTGTTCTTGTTTTGTTCTATTAAATTTAGAACACCGGGTCAATAGGGAACACCAGCTATGTCGAACCGTCAGATGCTTCCGCGGTCCGACGCGACGCCAGCGTCTCTTCGGTAATGCGATAATAGGGAACCGGATCCGGAAACCCTTTGAGCGTGGCCAAATGACGTTCAGCCTCAAGCTCACGCGCCAACGGTGCAACAGACGGGTCTTCCGCGAATTTTTCAGAGAAAACGACATCGCCGCCCAGACTCTCACCTTCCAGCCGCGCCGCCTTGTTGGCCGCAGTGCCGTAGTAGTCCAGCCGGTTGTTCAGCGTCACCGAGATACAGCGCCCGACGTGAAGACCGACCTTAATCGTCACCGGCGTCCGCCCGGAATGCGCATTAAATGTTTCAAAATCCCGATGGATCTGAATACCGCAGTTCAAACCATCGAGCGGATTGGAAAACGAGGCCATGATGGCATCGCCGATGGTCTTGACGATCGCCCCATTGTTTTCCCGTACCGCTTTCCCCAATACGGCAAAATGCTGTCGAACCAAATGATAGGCTTGGGAGTCGCCGATCTTTTCGTACAACGCCGTCGATCCCTTCAGATCCGTAAACATGATCGTGACGTGGTCGATATCGACATCGTCGCCCGGCCGCAGCAATTGTTCCTCGAAAAGATCGCGAAACGCCTGCAACGTCGTCGCCTTATGCGCTGTCAACGCATCGCGCCGCCAGGCGAACTCCTCGACCATGAAGGTCAATCGCCGATCGGTCTTGTTATGTAAAGCAATCCGCCTCGGTTCCGCCGGATCGCCCGTGACGATGTCAGTTCCTTCGGCGCATATCTCCGGGAACCCGCCGCCTTCATGCGAAATCGTGATCTCCTCGCCCGGTTCAAGCGTTCGCGCGCGGTACATGCCTGGGAACAGCTCTATCTCCTCCGTCCGACGCTCTCCCGGCTCCAGCGTCAATTGAACCTTCACATGCGGCGTGCTCATCGGCCCGAACAAGCAATACTCCCGTCCGTCGATATCCCGGATTGCGCGAGACGGGTGGAACGCGAGTTCCAAATTTTCCGTGAAATTTCGATCAAAATCGACGTTGCAACTGGGACAATGCGCGCCGGTCGGAAGTTGATCGAGCGCGATGTTCGAAGATTTCCCGATCTGACATCGCGGACACAACAAATCCCAACGCATACCCAACAAACCGGATTTCACCGCTTGCAGGCAGACCTCAATCGTCTCGCGCACCGGCGTTCCCCACAGACGCGCGAGGCGAAGTAGGCGAATAGAGACCACGTCGACCTCTTGACGCTCCTTTACATAGTCGGCGAGCCGGCGCGCCAACCCGTTCCCGTAGGGTGTTTTATCGAGCTCCTCGATCAGCGGTTCGATCCGCTCCTCTGCACCGGGGCTGAGGTCTGGCAGCGGCACGTCGAACTCCCGCTCGGCCCGGCCCGCCGCGAATTCCCGCTCGGACCGGCCCGCCGCGAATTCCCGCGCGTCATCGGCCAAGCGTCCGAAATCACGTTCCGCCGCCGTAAAAAATTTGGTCGCCAACACGGCCTTCCCAACCAAATTCGCGGCGTCGGCTTCGAGCTGATACTCGCCGCGGCAACCATGCCTGGTCGAAGTGAAAGTGAGACGCGCATTCATATGACGCAGCGGGCCTTTGCGAAACGTCCGGCGATGCTCGAACCAGCGCCCATGCACCCAGTCGACCGGATGATCCTCCCACTCAAGCTCCGAGCGGCCCAACTTTGCCCGGCCCAGATATTCGACCGACCCGTCTTCGCGCGGTGTTTCGATGATCTCGTGCTTCGGCAACCCAGCCGCTTCATTGAATCGCGCCGTGTCAGCAAGACCGGCCACACGCGGTCGACCGGCGAGTCGAATTCCCAAACGAACGAACGCTTTTTTAGATCAGACACGGACAGTCCCTCGACGAATCGGACGCGCTATATTCTACTATTAATACATCATCCGATCGAAGTCGGATCACAATCTAACCATCACCCCCAAAGGCGAAGTCATGACGATCGAACATCACGTCGGAAATCTCTCGCGTCACATCGACCAAGTTACGGAAGAATGGCAGGAAGGTTATTGTAAACTCTCTGTCGAGCTCGGCGAACAACACATCAATCGTAGCGGTGCCGTCGACGGCGGCGTGTTTGCTATCTTGATCGATTCGGCGGCCGCCTACGCAGGCACCTATCCAAAAGACGGCGAGCCGCGCGCAGACTGCGCGACAATTTCATTGAACGTGAATTTTGCGGGACAGCCTTCGGGTCGTCGGCTGATTGCGGAAGGGCATGTGCGCCGTGCCGGCAACCGAGTCTTCTTCGCGTCATGCACAGTTACGGACGAAGAAGGCAACCTTTGCGCCTTCGGCGACAGCACCTTCCGGATCTTCAAGCCTCGCGGTGAATCGCCTTAAGCCGCGCGCACTTCTTCAAGGAATGTCTGAACCAATTCCCGCAGATGCTCTGCCTCGCGGGAGAGTTCGCTGGATGCCGAGTACACCTGCCCAGCTGCCGCACCTGATTCACTTGCCGCTTCGTTAACCTTCAAGATGCTACCGGAGACTTCCTGTGATCCGGCAGCGGCCTGCTGAACGTTGCGGGCGATCTCGCCGGTCGTGGCGCTCTGTTCTTCTACCGCCGCCGCGATACTGCCGCCGATCTCATTGATGCGATTGATAACCTCGACGATCTGATCCATCGAGTTGACCGCCTCGCGCGTCGCGTTCTGCACACCGATGACCTGCTGGCTGATGCTTTCCGTTGCCTGGGTTGTCTGATTGGCGAGACTCTTCACCTCGCTGGCGACGACAGCGAAACCTTTACCGGCGTCGCCCGCTCTCGCGGCTTCGATCGTCGCGTTGAGCGCAAGAAGATTGGTTTGCTCGGCGATATCGTTGATCAAATTCACGACCTCACCAATTCGGTCCGCCGCTTCGGACAGCCCGCGCACTTTCTCCTGCGTATCGTTTGCGGTGAGCGTCGCGGTCTGCGTGATCCCGCTCGATTCCTGAACGCGGTCGCTGATTTCTTGAATAGAACCCGACAACTGTTCCGCCGCCGACGCCACCGTCTGCACATTCACGGTCATTTCTTCGGCCGCCGACGCGACGGTCCCCGCCTGCTGGCTCGTTTGTTCCGCCGTTTCGGTCATGGTCTGCGAGGTTGCTTCCATTTCCGTCGCCGCCGCGGTCACGGTCTCCAACACAGTCGATACGTTGTTGTCGAAACTCGTCGTGGTTCCTTCGATCACCTCCGAACGTTTCGACCGTTCGGCTTGTTCTTCTCTCGCTCCTCCGCCAGCTCATCATTGCGGATCATGTTGCTTTTGAACACAAGAACCGCCTGCGCCATATCGCCGATCTCGTCTTTTGCGTCCGTCGATGGAATATCGACCGTCTTGTCGCCGTCTGCCAGAAGCCGCATCGCTGTCGTCATGCCACCGACGGCGTTCACAATGCCCCGACCGACTGACAGCAGCATGATTGCGAGGACGATTTGACAGGCGACAAAAGCAACCAAGCTGACGACTCCTGACAAGGTGAGTTCGTTATGCTCCTCTTCCACGGCGAGTTTAAAACGCTCTTTTAATGTCGCGGCAAAGGCGCTCAGCGCATCCGTCATCCCTTCGCCAAATTCGTCGATAACATCGTCGATCTTGGAGAACTCTTCCTGACTGGCATTTGATTCGATGAGCGCTTTCAAGTCGACTTGAATACCCTTAGCGAGCGGATCTATTTTTTCGAGAATGGACTGAACCGTCGCCTTGTCATTCTCGCCAACTTCCGACAGCAACACACCGCCTGTTTCTCTTAAGATACGCGCATTGTTGGCAATTATCTCAACACGCTCGGGCTGGATTTGGCCTTCCGCTTTATCGATGATCCAATCCATTGACATCAAGACCATTTCCAAATTAGCAGCCTTCATATCATTGACGTATTCGAGTTGCTGGGCTGCATTTTCGGCTTCCGCCACCTTTCCTGCGATCGACTGGCCGAAATACCAGGAGAGCCCCGCTTGCGCCGCCAAGGACAAAGCGGCAACGGTTCCGATCGCAATCATTTTATGTTTTATGGTCCAGTTCATCGGCAAATCTCCCCTCCCCTGACAACGAACCGCTCGCCCGTCATCAAGGCCAACTTCTTAGCTAAGCGGCAAACCGTCGCTGACTAGTCAGTGTTCTCGGACAAAAAGAGCATTCGACCGGCATCTATCGATACGGTCCCCTCGCGTCTCTGTTTGCCGAGATATATCGAACCGAAATGGTCCGGGCGCCCGCTTCTCAAGCGTTGAGATAATTGATAAATTTGCTGACTGAATCCTTACCGAAATTATTTCACCAATAAAGAATTTATCATGTATAAACGAGTTCAATGCGATATTAAAAAATTTATTTGTTATGTATAATTTTGATTTATTGAAATATAAAAATCTTTTTTTCTATATTTATTTATAAATTCTTCTTCTCAATTAAAACTAAACGATCTCCCTGAAATAATTTTGATTTCGCAAGCATGCGGCCTAAACTCAAAATTCAGGGTAATGAGGAGAAATGCGATGGGACGCGTACTGGCCGTTGTAACGTATGGATTGCCGGAAGGCACAAGCCGAGAGGCCGCCGTTCAAATGTTTCGCGATTCGATCCCGCGTTACATGGCGACGGAAGGCCTATTGCGAAAAAACGTACTGTATCGCGAAGGACTAGGCGGCGGTGCCTATTTGTGGGAATCGCAGGAAGCCGCGGAAGCGGCCTACAATCCGGAATGGGTCGCCTATATGACGGAAAAATACAATCAACCGCCAACCGTCGAATTTTATGAGATGCCCATCACAATGGACCGGGAATACGATACCGTCTACGACGAAGGCGCGGTTGCGGACGCGGCCGAGTAATCGCGAACACGGCATCTTTGGATTCGTTCGTGCGTCTTGCAGACAAGGATATCTTGACCCGCGAGGTGTTGGACTATGAAGGGTTGCATCTCTTTCATTACGCGACCTCTTCTTGTTCCCAGAAGTCCCGCATCGTTTTGAATTTGAAGCAACTCGCGTGGCAACCCCACTATATCGACCTCTCGCAGGCTGCAAACAATGAGACGTGGTTTCTCGGCATTAATCCGAGAGGTCTGGTGCCGGTTCTCGTGAATGACGGCGTCGTTCATATCGAAAGCAACGACATCCTCCGGGAACTCGAACGCATCGCGCCCTCCCCCGTTCTTTTCCCAGCACAGCACGAAGCGGAGATCGCCGATTTTCTGATCGAAGAGGATGATCTCCATATCGACCTTCGGACCTTAAGTTTCCGCTTCGTTTTCAACCGAACGAAATCGACGAAACCGGCGGAAGCGCTGGAACGGTATAGGAATCACGGCACCGGCAGCGCGGACCCCAAAAAGAAAAAGGAAATCGCGTTCTACGACCGGATCGGCCGCGACGGTATTACCGATCAAGCGGTGCGTGTCTCGGCAGAGAAGTTCCGGGATGCATTCGCACGCTGGAATGAACGCCTCGGCGGCTTTCCCTTCCTATTAGGCGATACGCTCACGATCATCGACATCGCTTGGTATGTCTATGCAAAGCGCCTGCGCTTTGGCGGCTACCCCGTGCAACGGCTCCACCCGAATGTCGAGGACTGGTTCCAACGCCTCGACGGACAATCTGAATTCTTGGACGGCATTGCTTTGACGTCGGAACTCAAAGCAATGATCGCGGCGAATAGGCGCCAACAAGAAGAGACCGGCACGACGTTCGCGGAGATCGTGGGCTGGTAGACAGCGGGAACGTTTCATGGAACTAGGCTTAAAGGACAAAGTTGTTGTCGTCACCGGCGGCAGCAAAGGGATCGGATTTGCCGCTGCGAAACTTTTCGCCGAAGAAGGCGCACATGTGTTGATCTCGGCTCGCGGCGAAGACGCCCTCAATCGAGCCTGCGACGAAATATCGACCAAGACCGGCGGAACCGTGGACGCGTTTCCTGCGGACGTTTCGGTTGTTTCGGATTTGGACGCATTAACTGCATTTGTCCGCGAGCGATACAATCGGGTCGATGTCTTGGTGAACAACGCGGGCACGGGAACATATAAGTCATTCCTTGAAGTCACCGATGAAGACCTCGAATACGGAATGGCGATCAATTTCTTTGCGCAATTCCGCCTATCGCAAAGGCTGGTGCCGATGATGATGGAGAACGGCGGCGGCACGATCGTGAATGTTGCGGGGCGAACCGCGTATCAGCCGGCAAATCCGCCAGGCTCTACATGTACGGGCCCCGCGAAAGCGGCGGAACTCAGGTTCACCGCCGATTTAGCGGACGAATTGCGGCTGCACAAAATTCGTGTGAATTGCGTCGTACCCGGGGTCGTCATTACACCCGACCGCTTTGAGAAGTGGGAGCGCGAAGCCGCGGGCAACGACTACGACGCAGATATCGCATTGGCGCGGCGTGAAAAAATCATCGCCGAATCGGGCCCCTGGGGCGATGCCGACGAGGTTGCCGATACAATCGTCTATCTCGCCTCTCCGCGCGCGTCATACGTAAACGGCGTCTCACTCCTCGTCGATGGCGCAAACAAGCTCTCCTATACCCGTATTATCCGCGACTACCAGGACTGACCTCAGATGAAGCTAACCGTTGAGGAGGCCCGGCATTTATCGGAACGCACGTTGATTGCCGCCGGCTACACGGAAGACGAAGCCAATAGAATCACTCAGCACATCATGGATACGGAGTTGCGCGGCCTCGACTACGGCGGCCTCGCGCGGACGCTTAGCGTTTTCGAAAGAACGACAAAACCCGGCTACACGCGCGGCCCGATCGAGGTCGTCCACGAGACACCCTTATCGGCTTTGGTCGACGGACGAAACACCATTGGTTATCTCGTTGCTCGTTTCGCATCGGATCTCTGCATCGAGAAGGCCAGTACGCAAGGCATGGCGGTCGTCGGCGCGCGCGACACCTGGCACACCGGTATGCTGTCTTTCTTCGCCGAAATGGCCGCCGAGCGCGACCTCGTCACGATGATTGCCTCCAACGCAGCACCAAACACCGCACCTTACGGCGGGACGGAAGGCCGCTTCGGCACCAATCCGATTTGTTTCGGATTTCCGTCGACGGGCAATCCGGTCATCTGGGACATCGGAACATCCAACATCATGCACGGTGAAGTCGTGCTGGCGGAACGTCTCGGCGAGTCTTTACCTGAAGGTGTCGCCTACGACCAAGGCGGCAAACCGACGACCGACCCAACCGCTGCATTGACCGGCGCCTTCACGTCCTGGGGCGGCCATAAAGGTTCCGGCCTTGCGATCGCGGTTCAATTGCTCGGCACAATGTGCAACGTCAATCCGATCCCGGAGGGCATGTTCGGGTATGGCTGCCTTTTCGTCATGATGCGGGCCGACCTCCTCATGCCCGCAGAAGAGTACAAAGCGAATGTCGCGCATTACGCATCGGAAGTGCGCAAGACACGGCCGGTCGAAGGCGGACCGCCGGTGCGCATGCCCTATGATCGCTCCATAGAAGCACGCCAAGCGCGAATCGATACCGACGAAGTCGAAATCTCCGATGAAGTCTATGAGAAACTGATGGCAATCGCCGGTCTGAACAGCCTCACCGGCTCGTCACGTTGAGTTGAGGGGTTGTTATTGCGTGCTGTCTTGGCGTGGGCGGTCAAAACGCTTACTCCGGGGCACATGAGTATTGCCGAATATTATTCGATTACGAAGCAATGGGTTTGCGTCGCCTTAAGCGCGGCAGCTGTGCTGTTTATCCCCCATACCTTTGCATACGCCGAGCCCAACGCACCCGCGCTTGTTCCCTACGATGGGCCGACCGGCGCGCTCACCGAAGCTGGATGGCGCCAGTTGCGCGTGAAAGACCGGCCCGTCGCCGAGTTCCGCGAATCAAATGATGGCGTCGTCACCGTAAACACCCACCAGAGCGCCGGATTTCTCTACCGGGCCATCACAGAATCGGAGAGCGGCAAATCGAGGCTCGCGTGGTCCTGGAAAGTGGAGAAAATGCCGGCACCCAGCGATCTTTCGCGTGTCGGCGAAGACGATCGACCGCTCGCAGTCCACATCTGGTTTCCCGTCAACATCGAGAAAGCGACCCTCTGGCAAGCGATGAAAAGCGGAATCGGCAATCTGCTTGACCTTCCTGTGCCAGGGAAAATCCTCACCTATGTCTGGGGCGGCACGCAAGCCAAAGGTGCTCGGATCGCCAATCCCTATCTACCGGAAGACGGCGCCCTAATCGTCCTCCGGTCGGGCCAAGATGTTTCGGCTGCCTGGCAAGACGAACGCGTCAATTTTGCTGCCGATTACAAATCGGCTTTCGGCGGAGATATGCCGTCCGCAAGCTATCTCGTCATATCGGCCGATACCGACGATCGTGCCGGCATCTCGGCTGCCGCGGTAAAGGATATCCGTTTCGATGGATAAATTCGCTCTGCAACGCCTGCAAACGCTGTCCGCAAAAGCACTCGATCGGCAGTGGGATTTAGATCGCGACATCGATTGGACCCTGCCAATCCGGCCAAAACGCTTCGTTCCACGCGCCGTCGTTGCCTTGACGGTCAGCCAACTTCTTGAGGGCGAGCGTGCTTCTGCGGAAATGGCCAAATACCTGCGCCAGCAGGGAGATATGCCCGCGGCGAATACGTTTCTTGAATTGCAAGAGCGTGATGAACAGCGCCATGCCGCCGCCTACGAGCGCTATCTCGAAGTTCTCGGAAAATCTCTCCCGCTCCTATCGGCCTTGCGGAAAACGCTTCAGGCCGGATACGACGCACCCGGCGGTACGGCCGGTAAGATCGTCGCTTGCCACCTCCTCCTCGAAAGCGAAGCCCTGAAAATCCACGAGGTGCTCGCCGAAAATGTAGCCTGCCCACTGCTCGACGCAATTCATGCGCGGATCAGCCCGGACGAGGCACGCCATGTTGCGTTCGGGAAAATCGTTGCTTCCAGCCTTGTGCGCGACCTGGACGAAAAAACGCGCTGCGAACTGAGCGTTTGGGCCAACCGGACCTGTCATGCATGCGCGGAAGCCATGCTCTCCGATATGGGTGGATTTACCGTCCTAGCCGATCTCCCGTTCCGGCGACGGATTAAAGAGGGTTGGGCACGTCAATCGCGTGCACTCCTGGACATCGGACTCCCTGCGATACCCGATACCAAATTCGCCGCATAGAGCCGACTTTTTGATCTCGATCAAAGCGGGTGTTCGCCACGCCGCCTAATGTTCCGGCATGGACAAAACATTGAGAGATTACGCCGCTCGATCGGCGCCGCGTTACACGTCTTACCCGACGGCCCCGCACTTCACGGACGTCATCGACAGTGCAAGCTATGCCGATTGGCTACGGTGTGTTCCTGACGAGGTGTCGTTCTCGCTATACGCTCACATCCCCTTCTGTCGAAGTATTTGCCACTATTGCGGATGCCACACCAAAGCAACGCGGCAAGAAGCGCCCGTCCGCGCATACGCCAGAACGCTGCTGCAAGAAATCGATCTCGTTACCGGCCGGATCGGACAAGGCCGCCCCTTGAAGCATCTCCATTGGGGTGGTGGCACACCGAGCCTCCTGCCGCACGACAAGCTCAAACGGATCGCATCTAAAATTTATCGGTATTTCGACATTTCACCTACCATCGAACATGCGATCGAATTGGATCCGCGAACCGTCGACCTCGCGCTCGCCGATCTTCTGGCGGAGATCGGCGTCAATCGCGTTAGCCTCGGCATCCAAGATTTCAGCCCCAAAGTGCAATCCGCAATTGGCCGGATACAATCCTATAACGATGTCGGCCTCGCCGTCGCAAACTTACGGGCAGCCGGTCTTGAGCGCCTCAACCTCGACCTAATGTACGGCCTGCCGAATCAGGGCGAGCGTGAAGTTATCGACACCATCGAATACGCCGTCGCACTCAAGCCAGACCGCATCGCACTCTTCGGCTACGCCCATGTTCCATGGATGAAAAAGCACCAACGGCTCATCGATACAGATGCCATGCCGGATGTCATCGAACGTTTCGAACTGTCCGAAATGGCGATCGAAAAACTACTCGGCCACGGATATCGGCGAATTGGCCTCGACCATTTTGCCCTGCCAAGCGACAGTCTCGCGATCGCCGCCGAGACCGGCACGCTGCGCCGGAATTTTCAAGGTTATACCGCCGACCCTGCGGATGTCCTTGTCGGTGTCGGCGTGTCATCCATCAGCAAACTTCCAAACGGCTATGCCCAAAACGATCCCGACATTCGTCGTTGGCGGACAGCGATCGAGTCCGGCTCGTTTCCCGTTGTTCGATCCAAGCGGATCGATATCGACGACAGGCTGCGCCACGACGTCATCGAGCGTCTGATGTGCGATTTCGAAGCGGATGTCGACCAAATTTGCGCTAATTACGATACGCCGCCCGATGCGCTGTCGGATAGCTCGACGGCGCTCGCCGCCTTCGAAGCCGACGGGTTGGTCGAAATTTCCGGCTCGCGCCTACGGGTGCCGGACGACAGGAAGGCTTTCGTGCGGGTCGTCGCGTCAGCCTTCGATAAATATCTCGGGTCGAACGCGACCAAACATTCCGTCGCCGTTTGACGCCCTACTCTGCAGCCATCGCCAACGGCTTCGGCGCCGGCATCGGCGCATGATTGATTTCGGCGATCGGCTTTCCGAAATGCTTCTCCACAAGCGGGATGACTTTGGACGCGAGTGCGTCCATTGAGCGAAGAGCGGTGTCGCTCGCAACGTCGCCGACCTGGAAGTAGATGTTCATATGAGTCGGCCCGTACATCTCGATCTCCGCACAAAGGCGTTCCGCCACGTTTTCTGCACTGCCTGCGAGTATATTTCGCTCGATCCGTTCGAGCGGCGGCTCTCCCTCGAACCCCTGTTCTGCGACCATATAATCGTCTGAAAGGTTTTCCTGACGCGTCCGTAGAGCGACAGCGATACGCTGTTGGTAGCGCGCGCCATCGACATAACGTTCGATCTCTGCGCGGTCTTCGCTGATGCACATGAAACGCAGAACGCCAACCAGAATATTGTCAGTCGGCTGACCTTCGGCCGCGTAGCACTCTTCGACTTGATCACGAAGATCGCGAATTTTCTTCGGACTGCCGATTCCGCCTGAGATGAAGGGAATATATCCGTCGCGCGCACAACGGCGGTGGCTGTCCGGATCCTTGCCGGCAATCCAGATCGGCGGACGCGGCGACTGCACCGGGCGCACATTTATGGCGGTCGACTTCTGTTTGTAGAATTCGCCGTCATAGCTGAAATGAGGTTGGCGGAGGCCAAGCTCGATCATGTCGAGCATCTCGTGGAACATGATTTTGTTCTTCTCGATATCGGCGCCGAGACGCTCGAACTCGTAGTTCTGATAGCCACTGCCGACACCCACGTCGAGGCGCCCACCTGACAACGCATCGACCATTGCGATCTCTGCGATGAGACGCGCCGGTGCGTGCAACGGCAGAATAACAACGGCGCTGCCGACGCGGATGTTCTTGGTGATCGCCGCGGCATAGGCGCACATCATCAATGGCGATGGTACGAGGCTATAGTTCGAGAAATGATGTTCCGCGAACCAAACGCGGCTAAAGCCCAGCTCTTCGGCTTTGCGCGTATGATCCAATGCTTCTTGGATCAAATCGTGAGAGTTCTTCGACCGGTCGCGGTGTTGCAACAGATTGAACAGACCAAAATCCATGACGAGGCCATCCTTTTCGGGTAAATCGCTTAACAGCGAATATAGACCGAGCAGCCGAAAAGTAGATACGCAGCCGGCCGGCACGAAAGGAATCTCGAATGAGCGAAGACGTTATAAAAATCGAACGGCGGGACACGATCGCCATCCTCACCTTCAATCGGCCGAAAGTCCTCAATGCCTTCAACAACGACCTCATGGAGCGCACCATCGAAACGGTCAAAGCTCTGAACGAGGACGATAGCGTCCGCGTTATTGTCGTGCAGGGTGCGGGTCGCGCTTTCTCACCCGGTTTCGACCTCAAGGCGTCTGCCGAGCGAAAGATGGAGAGCGTCCAAGACTGGGAACAGCAAATGAAGCTGCAGTTCGATTTCATCATGCAATTCTGGCATTCCCCGAAACCGACGATCGCCGCCGTCCATGGCTACTGCATTGCGGGCGCGTTCGAATTGGCCCTCGCGTGCGACGTCACGATCGCGGCGGAGAACACACGCTTTGGCGAACCGGAAGTCCGCTTCGGCACCGGCATCATTGCCATGCTGCTGCCTTGGGTGACCGGTCCGAAACAAGCCAAGGAGCTGCTCCTGACCGGCGAAGACCAATTGAATGCCGAGGACGCCCTTCGGATGGGTATCATCAATCGCATTGTCCCCGACGATGCCGTGTTGGATCGCGCATTGGACGTCGCTAAATCGATGGCGACAGCGGCGGAACGCTCGGTGCGCTATACGAAACGAGCGATCAACGATACCTATGCGACCATGGGCTTCAATCGCGCGCTCGAATCCGCGCTCGATACCGATGTCTTGCTCAACGCCGCCTACGACCCCGTGAAAGCGGAATTTGCCCGCATTCGATCCGAACAAGGAGTAAAGGCCGCCATCGCCTGGCGAGATGCGCGTTTTCGGGAAGGTTAGGCTTCGACGTAGCGCGTGACGGCGGCGAGGACCGCGTCCGCTTGATCGCGGTGCGGGGCGTGGCCGCACGCCTCCAAGATGAGCTTTTCGAAGGTTCCTCCGACACCACGTTCGATCCGGTCGACTTGTTCGAGCGTCCCATACTCGTCGCCTGCCCCTTGGATTACCAACGTCGGGCAAATGATGTTCGGCAGATATTCTTCGATGTTCCAATCGAGGAAGGCCGGCAATTGCCAAACGTCATTCCAACCTTTGAAGCTCGCGTCCGGGTCCGCGTGATGCCGGCCCAGGCGGTTCTTTAAGTCGTCCGAAGCGTCGTAGACTTTGCGAATGGCGGCAATGCTGTCAACGCTGATTTGCTCGGTGAAGACATGCGGTGCCTCGACAATCACGCCTTCAACGTTCTCAGGATGCGCGCCAGCGTGGATCAATGCGATCGACGCACCATCGCTGTGACCGAACAATATCGGCTTCTCTATTTTCATCGCGGCGAGAAAGCCCGGCAATTCCTCCAGCGCGGCCTTGTGCATATAGTCGACACCGAACGGCTCGCGCCGCCGGGTCGAGTTTCCATAGCCATAACGCGAATAGACGACCACCTCCGCTCCGGTCCGCTCGGCAAGCACCGCCGGGAAATCGCGCCACGTGGTCACACTGCCGAGCCCTTCGTGCAGCATGACAATCGTCGGCAAGCCGTCCTTCGAAGCGGCGTAGCGATGAAATTCGAGTTCCCGTCCGTCGGCCCAGGCAATCCCTTCTTTCGGGGTCATGCCGTCACTCTTCTTCCGCCGTCCGCCAGACTTCCGTATCGAAAGCAACGTGCGGGCCGAAATAGTGGACGACGCGATCCAGCTTCGCGACCGATTCCGGCGTATAGGTCTTGGTCGGGCCGTCGAGCCAGACCGCGCCTTCCTGTTCCTCGACCCAAGCATCCGCTGTCTGTAGCGTGCTCATACGCTGCACCACGTCGTAAATGTAGTAATGGTGCGGCACGACCACATGCGGCTTTAGCCGGTCAATGATGTGCTGGACCTGATGCCAACCCATCACATGGCGCGAGCTATCGATCGGCAACAACGCGATATCGATCTTGCCCAGCATGTCCCAAACTTCGTCCGGCGGATTGTGGCGGTTGTCTCCCCAGTCGACGATCCGCAAGCCGCCCGTCTCGATAACGATCAAGCAGTGGTCCCAAGAACGGGGATTGTTGGGCGGCGTAATATCGATCCCATCGAAATCGAGGATGATTTTCTTGAAGTCATAGATCGCCGAACTCGAATCCGTCTCATGCTTGTCCGCGATGCCCTTGATCGTGACATCCCCGAACGTGTAAGTGCCGATCAATCGGTCGATGAGGACATGGGCATCGAGGCGATGCAGCGCGTCGTGATCGAAATGCGCATGCGTTGAAACGCCAATATCGACGGGCACTCTTGGGAAATCCCGAAAGTACCAATCCCACCGGCGCGTCGGAAAGTTCCGCCACGGGTCGCACATCACACTGATACCGGCGGGCGACGTAATACGAAAAGCAGAGCTGCCGAAGAATGCGAGTTCGACCGGAGCGTCCGAGGGCAACGTCTCGCCGTCATAGAGCTTCTTCTGCAGATCGATCATCTTGTTGTGGTTGGTCATCAACTGCCATGTGTTGAGACCGCTATCGATATTGGTCAACCTCTCGCCCTCCATAGACGCACGCTTCCCGATCTATCCTTGCCGCTGACATACGCGATGGCAAATCAGATTGCTAGCGAAGCCGGTGGCGACCGCTATAATGCGGCGAACAGCTCGAGGATGAAGACTGATGCAGGCGATTTTCGTATTGATTAAATGTACGCTGGGTCACGCGTATAATGTGGCGGAAGACCTGGTGGATAATGTAACCGAAATCTCGGAAGTCCATTCGATTTCCGGCCAATACGACCTGCTTGCCAAGTTCTATCTGCCGAAAGACGCGGATATCGGGCGGTTCGTCACAGAGCGCGTGCAAACGCGCGATAACGTAGCGGACACTTTCACAATGATTACCTTTAAGGCTTTTCAGTAAGCTTTGCGACCTGGCCCGCCACGGCCCTTACCTTTCGAGGCGCCGCTTTCCAAATACAAAAGATCGAGACCAGACTCAGCGCGAGGGCCAGCCACCAGGCAAATTCGTAATTGCCGTAGCGGTCGAAGAAATACCCCGTCAGCCAAGGCGATGTGGATGCGCCCAATCCGGCGCTGATGCTCAACATTCCGAAAATCGTACTGAACCGCTTGCCCTCAAATAACTCTGCGGGGATCGCGCCGATAACCGAAGTGATACCGTAGCCGAGCAGCCCTTGCGATCCGACGATGACATAAAAAAGCAGGGCATTCGGAAAAGCCGGTAACAACAGCAACGCAACATAGCAAAGCGCGTACCCGCCACCCGCCGCGGTCCACGCCCACTCGCGGCCAATCCGGTCGGACAGATGTCCCAAACCGATCTGCCCGACAATACCCGTCAGCCCAACCAACCCGAGGGCGTAGGCCGCCTGCTCCGCACTGAAACCGGTTTCGATGAAGAACTTGGTCTGGTGCACCTGCACGGCATACCAGATATAGAGAGCGCAAAAATATCCCGTGAAGAGCTACCAAAATCGACTGGTTCTCAACGCCCGCGTGACAGTCCATTCAATAGCGACCCAATCCGGGTCGACAATATTCGAAGGTTGTGCCGACCCGCCTTCCGTCTCGTCGGATGCTGCGTCGCCATCCGGTTGAAGGTTTAAGTCGCTCGGATGACGCCGCTGGAAAATGACGTTCAGCGGGATCAAGAAGACGCAGAGCGTTCCGGCCAATATCCAACACGCCTCTCGCCAACTTACGGCATCAATGACGTGCTGCATGACCGGGAAAAAGAAAATCGAGAAAATGCCGACGCCGGAGAACGCGATACCGATGGCCAAACCACGCCGTCGCACAAACCAGTTCGGCAGGAAAAGCGAGTGCCCGAAATAGCTGACGAAAAAACTGCCGCCGACAACAAGAACACCGAGCGTTAGATAGAGATGCCAAACCCGTTCGATGAACGTCGCACCTGCCATACCGGCACTTACCAATACGACACCCAAGGTCAGTACGACACGCGGGCCGTACCGGTCCATCAAAGCGCCGCTGAAAGGGGCATAGAGCGTGGACGCAAGAAAGCCGATGGAAAAAGCGGCCGCGGTGACCCCTCTATCCCATCCAAACCCGTCCAGCAGCGGCGGAAACAATAGCGAGAACGACGTCCGCGCATTCACGCCGAGCGCCAGCGTCACGAATGCAACCGCCACGACGACCCAGCCATAGTAAAATGGGAAACGAGTCAGAAAGGGCGGCCTTTTGCGTTCGTGTGATGGCAGGCTCATCTGGCCCAATCCTTTGCGCCAAACTCGGAACGATATATCCGCCCACGGATGCGGCGACCGAGGCGTTTTCTACAGTGTTGCTATGACGGAATCCCCGAGGGGCTAATGGTTGCGAGCCGAGTCGAGCTTGTAAGTAATTCGCGAGCCATCCAGAGGCGTGTTGAAGCCAACTTCGATGAGACGCCCGTCCTTGCTATACCAAACTTCTCGTTCGAACTCTTCCCCGCCGACGATCTTAAACCCTTCGACAGAGATCGTTCCATCACCCTCGGTCTCAATCTCTCGCTTGCCGAGCTTCGTGACCTCCAATGGAAGGACCTTGCCTAAGATCGGATGCAGGATTTTGTCTTCCGTAAGGATCGCGCGGTTCCACAGGTTCGACGGCAAAATGTCGCCCGGTGCTAGACGACGCTGGCCATTCACTTCGACGACCATGCCATTGCCGAAACGTTCGACCTTCAGCTTGTAGGGATCTCCGTCATCGTCGGTTTCACTTTTCATACTCAGCAACCGACCGTTTTCCCATATTTCCGACGCGACGTGACGGAATTTGAAAGCCGTCACGAACATCATCTTCACTTCAAGATCGACATCGATATCGACTTCCAACGTCTCGCCTCTCGGACGAAAGCTGAAATTGTGATAACCGATCGGGGCATCGTCCCGATAGACCGTGAATTTCAGCGCCTGCTTCGCCGCAGGCGTAAAAATCATCGAGGACGCCGGCCCGCCGAATATGACGGCAGCAACAATCAAAATAACGAAACGACGAAAATTCATGGCGGGCAATTTACCTAATCTTATGTTCAAACAGCAATGGCGTTCCGCCAATTTCCGAAGCTTTCGGCGCCGAAAAGGGTAATTTTCACCCAATTGTGTAGCTTCGTCATTTATAGCGCCCGAGACCAATTGGTTTCACCTGATTTTAATATGCCCGAATTAGGGAAAGTTTTGCCGATTCGGCTAAGGTCGTTCGATCACCTCTTTTCATTGCGTCACGTACCTGCATGATACGGCCTCCTATCTAATTTCCCGCATCAAACAGACACACAGCCGCCCGACTCATACGAGCGGCAAGAGGAATACGAGCAAACGAATGACTGTTGAGTTTCTGGACTATACCGAAGGCAGTGACCGTCACTACCACGACATGTTGGGATACAAGATGACCGAATGGCGGGAAGGATATGTCCGTTTGGAGATGGATGTGCAACCGCGTCATCGACAACGCGGCAGCTTCACGCATGGCGGTATTTTAATGGGCCTATTAGACATCGCGGGTCTGCTCTCGAACCTCTACGACAAACGCGACAAAGTCGAGACGTTGACGCTCGCACTGTCCACGAACTTCCTCGCCGCCGTCCACTCGAAACGCGTGGCCGCAATCGGTGAGGCAACAAAAGCCGGGAACGCCGTCTATTTTGCAAATTCCAAGGTCATCGATATCGCCAGCGATACGGTATTGGCGACCGCCCAGGGGACGTTCCGGATCCGTCCGAAGAAAAACCCCGAGTTACCGAGCCCGACCGACCCTTAACCGGATTCGGGCTCGACGATACGAACGGGTTTATCGCCGAGCCAAGCCAGCACGTCCTCAAGACAATCTTGGTAGCGTGCCGCGAAATTTTCATAGGTACGGCCACCAATGTGCGACGTCACGAGAACATTCGGCAATTCGCGAAACGGGTGATCGCCCGGAAGCGGTTCTTGATCGAAAACGTCGAGCCCGGCCCCCGCAATCCAGTTTTCCTTAAGTGCACTCACGAGTGCCGCTTCATCGACAATCGGTCCTCGCGACGTATTGATGAGATAGGATGTCGGTTTCATTTGCTTGAGGTCGTCGACGCCAATCAAACCGCGTGTTCGTTGGCTGAGAATGACATGAACCGACAACACATCGGATCGTCGCATCAGTTCCTCTTTTGAGACCAGTGTCGCCCCGACCTCATCGCACCGTTCTTTTGTTAAGTTCTGGCTCCACGCGATCACTTCCATATCCAATGCGAGCCCGACTTTTGCGACACCGGAACCGAGCGTGCCAAGACCGAGGATGCCGAGTGTCTTGCCCGTCAGGCCAAACGGCAATCCGGCGCCCCACCCCCCGTCGCGGATCGACCGATCCTCCGCCGCGAGATTTTTCACGAGCCCCAGGATCAGTCCCCAAGCGAGTTCGACGGTCCCATTTGTGAAGCCGTAGCCCGTACCGCAAACGGTTACACCCCGCTCCTTCAGTGCAGCCAAATCAAGGGCCGCATTGCGCGCGCCGTGAAAGACCAGAAGTTTCAAGTTCGGCAGACGTTCGATCAAAGCCCTGTCGAATTGGGTCTCTTCGCGCGCCGTAACAATGATGTCGTACGGCGCCAGCCGACGCGCGGCTTCGTCTGAATCGGTTAACTGATCGTGAAAAACATCCGGAACAATTCCGTCCGGCAGCTGGCCCCATTCAGCCGTCTCAAGCGCCAAGCGCTGATAATCGTTGATAATCGCCAGGCGCATTCGATTATCTTAAGCCGCCGAAGCCGAAGCCGTTTCCACCGGACCCGGAACCGCACCACGCTCCCAGCTTTCCACGTATTGCTCGATCGTCAAAATCCGAACGCTTTCCATATTACGGTCAAAATATTCAAATAACCGTCCATCCGGTGCCACCATCGACAGCATCAGCGTGCACCCATTCGGCCCACCGCGTTCGAGGTGCGGCAGCGCGTCGGCACCCGCAAGCGCATATTCGCCCTTCTTTCGAACGATCGACTTGGTCGAGCCGTCCGGCTGAACCTCTTCGACATGCTGTTCGCCTTCCAGGATTAGCGTCGCCGTGGACGCAATATGCCGATGGCGACGGCAATGCCCACCGTTGTCGTGAAAGCGCAACAACATATCGAGACGGCCGCTCTCGTGGTCGTACCCAAGTAGACTGTAATCGAAGTCGATCAGAAATTCGGTTTCTGTCGAATCGCTTACCTTTCGCCATTCGACAGCGCTGGCATCAAAGCTCTCGGCTATTCGAGGCATAATCTCTCTCCGTGATCAATCTCAGGCCGGCTCTGCGATGAAGACCGGGATTTTCCGGTCCGTCTTCGCTTGATACTCGTTATATGGTGGGAAAGCAGCCGCACTCATATCCCAGAGGCGCTTGCGCTCCGCGTCGTCCTCAACTTCGCGTACTTTCATTTTAAAGACTTCAGTCTTGTCTCGAATTTCCACGTCGGGATGCGCGCGAAGATTATAAACCCAAACGGGGTTGTCCGGCCGACCGCCGTAAGATCCAACCAAAACATAACAACCGTCCGTCTCGACTCGCATCAACGCGATCTTGCGAATAGCGCCCGTCTTATTCCCTTTGTGGGTCACAATGATACAGGGAAGGCCCGTATCGCGAAGTGTCGTGCCTTCTGTCCCGCCGCTGCTCTCGTAGAGTTCGACCTGTTCGCGCACCCAATCCAATGCGGGTGGAATGTATTCAGCCATACGCCTCACCTTTCCCAAGTCCAATGCAATGCCGTGCGACCGCGCGCGGGCGGTCTGGCTTTACGATTAATTTATCAGAGAAAGAAATGGTGCCCAGGGGCTGAGTCAATCAATTATTATAAATCAATGAACTATACAGAGGTTAGTCACTTTTTATCGGCACCAGAAAGCACCACGTTGCATAGCAAATTGACTAACCTTTATTGAGCACAATGAAGGCGTCGAAGCTGATCATTTTTCGAGCCACCGATTCTCGCGATGTATGCC
>PAZH01000034.1 GCA_002716125.1 Rhodospirillaceae bacterium
ACCTTCTTGAATTGATATCCGTTTCGCGAGTTAATCTCTCATCTCACAAAACAGCGGTATAAGCCATGGACGTTGCAGGGGCCCATCTGTCGATCATTATCGAATACCGGGTCGAACCGGAAAGTCTTCCAGCGTTCCTCGAATTGTTACGCCGTAATTCGCGAGACACGCTCGCCGATGACGGCTGCTTTCGAATGGAAATTTCGGTTCCCGAAGGACACCCTCCCAGCACCGTGTTCCTGACCGAGCTTTGGCGCGACCAAGCCGCCATTGAGGCGCACCGAGCAAAACCCGGACACGACGCGCAACACGCGGAGATCGATGCGATGCTTATCGAAAAGCACGTCGCGAAAGGACCGGTTATCGCGCTCTAACTAGTGCGATAGGATCTGACTCAGGAACAGTTTGGTGCGATCCGATTGCGGATTGTTGAAGAACGGTTCGGGCTCATTCTGTTCCACGATCTGGCCATCATCCATGAAGATGACCCGGTGCGCGACCTGACGGGCAAACCCCATCTCGTGGGTCACGACCAACATCGTCATACCCGTATCGGCGAGGTCGACCATCACATCGAGCACTTCCTTGATCATCTCCGGATCGAGCGCCGATGTCGGCTCGTCGAACAGCATGATTTTCGGGCGCATACAGAGCGATCTTGCGATCGCCACCCGCTGCTGCTGTCCCCCGGACAGCTGGCCTGGATACTTGTCGGCCTGCTCCGGGATTTTCACGCGGGTCAGGTATTCCATCGCGATCTCCTCGGCCTCGGCCTTCGGCGTCTTGCGCACCCAAATCGGGGCCAAGGTGCAGTTCTCCAAGATCGTCAAATGGGGGAAGAGGTTGAAATGCTGGAAAACCATTCCGACTTCACGGCGTACATTGTCGATCTGTTTCAAGTCGTCCGTCAGCTCGATATCGTCGACAATGATGGTGCCTTGTTGATGCTCCTCCAGACGATTGATACATCGGATGAGCGTCGACTTCCCGGAGCCGGACGGCCCGCAGATAACAATTCGCTCGCCCCGATAGACCGTCAGGTCGATATCACGAAGCACGTGGAATTGCCCGAACCACTTGTTCATGCCGCTGATCTGGATGACCGGTTCGCCCGACAGTTCCGAGGTATCTATGGATCGATTTTCGCTCATGGATTCACTCATGATATTTCCCCGCTCAATCTCTGTGATCGGTATCGAGTTTTCGTTCTAGGTAAAGGCTGTAGCGAGACATCGCGAAGCAAGCGATAAAGAACACCAGCGCCACGAAAATATACGTCTCGTGCTCAAGGCCGAGCCAGTTGGTATCGGTGACCGACGACTTCGCGACCTGGAGAAGGTCGAACAGGCCGATAACGATGACCAAGGACGTATCCTTGAAGAGCCCGATAAAGGTATTCACGATTGCGGGTATCGTGATTTTCAAAGCCTGCGGCATAATGATGAGGCGGATCGACTGCCAATAGGTCAGACCCATTGCCCGCGCTGCTTCGGTCTGCCCTTTCGGTAAGGCTTGCAGCCCTCCGCGAACGACCTCCGCCATATAGGCGGACGAGAACAGCGTTAAGCCGACCAATGCCCGTAGCAGTTCGTTGAAGTTAAACCCGTCCGGCATGAAGAACGGCAGCATGAAGGAGGCCATCACCAAGACGGTAATGAGCGGCACGCCGCGCCAAAACTCGATGAAGAGCACGCAAAACCGGCTGATAATCGGGAACTCTGATCGCCGGCCGAGCGCCAGCAATATTCCAAGCGGCAAGGAATAGATAATCGCAACCGCCGCCATGATCAGGTTCAGCATGAAGCCGCCCCATTTCGGTGTCGGGACAACTTCCAAACCGAGACCGCCATGGATGAAGAAAAGTGCGATCAGCGGGAAACCTGTGACCAAGAATAGGGCGGCCACGGTCCGGCCCGGCACGCGGTCCCACAAGACGGGCAGCAAATTGATCGCAAACAGGACGAGGACGAGATTGGGCCGCCAACGCTCGGCTTCCGGGTAAAAGCCGTACACAAACTGCCCAAACCGCGCTGTTACAACCGCCCAACAGGCACCGTCATACCCGGCGCAGTCCTTGTTGGAACTGCCCCACCAGGCCGCATCTATAAATGCCCATTGGACAAACGGCGGGACGACCAAATAGAGAAAATAAAAGGAAGCGATCGTCAGCACGGCGTTGAGCGGCGACGAAAATAGATTTTCCCGCGCCCAACCGATGATTCCGGATGTCGAGACCGGTGGTGGCGATTGCGGCAGATGTTCGGTTCGAACGAATGCCCGGTCATGCTTGTTCATTGCATCACTCATCGCTCAACGCTCCGTCAGCGCAATGCGCCGGTTGTACCAATTCATGTACAAGGAAATCAGTAGGCTGAAACAAAGATATACCGACATCGACATGAAGATAATTTCGATGGCTTGTCCGGTTTGATTGAGGGAAATACCACCAAACACATTGAACAGATCCGAGTACCCGATCAGGATGCCCAGCGAAGAATTCTTCGTGAGATTCAAGTACTGACTGATCAGCGGCGGAATAATAACGCGGAGGGCCTGCGGCATGATGACGAGCCGTAAGGTCGGGCCGTGCCTAATGCCCAAAGCATGCGACGCTTCCGTCTGTCCGCGAGAGACCGCGAGAATGCCCGCACGAACGATTTCCGCGATAAAGGCAGACGTATAGATGGTCAAAGCCGTGAGCGCAGAGAAGAGCTCGATCGGAATGCCCATACCGCCGGTAAAGCGGAAGCGGCCCAGCTCCGCGTATTCCCAAGAAAGCGGAAACCCGAGGATCGCCGCAACCAATAAAGGAAGCCCGATAAGGATTCCAAGCGACGTCCATAAGACGGGAAACTGCTCGCCGGTTTCGTCTTGCCGCCGGCGCGCCCACTTACGTAACCACATAACGACGCCGATCGCGACGACGATCGCATAGAATACAAAGTCCAAGCCCGCCTCACCGATCGGCTTCGGACCGGTGAGTCCGCGATTGTGAATGTAGATCGTATCGAATATTGAAATCGGGTCGCGCACCTTCGGCAGAAAGATGATGAAGACCGCGGTTTGCCAAAAAATGAACTGCAGCGGGAGCGGAATATTCCGCACGATTTCGATGTAGGAACCAACCAGGCGTGTAACGATCCAGTTATTCGATAAGCGCAAAACACCTAAGATGAAGCCGAGAATCGTTGCCAGAACGATCCCCATTGCGGAAATCAGAAATGTGTTCTGCAAGCCGATAAGGAACACCGCCCCGTGCGTCGATCCTTTATCGACGGAATAGTCGACCAGTCCGGTGATCGGAATTTCGAAACCCGCGGGCTCGGACAAGAAACCGAACCCCGCGCGGATATCACGCTTTTCTAGGTTTACAACGGTATTGTTGACAATGAACGCAATGAACGCGACCAGGGCGACAACAAAAGTGACCTGAAAGATGATCGCCCGAACTTTGGGATCGTACCACCAACGAGCGCCGCCACCCGAAGGCGTTCCCCCGTCCTTTACATCCACCGCCATACCGGTTCCCCGTATTAGTACTCGCAGCGCTGTCGTATTTTATTCTCAAACACAGCGCCCGGCCCGCATGAATAGGGCGGGCCGGGCGTGTATCGATACCAGTCTATGCCGGCTTGCAGATCAACGGAACGGCGCAGCGTAAATAATGCCGCCGTTGGTCCAAAGATTGTTAACGCCACGGTCGAGGCCGATCGCGGTCTTCGGACCGATATGACGTTCGTAAATCTCGCTGTAGTTGCCAACGGATTTAATCACGTTATAAGCCCAATCCTTCGAGAGGCCGAGCATGCTACCGAAGTCGCCTTCGGTGCCGAGGAGACGTTTGATCTCCGGATTGTCGGACCCTTTCATTTGGTCGACATTGGCTTGCGTGACGCCCAATTCTTCAGCAACGATCAAGGCGTTGCGAACCCAGCGCGCGATATCGCCCCAGACATTATCGCCGTGACGGACGACCGGGCCGAGCGGCTCTTTCGAGATAATCTCCGGCAAAATAACGTGTGCGTCCGGGTCTTTCAGAACAGAACGTTGAGCGGCAAGGCCGGAACGGTCCGTTGTGTAAACGTCGCAGCGGTTGGCCGCATAGGCTTGACGTGCTTCCGTAGCGTCTTCCACAACAACCGATTTGAACTTCATTTTGTTCGTGCGGAAGAAGTCGGCGAGGTTCAACTCAGTGGTCGTACCCGTTTGAATGCAAACGGACGCATCATTCAACTCTTTCGCACTCTTAACGCCGAGATCTTTACGCGTGATAAAGCCTTGGCCGTCGTAATAGGTAACACCGACGAACTCGAAGCCGAGATTGACGTCACGCTTAAAGGTCCAAGTCGTGTTCCGGGAAAGAATGTCGATTTCACCGGATTGCAGCGCGGGGAACCGGGTTTTACCCGTCAACGGCTTGTAGGTGACTTTATCCGGATTGCCGAGAACGGCGGCACTCATCGCGCGGCAGTAATCGACGTCAAATCCTTTCCAAACGCCCTTGTCGTCTGGTGCCGAGAATCCCGCAAGACCGGTGTTCACACCGCAAATAAGTTGTCCGCGTTTTTTAACGGTTTCCATCGTTGGGCTTGCCGCAACGGCAGCACTCGCCGTCACCGCTACAGCCGCGGCCGCGCCAAGCGCGGAAAGCATAAATCGTTTCATTTGAAACTCCCTGTCTATTCGTCTCGTTCCTATCGAACGATAATTTCCGAGCAAGGTCACCACCGGTATCGCTTGTCCGCGAAAAAACGATAACATGCATAATATTTTCCTCACAAGGCGTCTTGACCGGTCGTCTTGATTCTTTCCGAAGTTGGCCTAAGGCATATTGCCGCACTACAATAAATTAAAATTTATAGCGAGAGGCATGACATGAACGATTCCGCACCAGGCGTCTGGGCAGACGCAAATTGGGACATTGCCGACCCGGCGGACGTCGGTATGGATGCCGCCGCAATCACGGACGCCATCTCCTTTCACAAAGAGCTCGAATCCGACGCCGATCGCGATCTATCCAAAGGTCTCATGTCGGTCCTCGGTAATACGGAGCCGCCGGAATGGGCCGTCGTTCTCGGGCCGACCCGCCCGCGTGGCGATCCGAATGGGCTAATTCTACGACACGGAAAATTGGTCTCGGAATGGGGCGATACCCAGCGGGCGGACATGACGTTCAGCGCCACCAAAAGCTATCTCGGCGTAATTGCCGGCGTCGCCGTCGAGCAGGGCCTCATCAAGAGCATCGATGACCCGATGCGCGACTATGCGCTCGACGATGGATTCGATTCCGATCAGAACAAAAACATAACCTGGCGTCACCTCTTACAGCAGGCGAGCGAATGGGAAGGAACCTTGTTCGACAAACCGGATATGGTGGACCGGAACCGATTCGTTGGTGCCGGTGCAGACAACTCCAAAAAGGGGACGCATCGGGACCTTAAACGCCCAGGAGAATACTACGAATACAACGACGTCCGGGTGAATCGGCTCGCTCTCTCGCTGATGCAGGTTTTTCGCAAACCGCTGCCGGAGGTCCTCAAAGAACACATCATGGATCCGATCGGCGCCAGCGATACGTGGGAATGGCTTGGCTACGACAATGCATGGATGGAGATTGATGGCCGTCGCATGCAATCGGTTCCCGGCGGCGGCCACTGGGGCGGCGGCCTCTTTATCAGTAGCCGCGATCACGCGCGGTTCGGCTCATTGATCTTGAACCACGGGCGGTGGGGCACACGCCAGATCATGGCGGAAGACTGGGTCGATGCCCTGATCGAACCATCCGCCTGCAATGCGAATTATGGCTTCATGTGGTGGCTGAACACAGATCGCACACTTTACCCAAGCGCGCCCGCATCCAGCTTCTTCGCGCTCGGTGCCGGCTCAAACCTCGTTTGGCTCGACCGCGAACTCGGCCTCGTGGCGGTTTTCCGTTGGATCAAGCAACGCGGCATTGATGGTCTGATTGGCAAGGTGATGGAGGCCATTAAGGACTAGTTGCCAAATCGACGATTTAGGCGATTAAATATAGTGGGGAAGCCGAACCGCGTTCGGCATCGGGGTGCATCAGCAATTGCGTAATTTCGGCTAGGTGATGATGACATGCTCGGTTGGGTTCTAGGGAAGAGGCGCCGCAAAAAGCGGAAGAAAAAGCCGAAAAGCAAGCGGCCAAGTTACGACCAGGCAAAAGTGATTCTCGAGAACGGCAACGTCGACCAACGACGCGACCTTGCCATGCATGAGGATATGGAGCCGGAAATCCTCTATTACTTGGCGAACGATAAGGACCCGATGGTCCGGCGCGAAATCGCGGACAACGACGGCACCCCCCTCCAGGCGGACATGATTCTGGCGGAAGACCCGGATGTCGAGGTCCGGAAAGAACTCGCTCATAAGCTGGGCCGCCTATTGCCGGATATATCCTCGGACCAACAGGATAAACTGTCGAAGATGGCGCTCGATATCCTCGACACCCTCGCACGAGACCAAATTAGCGATGTTCGCGCAATCGTGTCGGACGAGATCAAGCACGCCCGCAATGTTCCGAAAAATGTCGTACGCCGGCTCGCAATGGACGCGGAGCGCGCCGTCTCGGCCCCGGTGATCGAGTATTCACCCCTACTGAGCGACCGGGACTTGCTTGAGATCGTGGCACTCGGGATCGAAAGCGGCGCGATGACGTCCGTTGCGCGGCGTCCGGAGCTCCCGGAAGAAGTCGTCGACGCCATCATCGAAAGCGGCGACGAAGAAGCCATCCCGACGCTCCTTGAGAACAAGAGCGCGAAGATTAGTGATAAAACCATCGACCTGATCGCCGTCGAAGCGGAAGGCCACGAAGAATGGCACCCGCCCCTCGTCGACCGTGGCAGCCTGCCGGTTCGAACCGTGCGCCGGATCGCCAGTTTCGTCAGCGCCGCTCTCTTCGAACGTTTGATCGAGAACAACGATGTCGAAGAATCGGATGTCGAAGAAATGCGCATGGAGGTGCGCAAACGGATCGATTCGGACGAATTGCTGGAAACCGAAGACGACAAGGCGCGAGACAAAGCGATAGCCCGCGCCGAAAAACTTCACAAGGAAGGTAAGCTCAACGAATCGGTCGTGATGAAAGCCGTCGACCTATCAGATACGCACTTTACGCGATACGCCATGTCGCACATGTCGGGACTGCCATCGGAGATCGTCGCCAAGATGCTCGGCTCCGGCAGTGGAAAGGCCGTAACGTCGCTCTGTTGGAAATCCGGCATGAGCATGCGAGCCGCCGTTAAGTTGCAGCGTAAGGTCGCGAAAGTCCGGCCGAACTCACTTCTTCGCGCACGCGGCGGCAATGAATTCCCGCTAACCGAAGACGATATGGAATGGCAGGTCGAGTTCTACGGCAACTAGAAGTTCTCGACCCAAGGCCGAAGTTCGACCTCCCACGTCCAGGCACTGCGGTGCTGCCGGTGAATGTGGAGATAGGTTTCGGCAATTGCATCCGGCTCAAGCGTTCCGTCTTCACCGCGGCTCGCGGCCCGTTCATCGCCTTCACCGGCATTAATACCGCCATCAATGACGAAATGCGCCACGTGGACATTCTTCGGCGCCAGTTCACGCGCCATGCTTTGGCAAAGCCCACGCAGCCCGAATTTACCCATCGCGAATGCGGATGAATTGGGATACCCCTTCACACTGGCCGAGGCGCCGGTAAACAGGATGGTGCCGCTACCGCGCTCGCGCATTTGCTTCGCCGCGTGATGGCCAACCAGGAACCCGCCATAGCATGTAATCGTGATCGCCTTCTGCACTTCGATCGGATCGATTTCATGAACCCCACCGCGGACACGCGCACTGGCATTGAAGAGCACTAGATCGGGCTCGCCGATATCCGAATTGACATTCTTGAACAGTTGCTCGACATCCTCCGGCTGACTGGCGTCGCACGCATATGTCTTTGCATCAATCTCGGCGGCCAAATCGGCCAATTTATCGACATTCCGCGAAGCCAGCGCGACCTTCATGCCTTGTTTATGACAAAGCCGCGCTACCGACGCGCTCAACTTCGTCCCAACACCGACGATTAGGGCTGTTTCTCCACTCGCCATCGTCATTCTCCCTTCGACAAGATTTGAATACGTTTATCTTGAACGTAAGAAGCACGCGGTCGCGGACAAGTGAAAAGATTGCGACCTCGGAATACATTCGCTCACTGAAACGCTATTGCTTGATGCCCGTATAGACGAGTTCAAGAAACTTCGGCGGCTTTAGGAAGCCTTTGCCCCAAGTCGCATCGAGATCGGCCAATGGGCTATTCTGCTGCAGATCGGCTAAGGATTTTCCCGCCGCGACTGCGTCCGCCATCCGCTTACCGACCGTCTCCAGCATATCGCGGTAGACTTTCAATTCAGCTTTATTGGAGAGCGGGCCGTGACCTGGGATGATCTTTGTCCCCGACGTCGCCATCGCAATGACGCGATCTGCGACCTCCACCATGCCCTCAATAGTGCCCCCATGTTGGAAATCGATAAACGGATAGAACCCGTTGAAAAAGGTATCACCCATGTGAATGACGTCCGCTTCCACGAAATGGACGATGGAATCACCGCTTGTGTGAGCATTCGGTGCATGGAGCACTTTGATGGTTTCGCCGTTTAGATGAAACGTGACGCCGTCCGAAAAAGTAACAATAGGCAACGCCGCTTTAGGTGCGGCCGGAATCTTTCGCCCGAATGCTTTTAAGAACTGCTCCGCACTCATCAGCTTCCTGACATTGTCGTGCGCCACGATGGCGACACCCGCCTTGCCTAAATTTTCGTTGCCGCCGGTATGATCGAAATGCCAATGCGTGTTCAACACGAACCGAATGGGTTGCTTCGAAATTTGGCGGACGGCAGCGACAATTTTCGGCGTGAGCGGCGCGAACTCATCGTCCACCATAAATACACCGTCGGGACCGGCCGAAAGCCCAATATTACCGCCACGCCCCATCAGCATATGGATGCCCTTTCCAAGATCGGAAGCTGTGATCTTCACGTCTTCCATCCCTTGGGCTTGAACACCGGCTGCCGTAAACAGAATGGCGAGCCCTGCCGCCGCACCGACTATTCTTTTCCGCATCTCAGCGCCTCCTTATACATTCGATATTCGCCGCAATATGCCCGAAGTTAGACAGCGGCCACCAACCAAGTCTCCGTGATCAGGACCCCACGTCGTTGATCGCGCCCGAAGGCCGATCCCCGCGCAAAGCCTCTAAGATGCTCGTCGCCGCCTCGGCTTCGATCGCTTTTCGGACATCCACGACGGCGGAGCCGATATGGGGTGTGAACAAGGTTCGCTCCGTTTGATCGAGCAAGCGTTTCGGTATCGATCGCGGTCGGTCCGGTCGCGCCCAGTCCACAAACTCGAAAACGTCCGCTGCATATCCGGCAAGCTGGCCGTCCGATAAGGCTGTCGCAACCGCTTCTTCATCAACGACCGAGCCGCGGCCCGGATTCACGAGAATGGCACCTGGTTTCATCATTCGAATCGCGCCCGCGTCGATGAGATGCAGAGTTTCCGAATTCAAAGGTGTCGCAATTATTGTGTAATCAGAGCGGCAGATGAGTTCCTCAAAACCGGCGTGGGTTAGCTGAAGCGATGCCGCTGTTACGGGGTCGAGCGCTTGCGTGTCCGCATAAATCAATTCCGCATCAAATCCGCGGAGACGCTGGGCAATGGCTTGCCCAACCTTACCCATACCGACAATGCCCACCGTCCGGCCGCTCAACCCCATCCCGTATAGACTCGGCCGCCAAGCCTCGAACGCGCCACTTCTTATAAACCGGTCACCGGCCATAACATGCCGTGCGATACCAATCAGCAGACCGACAGCAAGTTCGGCCGTGGGGATCGTCAAGAGGTCGTCCACAATCGTAATCCAGACGCCACGACGTGTGCACGCCTCGACGTCGAAATTGTCGTACCCCTTAAGGGCGCAGGCGACGATCTTTAAGTCCGGGCAATCCGCAAGAAACGCTTCGTTCACGCTATCCGGCATAAAGGCCATCATTGCGGAAGCGTCTCGGCACAGACGGTGCACTTCGTCAGCCGGCCAACTCGCCTCCCCCTCATTCAGGCGAAGCTCTGTCCAGTCTTGGAGTATCGCAACGGTTTCCGGGAACACCCGGTGCGTAATAACGGTTATTGGTCGTTCGGCCATTCTCGGCATCCTCCGATCACGTAGCGACCAATTGTAACAGCATTAAGCAGTTTTCCCGACACCCGTGCGACATAGCTTTCTCTTCCATGGTCAAACGCAGGGATGGAAAACAGTATGGGTGGATTTCTTGATGGCAAATCCGCGGTCATAACCGGCTCGACCAGCGGTATCGGTTTGGGTTATGCACGCGCACTCGCGGCTGAAGGCTGCGACATCTTACTCAACGGTTTCGGCGACGAAGCAGAAATTGAAACGGCGCGTGCCGATCTCGAATCCGATTTCAGTGTAAAAGCATCCTTCCATGGTGCCGACATGCGCGATCCGGCCGCCATTAAGGCGATGATCGAAACCGCGAATGCCGATTTCGGCAAAATCGATATTCTAATCAACAATGCGGGGATGCAGCACCGCGCGCCTGTCGAATCTTTTCCGTTGGACGTTTGGAACGACATGTTTGCCGTCAATGTCACGTCGGCGATGTTAACGACGCAAATGGTCTTGCCGCAAATGCGCGAGCGCGATTGGGGTCGCATCATAAATACCGCCTCGGTCAACGCCCACGTTACGTCTCCGAACACTTCGGGTTACACCGCATCCAAACATGCCATCATGGGTCTGACCAAGGCCGTCGCACTCGAGACAATCATGACCGGCGTCACCTGTAACGCGATTTGTCCGGGTACCGTTCGGACCAATCTCAGCGAACATCGGATCGACACCTTTGCGGCAGAGCGCGGCAAGACCAAAGAAGACGTGATCGACGAATTTATCGATCAGAAGATGCCGTACCACCAAGCTTTCAGGCGTTTCATTACGGTTGAAGAAATTTCGGCGGCCGCCGTCTACCTTTGCAGTGAGGCTGGGGCCGCGATGCGCGGAGCCGCATTCACAATCGATGGCGGTTGGCTCGTCCGCTAAGTCAGCAATTAGGAACTCAGTATGTTTAGAATCGGCGTCGATGTCGGCGGCACTTTCACGGATTTCACCTTGCTCGATGAGCGTACGGGTCAGCTGCATTATCACAAAACGCCTTCGACACCCGGTGACCCGTCGGAAGCCGTCGAAATCGGACTCGATGAGACCGTTAAGACGCACAAGATGGACCCAAAGGAGATTGTCTATCTCGGTCATGGGACGACAGTCGCGTTGAATATGTTGCTGGAACGGCGCGCGCAAACGATCGGCTTATTGACCACAAAGGGGTTTCGGGACGTGTTGGAGATCGCACGCCAGATCCGGCCGCATCTCTACGATTATGAAGTCACGAGACCCGAACCGTTGGCGCGCCGCGCCCATCGCATCGAAATTCCGGAACGGGTCGCCGTCGATGGCCGCGTATTGACCCCGCTCGACCTCGAGGCCGTGGAAGAAGGTGCCACCAGATTGCGTGAAGCGGGGGTCGATGCAGTCGCCATTTGCTTCCTCCACGCGTATCGGTTCCCTGATCACGAACGAAAAGCAGGGGAAATCGTACGGCGGATTCTACCGAATGCGTTTGTAAGCCTTTCCAGCGATGTGTTGTCCGAGTTTCGGGAGTACGAAAGAAGTTCGACGACCGCCGTAAACGCGTATATCGGGCCGCGAATGAAATCGTATATCGGTCAATTTGAGAACCGAATCAAAAAGATCGGCATCGAGCGTCATCCATATATCATTCACTCGAATGGCGGTCTGCTGACCGTCGACGCCGCCGCGACCTATCCAGTCCGCACGTGTCTCTCCGGACCCGCCGCCGGCGTGGTTGGTGCAGCGGCCGTCGCAAAAGCCTCAGGCTATCCCGATATTCTGGCCTTTGATGTCGGAGGTACAAGTACCGACGTCTCGCTGGTCTTGGGTGGACGGCCGCTCTTCACCTCGGAACGCACGGTCGCGGGTCATCCTGTGAAATCACCGGCCGTGGACGTCAACGCGATTGGCGCCGGCGGCGGCAGCATTGCGTGGATCGATGGCGGGGGCGCCCTCAAGGTCGGTCCGCAGAGCGCGGGTGCCGACCCAGGACCTGTCGCATACGGGCGCGGCGGCGAGGACGTGACATTGACCGATGCCAACATCGTACTCGGCCGCCTCAACCCAGGTGCTCTTCTCGCCGGTCGCATGAAGATGGACGCGGATGCCGCTCGGCGCGCAATCGAAGAGAAAATCGCGAAGCCGCTCGGGCTTTCCGTCGAAGATGCTGCCATCGGTATCATCCGCGTTGCCGCCTCTGGTATTGCCCGCGCAATACGCTCGGTCGCCTCCGCAAAGGGACATAACCCCGCCGACTTCTCGCTCTTCGCTTACGGCGGCGCGGGACCTTTGCTTGCAAGCGACGTCAACGACGAAGTTGGATGCCAACGAATATTGGTGCCTCGCGAGCCCGGCACGCTCTGCGCCCGAGGCATTTTGTTATCCGACCTGACCTTCGATTTCGTGAAGACATTGTTATGCCGGGCCGAAGAAGACGGTTGGCGACAAGCAAAAGCCGCTTTCGACGAGCTCGAAACACAAGCTGAAGAATGGCTTGTTGCCGACGATGTTCCCGAGGAGGCTCGCGGATTTCGCCGCTATGTCGAAGCACGCTATGAAGGCCAAAGCTTCGAAGTACGGGTCGAATTCGACCACTCGTTGGAGAATGTCTCACTGGATGATTTCATCACGGCCTTCCACGCGGAACACAAGGCACAATACAGCTACGATATCCCCGAACGGATTGTAGAAATCGTCAATTGCCGCCTTGAAGCCGTCGGGCAAACGCCCAAACCGCCGATGGAAAGCGAAACATCCGGGACGGACGAAGCAACATCGACCCGGCGTGTGCATTTCGGGGCAAATGGCGGATGGCAGGAAGCAATCGTTTACGAACGCGGCAACCTCGTCACCGACAAACAGATCCAAGGTCCCGCCATTCTTGAAGAAATGAGTTCGACGACGGTTGTACCGCCCAACTACAAGGCCTTAACCGACGCGGTCGGAAACTTAACATTGGAGGCTTCGAAATGAGTAAGCTCTCGGAAAGCCGCCCCATCGACGCGATCGAAATTGAAGTCTTCAACAATCGCGTTCTTGCGATTATCGAGGAAATGGGCGCGAAACTCGTACGGTCCTCTTTCTCGCCCAATATCAAGGAACGCCGTGATTGTTCGGTCGCGCTATTCGATGCCGAGGGCCGGTCGATCGGCCAGGCGGCTCATATCCCGATTCACCTCGGCTCTTTAAAGGGGGGTGTCGATGCGATCCTTCGGGACTATCCGATTGAAGATATCAAACCGGGCGACGCATTTGTCTGCAATGACGCCTATCTCGCCGGCGGCACACATCTACCGGACATCTCGATCATCACCCCCATTTTCTACAAAGGCGTATTGAAGTTTTTCGCCGCTTGCCTCGGACATCATTCCGACGTCGGCGGATCGGTCCCAGGCTCGATCAGCCCAACGGCCGCCAGCATCTTTGAAGAAGGTATCCGGATCCCGCCGGTCAAAATGGTTCGCGAAGGCACACTCGACGACGGCATTATGCAACTGATCATCCAAAACACCCGCGAGCCGGAAGATCGACTGCTAGACCTGAAGGTCCAGATTGCAACGAACGTTCTGGGCGCGGAGCAAATCACCGCGCTGATCGAACGCATGGGAAGCGACGCGGTCGACCGCGCGGTTGAGGACCTCATGATCTACACGGCGCGGCGCCTGCGCTCGCGGATCGCCGAACTAAAAGATGGCACGCATAGTTTTACGACCTGGATGGATGACGACGGGTTTGGCGGCGATAAGTTACCCCTCGCGGCAACGGTCACCGTCAAAGGCGACCATATGCATCTCGATTTCACCGGATCCGGCCCTCAATCGCGCGGCGGTTACAACATCATGCCGACGGGCGTCATGGCGACCGTCGCATACGCGATCAAGGCGCTCCTCGATCCCGAATTGCCGGCGAACAGCGGACTCTTCGACGCGATCGAATTCACCGCACCGGAGGGCACCATTGTGAACCCGCACTATCCGGCCGCGGTCGGCGCCCGTACCACGACGTGCCAAAAACTCTCCGGCGCCGTGTTCGGAGCCTTTGCGGGACTTCTGCCACCCGAGAAAGCGATGGCTTCCTGCCACGACGTCCTGGGTGCGATGGTATTCTCCGGCAAATCGAAAAAACACGACGGGACCTACGTCTATTTGGAAACGCTCGCCGGCGGGAACGGTGCGCGGGATTCTCTCGACGGAATGGACGGTGCCCATTGCCACATCACGAACTCGCTCAACATGCCGGCGGAAGCGGTCGAACACGAATACCCGTTGATGGTTGAAGAGTATACTTTGGTTACAGATTCGGGCGGCGCCGGCCGCCATCGCGGCGGCATGGGTGTCGCGCGAGATGTCCGTATCCTTGAAGACGGCACGACTTTTTCGGGCCGCGCAGACAGCTATATCACCGCGGCTGAAGGATATGCGGGCGGCCTTCCGGGCGGGAACTGCCGCATCGTGCGCAACCACGGCACCAACCGGGAAGAGGCCATGTCGCCGAAGCAGCGACTTCTGACTCTCGAGGCCGGTGAGACCGTCCGCATGGAGACACCTGGCGGCGGCGGATTGGGCGCGCCTCAAGACCGTCCCATCGCGGAACTCGCGCGCGACCTTGAAGATGGGCGCATGAAAGAAGAAACCGCGCGGCGCGACTACGGCGACGAAATGGTCGACAAAGCCCTCGGTGTTTAGCCGTCAAACACTAGAATTTCGGAATCATCGTCCCGATATTATTCTCATGACGAATCCAATTACGCCAAAAGAACTCGACCATCTGGTTCTCCGGACCGCGAACCTCGACAAGATGATCCGGTTCTATGAAGACGTCGTCGGCTGCAAGGTCGAACGGACGGTCGACTCAATAGGTCTGTATCAACTGCGGGCCGGCACCTCCCTTATCGACATCGTCGACACGGACGGCGAGCTCGGTCGGCGCGGTGGCCCGCCACCAAGCACAGACGGCCTGAATCTGGATCATTTTTGCCTGCGAATTGAACCATGGGACGAGGCGGCAATCCGCACCCATCTCTCGGGACACGGCATCGACGCACCAGAAACCTCACCGCGCTATGGCGCCGACGGTACAGGTCCTTCGATCTATATCCAGGACCCGGATGGCAATACGGTCGAGCTTAAGGGACCGCCGACGGACTGACCGCGTTTACCCGCGCCGCCAGATCGTGCCCTCAGGCTTATCTTCAAGGATAATTCCTGCTTCGGCCAATTCGTCGCGTAGACGATCCGACGTCGCAAAGTCCTTTGCCGCCCGCGCTTCCGCCCGTTGTTGGATCAACGATTCAATTTGCGCATCGTCCAAACCTTCTTGGCCGGACGGCGCCCATCGGAACCATTCCTCGGGATCCTGTTCCAACAGGCCCAGAACCTTCGCGGCCCTTCGCAACTCGGACGCCGCTTCTTCTCTCGCATCACCCTCGGCATTGTTGAGATCGCGCAACTTTGCGTGAAGTGCCGACAGGGCCAATGGCGTGTTGAGATCGTCACTCAAAGCCGCGCGCACATCTGCATCTAAAGCCTGGTCGCCCGCATCTACGGAAAGACCGCGCAACGCGCCGTAAAACCGATCCAACTCCCGTTTCGCTTCGTCCAGGCCGGATCTGGTGAAATCCAATGGCTGACGATAATGCGTTTTGATCAACAACAGACGGATCGCCTCGCCAGGATACGCCTGCAACAATTCGTTGATGGTGTAGAAGTTGCCGAGGGATTTCGACATCTTCTCGCCTTCCGACATCAAATACCCGTTGTGCATCCAGTATTTGGCAAAGCCATCCGTCGGTTCATCGCAGAGGCATTGGGCGATTTCATTCTCATGGTGCGGAAAGATTAAATCCTGGCCGCCGCCGTGAATATCAAAGGTGTTGCCGAGATATTTCGTCACCATGGCGGAACACTCGATGTGCCAGCCAGGCCGACCGCGACCCCACGGGCTGTCCCAGCCGGGCAAGTCCTCGCTCGACGGCTTCCAGAGCACGAAATCGGCGGCATCCTTTTTATACGGCGCCACATCAATCCGCGCCCCTGCGACCAGTTCGTCCCGGCTATGACGGGATAAGCGACCGTATGCCTCCCAGGACGGTACGTTAAAGAGGACGTGGCCTTCGGCGGCATAGGCATGGCCTTTTTCAATCAGGCCTTCGATCATTTCAACCATCTCCGCGACATGATCGGTCGCCCGCGGCTCAACATCCGGCGGCAAGGCACCCAAAGCATCGATGTCCTTATGAAATTGAGCGGTCGTCCGGGCGGTAATCTCACTAATGGGCTCGCCACTCTCGGCCGAACGCGCGTTAATTTTGTCGTCGATATCCGTAATATTGCGGACGTATGTGACCTTCGGGTAGAGACACTGCAGCAACCGATACAAGACATCGAACACAACGATCGGCCGCGCATTGCCGATATGCGCGTAGTCATAGACCGTCGGTCCACACACATAGAACTCCACGTGTTGAGGGTCGTGTGGCTCGAACGGAACCTTCTTACGTTGATAGGTATCGTGGATTTGCAGTGTCATTTTAGGTCGCTCGGTGATGCGTACCGGAAATATTCTGGGCGGAAGGGTATGCCAACATTATCAATTGGTTGCAAGCTGACCCGACGCAACGAACGAATCCGCTTCAGCAACCAACCATGTCCGAAAGGTATCGATACGCGGATCATTCGCCCTCTCCTCACGACAGGAAAAGTAATAATGGTTACCGCTTTCAACAAAACCAAAGGGCGCGACGAGTTGGCCTGAGATAAGGTCGTCGACAACAAGGGGGTGCGGCCCGATTGCTACACCGAGCCCCGATACCGCGGCCTGCAGCATAAAGTAAAAGTGTTCATATCGCTGACCTCGACGGGGATCGACGTCTTCATTGCCGACCATCTTGAGCCAATTCGGCCAAGCATCTGCACGCGTTTCCGTATGCAGTAGCGGCGCGTCAACCAAGCTTCTGGCCGCAAGGCGTTTACCCTCCGGAAGGACATCCGGCCGGCAGACCGGACCGCAGTACTCCGCAAAGAGGCGCGTCACCGACAACGTTTCCGCACGTTCGGGAAGACTTGTCGAGATTGCCATGTCATAGCGATGATCCGAAAAATCCGGCAAATCATTGTGGCTGATGAAGCGTACATCGATATTACCGTGACGCTCCGCAAAACGATGAAATCGCGGCATCAACCAACGCATGAGAAACGTGCCGTAGCAGGACAGCGTGAGCGCCTCGCCTTTCTGAGCGCCCGAAATCTCTTCAACACCCGAACGCATCAATTCGAAGGCAGGCTGTAATCGGCGAAGAAGCCGGTCGCCCGCGGTCGTCGTCCGCGCGCCATATCGGCCGCGCTCTAAAAGTACGACACCGAGTTGCTCCTCCAATGCACGCACAAGACGGCTGACCGCGCCATGGGTCACCATCAGTTCTTCCGCCGCCGCAGAGAAACTCTCAAGGCGACCGACAGCTTCGAAGGCCCGCAGACCGTTCAATGAAGGAAGCGTCTGGAACATATGTGAGTTTTTATCACAAATATTTGGAGAAAGTATCGATTTTCCGCGACCAAATTTTCATTTAGCACACAGCTTGCACCTAAGGAGCCGTCCGGATGTCGTTTACTGTTGTCGCTGTCGTCTTGTGCGCCGCTTTTTTCCATGCGGCTTGGAACGCCATACTGAAATCACGCGGTGATCGCCTTAGCAGCGTCACACAAATGAGCATGTTGCTCGCGCTCCTCGCCGCACCCGTCCTGTTATTCGTTCCGCTGCCGAATTGGGAATGTTGGCCGTATCTCGCGGCTTCCGTCGTTCTACATACGGGCTACAAATTATTCCTCGTACGCGCATATGCCGCCGGCGACATGTCGCAGGTCTATCCCATTGCGCGCGGCACGGCGCCATTCATCGTCGCGATCGTGACCTGGCTACTGATCGGAGAAACGCTCGGCGAAACGGGTTACGTCGGATTGATTACGATCTGCACCGGGCTCGTCGCACTCGCTCTTTTTGGCCAGAAATCCGTGACCGCATCTGGTCAAGCCGTCGGCTTCGCCCTCTGCACGGCGTGTTTTATTGCCGCTTACTCGACCGTAGACGGGATTGGTGCCCGCAATGCCGGTTCGGTGCACGGGTATGCCTTCCTACTTTTTGTGCTTGAAGCGCTCCCCATGATTCCCATCGCAATTTCACGTCGCGGGTTTCAGGCTGTCATACGTCCCGCGGCTGGTTGGGGACCCGCCATCGCATCGGCGCTTTTATGCCTCTTAGCATTTTGGGCGGTTATTTGGGCAATGACAGAAGCGCCGATCGCTGCTGTCGCCGCGTTACGCGAAACGAGCGTCATCTTCGGCGTCGCGATCAGCGCGCTGTTTCTGCGCGAAGGGTCGTTCAAAACGCGCGCGCCGGCCGCTGCCTTCGTTGCCGCCGGGGCGGTCTTGCTACAACTGTGAAATCACAAAATACGCCGGAAGCTGTTGGTGATCGGATACCGCCGCTCCCGGCCGAAAGCGCGGTGGGTAATCTTCACGCCCGGCGGCGCTTGGCGGCGTTTGTATTCGGCGAGGTCGAGCATGTGCCAGACCCGCTGCACGGTATCTGGTTCGTGCCCGCGGGCCACGATCTCCTCAATGCTCATTTCCCCTTCGATCAGGCAACGAAGGATATCGTCCAGTTTGTCGTAAGGCGGAAGCGAATCTTCGTCCTTTTGGTCGGACCGCAGTTCAGCGGAAGGCGGCTTTGTGATAATCCGCTCCGGGATCACGCGTCCGACCGGGCCCAACAATCCTTCCGGTTTATGCTGGTTGCGCCAATGGCAGAGTTCGAAGACCGTCGTTTTATAGACGTCTTTTAGGACCGAATAGCCGCCGCACATATCGCCATAGAGTGTTGCGTAGCCGACCGACATCTCGGACTTGTTGCCGGTGGTCAGCAGCATATAGCCGAGCTTGTTCGAAATCCCCATAAGGATCAGGCCGCGACTCCGCGCCTGGATATTCTCTTCCGTCACATCCGCCGCGGCATCGCCGAAGATCGGCTCGAGCATCCCTTCAAACGCAGACATCGCCGGCTGAATACCGACGTCATCAAGGTGCACGCCCATGAGCTTGGCGGCTTCCGCGGCATCTTCGAGACTTTCCTGGCTGGTATAGGGCGACGGCATCATTACACAGCGCACCCGGTCGGGCCCCAGTGCGTCGACGGCGACCGCCGCCGTAATCGCGGAATCGACACCGCCCGACAGACCGATCAAAACGCCGGGAAAGCCGTTCTTCTCGACATAATCGCGAAGTCCAAGCGTCATCGCCTGATAAATAGATTCGAGGCCCTCGGACGGTTTTTCGCTGACACCCCCTTCGCAGACCCAAACGTCATCGTCGCCGCGCCTCCACTCGGTCGTCAGCACCGCCTCTTGCCAGTCAGGCGCTTGGACCGCCAGCGAATGATCCGCATTGATCACGAATGAACCGCCATCAAAGACAAGCTCGTCCTGCCCGCCAACCTGGTTCACGTAAACCATCGGCATGCCGGTCTCGCTCACGCGGGCGATCGCATGTTGCAGCCGCTGGTCATTCTTTTCGATGTCATAGGGCGAGCCGTTCGGCACCAGCAGAATCTCCGCGCCCGATTCCTCGAGACACTCCGGCACATCCGGCGTCCATATGTCCTCGCAAATCGGCACGCCGATCCGAACACCTTTGAAATCCATCGGCCCTGGCATCGGCCCGGCCTCGAACACCCGCACTTCGTCGAACACGCCGTAGTTCGGCAAATCGTGCTTGAAGCGCGTCGCGGCGATCTTGCCGTCCTCGAGCAACAAAGCCGCGTTGTACGTCTCGCCGTTGTTGCGCCATGGTGCCGTTAGCAAGACTGCAGGGCCGCCATCTGCCGTTTCTGCCGCAAATTCGTTCACCGCCGCTTCCACTTTATCGAGAAAGAAGGGCTTCAGGACGAGATCTTCGGGCGGATATCCGGACACCACCAACTCACTACATACAATGAGGTCAGCGTTATCGGCCGCGGCTTTCCGTCTCGCGTCGCGCACCTTGTCGATATTGGCGGTGATAGCGCCGACGACAGGGTTGAGCTGTGCCAGCGTAATGGTCAAACGATCAGTCATCGGATTCGCTAATCTTCTCCGGATAGTGTGGGACGGCCAGCGAATTTATCGCACACAGTGGCAAGGACCCCACGAACAGACTATTCTTGTTGGAAAGTTAGTCACCGCGCCCGCCTGCGCAAGGCTCAATTGGCGAACGGAGACAGCAAATTCGGCTTGTTACAGGGAGTCAGAAGGATGCCCGACGATTTAAGCGCCAATTCGGAGTATGGTCCCGGAAAATTCCGGGCGCTCTTTGATCGCGGTTTGGATTTCGCCTTGGATCGCTTATTGCGACGAGCCGAAGCGCAAAACGGAAGTCTTTCCGCCGCTGATATTCGTGAGGAACTGGCGCGCTTTAAAGAGCAACCTGGCGAAGATACGACAGAATTCTTTCAAGACGCGTGGCGCGAATGCACCTTCGCCGTCGAAAGGCTGCGTTGGGACCAAGAACGCCGTTATCCATTCGAGCGCTTGATGGTGAATACATTTGTGCACCTATTGCCGACAGGCGACCAGGTTCCAATCGAAGGCGAGCATCTGTCGCGGCGCATCATCCCGGGGTTTGTCGCGGCGATGCTTCAAATGCTGGGCGAGGAGCTAAGTGACAAGTACGAGGAATTCTGCCGTTCCATGGTGTCGCGCCTGAAGGCACAGCACGGTAATGCCTTCAATTGGGATATGGTTCACGACGACCCGGATGCCACCGAAGTCGTCTCCGAAGTCTTGATTACGATCAGCCACCATTTCATCGATCTGAAAAAGCGCCGCCGCTGGCTCACCGATGTGATTAATGGTCACATGGGCGCACCGACCGCCGCCCAAGATGTGCCGTTCGAAGATTTGGAATGCCACATGTTGATCTCGGCAATGTATCAGCCCTTGCGCGACGCCATGAATACACCCGAAGGCGAGGAGCGTATTACCGAACGATACGGTCGGGACCGCGCGCGCATGCTACGGGCCGTATTCGCGGAAATTACGCGCGATCACCGCGAATTGTCGCTCGGCCTCAGCGCTCAAGCCGTTGAGGCGTCATAGAAGGCTCTTTCCCCGACTGAGAAAAGGACTCTGCGATGCAACCCAGTCCCGAGCAGCAACGCGAAATGCTGCGTTTGATGCAAACCATTCGCCGGTTCGAGGAGCGTGCCACACAAGACTACCTCGACGGCGATATCTATGGCGTCGTCCATTCCTATATCGGCGAGGAAGCGGTGGCAGTCGGCGTCTGTTCCGCGCTTGAGGAAGGCGACCAAATCGTCAGCACACATCGTGGACATGGTCACTGCATCGCCAAGGGTGCCGATCTCGATCGCATGATGGCGGAGCTCTATGGCCGTGAGACCGGTTACTGCAAGGGTAAAGGCGGCTCCATGCATATCGCCGATTTCGATATCGGTATGCTTGGCGCAAATGGCATTGTCGGGGGCGGCATTCCAATTGCGACGGGCGCCGGCTTGGCGGCGCAGATGGACGGTAAAGGCCGGGTCGCCGTCTCGTTCTTCGGCGATGGTGCCTCCAACGCCGGCTCTTTCCATGAATCGCTCAACATCGCCGCGACGTGGAAATTACCGATGCTCTATGTTTGCGAGAACAATCGTTATGCCGCGAACACGGCGGCGGCCGAGACCCACGCCCGCGAAGACGTCGCCGCACGCGCGCATGGCTACGACATACCGGGCATCATTGTCGACGGCAACGATATCGCGGCCGTCTACGATGCCGCCACGACGGCGGTCGCCCGCGCCCGCGCCGGCGAAGGCCCCACGTTGATTGAATGTAAAACTTATCGTTGGGGTCGGCACACCGAACGCCCAACCCAGGCAGAACCCCGGCCCGCGGCCGAGGTCGAGGAATGGAAAACACGCGATCCGATCCCTCGCCTTGTCGAAGCGTTGAAGGCCCAGCAAGGTCAATTGACGGATGAAGAATGGGAAGAAATGGATCGGGAAATTCTCGCGCGGATTTCCTCCGCCGTCGCTTATGCAAAGGCGAGCGCTTTTCCAAAGCCGGAAGCGGCACTTGACGACGTCTTCAGCACGGGAGGGGCGTAATGGGAACGATTACTTACGCAGCGGCTGGCACCGCGGCACTGGCCGAGGAAATGCGCCGCGACCCCACCGTCTTCGAATTCTGCACGGACGCAACGGAGTCGTTGCTCGACGAGTTCGGACCGACACGTATTCGTACGACACCGATCACCGAGAACACGTTTACCGGCATGGCGGTCGGCGCGGCCGGCTCCGGTTATCGGCCGGTGGTCAATTGGCGTCAGGTTACATTCGGGTTTGTCGCAATGGACCCCATCGTCAATCAAGCCTGCAAAATCCACTACATGTTCGGCGGACAACAAAAATTCCCAATCACTTTCCGGGCCGCCGTCGGCGGCGGTACAAAGCTCGCAGCTCAGCACTCGCAGAGTCCGTATTCGATGTTCATGAACCTCACCGGTCTGAAAATCATCCTGCCGTCGACACCTTACGACATGAAAGGGCTTCTGAAGGCGGCGATCCGAGACGACAACCCAGTGATGTCTTTCGAATCCAATCGACTGATGGGACTTGAGGGCGACGTGCCCGACGACGATTACACCGTTCCCATCGGCAAGGCCGACGTCAAACGCGAAGGAACCGACATCACTGTTGTCGCCATCGCCTGGATGGTCCAAGAAGCCTTGGCGGCTGCGGAAACACTCGACAAAGAGGGCGTCTCCGTCGAAGTGGTCGACCCGCGCACATTAGTACCGATGGATAGCGAAACAATCCGGGCTTCTGTCCGTAAGACGGGCCGCTTGCTGGTCGCAGACGAGGCCGGACCGACCGCGGGGGCCTCCGCCGAAATCATCTCTCTTGCGACCGAAGATCCGGAGACATTCAAAACGCTGAGAGCGCCCGTAAGTCGCGTTTGCGCCCTCGACGCACCGATCCCCTACAGTCCGGTTCTGGAAGACCACGTCTTTCCGAACCGTGATCGTATCGCGGATGGCATCCGCGCGGCCATGTCCGCGTAAATCATATCGAGGGTAGAGACATGCCACATCTCGCACGCGGCGACGCAAGACTTTACTATGAAGACGATGGCGACGGCCCGGCTATCTTGATGACGCACGGCTTCGTGGCGTCGACCGGTATGTGGGACGGGCAAGTCACCGCGTTTCGAGATGCATACCGCCTGGTCCGCTGGGATATGCGCGGCCACGGACGAACGGAGTGTCCAGACGACCCATCGGCCTACGGCCAGGACATCACCGTCGCCGACATGGTCGCGATTCTCGACCATCTCGAGATCGATCAGGCCATCATTGTCGGACACTCCTTGGGCGGATTCATGTCGCTTCGTTTCAATGTGATGCATCCGGACCGGGTTAAAGCGCTCGTTCTTCAGGGGTGCGGTCCCGGATATCGGAGCGACACGTCGCGCGCCAAGTGGAACGAGCGGGTCGACGGCCGTGCCAAAACGATTTTGGAGGAAGGCTACAAAGCGCTCGGCGGGGCCGCCGAAGTGCCCGTCAGCTTGCAGCGCTCCAGCCAAGAGCTGGCCTATGCGGCGAAGGGCATTCTGGCACAAGTAGATGCGAAGGTAATCGACAGCCTGCCCGGCATTTCCGTGCCAACCCTCGTCATCATCGGAGCGGGCGACGACTACTACCTTCAAGGGTCGGATTATATGGCCAGCCGCATACCGGGCGCCGATCACATCGTCGTTCCGGATGCCGGACACGGTGTGAATGTCGATCAACCGGAAATCGTGAATAATGCATTCGCAGAATTCTTTGCAAAGGTCGGCTAGGACGATACTAAAGCTTACCGGTCGGGTCAGCGCGTTTGAGGCGTTTGGCGATGGGCTCCAGGAAATGCGGTGACAGATAGACCGGCAACTGGCTCAACGCAAAATATAGCCACGTTATATCCGACAATACATTTCCGGCCACCGCCAGCATCAGGCCGACATTCCGCTGTGCCGTCATAAACGCAATCGCAAGCGCGATATCCCGCCCAACACGCCAAAACACCAATAGCGACAGGCCGAAGAAAAACAAAAACGATATGAGGCCGGCCAGGAGCAGTGCGAACCAAAGCAGCGGATCTTCGACAAGTGCTGTCGCGACATCGACCATTAAGGCGGCCGCAAATAAGAACAGGCCAATAATATTCGTGCCGTCGATTTCTTGACGGTATCGCTCTATACGCGCGACTCCGAGGCAACGCCTCAGTCCAAGCCCTACAATCGCCGAACTTGCCAATAAACCGAACAATTTCCATCCCAGGAGAGATGGCGAAATGGCAAGGGCATCCCCGACGAAAAAATACGCAAAGAACGGTGCCGTCAACGGCACCAATGGAGAACTGCCCACAAGCGCGATTAAGATTAGTGTCGCATCCAATCCTAACAGGGCCGCGATCGCCGGAGCCGCCATCATAGGCGACGACGCGGATTGAAGAATGATACCGTTGAATAAGCCGGGTGAAACCGACCCGATGCCAATGAATTCGCTGGTGTCACCGGCTAAAAGGGGAATGGCGATCGATGTCCAAACGGTGGCCGCTATCACATTCCCCGGACGACGCATATGCTTCACCAAGGCTGAGATATCGATCCTCATGAAGGATATGACCAGCAAAGCGAAGACTGCGACGCCGACGTAAGGTCTTAAAACTTCACCCAGCGGCGGTACGGCTATTCCAAGGAAAATGACCGCGGCTACAGCTCGGGTGCCCTGTCTCCCTAACCAGCGAAGAGGCGCAAGCATCAAATGACGGTCCTGACGGCTGCCCAGATATCGGTTTAGCCTTCGACGAGAAAACAAACTTAGCGTATTTTATAAAAATCCGATCAAAATTTCCGAGCCGTCAACGCTCGCAATCGCTTCGTCCATACGCCGTGCCGGGAGAAAATAGATGGGACTCGAATCCTATTACAAGGACCATTGGGTTGAAATTGAAGAAGACCGGCTCGACCGCTACGAACAGATGTTTCAGTGGAGTCCCGCTTTTGAGCGATTGCTTGCACCTGCCGATATTAAGCCGAGCCAGATTGTCGGCGATCTTGGATGCGGTCCCGGCTTTCTATCCTGCGAACTGCTGCGAAAAGTTGCACCCAATGGACGCGTCCATTCGTTTGATGTGAATAAAGACTTCATTGAACGCACGCATGCAAAAGCCAAGGCCGAAGGCTTGGGAGACCGCCTCGAATTACACCACCTGACATCGGAGACGCTTCCAATCGCCGACGCCTCGCTGGACCGGATCATCGCAAAGAATGTGATGGTCTATGTCGATGACCCCGCGCATACATTCAAAGAGTTTCGCCGAGTCTTAAAGCCTGGCGGTAAAGCGCACGCGATCGACAGCGATTTCGCTATGGTCGCGATCGACCCCGTTCCCCCATCCGACTGGCGGGCGCTTCTCGATGCAGCCGCACATGCCTTCCGAACGCCAAACATCGGCCGAAAATTATACGGCCTTGCCAAAGCCGCCGGATTTTCAAGCGTCGATGTGCAAATTATGGCCACACCCGACACAAAAGGGCGATTGCTGAATTTCGCAAAAAATATCGCCGGGTATGCACGGGAAGCCGGCACGTTAGACGAACAATCGATTAACAGCATCTTGGACACCGCCGAAGCGGCGTTGGAAGACGGCCGATACTTCGCTGTGAATCCGCAATTTGTGGTCACCGCCACCGTATAGGCAGGACTTGCTTTAGCGGTTTCAAATGTCATACCTATCGCGCGCATCAAACGAGCGACCACTAAGCATGGCTTCTCCCCGGACAGAACTGCCTTCACACCTCCGCAGCTTGGAGGCAGAAGCGATTCATATTTTCCGCGAAATCGTCGCCGAAGCATTGAACCCTGTGATGCTTTACTCGATCGGCAAAGATTCGGCGGTCATGCTGCATTTGGCGCTAAAAGCGTTTTTCCCTTCGAAACCGCCTTTCCCGCTGCTCCATATCGATACGACCTGGAAGTTTAAGGAAATGATCGCTTTTCGGGACAAGCGGGCCGAAGAACTGGGCCTCGATCTAATCGTACATATAAATCAAGACGGCCTCGCGCGCGGTATTAACCCCTTCGATCATGGTTCGGCCGTACATACGGACGTGATGAAAACGGAAGCGCTGAAGCAAGCCCTCGACAAATACAAGTTCGACGCAGCCATTGGTGGCGCGCGCCGCGATGAGGAGAAATCACGGGCGAAGGAACGAATCATCTCCTATCGCAATGAATTGCATCGATGGGATCCGCGAAACCAAAGACCCGAGCTCTGGAATCTGTTCAATTGCCGGCTCAACCCAGGTGAGAGCCTGCGTGCCTTTCCGCTCTCGAATTGGACAGAGTTCGATATATGGGAATACATCGCGGCGGAGAACATTCCGATTGTGCCGCTTTATCTGGCGGCGAACCGACCGATCGTCGAGCGGGATGGCCAGCTTATCATGGTCGATGACGACCGCATGCCGCTCGCGGAGGGCGAGCGCCCTGTTGATCGCAAAGTCCGGTTCCGCACCTTAGGCTGTTATCCGTTGACGGGCGCCATCGACTCAAATGCAGATTCCGTGGATGCCATCGTCGAAGAACTATCAAACGCCCGCGTATCGGAACGTCAGGGACGCGTTATCGACCACGATACGGCGGGCTCGATGGAATTGAAGAAACAAGAGGGCTATTTCTGATGCCCGACGGCGTCCTACGCCTACTGACATGCGGAAGCGTCGATGATGGGAAAAGCACCCTCATCGGGCGCCTTCTTTACGATTCGAATCTGCTTCTTGAGGATCAACTGAGCGCCCTTCAAGCGGAATCCGGAGACGGTTCAGATTTGGATTTCTCATATCTTCTCGACGGCCTGAACGCCGAACGCGAGCAAGGTATTACCATCGATGTCGCATATCGTTTCTTCGCGACGGAGAAGCGACATTTCATCGTCGCGGATACACCCGGCCATGAGCAATATACCCGCAATATGGCAACAGGTGCCTCAACATCCGATGTTGCCATTTTACTGGTGGATGCGCGAAACGGGATTCTGACTCAGACACGCCGCCATAGTCACATCGTCTCGATGTTTGGCATTCGCCACGTGGTGTTGGCGGTAAACAAAATGGACCTAATGGATTATTCCGAAGATCGATTCTCGGAAATTTCAGAGGCCTATGTTACAGCCGCTCAAACGCTCAACTTCGACACGATTACCTGCATCCCCGTCTCCGCACTAAAAGGCGATAATCTCCGCAAGAAAAGCGTTGAGATGGCCTGGTATCGGGGCCCCACTCTTCTCGATTTTCTGGAATCTTTGGATACGCTGGAACCACGGACGCAACAGCCCTTCCGCCTACCAATCCAGTGGGTCAACCGACCGGATGCAGACTTCAGAGGTTATAGCGGCACCGTCGCTTCCGGGCAGATTCACGTGCAAGACGAAATCGTCGTTGTTCCTTCCTTTCGCAAAACGAAAGTGGATCGAATCGTCACCATGGACGCAGACCGCGAGTCTGCACAGGCTGGCGATGCCATAACGCTGACCTTTACGGATGAAGTGGACGCCCAACGCGGCGACGTGATCGCGCCGTCGGCCGAACCGCCGGATAGCAGCGATCAGTTTCGCGTACAATTATTATGGATGGATCAAGAACCGATGCTGCCGGGGCGCAACTACGAGATCAAGATCGGCACGCAAAAGACTCTCGCCGTCATCTCGGACCTGAGATACACGATAAACGTAAATACGGCCGAGCAAGTCGCCGCCCGGACGATGAACGCCAATGAGATTGGGGTCTGCAATATCAGCCTTCAACGCACCGTCGCCTTCGACCCATACGAGAGCAACAAGCAAACCGGTGCGTTTATTCTCATCGATCGATATACAAAACAGACAGTGGCCGCCGGCCGTCTCGAATACGGGCTGCGGCGTGCAACGAATATTACCCGGCAAGAATTCAACGTCGATAAAAGCGCGCGCGCACAACTGAAAATCCAGAAACCTTGTGTCCTTTGGTTTACCGGGCTGTCGGGCTCCGGCAAATCGACAATCGCGAACCGTGTTGAATCCGAACTTCATGCGCTCGGCCATCACACCTATATCCTGGACGGCGACAACGTTAGTCACGGATTGAATAAGGACCTCGGCTTTACCGATGCCGATCGGGTGGAAAACATTCGACGTATATCGGAGGTATCCAGACTCTTTGCGGACGCGGGCCTGATCGTTCTTGTGTCCTTTATCTCCCCGTTCCGAAGCGAGCGCGAGATGGCACGGAGCCTGCTGGAAGCGGGCGAGTTTGTGGAGATCTTTGTCGATACCCCGCTCGATATCTGTGAGCAGCGCGACCCGAAAGGTCTTTATGTGAAAGCGCGGGCAGGCGAAATCGCGAATTTCACCGGCATCGACTCGAATTATGAAGCGCCGACCGATCCTGAGTTGCGCCTGGATACGACGAAACTATCCGTCGACGCATCCACATCGGAGATCATCGAGTACCTCCGTAATAAGGGAATTGTGTAAACGGTTCACATCGCGTCGGGGAATTCCCATATGCACGTTGTAAAACATTAACAGAATGGTTATTCTGTAATTATGCCACGCGTACGAGAGTTTGATCCACAGACCGTCCTAGCCGACGCCACACAGATTTTCTGGCGGAACGGTTACGCCGATACGTCCATGGAAGACATCGTTTCGCAAACCGGTGTCAGCCGCTACGGACTTTACGGCACGTTCGGCAACAAGAAAGAGCTCTTGATCGCGGCAATCCGCCATTACGACGAAACGATGAGTCAGCTCTTGATGACGAGTTTGCAGGATCATGAGGCGAGCCTGCCCGCCATCATCGATTACTGGCGGACAATCGCTGAGCACGCCAAGGACGAAACCTTCTGTGCCGGCTGCTTGATCGTGAATGTCGCCGTCGAAGTCGCCCCCCACGACAGCGATGTCTCCGCCGAAGTGCAACGAATTGATCGCAAACATCAGGCCCTGTTTACGCGGGCCATTCAGAACGGACAAATGAAAGGCGAGGTACCCACTCATATCGATGCGGAAGGGTCTGCATTGATGATGGTTTCACTCGCAAGGGGACTGGCGCTAATGGTCCGGGCCGGCACGGATTCCGACACTTTGTGGCCCGCCGTTAACGCGGCGCTTGCGACGTTGATGCAGAAAGAATGATGGGTTGACATTTATAACAGAATGGTTATTCTGTTATTGAGAACGCCGCGCGGCGTAATTTTTTTAATCGTTCCAGAACGTTTGTTCTGATATACGCCAAGAAGCAGGATAAAGACTATGGCAGGTTCCCTATCAGATCGTTGGGCGGTCGCATTCGCCGACTTTGTGGTCCGTTGGCGCTGGCTGGTCATTCTCGCGACCGTACTTGCCGTCGTTGGCGCTGCGGCCGGGGGACGGCATCTCGAGTTCGCCAACAACTATCGCGTCTTTTTCGGCGCCGATAATCCGGAACTTATCAATTTTGAAGAATTCCAGGCGATCTACACGAAGAATGACAACATTCTGATTGTCATCCAGCCGAAGACGGGTGCGCTGTTCACGGCCGAACAAGCAAAAGCGGTGGAACGCATGACCGCGGACGCGTGGAAAACGCCGTTCGCCATTCGTGTCGATTCCTTGACGAACTTCCAACATAGCTGGGCATCCGGCGACGACCTCACTGTCGAAGACCTAATACGGGACGGTGCGTCGATGCCGCAGAGCGAGCTGGATCGGCGTAAAGCCATCGCGCTCGCGGAACCGCTCCTTCGCGGAAACCTGATCTCGCGCGACGCCAAGACAACCGGCATCAACATCGTCCTTCAATACCCCGAGAAGAGCCTGACCGAGGTACCCGAAGCGGTCGTCCATGTGCGCGCAATCCAGGCCGCAGTCGAGAAGGATTTTCCGGATTTAACGATTGCGCTCAGCGGCGTATCGATGCTCAACAACGCGTTTGCGGAAAGCGGCCAGACGGACGCCATGACGCTGATCCCGATCATGTACGGCGTTCTCATTCTTTTCATGATCGCTTTACTGCGAAGCGTCTCTGGCACAATCGGCACCCTTCTCGTCATCGGATTCTCAACGGCGGCTGCAATGGGATTCGCGGGATATATCGGGGTGAAGCTAACGCCAATTTCGATCACCGCGCCGACAATCGTCCTTACCCTCGCGATCGCCGACAGTATTCATATCCTGGTTACCCAGCTTGGCTTGATGCGTGACGGGATGGCAAAGATCGAATCGATCAAGGAGAGTATCCGCATTAACGCCCTCGCCGTCACGATAACGAGCATTACGACCATCGTCGGCTTCCTGGCGCTCAACTTCTCCGACGCACCACCGTTCCACGATCTGGGCAATATTACGGCGGTCGGAATCGCTGTGGCCTGGGCGATCTCGCTTGCCTTCTTGCCGGCTGTCATGAGCCTTTTGCCGATTAAAGCGAAAGTTCGCCAAGACGCCGGTGGTTGGAGCGTTCGTGTAATGGACCGTCTCGCGAATTTTGTCATCGGACGGTTTAAAAGCGTATTGCTCGGTTTCGGAGTCATCGCCGTTTCGCTGATCGCCCTCATCCCGACCCTTCAACTCGATGACCAATGGGTAAAATACTTCGATCATCGAGTGCCCTTCCGAGGCGATGCGGAATTCGCCATCGAGCATCTTGCCGGACTGTATCCGATCGAGTTTTCGGTCGAATCCGGGGAGCCCGGTGGGGTCAGCAACCCCGAATATCTCGCCAATTTGGAGAAATTCACCGCGTGGCTTCGAGAGCAGCCGGAAGTGCGGCACGTTTATAGCTACACCGATATCATAAAACGCCTGAACAAGAACATGCATGGCGATGACGACAGCTGGTACGCCATTCCGAAAGAACGCGGTCTCGCAGCGCAGTATTTATTGCTATACGAAATGTCGTTGCCCTTCGGCCTCGATCTCAACGACCGCATCAATATCGATAAATCCGCCACGCGCGTGACCGTGACATCGGATGAAGTGACGACGGTGCAGCTACGCGATTTCTTGAACCGCTCGAAGGATTGGTTGAAGGCCAACACGCCACCGGCGATGCATGCCAATCCGACGAGCGCTTCCGTCATGTTTGCCTATATATCCGAGCGCAACATCAACAGCATGCTGCGCGGCAACGTCATCGCGGTCGTTCTCATCTCACTCATTATGATGTTCGCATTACGGAGTGTCGCGATGGGGGCGATGAGTATCCTGCCCAATGCGGTGCCGGTTCTGATGACCTTCGGTCTTTGGGCGCTCTTGGTCGGGCAGGTCGGTATGGCGTCGGCCACCGTAACGGCGACGGCGCTCGGCATTGTCGTCGGCGATTCGGTCCATCTCTTGACGAAATACTTGCGCGCGCGCCGCGAGAAACTCCTCTCAGCCGAAGATGCCATCCGCTATGCCTTTCGTATGGTGGGACCGGCGATCATGACGACGACAATGATTCTCACCGTCGGCTTTTCCGTCTTGGCTGCATCGACGTTCAAAGTGAATGCCGAAATGGGCCTGCTTACGGCCATGGCCATCGTACTTGCCTTGGTTTTCGACTTCCTCTTCCTTCCGGCCTTGCTCCTGCTTGGCCGTCGCGACACGGAGAAAAAGAATGCACCTCTCGCAACCGCTGCAGAATAAATTCACGTCAATCTTGGTTGTCCTGGCGGCCATTGCAGCACCGCAGGCGCTGGCGGAAACAGCAGCCGAAAAAGGCTTCGCCATCGCTGCCCGCAGCGACCGTTCGGATCGCGGTTTTACCGACAGTAAGGTGAAGCTGAAGATGATCCTGCGGAATGCCGCCGGCCGCGAGTCGAGCCGGACCTTGGCGCTCAACACACTGGAAGTGCCGGACGAAGATGTCGGCGACAAAAGTATCATTGTCTTCGACAGCCCCACCGACATCGATGGGACCGCCCTGCTATCGCACGCAAAGATCTTGGAGGCAGACAATCAATGGCTCTATCTGCCGGCACTCAAGCGGATTAAGCGAATTTCTTCCGTCAACAAATCCGGCCCATTCGTCGGCAGCGAATTTGCCTTTGAGGACTTCACGTCATTGGAGCTGAATAAGTATTCCTACAAGTTCGTAAAAACCGAACCATGCGGCGACCTTACCTGCGATGTGGTCGAACGAACGCCTCGATACGAGCATTCCGGATATTCGCGCCAACTGGCCTGGATAGACCAAACGGCCGTCCAAGTCCGAAAAGTCGATTTCTTCGACCGTCGTGGCGCTCTACTCAAAACGCTTGAGCAAAAGGAATGGCGCCAGTACGACGGCAAATACTGGCGAGCGCACTTGCTTTCCATGACCAACCATCAAATCAAGAAGAGCACCGACTTGAAGTTCTCCGACTACAAATTTGGCGCCGGACAGCGCGAACGAGACTTCAAGAAAAGCATCTTGAAAAGGCTCCGATGAACCGCGCATTCACATCATTCGGGATCGCGGCTCTCTTGGCCCTGACCACGAGTTCGGCAATCGCAGAAGAGATTTCGACATCCGGGTATATTGCAAGCGAACTGCGTTGGTTCCCGCAATCGCCCGCCTTCGATGGGCAGTTATCGGGTGCTGAACCGTCTTTGTTGCTATCTCCTGAATTCCGCTACCGCAGTCAGGATGGCGACCTCAAGGCAACATTCGCACCTTATGCTCGGCTCACCGGCCGTAACAGCGATCGCAGTCACTTCGACATTCGGGAGGCGCATGTCTCCTTCCGCACGGGCGATTGGGATTTCTTGATGGGGATCAATAAGGTTTTTTGGGGAGTCGCCGAATCCAGGCACCTGGTCAATATCGTCAATCAGTCGGATATCGTCGAAGATACGGACGAAGAGGACAAATTGGGCCAACCCATGGTCGCGATCGGCCTCGAAAAGGATTGGGGACGACTGGACCTTTTCGTCTTACCTGGCTTCCGAGAGCGCGATTTCCCGGACCGGCGAGGCCGCCTGCGGACACCACAGCCCGTCGATGAAAACGGCGCCGTCTTAGAGAGTGACTATGGCAAAGCACATGTCGATGTCGCCGCGCGTTACTCGCAGGTTTTCGGCGACTGGGATTTCGGTTTTTCGGTCTTCCATGGTCTCAGCCGGGAAGCGCGATTGCCATTCAGCGCCGACGGAGCTCGCCGGGTACCGCATTTCGATCTCATCACTCAGGCGGGTCTCGACCTGCAATACACATTGGACGCTTGGCTCTGGAAGTTCGAGAGCATCGTCCGCGAAGGTCATAGCAGCAGCTTTGGTGCGATGGTCGGCGGCTTTGAATACACCATCTTCCAGATCGCGGACACGGACGCTGACCTCGGGCTATTGATGGAATAGCACCGAGATGGACGGGACCCGGCATCCACACCAGCGACCGGCTTCGACAATGACTTGTTTCTTGGCGCGCGCTATGCGCTGAACGATGTCGACGACACCCAAGCGCTCGCGGGTACGCTCATCGACCTCGAAGATGGAACGATGTCCTTTCTAATCGAGGCCGAACGACGAATTGGCGATCGTTGGAAGGTGGAAGCCGAAGCCCGGCTTCTGGCCAATGTCGATGACACGAATGCGTTTGCCGCCTTTAAGCGCGACAGCTTCGTCAATATCCGGCTATCCCGATTCTTTTGACTTAGCGCCGAAGCAGGAACTCTCGCCCGACTTTCACGCGCGGGACCCCGTCATATTCCACGATATCCGCAGTCGCATAAGTCTCGGTCCAACGCTCGGGCAAGAAGCTTCCGGTCCCGATGATGTCGACCGGCGCCTCGCCGATCGCAAAAGCTTTGCATTTCTCGGGACTGAATCCGCTTGAACAGACGATCTTCGCGTTGGCGAAACCGGCTTCATCCAGTTGCTCGCGCAGATGCCATGCCGCGGCAACGGAAACACCCGGCCCGATCAGGTGTCGCAGCTCGCTCTCTGTGCGATATCCCCGAATGGCCTCCGGTGCATTCCGGTCCAACACCGCATACGACGCGGCAGGATCCAATCCTTCACAGAAACGACCGCCCGGTGTATCGAGACGAAACGCCAACCTTCCTTCGGACGCCATATCGGCAAATCGCTGGCACACCTCGATCGCATCGGTGACTTCTTTACCGAAATAGTCGACGAGGACCGTTAGGTTCTCGGCGGGAAAGGTCTCATGGAACATCTCGGCCGCCCGTAACGTCGAACCGGCATAACCGATCAACGCATGCGGCATGGTCCCCAAGCCCGCCTCGCGCCCGAAATAATGCGCTGTGGCATCCGTTGCGTTCCCGATGAAACCCACCGCACCGCTCTTGCGCCGCGCACGCTCAGATCCGACCGCCGCGCCGTACGCCATCATTTCCGCCATCTCGCGGCCGGCACAATGACGTGCCTCCATGGCCAAAAGGCCCACTTTCGGCAATTCACTGCACATGGTGAAGGCGTTCCACGCCGCGACGCACGGGGGACCGATTTTCTGCAATATGAGGGTTTCAAGATCCACGAGATGCGCGAACTGGCCGGTAACGTACATCACGGGCTCGCCGGCGCCGACCCAACGGCCTTCTTCATGCGTCAATTCAATATCGAATGTCGCACCGCGTTCTGCAGCGACATCGTTCAACCAATCGATCGCAAGTTTCGGCGCGGACACGACCGGCCGTCGCATAAACACCGCATAGGTGACCTTCGCATCGCCGAAGTTTTCAACCGTCCTTTTCGTTCGATTGAAATAGACGTCGGTCCAGCGCGAAATCTCGTCCGAATTCACCGTCATGATCTAGATAGGCGCGAAACCCGCGTCCCTCCTCGATCGATCCATTCTCGTCTTAAGACGCCGCGGCCAGTTTGTCAGACCAACCGGCACGAAGTCCCTTCAAAGAATCCGAAACCAAGAATGCCAACTCAAGCGCTTGGCTCGCATTCAAGCGCGGGTCGCAATGCGTGTGATAGCGTTGCGACAGGGAATCATCGCTGATGGCTTGCGCACCGCCAATACACTCCGTCACGTCTTGGCCCGTCATCTCGAAGTGCACACCACCCGCATAAGTCCCTTCGGCTTGGTGGACTTCAAACACCGAACGCACTTCGCCCAAAATTTGGTCGAAGGGACGCGTCTTGTATCCGCTCGCCGACTTCACGGTATTTCCGTGCATCGGATCGCAGGACCATACGACTTTACGTCCTTCTCGTTCGATGGCGCGGATCAAGCCCGGCAGGTGTTTCTCCACATTGCCGTGTCCCATACGTGAAATCAGCGTCATGCGGCCTGCTTCGTTCGACGGATTCAGAATGTCGAGCAAACGCAGAAGTTCATCCGGATCCGATGTCGGACCGCACTTCACGCCGATCGGGTTGTTCACACCACGCAGGAACTCTACGTGCGCTCCGTCCGGTTGGCGGGTGCGATCGCCGATCCACAACATATGAGCCGAGCAGTCATACCATTCGCCAGTTAGGCTGTCCTCACGCGTGAGCGCCTCTTCGTACCAAAGCAGCAAGGCCTCGTGGCTTGTGTAGAACTCGGTCTCGCGGACTTGCGGGACGGCTTCCGCCGTAATGCCACAAGCTTCCATGAACTCCAGCGCCTCGCCAATTCGCGTGGCCAGTTCTTCGTATTCTTCGCCTTGCGGGCTATCGCCGACAAAATCCAAGGTCCAACGATGCACCTGATGGAGATCCGCGAACCCGCCTTGTGCGAATGCGCGCAGCAGATTCAGCGTCGCGGAGGCCTGGTTATAGGCCTGGACCATGCGGCCCGGGTCCGGCTCACGCGATTCCGGCAGGAACTCAATATTGTTGACGATGTCACCACGATAGCTCGGCAGCTCCTCATCGCCTTGTTTCTCGGTCGGCTCGGAACGCGGCTTCGCGAACTGTCCGGCCATCCGGCCGACTTTCACCACCGGGCAAGACGCCGCGAAGGTCAAAACGACCGCCATCTGCAATAAGACTTTGAACGTATCGCGAATGTTGTTTGCACTGAACTCCGCGAAGCTCTCCGCACAATCGCCACCCTGCAGCAAAAAGGCCTTCCCCTCGGTCACTCGTGCAAGGTTGTCCTTGAGCTTCCGAGCCTCGCCGGCAAAAACCAGCGGCGGTTGTGCGCGTAACGTTTCTTCTGCGGCGTCCAGTTTTGCTTGGTCCGGGTATTCCGGAACCTGCAGAATCGGCAAGCCGCGCCAGGATTCCGGCGTCCAATTCCGTGCCATAGTCGTTCCCTTATCTTTCATTTCGACGGCTTCAAGGCCGTCATTGGACGTACATGTACGCCCAAAGGCATTGAATTTCCAGAACGAATATACTTGGCTACTTGCTGGTTCATTCTCGACGTGTTTGGGTTGAGAGAGAAATTAGGGGATGAGGCATGTCAGCGGACCAGTTGCGAGACCTAATCGAAGCCGCCAACAGAGTTGTTATATTTACCGGAGCGGGAATCAGCACTGAGTCCGGAATCCCCGATTTCCGAAGCCCTGGCGGCGTCTGGGACAAATTCAAACCCGTCTATTTTCAAGACTTCATGGATTCCGAAGAGATGCGCCGGGAGACATGGCGGCGCAAGATCGAAACCGACAAAACGATGAAAGTGGCGGAACCGAACCGCGGCCACCGCGCTGTCGAGAAACTTGTCCGCGACGGAAAATGCTCTGCCGTCATCACGCAGAACATCGACGGATTGCATCAGGCCTCCGGCGTGCCCGATGAACGCGTTATCGAATTGCATGGAAACTCCACATACGCCACTTGTTTGGATTGCGGCGAACGTCATGAGTTGGCGGAGATCCTCGAACCTTTCGAGCGGGATGAAACACTGCCGGCCTGTAAGAACTGCGGCAGTCCTTATGTAAAGACGGCGACCATATCGTTTGGCCAGCAAATGCCCGAAGACGCGATGCGCGCGGCCGAGATCGAAACAATGGCCTGCGACTTAATGATCGCAATCGGCTCTTCTCTCGTCGTCTATCCCGCGGCGGGGTTCCCGCTCATCGCAAAACGCAATGGTGCGAAATACGCGATCTTGAATCGCGATGAGACAGAACACGACAGTTATGCGGACCTCGTCGTCAACGATGAGATCGGATACGTGCTCGGCGACGCGGTCAACGTCAACTAAGGACACTAAACACGAATCAGTGATCTGAGCCGGAAGCGATTAGCACCGGCCATCAGGTCTGACACACTCGCCGCAAATCGATTTGCAAAGGACCTTTCTCATGAAGCGAGCCCTTCTTATCGCCGCCATCGCGGCGATGCCTCTTCTCGCGACATCCGCTCATGCCCAATCCCAAACCGGTACCGACACTGTTGTCGCGAGCGTCGATGGAACAAAAATATACGCTTCGGACATCGTTCCACTGTACCAGGGTTTACCGGACCGCTATCGGCAAGTGCCGGTGGCGCAGATTGCCGATCAACTTCTGGAAAGATTAATCGATCAAACCGTCTTGGCGAATGCTGCCCGCAAGGCCGGTCTCGATAAATCTTCAACGATTGCGCGCCGCATAAAAATGCTCACGGACGGTGTTTTACAGCAGGCCTATATCGAAGCGAATATCGGCACTCACCTGTCGGATGAAATGCTTAAAGAAGAGTATCGCAAACGGGTCGCCGAGCTCAGCACCGACGAAGAAATTCGAGCGCGGCACATTCTGCTGAAAACCGAGGACGAAGCGAAGAAAGTAATCGCGGAGCTACAGAAAGGTGGGGACTTCGCCGAAGCGGCGAAGAAACATTCGACCGGCCCTTCCGGTGCGAAAGGCGGTGACCTCGGCTTTTTCTCGAAAGGCATGATGGTACCCGAATTCCAAGATGCCGCCTTTGCCATGAAAGACGGTGAGATCAGTGCATCGCCCGTTAAGACCCAATTCGGATGGCACATAATTAAGGTAGAGGAACGCCGGAAATCCGAGCCGCCATCATTCGACCAGATGGCAGCCGAACTTCGCCGAGACATGAGCCAGAAGGCCTATCAAAACATCATCGACGAACAACGTAAGAAGGCGAAAATCGAAAAGACCGCCCCCGCTGCGGGCGCGCCGGCAACGAAATAACGGCTAGCCGCCCAGCTCGCGGAGTTTCCTGATGGCTTCGTCATCCCCTTGCGCCGCCGCTTCCGCATACCAATGCCGCGCTCGGCTCAAGTCTTGATCGACACCCCAACCCTGTTCGTACATTCGAGCGAGGTTAATCTGGGCGGCGACATGACCTTGGTCCGCCGCTTTTCGGAACCACGCTGCGGCCTGTACTTCGTTCCGAGGTACACCGAGACCGTCGCCATACATGACGGCAATGTATAACTGCGCCACCGCTAGCCCTTGCCGTGCAGCCGCCTCATAGTAATAGGCCGCACGCGCCAAATCTTGGGGAACACCCCGGCCGTTGTGATACGCGGATGCGAGCTCGAATTGCGCCCGCGAATACCCGCGCCGGGCCGCTTTTCGCCACCAATGCGTCGCTAACTTGAGATGCGACTTCATCCCCTGCGTGGCAGCGTAAAGGTTCCCCAGGCGCCATTGGGCAATCGCTTCACCTTGCTCGGCGGCGCGCCGATAAAAAACCTTTGCCGCATGCCGGTCCGCTTCGACGCCCTTCCCGGCCTGATACATTTCTCCAAGACGGCGCTGAGCAATGGCATCTCCGAGCGCCGCCGCTTCGCGAAACCAATTGACGGCACCTCTAAGGTCCACCGCGCCGCCCCAGCCGTCCAACAGCATGCCCGCGAGCAATCGCTGAGCATCAGCCTCTCCTTGTTCCGCAGCGCGACGATACAGATCGAGGGCTTTTTTATCGTCGGGCGGTACGCCGTCACCGATCTCGAACATTCGCCCTAAAACGGATTGCGCCCGCGGCAGCTCTTGGTCGGCCGCAAGACCCAGCCATTTCACGGCTTTTGCGGGTGTCTTTGGAACGCCGACCCCTCGACGGTAGACAAGTCCCATCGCCAGTTGCGCCTCTGCGTCGCCGGCCGCTGCCTGTTCGCGCCAAATCGCCACCGCCGTCGCGTAATTCTCGGATGCGAAGGCGTCTTTTCCGGCATCGAACCCGTACTCATCGGCATAGCCGGACCACGGCAGCATCGACGCAAATATCAGCAGTTTTATCCAATTACGCATCAAGGGAATACCGGGCAAAATGCTTGAAAACTATCTTCCCACCCGCCACCTATCGAAGCAATGCAGGTTGATGTTCATTCAGCGAATATGAGCGTTTTATGAAGCTGCATGCGGATTTTTCGAAGCGCGTTGAGATAAACACGAACGATATGGAATGGATCGCTTCGCCCGCCGGCGGCGTCGACCGCAAGATGTTGGACCGGATTGGCGATGAGAAAGCACGTGCGACATCTATCGTCCGATACGCAGCGGACAGTGCCTTTCCCGAACACGAGCACCCGCTTGGCGAAGAATTTTATGTCCTGGAGGGTGTTTTCTCCGACGAACTCGGCGATTATCCCGCCGGAACCTACGTTCGGAATCCCGACGGTACACGGCATTCACCGTTCAGCAAGGACGGTTGTACGATTCTTGTGAAACTCCGTCAGTTCGAACAAACCGACGATCGGCATTTCTCGATCAACACGGCGACAGCCGATTGGGAACCACGCGGCTTGCCGGGATTGAGCGTCATACATCTTCATGAACATGAAACGGAGACGGTCAGGTTGGTGAAGTTCGATCCCGGTGCCAGAGTTGAGGACGACCCGCATCCGGGCGGCGAGGAACTCCTCGTGCTCGAAGGCATACTCAACGATGAGCACGGAAGCTATCCAGCGGGAACATGGCTGCGTCAGCCGGACGGCAGCCGTCATTCGCCGTGGAGCGACGACGGTTGCGTCCTATGGGTAAAACGAGGGCATCTACCGCCCGCCTGAAGCTAGAGCAGCGCCGGCTGCGTTTCCGGGTCTGCGACCAAGGAGCGCCTTCCAACCGCGTGTACCGCGCCCCGTCTGAGGGCATACACGATGAGGTCCCGCCCCAGGATCGGCTTTAACGCGCTGTCGAGGACATTCAAACCGCCGGTATATGTGCCAAATGCGGGCAGGACCAATCGTCGGCCGTCGGTCGCAAAACATCGACAGGATAGCGTGCGCCCCCGCGATTTGACCCGCGCCTTCGGGTGAAAATGTCCCGACACTTCACCCACTGCAAGGCCTTCTTCGGCTTCGTGCCGAAAACACAGTCGTCCGAGACGCACTTCGTCGGCGACCTGTCCACCCAGCCACGTCGGCATCGTCGGATCGTGATTACCCGCGATCCAAATCCATTCATATCGGCGGGTAAACGCGGACAATCGCGCCGCATCGCTTTCATGCATTCTGTCGCCGGCCCCGAGATCGTGGAAACTGTCGCCGAGACAAAGAACGGTTCGGGGTTGATGGCGCGCCATGAGCGTTTCGAGCCGGTCGAGCGTCGAACGGCTGTCATACGGCGGGAGAAACGTCCCCATCGCCCCATAGGCCGAACCTTTCTCGAAATGGAGATCCGCGACGACGAGCAGCTCCCGTTCGGGCCAAATTAGGGCCGCATCGGCGTCCGCGACGAGGTTCTCGCCCTGAAATTGGAATTCATACGTCCCGCTCATGACCGTCGTGTCGCCTCCGCGATCAATTCTTCCGCTGCTTCGCCCAGTAATTGATCATCAGCGGACCCATCAACCCGCTCTTTTCCGATCTCCAGCAAGACCGGCACCGCAAGAGGTGACACCCGGTCCAGTTTACGATGCCGGATGCGGCCTTTTGCTCGTTTCAACATATCGCCAAGGCGGCGAATATCCGTGAGTCCCTTTGCCGCATCTCGCCGTGTCGCCCGCAACAAAATGTGGTCCGGTTCATGCTGGCGCAGCGTGTCGTAAATCAAGTCCGAGCTGAAAGTGACCTGGCGTCCCGTTTTCTTCTTGCCGGGATAGTTCCGTTCGATCAGCCCTGCAATGACGGAAACATTGCGGAATGTCCGCTTCAACATCGAAGAATCGTCCATCCAAGCCTCGAGATCGTCGCCCAGCATGTCCTCGTCGAACAAGGCATCGATATCTTTCACTTCGTTGAGACTCCAAACGGCAATAACGTAGTCCGTCGCAACGAATCCGACGGGTGCGTATCCCGCGCGCTCCATCCGCCGCGTCAACAACATACCAAGCGTCTGATGCGCGTTTCGCCCCTCGAAACAATATGCCACCAGGAATTCCCGCTGACCGCGCTGAAACGTCTCGACCAAAAGCTCATCTGCCCTGGGGAGGTCGGACCGATAGCGCTGTAACTGCAGCCATTCCCGAACCTGCGCCGGTAGATCGGCCCAGCGGCCGGGATCGGCAAGCATGGCCCGTACGCGTTCCGCCAAATGGGTGGTCAGCGGCAACCGTCCGCCGACATAGGCTGGAATCTTGGGCTCCGCGCCGGGAGCCGGGCTCGCGATCAAGGTCTGCTCGCGAATACCTTCAAATCGCAACATACGTCCCGCAAAGATGAAGGAGTCGCCCGGCTCTAGCCCCATGGCGAAATACTCTTCGACTTCGCCTAAAACCCGCCCGCGCCGGATACGAACCTTCAGAGTCTCCGCTTCGACAATCGTGCCGATATTCATCCGCAACAGCTGCACCGCCCGGCGCGAACGCGTTCGGTACGTACCGTCGTCCAAGCGATGCAATCGACGCCATCTTTCATACGTACGCAAGGCATAACCGCCGTGATCCACAAAATTTACTACATCATTGAAATCATTATGTGAAAGTGATGCGTACGGTGAGGATTCACATATCTCTTCATACAGAAGATCCGGATTAAACGCACCGGCGCAAGCGACAATCATCACGTGCTGCGCCAAAACATCGAGACCGCCTTCGCTCGGCGGATCGCCGTCGAGCGAGTGATCGTAAACGGCCTCTAAAGCCGCCCGGCACTCCAAGACCTCGAACCGATTACCGGGAACGAGGATCGCGCGGCTCGGTGTATCGAGGCGGTGTCCGGAACGGCCCATTCGTTGAATGAGCCGGCTCACCCCTTTCGGCGCCCCCATTTGCACCACAAGGTCGACTTCAGCCCAATCGATACCGAGATCCAGCGAAGAGGTCGCCACGACAGCGCGCAGTTTACCCGCTGCCATCGCCGCTTCGACTTTACGTCGGTTTTCCCGCGAAAGACTCCCGTGATGTAACGCAATCGGAAGGTTTTCGGTGTTCAAGCGCCATAATTCTTGGAAAACGATTTCCGACAATCCGCGCGTATTGACGAAAACGATGGTTGTCTGCGCTTTTTTGATCTCTTCGTAGACTTCGGCCAGTGCATGAACGCCGGAATGCCCGGACCAAGGCATCTCCGCCTTCGTCGTCAGTATGGAGACGCGCCCCTCGGCACCGCCGCCGCCTTCAATGCGCCGGACTTTGTCAGGATCGGCGCCCGGTGCCAGCCACGCCGCGAGGGCCTCCGGCCAGGCAACCGTCGCGGAAAGCCCGACACGACGGCATCCCGGGGCCAACGCGTTAAGGCGCGACAAACACAACGCCATTTGATCACCGCGCTTATTATCTGCCATTGCATGTATTTCATCGACGATTACAGTCCTTAAGTGACAGAAATATCGATGTGAATCCGGATAGCTCAGCAACAGCGCAAGCGATTCGGGCGTTGTCAGCAACATATCCGGTGGATCGAAACGTTGGCGCTGGCGCTTGTGCTGCGGCGTGTCGCCGGTTCGCGTTTCGATACGGATCGGCAGGCCCATTTCCGCGACAGGAATCGTTAGATTACGTTCCACATCGACCGCCAACGCCTTCAGAGGCGAAACGTAGAGGGTATGGAGCCCCGCCGCACCGTTCTCCGCAATATCCATGAGCGAGGGCAGGAAACCCGCCAAGGTCTTTCCGCCCCCCGTCGGAGCGATGAGGAGCGCATCCGCCCCGTCCTTCGCCGCGCGGATCATCTCCAGTTGATGCGGATGCGGCTGCCAGTTTCGGGCGGCAAACCATTTGGCGAAGGCCGCAGGTAAGGCCGGTCGGTCAATTTCGGTCGCCGCTGCCATCATCAGCCGGAGGTCGCCTTGCAATTCGTTCCCGTCCTCACCACAATATGAACAAATAAGGAACATGCAAGATGCCGAAACCCGAATCTTGGCTGAAAGTCACGCCAAAGGGCCTCTATTGCGTGCCGGGCGACTTCTTTATCGATCCGCACTCGGGTGTCAATCGGGCCATTGTGACGCACGGCCATGGCGATCATGCTCGCCCGGGACACCGTTCGACGCTGGCAACGGCAGAAACCCTCGCCATTTCCGCCCTCCGCATGGGGGAGCGAGCATGGAAGCAAACGCAAGCGATAGCGTATCAAGAAAGGATTCGCCTGGGCGATGTAGAGGTCGAGCTTTTCCCGGCGGGCCACGTTTTGGGCAGTGTACAGGTCGCAATGGAGTATAAGGGAAGCCGAATAGTGGTCTCCGGCGACTACAAACGCCGACCTGACCCCACCTGCGCCCCTTTCGAAGTCGTGCCCTGCGACGTTTTTATTACCGAAGCGACATTCGCCCTACCGGTCTTCCGTCACCCGGACGACCGGGGTGAAATCGCGAAATTGCTCACATCCGTCGCCCGAAACCCGGACCGAACGCATCTTGTCGGCGTTTATGCGCTCGGCAAAGCGCAAAGAGTGATGTCCTTGTTGCGCGCCGCCGGCTACGACCAACCGATCTACGTACATGGCGCGTTGGCGGGGTTGTCGGAACTCTATCACACGTTCGGTATCGATCTTGGAGAGCTTCGTAATGTGACCCCGGACAATAAGCAGGATCTCTCGGGGGCCATCGTGCTGGCACCGCCGGGCGCGACGAACGATCGATGGTCTCGCGGGTTTACCGACCCCTTGGTGTCGTTCGCGTCCGGTTGGATGCGTATTCGTCAGCGCGCCCGCCAACGCGGGGTCGAATTGCCGCTGATCCTCTCGGACCATGCAGATTGGGATGAGTTAGCGGATACCATCGAAGCGGTCGGCGCGGCTGAAATTTGGGTCACACATGGCCGTGAGGACGCGCTTGTCCATTATGCCGGGACAAAGGGTATCCGCGCTCGCGCGCTTTCCATGATCGGATATGACGAGGAAGACGAATGAAGGCCTTCGCCGACCTCTTGGATAACCTTGTTCACACACCGCAGCGGAACGGCAAAATTCGACTTTTGCTCGATTATTTCGATACCGTTTCTAACCCAGATCGAGGTTGGACTCTGGCGATTCTGACCGGCGAGCTCAAACTTCCCAGTATGAAAGCGGCGATGATCCGCGAGTTGATCGCCGAGCGGGTCGATCCCACCCTTTTTGAACTCTCTTATGATTACGTCGGCGACCTAGCGGAAACGGTTTCATTATTGTGGCCAAATGGATCACAATGCACTGATAATAAATCACTTTCATACATTATAACGGAACTGCAACATACGAGCCGAAAAGATATTCCTTTGCGGGTTGCAGATACGCTGGACGGCCTCATGATCTCAGAGAGGTTCGCCTATTTGAAACTCATTTTGGGCGGATTGCGTGTCGGCGTTTCTACGCGCTTGGCAAAAGTTGCACTTGCGGAATTTGGGCAGAAGCCAGTCTCGGAAATCGAAGAATTATGGTTCGGACTTGAGGCACCGTACGAAGATCTATTTGACTGGCTCGAAGATAAATCGCCACCGCCGCAAATTGACCAATCGTTGGTCTTCCGACCGATGATGCTGGCCCATCCAATTAACTACGAAGAGCTATTAAATCTACATCCGAGTGATTTCGTTGCGGAATGGAAATGGGATGGGATTCGGGCCTTGCTGGTCGCGGACGGGACGGATCGGCGGCTCTATTCGCGGACCGGCGACGATATCAGCCGGGCATTCCCGGATATCCTAGAATCCGCCACGTTCGACGGTGTCGTGGACGGTGAACTACTGGTCGCGCACAACGGAATCGCCGCGCCCTTTGCCGAACTGCAGAAGCGCCTGGGCCGAAAGACGGCGACAAAAAAGCTACTCGCTGCACATCCTGCGCATTTCCGCGCCTATGATCTCCTTTTCGATCAAGGTGAAGACCTACGGTCCGCATCATTGGATGTTCGCAGAAAACGGCTCGAACGTTGGGCAAGCCAGCGATCCGAAGCCAATACCGACATTTCACCATTGGTGTCCTTTACCGATTGGAAGCAGCTTGCCGATATTCGCGACGGCACTCGAGCGGCCGGGATCGAAGGACTTATGCTCAAAAGGCGCGACAGCGCCTATGTTGCCGGCCGGCCGAAGGGACCTTGGTTCAAATGGAAACGCGATCCGCTCATCGCAGACTGCGTTCTAATGTACGCGCAACGCGGCCATGGCAAACGATCGTCCTACTACTCCGACTATACGTTCGGCTGCTGGCGCGCGTCGAAGGCGGGCGCGGACGAGCTCGTGCCGGTCGGCAAGGCCTATTCGGGTTTCACCAACGAGGAGCTGGTCGAATTGGACCGTTGGGTCCGGGCGCACGCAACGGAACGCTTCGGACCTGTCCGAGCGGTTGAAGAAGGTCTGGTCTTTGAAGTTGCATTTGACGCCGTGCAACCTTCAACGCGCCACAAATCTGGCCTTGCGATGCGATTCCCCCGCATTCACCGCATTCGATGGGACAAACCACCGCGTGAGGCCGATCGGGTCGAAACGCTCCGATCACTGATCGATCCGCCGTCCCCGGAACGCTGAGACTATCGGAACGCGCTGTAGAGCTTCCCGATCCCGATCATGTCGTTCACGAATGTGAAGTCGCCGTCCTTCATTTGCTGCGCGGCATCTACAGCGGCGGCCATTGCCACACGATAGAAGCCGGCGCCGATACTCACCCGCCGCACGCCGATCTCGGCAAGCTCCGCCAACGTTATATTTGGGTCCGCAAACCCCATCACGATATTTACGGGTGTCGAGACCGCGTCCATAACCTGTTTCATCTCAGGGATCGTTTTCAGTCCTGGCGCGTAAAGACAATCGGCACCTGCCGCTTCAAAAGCGAGCAGTCGCTTGATGATATCGTCAATATCGCCATGCCCGAAAAGCAATCCTTCGGCGCGCGCCGTCAACATGAACGGAACCGGCAAGGACCGCACGGCTTCGACGGCGGCACGCACGCGATCGACCGTCAATTCGAACTCATAAATCGGATTGTCGCGATCCCCGGTTGCGTCCTCAATCGACGCCCCAACGGCACCGGCTTCACAAGCGCGCGCCATTAATTTCGCAGCTTCTTCCGGATCATCCGCAAAGCAATTCTCTAAATCCGCATTGACCGGCAGATCCGTGGCGTCGCAGATCGCCTTTAGGTTGGCCAAAATCGCGTCTGCATTCGCGACAATGTCGCCTTCGGAGCTCTTTTGACCCAAACTCGTCGATGCCAAGGCCTCAAACCCCATATGTGCGAAGTACTTAGCGCTGCCGACATCCCACGGATTGGGTAACAGCAGGGGCTGTGGGCGGGTGTGAAAGGCTTTAAAAGCTTCGGCTTTTGTTAGCTGAACCGTCATCGAGCTGCTCCATCGTTTAGATTTCCGACAGATTGATGGATCGGCTATGCATCCGTCTAATGCATTATAATTTTTTTAATATAAGAAAAACTGATAAATGACCTTAGATGAACTGAAGGCCTTTGTCTCTATTGCCGAGTCCGGAAGCTTCACCAATGCGTCAACCCAACTCCATCGATCCCAACCGGCCATAAGCCGGCGTATCGACTTATTGGAAGATGAATTGGGCGCACCGCTTTTTGAACGCCAGGGTCGAAATGTAATCCTGACCGCCGCCGGAGAAGCCCTGCTGCCTCATGCGCAGACCGTATTGGCTGCTGTAAGAGATGGACAAAGAGCCGTCGAAAAACTCAACGAGAATTCGAGAGAGGTTCTTTCCATCGCTGTCGTCGGAACCATCGCCGACAGCTATCTCGTCGAAGCGTTGCGTGCGTTTCAGGTCGAATAAAAAGATGCTGAAGTGGACCTTCAAACCGCGAATAGTCTGGAAGTAAGCGATTTCGTCCGTCGGAGTGATGCGGTCATCGGACTTCGCTATCACGACGACCCCGACCCACAGCTTGAAATCACACTGCTTGGTGCAGAACGTCGCTACGTTGTCGTCCCTTCGAACCACGCTGTGAAAAGTAGCCAAGTCAGGTCCTTGAAACCGTTCGCCGATGATCGTTGGCTCGGATTTCCGACATCGGGAAAAGCGCGCGCCTCGCTAAATGATGCACTGCTAAAGCAGTTCACGACCGATGTGGGCGTGCCGCCGCAAACCACGCTTGTCGACAGCCTTACCGCGCAAAAGCGCCTTGTCGAAGCCGGCTTCGGCATTGCCTTGATACCGAAACGGAATCTGCGCGAAGAGCTTGCCGGCGGCAAACTGAGGATTGTTGAGGTCGCGTCTTTGACGGCGCAGATACCCGTCGCACTGATTCGCCGGAAAGGAGGCGTTCGGAGTAAATCCGAAATCGCGCTCGCGGATCATCTGTGCGAGCGTATCCCCGGAATGCTCGACTCCTGACACGCTCTATTTGTTTCGCGCGGCCCTTAGCTTCTCGCTCCAGCCTTCCGGCAACGCGATGCCCTTCGGCGTCGTGTACCCCAACATGCCGTTATGGATGAAGAGATAGCAGTTCGTTCGAAGTGGATCACCGGAGACCGCGATTAGGATATCTTCAGGCTCACAGACGATCGGAACCAATCTCTCCGGATCGTCCGACTCACCGAACACCTTCGGTGCCTGTCCCAAACGGGCCATCTCCGCGAGCGACCGGCCGCCCGGCACAAAGTTCGTATACTCAAATATATACTGCTCAAACTTGGCCGCCGTGATGCGGGCATTCTCGAAGAGCCACTGCTGAACATCGCGCTTCGACATACCGGACTTCGCCAAGACCTGCGCAATAACCGGACTCAGCACGAGAAGCGGTTGATAGGTTCCCGTCGCGATGCCGACCGTGAAGCAAAGTTCCCAACCCGTATGTTTGATGAGGCTGTCTCCGAGATACGGTAAAACCCGCTCCGCGGAGTTGCCGAACACAGATACGATCACATTACCGCCGGTATAGCGGGAGATCGTGATTGCATTCTCGCCTTTGGCCGCGCCCAAATCCTCGGAAAGCGTCGTCCAGCCCATATCCCCAATGGCATCTTCATTCTCCGCCAGGACGACCCGCCAAGTATTTCCGAACGTTCCTTTGTCGTTCTGATGCAGAAGAAATCCCGCAACATTGCGCAAATACAGCCGCCAAAAACGCCCAACAGCCGTGTTCGGCTGGAACCCGTCCCGCAGGGCACCCTGTTCGTAATTGAAATTCAATTCCTTAATCAGACTGCCGTTGAGGACGATCAATGTCTCAGCCCCCGGCGTATTGCCGCTATGCTCCACGCCATAGCGCGGATCTGCCATCGCTTCGGCCAAGGCGATGAGAATCGGCATATATTCCGGGCGGCAGCCCGCCATAACACCGTTCACGGCCACATTCCAAACCGTTGCCGCACGATTGTCCGGCAACAGCCGGCCGATCACTTCTTCCGCGTCTCTGTCTGTAAAAGCCAGAAACGCCTGCACCTTGTCCATTGTCGGCGGCACGATCGGCAGTCCGTCCGTCCACCCGTTTTCGAGGAACAAACGATTCACTTCCTCGAATGTACCTTCGAAGAGGATTTCGCGCGGATCGGGTTCCTGAAGGGCCTGAGCCTGTGGTGGCTGTTCCGTCAAATTCCGGACCACGTCATCGACGGTCACATCCATGACGTTTGCCCGGAGTTCATCGTCGGTTTGCACATCGACATGCCCCGGCACCTTTGCCAGCGGCAAGTTCGGCATGCCGAGTCCGGACGATGTCGTACCCGCTTGTCCGACAAACCCCTCACAGACGAGGGAAGAGCTTGGAACGCCGGCTTCTTCAGCGGCTGCACTGGCCCGCAACACGGCGGGCGTACAGCTGCCTCAACAGCCCATACCGGAAATAACGGCTTCCGTACCGGTCGATTTGATCTTATCCGCCAACCCTGCGATCACAGCGTGTTCGTCCCCGCCATGCGTGGAGCCGAATTCGTCATAATTGACGAACTTGATCTTTGGATAGCGCTGTTTGAGTCCCTCTTCCAGGAGCGGGAATATCTCATCGCCGCGGAACAGATAATCCCAAACGAATCCAACGGTCTTTCCTTCCAATGAGTCGAGCCGCGTTGCGAGCGGCGCAATTTCTTGCGTCTTCTCCCCACGCGGCCAAACCACCGAATAGGTGGTGGGCTCGTTCCTAAGCATGGACATCCTCCTTCATATCGAACTGATTAACTAAGGATATCGCCCCCCACTTGCGTGCGGCAAGGATCGGGGCTTGTCAGTCCCATCCGAGACGCGGCCTAATGAGATATGGCTTATTTCGAGACGATACCGTCCGGCGCGGCACTCGGTGCGGAAATCCGGGGCATCAATCTGGCCGGCCGCATTCCGGAAACGGTGGCATCGGCGCTCAAGGATGCATGGCACGAACACCTTGTCCTGTTGTTCCGGGATCAAGAGCTTGATGACGGTTCACTACTTGCGGCGGCCAATCTCTTCGGCCCGACGCAGGAAGGCGGCGCGCACAAATATTTCAAGAAAGGCGGTTTTGAAGCCGGCCGCGGTCTGCTCGCCACGCGACCCGAGATCACTGTCATCTCCAATCTCGATGAGAATGGCGTGCCGGTTCGCGAGAATGCGGGTCTCGGCAGCGGCGAGGTCGTTTGGCATTCCGATAACTCTTATATCGAAACGCCGCCGGCCGGCAGCATGCTTTATGCTATTGAAATTCCGGAAGACGGTGGAGGCGATACCTCCTTCGCAAACCAATACATGGCCTACGAAACGCTGCCAGACGTCATGAAGCTGACGATTGCCGGCAAAGCACAGGTTCACGATTCAAGCCGCAACAGTGCGGGCGTACTCCGCCCGACGGCAAAACTACCGACCAAACCGGAGGAGGTTGAAGGCCCGACACATCCGCTCGTCCGCATTCATCCCGACACGGGCCGCCAGGCCCTCTATTTGGGACGGCGACGAGTATGGCCGTCGAATTACATCGTCGGCCTGGAGAACGAGAAGAGCGAGGCCTTGCTGGATCGGCTTTGGCGTCACGCGACGCAGGACGAGTTCGTTTGGACACATTCCTGGCGCGCAGGCGACGTTTTGCTGTGGGACAATCGCTGTGCCCTGCACCACCGGACCGAACTCGACCACACTCGGCCGCGCGTCCTCCATCGGACGCAGATTCAAGGCGAAGCCGTGATTGCAGGCTAACCCTCGCCCGATTTCACCTTCGCCCTAGTTTTCACTTCAAATGGACATCACCCAGTAAGGAGAGCGATATGCGCGGCATCGTAGCGACCATCAAAGTGAAAGACGGCATGGCAAAGGATTTCGAGGCGGCCGCCATGAAGCTCGTTGAAGCGGTCAACGCCAACGAGCCGGATTGCCTGCTCTATCAATTGTACCGCACTGACGACGCGCACACCTATGTCTTCATGGAGCGCTACAAGGACGAGGCCGCAACGGAGTTCCACCGCAACTCGGACCACTTCAAGACCCTTGGCGCGGCGATGGGGCCGTTCATGGCCGGCCGCCCGGATGTGGTGCGTATGGAAGAGGTCGAATAGCGGCGCGATTTTGTTTCATGAAGCTGAACGTCACACGCCTCGGCGAAGGTCCAATCATCCGCCCGGAAATGGACGGGCGTATGGGAACGAACATCAATGGCCCTTCCCTTATCCGGGCGCCCGATTGGCTGCCGAATCCACTCGGCCGGTATTACCTCTACTTCGCGCATCACAATGGGACCTATATTCGCCTCGCGGTTTCGGATTCCCTCACCGGTCCTTGGCGGATGCATGAAGCGGGCGTACTCGATCTCGCGGATAGTTATTTCATCGATCATATCGCATCTCCCGATATTTATATCGACGATGACGCGCGGAAGATTCGCCTCTATTTCCATGGCCGGACCGGATACAAACCGGACGGCAGCCAAATTCAAGGCACCCGCGTCGCTGAGTCGTCGGATGGCTTGAACTTTACAATTCATGAGCCGGATATTGGCCCCGCCTATTTCAAGGTCTTTCAACAAAACGGCGCCTATTTCGCTTTAGCCCGCAGCGCGGAACTATTGAGCTCGCCCGATGGGTTTCAGCTGTTCGAGTCCTTTGGCGTTCCAGAAGGATTTCCCGCGAACATCCGGCATGTCGCGCTTTGGCGGCGGAGTGCGACGGAGATGACCGTCTTCCACACGGTCATCGGCGAGGCGCCAGAAGTTATTTACGCCTGCCGCTTCCATATGGATGGCGATCCATCCGACTTGCGGGCGGATGAATCGGTCGAAGTCCTGCGGCCCGAACGCGCATTCGAAGGTGCGGATCTACCGGCAACGCCGTCAAAAGTGGGGGCCATCGACATCCGCGTCAATGAGCTTCGCGATCCGGATATCTTCATCAACGACGATGGCACGGTTTACATGCCATACTCGATCGCAGGCGAAGCCGGCATTGCCCTCGCGAAAATCAGCTAGTCGTCTCCGGCGTCGGCAAGCCTGTCGTCTCCGTAGTGCCGGCGGACATAGTCCTCGCTTACCAGTCCCGCACGCAAATCCCGTTGAATGGCCGCTTCCGAGCGCTCAGTGGGACTGCCGAAACCGCCGCCGCCTGGCGCACGGCAGAGAAACCGGTCTCCCGGCCCAAGGGTCCGTTGAATGCCCGGCTCTTGCCGTTCACCGTTGACGTAGAGCTCGCCGTTGGGCGCGCCGCCACCGCCCTGAACACCCGGTACCGGATGGATAAAACGCCCGCCGCGGAAACTCACCAGAATGTCGTCAAGCGGTCCCAGGTCGTCGCCCAGCACCTCGACCTCGAATTCCTGACCGAAACCGCCCCGGAACTCGCCTGGTCCGGCTGAATCCTGCCAAAGCGCCCGTTTGTTCACGAGGATTGGCACCTCGCTCTCCAGGACTTCGACCGGCGTGTTGCCGACGTTGACAGGAAAAGTCAGGCAAGAAACCCCGTCGCTGTCGGGGCGTGCGCCCATACCGCCATTGATGCAATTGAGTGGAGCGAACGGCGTGCCGTCCTGCTTCTTACCGAAAAGGTACTGCCCCCACATCGGTGTCGAACCCGATCCGGAGACAATGCGCTCCGGCACCGCGTCCGCCAACGCGCAATAAATGATCTCCGCCAGATGGTTCCCAATGGCGGTCCGCGCAAATGTTGGGGCCGGGAAGGTGCAGTTCACGATCGTGCCTTCATCGGCTTTGATCGTCAGGACCCGCAGCGTACCTTCATTGATCTTAATCGGCAGGTCGAGGGCCGCGTTGACGGCAAAGGTCGTATAGGAGGAGGCGTAGGTCAGTGTACAGTTTACTGCCGACTTCACTTGTGGCGAACTGCCGCCGTAATCGATCTCAATGGATTCATGGTCAACGGTCACCTTGCAGCGAATCGTGACCTCTTCGCCGTTCTCGATATCGATAACCGCTTCATGGCGAAACACGCCGTCCGGTAGTTTCGCGACTTCGGCGCGCGCGAGCGCCTCGCTTCGTTCGATGATTTCGTCTGCCAAATCTTGCAGATCGGCCCAGCCACGCTCGATACAAATGCCCTTCATGCGTTCGCATCCGACGTGGTTGGCGGCAAATTGCGCGCGCAAGTCGCCAACGACCGTACCGGCGGAGCGCACGTTATTCTCGATAAAAGCGAGAACGTCCGTATTCAACTCGCCCGCCTTGAAGATCTTCAGATGCGGGATGCGCAGGCCTTCCTCGTAATTGTCGCGACTTTCCGTCGTCGCCCGCCGCCCGCCGATATCGACATGGTGACAGCAGGACACGGTGTAGCCGATCAAAACGCCTTCGAAGAATACCGGTGTCGTCACCGTAATATCATTGTGGTGGCCGCTCCCATCCCAAGGGTTGTTGCCGATCAGGACATCACCATCGACAAGCGTTTCGGGCGGGTTATCCCGCAGCATGCTACGCAGCATATGGCCCAACGGGCCGCAGAGGCCTGGCGTAGAATCGGGGGATTGCGCCAATAATCGGGCGTCCCGGTCAAAGATCGCCGTCGCGTAGTCGTTCACATCGCGCACAACGGTCGAAAACGACGTACGTTTCAAAGTCGCCGCCAACTCGTCCACCGTCGAATTCAAACGGCGCCAGAACATCTCCAATGTGATCGGGTCGAGTTTTGCATCCGTCATGCTGTACCTCCGCGTCCTGCCAATTCCACCAGAAGACTGCCGTACGCGTCTACCTTCAGCTGGCCGTCACTACCGATAATTGTCGTCGATTCATTCTCTTGCACGATGACAGGCCCACTGCATTCGAAGCCCGGCGAAAGATGGGCACGCTCATAAACCGCATGGTCGAGAAAGCCGCCCGCCACGGGGCAGTAGGCTTGGCGGCGACCGATCGGGTCCGCCGTGCCGTCACCGGTCTCCGCGACCAACGAAATGTCGCCCATCGAAGCCGTCGCGGTCAGACGAAGATTGATGAACTCCAGTTCTAAGTCGTCGTATGTCCGCCCATAGAGTTTCCGGTACGTCTCGTCGAACCATCCACGCACATCGTCGGCCGTCGCATCCGCAAGTAGCGCATCCGGTAACGGGATCGCCACATTGTATCCTTGGCCGACATACCGCATGTCCGCCGACCGTTCGTAGGAAAGAGCCTCCGGATCAACAGAATCCGGCATGCGTTCCTGGCATTCGGAGGCCATCGCGGCAAAGAGCGTATCCAGTGAACCAAAATCCGCCGCCGCAACCCGCACGCGGTTCGTGCGAACCGTGTCGTAACTCACGGGCGCCACGACCATGCCGATGGCCGACGCGACACCAGCCCGCGGCGGAATCAACACGCGACTTATGCCCAGGCGCCGCGCCAAGTCGACCGCGTGGACCGGACCGCAACCGCCGAATGCCACCAAAGTGTAAAACGCCGGATCTTCGCCGTGTTCCGTCACGTAGACCTTCGCGGCAGCGGCCATATTCTCGTTCACGATCCCGTGGATACCGAACGCGGCTTCCGTCACGTCGAGGCCAAGTGGTTCGCCGACGGTGTTGGCAATTGCCGCTTCGGCCGCCGCCTTGTCGAGCGACATCTCCGCCCCTAGGAAATGCGCCGGATCGAGGTAACCTAAAACAAGGTCCGCATCGGAGACGCTCGGTTGCGTGCCGCCTTGGCCATAGCAAGCCGGCCCCGGGTCGGCACCCGCGCTTTCCGGTCCCACTTGTAGTGTGCCGACCTCCGAAATATGGGCCAGCGATCCACCGCCTGCGCCGATCTCCATCAAATCAAGAACAGGAACGCGGACCGGTATACCGCTGCCGCGTTTGAAGCGATGGACATGCGCCACCTCGAACTCCGTCGTACGGGAAACCCGTCCGTCTTGAACCAGGCACATCTTCGCGGTTGTGCCCCCCATATCGAAGGAGAGCACATGCGATAAACCAGCGAGACGCGCATAGTGTGCCGCCCCCAGGGCGCCCGCCGCCGGTCCGGATTCGATGATGCGTACCGGAAACTCGCGCGCTGTAGCCGAGGAATTGATCCCGCCGCTCGACTGCATCAACAGCAACTCGCCGCCCACACCCACACCCATCATGCGGTCCTCAAGCCGCGTGAGATAGCGCGCCGCCGCCGGTTTCGAATAGGCATTCACCACGGTCGTCGAAACGCGTTCGTACTCGTTGATCTCCGGCAAGACTTCCGACGACAAAGAGACCGGCAAGTCGGCCGCGATCTCCCGAATCAAGGCGTGTACGGCTTGCTCGTGGATCGGATTCTTATAGGCATGCAACAAACAGACAGCGAGACTTTCGACCCCTTCACGCATCAGGTGTGCGATGGTCTCGCGCAAGGCCTCCCGATCGAGTGCTTTCAGCACTTTACCGTCGGCATGAATGCGTTCCGCGGCTTCAAGCCGAAGCGCCCGCTCGACCAACGGGACCGGGAAATCGATCTTAAGGTCCCAGCCGTCATAGCGTTTCTCACGACCGATTTCGATGACGTCGCGGAAACCTTCCGTCGTGATCAAACCTGTTCGCGCGCCCTTGCGTTCGATTACCGCATTAATGACGAGGGTCGTGCCGTGAATATGAGTCGACAGCGCCGCGTGATCCCCGCCGTTCATTAAGGCGGCAACGCCGTTCTCGACAGCTTCGGACGGATCGGACGGCGTTGTCAGTCGTTTGTGAATACGAATGTCGCCGGTCTCAGTATCGACAAGGGCAAAATCCGTAAACGTCCCGCCGATATCGCTGCCGAGGCTCAAAGCCATGATGAATACCTAGCCCTGCCAGCCAACCGCCTTCTCTTCGATCAAGGCGTCGACATCGGCTTCCGCAAATCCCCATTCCACGAGGCCGGAGCGTGTATCCGCGCCATAATCGGGCGCGGCACCTTTCACGGAACCAGGTGTGCGGCTAAAGCGCGGCGCCGGGTTCGGTTGCGGCACGCCTTCAACATCGACGAACGTGCCACGCGCCTTGTTGTGCGGGTGATCCGGCGCTTCATTAAATGTCAGCACAGGTGCAAAACAAATATCCGTGCCTTCCATGATTTCGCACCATTCGTCGCGAGTCTTCGTCTTGAAAATCGCCGCGAATTTCTCCGACATCGCCGGCCAGTGCGCGGTATCCATCTGCGGCGGCAAGGTATTGTCACCAGCGAGGCCAAGCTTATCCAAGAGTATGGCGTAGAACTTCGCTTCGATCGACGCGATGGAGACAAACTTCTCGTCGCTGGTTTCATAGCAGCGATAGAAATGCGCACCGCCATCCAAGAAGTTGCTCTCACGTTCATGATTGTAGTCGCCGACCGCAGCCATGCCGTAGATCCCAAGCGCCAAATAAGCGGAGCCTTCCGTCATCGAAATATCGACGACCTGTCCTTCTCCCGAATTTCGAGCTTCATAGACACCCGCGAGAATACCGAGCGCCATCGACATCGCACCGCCCCCCATATCAGCGACGACATTCAGCGGCGGAATCGGTTTCTCTTTCGAGCCAACGGCATGAACGATACCAGTCAGCGACAAGTAGTTCAGGTCATGACCCGCGGCATGCGCCAAAGGTCCCGTTTGCCCCCATCCCGTCATCCGCGCATAAATCAGTTTCTTATTGCGGGCGAAGCAATCCTCCGGCCCAAGGCCGAGTTTTTCAGTCACGCCTGGACGAAACGGGTCTACCAACACGTCCGCTTCCTCGACCAACTTCAAGATCGTCTCCAAACCTTTCGAATGTTTCAGATCGACTGAGACGGATTTTCGCCCGCGGCGGGTTAAGTCGGTGCGACGGTCTCGCCCGATCCCGAGACCGGCATCCGCGTTCCGATCGATCCGCAATACATCGGCGCCGAGATCGCTCATGAGACTGCAACAGAGTGGCGCAGGCCCTATACCCGCCAATTCCAAAATCTTCAGGCCCGCAAGCGGCCCGCCTTTTCCATTGTCCGTGCTCATTTCGAACGATCCTCTAGGTAATGACTGTTTGAAGGCGCGAAGTAATGTAGCATCCAGGCGCTTTACCGCCAGCGGCAGGGCACGAAATTAGCTTGATGCGGGGGAACGGATGCCGAATGAGGAATATTGGCGCTGGACAGCCAGCGAAGCGGTTGCGTCTCTAAAAAAAGGGGATATCAAACCGGTCGAATTGATCGAAGCCGCAAGGTCTCGGATCGAGGCCATCGACCCGATTGTGAATGCATTACCGATACGCTGTTTCGAACGCGCGACTGAGCAAGCCGGTACCGCCGACCCGAACAGCTTACTCGCGGGCCTCCCCATAGCCGTGAAGGACTACAACGACATCGGTGGTGTGCGAACAACCTACGGCTCGCCGATTTACGCGGATTATGTGCCTAAAACGTCCGACGCGACCGTGTCCCGCCTCGAAGAGAACGGTGCGATTCCAATCGCGAAATCGAATGTGCCGGAATGGGCGGGCGGACATACGTTCAACCCGGTGAATGGGCTGACGCGAAACCCGTGGCATACGGAACGCAGTGCCGGCGGCTCTTCCGGCGGATCCGGTGCGGCTTTGGCAAGTGGCCAAATCTGGCTCGCGACAGGAAACGATCTCGGCGGTAGCCTGCGCACGCCGGCCGGCTTCAACGGCGTTGTCGGACTCCGGCCGGGTCCAGGCGTCGTACCGCGCGGCCAAAGGCTGCAAGCCTTCGACACTTTGTGGGTCGAAGGCCCGATGGCCCGGAATGTTGCCGACATCGCGTTGATGCTCGACGCCGGCTGCGGACATCACCCGCACGATCCGTTCTCCTTCGATCAATCCGGATCGTTTGTCGCCGCCCTCGAAAAGGCCGACAAACCGCGTCGCGTCGCTTTTAGTCCCGACTTAAATATCGTGCCGATGGCCCGAGAGGTCGCGGATGTCGCCGAGAAGGCGGCAAAAAGCCTGTCCGATGCCGGCATCGACGTCACAGACGAGATCCCGGATTTCTCGGGCGCGTTGGATGGATTTCAGACCCTCCGCGCCGTTCTTCTCGGCACCATGATGGGCGAATTGTTGGAAGAGGAACGCGCGCGTATCGCGTTGGATATCGTTGGCAATGTGGAACGCGGCTTCGATGTAAAACCGGAAGAGCTCTTCGAAGCGGAACGTGTTCGTTGGACCTTGTTTCAGCGGATGACGAAATTTTTTGAAACACATGACCTCTTGATCTGCCCATCCGCCTCGATACCCGCGTTTCCTGTCGAACAGCGCTATGTGACGGAGATCGGCGGAAAACTTTGCGAAACGTATATCGATTGGTTTGCGATTACGTTCGCTTTGACGATGACCTCCTGCCCCGTCATCAGTCTGCCGTGTGGATTCAACGCAGACGGATTACCAATCGGTCTGCAACTTGTCGGCAAACCACGCGGCGAGGCGGATTTGCTGAGGGCCGCAAAGTGGATCGAGGACTTGTTTGGGATCTCTGATCGGCTCCCGATCGATCCGAAAATTCATGGTGAATGACGATCAAGAAACGTCCGCAGCGCTCTGTTGAACGCCTCCGGCTGAGCGGCGTTTGAAATATGTGCCGCGTCCGGAATGATCGTGAGTTCTGAATTCGGAATTTCTCGGTGGAGAATTTCGGAATGCGATACCGGGGTGCTCGGGTCGTCCGCGCCGACAATCACATGCGTCGGCGCTTGAATGGTCTTCAAAAGCGGCTTCAGCATCCGTTGTTTCAACGACGAGGCACAACCGATATAGCCGTCAATGTCGGTTTCCAGGACCATCTGGCGAAACCGCTCGACAATACGCGGCTCACGGCGGCGGAATTCCGGCGTGAACCACCGCTCCATACTTGCATCGGCAACGCCTTCCATGCCGTTCGCGCGCGCATTCGCGATACGACTGTCCCAAACCTCGGGCGGGACATAACTCGACGTGTCGCACAGGGTCAGCGTTCGCGTCATTTCAGGATAAGTCGCCGCAAACAACTGCCCAATGGCGCCGCCAGTCGACAGGCCGACGAAGTGAACCCGGTCAATATCCAATACACTTAGCAGTCCGCGCACATCCTCTGTTAGTTGGCGAAGCGTGTACGGCGGTGGCGGCGCGCTGCTGGCACCGTGTCCGCGTTTGTTCCAGCGCAGAACGCTGAATCGATCGACGAGCGCATTCATCTGTCCGTCCCACATCTGGAAGGTCGTCGAAAGACTGTTGCTCAACAAGACGACGGGCAGATCGGCTGAAACGTCCATCCGATATTCGATGCGAACACCGTTCACTTCTACCAATGGCATGTCGCGCCTTCTCCCGTACCTAGACCCTAGAAAGGATTCTATTGCGACTGGGCGACATGGACACTGTCATCTGGCCCCCTATCCGCATGCATTGTCCGATCTAATCTCGTTTTTAGAGCGCACAGAGGACCCCGATGTTAAGAATCGAGAGAATCGAAGTCTTCGTTACGGATTTGCCGGGCCGTTTACGGCGACGCATGTCGAGCGGTGGGTATGATACGGGCGCCGGCGGCAGCTGGATCGGCAAACCGGTCCTCGTAAAGCTGCATGCGGGCGGTTTGGTCGGGTTGGGACAGATACGCCCCATCTCTCCGGGACATTGGATGCCGGATACCGTCTACAGCATGCTCCACGCGATTACCGATTATTTCGGGCCGCGCCTGATTGGTATGGATGCGTTCGACATGGCGGGCATTGAACGCATGTTCGATGTCACCTTGCCATACAACCCAAATGCGCGGGCGGCCATCGATCACGCTCTGCACGACCTCCTTGGAAAAGCGACCGGCCAACCGGTGTACAACCTCCTCGGCGGGTTACGGCAACCGGACGTGCCTCTTGAGTGGTCGGTCAGTATGCAAGATACCCGGGAAGAGATGATCGACGAAGCGGCCCGAGCGGTCGAGGCGTTTGGTATTGAAGTGCTGTGCCTCAAGGCCGGCGAGCCCGGCGGGTGGCGACAAGATTTAGGGAATTTCGCCGCGGCGCGGGACCGCCTCGGCCCCGACATTTTAATTGGCATCGACCCCAACACCGGGTGGACCCGGCACGAAACCATTCAGGCTCTGGATGGGTATCGCGCCTATCGCCTCGATTACCTCGAACAACCGATCGAACGCCGCGACCTACAGGGAATGGCCGAAATCCGGCGGGCCGCACGCGGCGTTCCGCTGATGGCCGATGAAGCCATGACGTCGCCGGCCGACGCCCTGGCCTTGGCAAAGGCCGACGCCGCAGATGTCCTTTGCATTAAGCCCTATAAGCTTGGTGGCCTTCGGCCGGCGAAGCGGGTCGCGGCCATCGCCGAAACGGCAGGGCAGTTGCTGAATGTCGGCGGACTCGCCGCCTTCTGCCAACTGGAAGCCGCCGCCGCCGCGCATTTCTACGCGAGCACGCCGGCGCATTTGATGATGCCGGCCGGCGAGTTCGTTTTCGGGCTTGGCGTCATCGGACCGGACCCGCTCGTCCCCGAACCAAAGTTCACGATTAAGAATGGAAAGACCCGCGTGCCGAATGCACCTGGTCTTGGCGTCGAGATCGATGAAGACGCCCTGCAACGATTAACATTGCACCGCGTCGAAGTGACGGAGAACGATTGACCATGGAACTCATTCGATTTAATGCGCCGCACGGCGCCGAAATTCGTAACCTCGACCTCTCGCAACCGATGTCGGAAGAAACGGTCGAATCGGTCCGAAGCGCCTGGCATGAGAATCCCGTCCTACTGTTCCGCGGACAAAACTTGGACGACCAGCAGCTCATGGCCCTTGCGCGGAACTTTGGCGAATTAGAGTTGCCGCCGAGCCGTCTCCTGAAATATTCGCATGGCTCCGGTCAAAAGGAGGACGTGCCGCCGGAAATCAACGTCATCTCCAATATCGTCGAAAACGGCAAAAAGATCGGACAGCTCGGTGCGGAAGAAGCGAAATGGCACACGGATACAGGCTTCGTCGAAAAGCCTCCGGCCGGAAGCTTCCTTCACGCCAAGGAACTGCCGCCGGAAGGCGAAGGCGCGAACACATCCTTCCTAAATCTTTATGACGCATATGAAGCATTGCCGGACGATCTGCGGGAACAGGTCGAGGACCGGTGGTCGAAACACGATCCCTCCTATACCAGCGATGGGGTTTTAAGGAAGGATTTCAGAGCTTACAGCGATCCCTCGATGGGCCCCGGCCCCTGTCACCCACTCGTACGAGAACACCCGGAGACGGGACGCAAAGCACTCTATCTTGGACGGCGGTTCAATTCCTACGTCCTCGGTCTGACAGTCGAAGACAGTGAAGAGCTGCTAGATCGCCTTTGGGCGCATGCCACCCAGGACCGATTTCTGTACGAGCATGTCTGGTCTCTCGGCGACGTCCTTATTTGGGACAACCGGTGCGTCATGCATCGACGGGAAGCCTTCAACCCGAACATGAGGCGGCGCATGCATAGGGCGCAAACAGCCGGAGACCGGCCGTTCCGTTAATCGGCCGCGAACGGTGCGCCGTCAAACGTCTCACGCATCGTTAGCGCCTCGACAGGTAAGCGTTTTAATTTGGTCAATTGTTTCACCGGTTTGCCGAGTGGAACGACCGCGCACACGGCAAAATTCTCTGGAATATTGAGAAGTTCCTTTACTTTGTCTTCCTCGGCACAGGCCAGGGTTGTGATGGTACCCCCAAAGCCGGCTTGGCGCGCGCCCATCAGAACATTCCAGACGAAAGGATAGATCGAGCCGCCGCTGATGATGTCGACACGATCCAAATCTTGGTCCATCGAAGCCACCACTTTCAGGTCGACGATAAAGACCAATGCCACAGAACAGTTCTTAACCGGTTCGGTCAGCAGCGACGCCGGTTTCGTCGCCTCGATTTCCTCGGGTGTGCAGACGGTCGGTGTGTAAGAATTCCATGGGTTCTCGCCCGCATTGATCTGCGCGATATACCGCCGCGCGCCGGGAATATTCAGCTCGCCAAGCGCGTCCTTCGTTTTTTGGTCGCGCACGACAATCACCCGATTGCCCTGCCGATTGCCGCCACTCGGCGCGAAGCGCGCATTGTCGAGGATTTCGTATAGCACGGCGTCCGACATTTCCTCGCCGGTATAATCGCGCGCCGCGAATGTCGTGCGCATAACGTCATTGAGTTCCATAGCTCGCTCCCGAAGTCGATCTATTGGCTTTAAGGAACCTATCCTGCGTTCCTCACTGGGCCAAGCGGACCGCGTTTGCGCGCTTGCGGGTCCGTATCGTAAGTTCCCCCTCCACGCGATAAAGAATTTCAGGACCGTCATGCCCGACTATTATCGACCCGACCTCGGCCTCGACCCGGACAATCCCTTTGCCCGCGACCAAGACGGCAAACTGGTTCGCCGTTCCTATTGGATGGACCTGATCGATAGCTCGGTCGTGCTCGCGATGACGAAGGGCATCGGCGCTTATCTAACGAACGATCAAAAGCGCGCCCATTTGGCGGATATCAAGCGGGAGCACTTGATCGACGAAATCTTGATCCAAGAGGTTTTCCCACCCGACGACGACGATTTTTAAGTCCCGGTGAGCTGGCGCCGAAACGGTCGATCCCGTTTTAAATGCCATTCGCGGCTCATCGCATCGCTACGGTTGAGATGACGTTCCGCGTATAACAATGTCCACTGACGGCCACGAGTCGATTTCGCGCCTTTGCCGGAATTGTGCGCCGCCAACCGGCTGTTCAGATCGGTGGTCCAGCCGACATACGTCCGCATCGCACCGCCATCATCCGTTCCCAGCACGTAGACATAGCAGGGCGTCGTCGGTTGCCGCATCAATCGAAATCGCGCGTCTTACCGCGGTTTTTCTTAATTGAGCTTCTGTGCTTTTTCGATTGGATACGGCGTTCCTTGGCGCCTCGGCTCGGCTTTGTCGGACGCCGGCGGCGGGGCGGTATCGCGGCTTCCCGGATCAAGGCGACGAGGCGTTCCAGCGCATCCTGACGGTTGCGCTCTTGGCTCCGGAACCGGTCGGCAGAAATCACAACCACGCCGTCTCGGGTCATGCGACGCCCCGCCAGCGTCTGCAGCCGGCGATAGATGGCGGGGTTGAGATTCGGGGAGCGCAGCGCGTCGAAACGCAACTGCACCGCGGTCGAGACCTTGTTGACGTTCTGCCCGCCGGGGCCCGAGGCACGAACGAAGCTCTCCTCAAGCTCGTCTTCCGAAATCGAGATATGTTCCGTCACGGGGATCAACAGACACGTCCTGATATCCCCGCACAGCCCGCGGGGCGGTTTAACCCAACCGGTTCACCCCATCGAACGCCGCTGTCTTGTAGCACTCGGCGAGCGTCGGATAGTTGAAAACCGTATCGATGAAGTAGTCGATTGTGCCATTCATCGCGAGGACGGCCTGGCCGATATGTATCAGCTCGCTGGCCCCTTCGCCGATGATGCAAACGCCCAACAATTTCCGCGTATCGGCATGGAAGATCAGTTTCAGCATGCCCGAGGAATCGCCAAGGATCGTCCCGCGCGCGATTTCCCGGTACTCCGCCTTGCCAATCTCATACGGTACGCCTTCCTCGGTGAGTTCTTCCTCGCCCTTTCCGACCGTCGAAATCTCAGGGATGGCATAGATGCCATAGGGAAAGAGATCGGGAATACTTTCAGCTTCAACACCAAAGGCATGACAAGCGGAGAGGCGTCCTTGCTCGCTCGAGGTCGAGGCAAGGCTCGGAAACCCGATGACGTCGCCCACCGCATAGATGTTCTCGGCATCGGTCTGATAGAATTCATTGACCTTAATTCGGCCGCGGGAATCCGCTTCCAAGCCGGCGGCCTCCAGATTCAGTTTATCCGTCGCACCCTGCCGTCCGATACTGTAAAGCGCTTTGTCCGAGGCGATTTGCTTGCCGCTTTTCAGTTTAATCCGAACCTGCCGACGGCCTTCTTCTTCAGCCGTCTCTAGGCCCGTCACCTCTTCGCCGAGACGGAGGGTGACCCGATTTCGGCGCATGTTGTAGACAAGCGAGTCGATGATTTCCGCGTCGACGAAATCGAGCAGGCGCGGTCGGGCGTCGATCAACGTGACCCGAACGCCAAGAATCGCGAAGATCGTTGCAAATTCAACACCGATGACCCCGCCGCCGATAATGGTCATCGTTCGCGGCAGGTCCTCCAGATCAAGCATATCGTCGCTGGTGAAGATGCGTTGCCCGTCGAATGGGATGTGCGGGTCACGCGCCGCCGTTGTTCCTGTCGCGATCACGACCTTTTCGACCGTAATATCCGTATGTTGGCTCGTTCCCGGCGCGTCCAACCGGATTGTATGTTCGTCCACGAAACTGGCCCAAGCGGTGTGTAGGTCGATCCCGTTCCGCTGCAGCTGGTGGCGAATGACGTCCATTTCCGTCCGAATGACATAGTCGGTGCGGTGTAGCAGATCCGCCATCGTGATCTTTTGCTTCACCGTATAAGACGCGCCGTAGACGTTGCGCTCACGGTAGCCTGAGAGATACAGAGCGGCTTCCCGCAGGGTCTTACTTGGGATCGTCCCTTTTGCGATACAGATACCGCCGACGACGGTACCTGCTTCCGCAACGCCGACGCGTTTACCGAGTTTCGCAGCCTGAACCGCCGCACGCTGACCGCCTGGACCCGTCCCAATAACGAAAAGATCGTAATCGTACATTGTCCACCACTTCTTGCCATACGCGCCGCCACCCCGACGCTAGATTAGGTATAAACTCTATATGCTTGATTCTAAATAAAATCTATAGATACGTACATACTCGTTATTTTCCGACCATTTGACGCGCGACAATAACAGGACCGCTACCGAAAAATTTATGCCCCGAAACAGGCACAGCGGCGCCTAAGAATCGTCGGTTCCTGCAATTAAATTTCGAATATCGTTCAAGGTCAGTACTCTAATTAGTAGGCCGCCTTAAACGAGCCGACCCCAACGTAAGGTTAACCCTATAAGGGACACGGATACCGCGTTGAGACGACCAATTGACGGCGGCTTTTAGAGTAAGAACGGCCAAAATTATCGGTGCCGTGATAGACGACCGAGTTGATGTCGGCGTGTTGCCAAGGGTCCCGGAGGACGGTCGGTTCTTTCGTTCCGTTTGCATGTCGCAAGATATTGTAGCTTTAGTGCCGGTAGAACATAAGATGGCGAAAGTTAAAACGGTCGACTTGCATAACCTAATCGACGAAAGATTAATCTTTCAAAAACGGGGCTCCGCAACACAAAGAGTAGTTGATGCAGCATTTAAGAAATCTGGCCTTAAACCCCGCCCCGCTCTAGTCCTTGAAACAGGTAGCGAAGTCTACGAGGCGGTCGTGAATGGATTAGGAATTGGATTTATGTGGCGAAATGGTACCAGTCGAAAGGATGGAACTCGTCGACTTTCGGTAAGGCAATTAAACACGAAGTTCGAAGAGGTGATCTTCCGACGTGCGAATTTAAACAATCCTATCGTCAATTTGTTCTTTATCACAACGGCGGAAGCGTGAGTAAACCAAGCGAGGAGTTACGTAATTCGCTCACCATCCAAATATGAATTTGGAACGGATCTAAGAATAAAGTGATCCTTATGAACTAATGATTTCAAATTAGGTTCGCGCGCGTTGCGCTGGGGTGGATTTAAGATGTCCGCTTTGGGTCATAAGCGGACCAAAAAACGCGGCAACTTCTGGATTCGTCCAAATGCTGCGCGCCCTCTAATCGAACGCCTTGAGACCACCCTTGAATTCGGCGTTGGTGAAAAGTTCGGGCATGAGGTCGGCGAGCCAGTCCGTGTCCACTTCCGTGCCGTTCGCGGCCAGGGTGGATTGCACGTTTGCGGCCATAGCGTGCCAATCCTTCAACATTCGGCCTGCTTCCAGGACATCTTCACGCGGCGTGCGGCCGAGAGCTCGGACCAACAGGTCGGTAAAATTCACAACCTTGATATTTTCGTTCTCGGAGAGCGAGACAAGCTGGGCGTGACAACCATGATAGAGCGAGACCAGGACGTCGACATCCGGGGCCTTCGCTTGCTCGATGGTTTCCGCGCGTTTGACCGCTTTCAAGCCGGGGGATCGGTCGGCGCCGGAACCGCCGCAGGTGTAGCCCGACTCCCATGCGATCCCGGCGACTTCGAGCCCCGGAACCCGTTTCAGAATCCGCGCGACATTCTCGCCGAGGTCGGCCATGCCCTCATGGGCGTGCAGCAAAACACGGAGCGGTACGGGCGTCGTGAACAATTGATCGAGTTCGTCTTCCCGGTCTACCAGATATTTCGTCACGTGATCGAAATCGAACGAGGTTTCCTGGTAGTCCGACAGCGTCTCGCCGAGATGCAATTGGCAGGACGGGCACCAGCTCAAGACCTTTTCCGGATTCCGGCCGCCAAAATTCTGAACGGTCGCGTCTGTCACCTTGCCGCCAATCGCGACGTCACCCTGCCATTTGGTGTGAATGATGCCGCAACACGCCGCCGGGCCGCCCATGACATCGTAGTCCACGCCCAACGCGTCGAGCACATACATCGCGTTGAAGAGGAGATGCGGCGTGCGGACGGCATTGCAGCCGACATAGAAGATCACCGGCACATTGCGTGTCGTGGGCGGCTGTAGCAGTTGGCGGTAATCAGCGGGCGCCAATTGCATCGCCGCCATGAGGCGAATGGCCCGTGCCATCTTCCGGAACAGAATGGGTGTATCCGATTGATGCTCCGCACTTTTCGTATTCGCCAGCATCAGCATGGTCCGCGGATTGATCCCTTCGGGGCAAGCGGGAATACATTTACCGCACCCATCGCATTGATGCGCCCATTCGGCGGCCGGTCCTTCGAGCGGCGCGCCGCTTTTCAACGTCGAGAGAACGCCCTCGAGTACCTTCGGTGCATCGGCAACGGAAAGACCGGCATGCGGGATCACCGGGCAGATTTCCACGCAGGCGCCACAGGCGGTACACGCTTCCGCAATCGCCGCAGATTTCCGGTGAGTGAACTCGTTCAACGGATGGTCGAGGGGCATCGGTCGATCCTTTCCTGTAAGGCGTAAGAGTAGTCGGACGACCGTCGTCGACTCAAACAAATTCCCCGATAACTTTTGCGACCGACGGCGTCGGACTCGAAACCGGGGCGATTGACGACAAATCATTCATTAAGCCATCGGACCAGCAACACCATAGGGGGCTGAAATGCCGGGACAGCACATGTCGACGATCGAGCTTGCGGAAGAACTCACCGCGCTCAATTTCGAACAATTGTCGAAAGACGATATCGAGCAGATTCAACGGCTCATCTTAGATTATTCCGCGGTGACGCTTTGCGGTTCGGTGCAACCTTGGGGACGCATGCTAACCGCCTGGGCCCGCCAAAACGGCAGCGGCAAATCCACCCTTATCGGCAGTGGCAGCGGCGCTTCAGCCGCCGTTGCGGGAATGGTAAACGGCACTTCGGCCCATGGATACGAGCTCGACGACACGCACGACAAGTCGATGAGCCATCCGGGGACCGTCGTCATTTCCGCTGCTTTTGCGGTTGGAGACGAGCTTGGCGCCTCCGGGAAAGACATCATGATCGCCATCGTCGCCGGTTACGAAGCCATGGCGCGGGTCGGCATGGCGGCCAATCCGCTGAACGTCATCGAGTTCGGCCGACACCCGACCTGCCTGTTCGGTCCGTTCGGCGCCGCCGCGGCCGCCGCGCACTTGATGGATATGGACGGCGCCGGTCTCGCGAAGGC
>PAZH01000035.1 GCA_002716125.1 Rhodospirillaceae bacterium
GCAACGGACACCTCCGATGCGGCCATCGCCTGTCGCCAGGTCGGGCCCATTACCATCAAAGAAGAACTCGAAGACGGCGAACCCGTCTTCAACAAGCGCACGTCGGTTCTCTTCAAGACCATGCAGGTCGTCCGTTTTCTGGACAAAAAAGAAATGTTCTCGTCTACCTCGTCTATTCCGACAAGCTGATCGACGGCTCTCCCAAGAACTCGATCTCAACCGTTCCAATTTTGAAGAATTGGGGAAAGTAGTCCGCCTTCGTCCCCTTGCTTAGCTGTTCTTGCTCCGTAATAGTTAACGCGGAGGGACGAAGGGGAACAAATGGCTGAGTCTTTCGGCAGTTACGACTACATCATCGCTGGCGCGGGTACGGCAGGATGCGTCTTGGCCAACCGGCTTTCGGCAGACCCAAACGTCTCCGTCCTGCTACTCGAGGCTGGTGGCAAAGATGACTACATCTGGACCAAGATTCCCGTCGGCTATCTCTACTGCATCGGCAATCCCAAAGTGGACTGGGGCTTCAAGACTGAGCCGGAGCCGGGGCTAAACGGGCGAGCCATCGACTACCCGCGCGGTAAGGTGCTCGGCGGCTGTTCTTCCATCAATGGGATGATCTATATGCGCGGCCAAGCGCGCGACTACGATCATTGGGCCCAACTTGGCAATCCAGGCTGGGGCTGGGATGACGTCCTCCCCTATTTCTTAAAGTCCGAGGATAACCTAGCGCTGGAGCCAAGCGATCTGCACGCGCGTGGCGGTGAATGGCGGATCGAGAAGCCGCGTATTTCATGGGAGATCCTCGACGCCTTCATGGAAGCCGCCGTCCAATCCGGACTGCCGAAGGTCGAAGATTTCAATACCGGCAACAATGAAGGTGTCGGTTACTTCCACGTAAACCAGAAGCGCGGCTGGCGCTGGAACACCTCGCGCGGGTTTTTGAAGCCGATCGAAAACCGGCAGAACCTGCGGGTCGTGACCGGCGCGCATACTAAAAAGGTTTTGATCAAGGATGCGAAAGCGACTGGCATCGTGTTCGACATTAAAGGCGCCGAGCAAACCGCTGAAGTTAAAGGCGAAATCATTCTTGCTGCGGGCGCCGTCGCGTCGCCGACCATTTTACAGTTGTCGGGTATCGGTCCCGGCGACGCATTGCGCGAGCACGGCATCGCCGTCGAACACGAACTCGCGGGCGTCGGTAGTAATCTGCAGGATCATCTGCAAATTCGCTGCGCTTATAAGGTCGAGGGGGTGGAGACGCTCAACGAGCGCGCGAACAGCCTGATTGGCAAGATGGGGATCGGCCTCGAATACTTCCTCTTCCAACGTGGCCCGATGACCATGGCACCGTCGCAGTTGGGGGCGTTCGCCAAGTCCGATCCATCCTATGACACACCGAACATCCAGTATCATGTGCAACCTCTCACACTGGATAAGTTCGGAGAGCCGCTCCACACCTTTCCGGCTTTCACAGCAAGCGTCTGTAACTTGCGCCCGGAGAGCCGCGGCACAATCCGCCTCAAAAGCGCCGACCCCTATGATTCGCCGTCCATCCGGCCGAACTATCTATCTGCCGAACGTGACAAACAGGTCGCCGCCCAGGCCGTGCGCTACACGCGCAATATCGTCAATCAACCCGCACTCGCGAAGTACAAGCCGCAAGAGTTCAAACCGGGTCTTGAATTGGAGACCCAAGAAGATCTCGTTAAAGCCGCCGGCGACATTTCGAGCACGATCTTCCATCCCATCGGCACCTGCAAGATGGGTGACGATCCGATGGCTGTCGTCGACGGGCGTCTCCGCGTTCACGGCCTGCGCGGGCTCCGTGTCGTCGATGCCTCGATCATGCCGACGATTACCAGCGGGAACACAAACTCCCCGACCCTCATGATCGCGGAAAAAGCCTCCGAGATGATAAAGGCAGACCGCCTACAACAACCAACCGCATCCGCGGCGGAATAAGATTATGACTTTAAAGATTGCTGTTGTCGGAAATACAGGCATGAACATTGGCGCCGCCGTTGCCGGTGACATGGCCCTGGGCGGGCATGACGTTCGGTTCCTACTTTGGCCGGAGCAGGCGGAATGTCTTGAGGCGTGCCGCGCGGCAGGCGGCGTGCGCATTGGCGAACCTGCCTCTGAGACGGTTTCGCGCAAAACCGGCCTCGGTGAGATCGACATTATTACGGACGATCCGTCCGAGGCCCTCGTTGGCGCAGACCTTGTGGTTGTCGACGAGCTTCAGCTGAACCTGGAAGCCAGGGCGAAGGACTTCATTCCCCACTTAGAAAACGGGCAAGTCTTACATGTGAACATGCACGGCTATTGGCCGGGATTTCGTCTAGCGGACATGCTTCGCGAAGCCGGCAAGGAAGGCGTTATTGTCACTGAAGGCGTAACCCCGTCCCATGCCGCCGGGCGTGTCGGTGCGGACGTCAAACCCGGTTTCCTGCGGCGCACGCTACCGGTCGCGGCCTTTCCCTCGAATAAGACCGACATTGCCATGGAACGCCTCGCGGCAATCCTGATGTCCGCAGAAGTCTGTAAGAACGTGATCGAGACCAACCTGGAGAGCATGAACCTGCTGATCCATCCGGCGATGTCGCTACTCAATGTCGGCTTCTACGACCGCCGCATGGCCGCCGGTCGGAAGGCGGATTTCTATGGCACCGGCAACACCGAAAGCGCCGGCCTACTGGCCGAGTTAATGGACGCAGCGCGCAAGCCTATCTGCGCAGCCTACGGCACGCGCTACCGCTCGGTATTGGAGCACATCCACATCCTCTACGGCGGCGAAGGCGCCAATGTTCATGAGGCAGTCGCCCAGTCCGATTTCTATCGCGGCGTCGGCGATCTGCCAGCCGATATCTGGCGCAGTTGGATGGGAAACGACCTACCCCTCGCCCATGTACCGCTTGTCGAACTGGCGGAGCACGCCGGCGTGCCAGCCGCACTGCATCGCGGCTTCGTCGACATTGTCGATGCGTTGCTCGGCACCAATTCCTGGGAGTCCGGCCTGACGCTCAAGCGCCTCGGTCTCGACAACCTCGACGTTGCGGGAATCAACGCGTACGCGGAAACGGGCGAAAAAGCCTAGGCCGCTACGCGGCGTTCCACTTCTGCATCAATTCGCGACGCCAATTCTGCACTTACTTCCGTCATCGGTAAGCGAACTTCCGGACTCTCGATCAGTCCTTGCCGACATAACCAATACTTTATCGGCGACGGGCTCGGCTCCGTGAATAGCAGTTGCGGCACATACGATAGCTGGCGCCATGCCAACAACGCACCCGGCTGGTCTCCGGCCGTCATTCTCGCATAGACATCGGCAAACGCCGCCGTTTCGATATGTGCACTGGCCAAAATGCCGCCGTCCGCGCCCTGCGCCAGTGCGGTATAGAATAGAGCGTCCTCGCCCGTCAAAACGGAAAAATCGGGACCGCGACGCGCCAATAGGTCTCCGGTCTGCCCGACATCTGCACAACAATCCTTTACACCACGAACGGACGGCAACGCAGCTAGTGCCAAGAGTGCATCGTTCGAGAGATTCACGCCCGTCCGATATGGGATGTTATAGATGACGACCGATCGGTCAGCGGCATTCGCAATCGCTTCGAAGTGTCGCGAAAGTCCAATTTGGCTAGGCCGCGTATAGTACGGACAGGTAACAAGATAGCCGTCGATCGACAAACGATTGGCCTGACGAACGGCGCTAACGACTTTTCGCGTGTCACTACCGGACACACCGAGATAGATCGGCAAGGCGCCGTCGAAAACTTCCGTAACGATGTCGACCATACTGGAGACCTCGGAGGGGTCGAGTGTCATGCCTTCGCCCGTGGTCGCCGCAAGAACGACGCCGTCGATCGGTTGCGTAAGGTAATGCGCCGCCAGGCGTTGAAGTGATGCCCAATCCAGCACCCCGCACTTGAACGGTGTCACCAAGGGAAGCCAGATGCCTGATAGAGGTCCTGTCGCGTTTTGCATTTTCGTTTCTCCTATATGTCGCCGGAGAAACGAGGCCCAAAAAAACGAAAACCCCGTCCTGCCGGTCGGGGTTTGGTGTCTTTCAGTCTGCGGATCTATTTATGAACGAACCGCCGCACGCAAAAACCCCTCTTTCCCCGAATGGGAGAAGAGTTTCGATTTCAGAGCTTTTAAGCGCAGGTTTTGCATTGCGGAAATATGTCCCCTTCTCTCGCTTTCTGTCAATTGAAAGCGAAACAATGACGTCGAAAACCTCGCCGACCCGATCACGCTGCTTTGGCAGCGACCCTGTCCAGAAGCGTCAACCGCCACATCTCGCGGGTATAACGCTCGTCGTCGAACCCGGTCGCCGCGTGCATCGTGGTGCGGTTGTCCCAGGCGACCATGTCGCCCGGCTGCCAGCTCCACTTCACGGTGAAATCCGGTCCTGTGATGTAGGGCAGCAGGTCGCGGATGATCAGTACACTCTCGTCCTCAATCCCTTCAAGGTCCCACTTGTCCAGTCCCGCCGGGTCAATGGGTTCGCCTTTGCGGACGACAGCACATGTCGAGCTATTTAACCCGTAGAGGGCCGGCACACCGCTCACCGGATGCTCAAGAACAATCGGCACTCGGTTCGGCGGGTTTGCCGCCCGCTCCTCTTCGTTGAGGAGTGGATATCCCGGGGTATAGAGGCTGATCTTCTTATCGTGATGGGCCAGCGAACAGACAGCTTCCAACTCATCCAAGCGTGCCTTGGTTTCCGCATCGAGGCCGGCGTATGCCTGCCGCGTATCGGCGAACAAGGTTTCCGCCCCTTCGGGGGGTGCCTGACGGCAATGGAAGACAGATCCGATCGGCGGGTTCTGCCGAAAGGTTGAATCCGTATGCCAGACCGGACGCCGGGTCTCAGGATTGTATTGTATGTCGGCGTTGGAAGTGAGCGGTACGCCCTTTGCGAAAGATGCCTTCAGATTACCGGCCTCGTCTTTGATATTACCGATGCGCAGGATTGGCGTGCCCGGCACCATTCTGTTCTGGCGCGAGGCAAGGCTCGCGTCCTCCACCATACCAAACACCGATGACCAAGTCATAAACTGCGCAGGTGACGCTTCCGCGAGGTCAGCACCGCGAACTGCAACCAAACCGCCGTTGTCTGTCCAGAGATCGTGGACCTCGTTCTGGAAGGTCGAATCCTCGATATCGCTGCGGGTCACACCCTCGATCATCAGACCGAACGCGCCATTCAGTGCTGTCGTCTTGTGTTGCATCGCCGTTGCCTCTCTTACGCTTCCGCCACGATCTCCAATTTAACGCCATCAACCGCCGTCGCATAGTCGGCCGGGCCGTAGACGACTTCCTTGCAACGGGTTGCACTCTGGATAGAGCCCGCAAGCTCCTGCACCATCTGCTTCGTCCCGTTATCGGCACCGTCCATATCGATACGTATGCCTTCGAGCACTTTGGTCTGCGATATCTTATTTTGTGAGCGCAGCTCCCGCGTTGCATTCAATAGGTCCAGAATCAGCGCCATGCCGTCCGGCGTCTCCGCCGCTTCCAACTCCGCCTCTTCTTCCGGCCAATCGGCGATGTGAATCGACGCGATGTCCTCATAAGGCTTATAGAGTCGCTGGAATATCGCTTCCGTGATGAACGGCAGGTAGGGCGCGAAAAGTGCCAACAGCGTGCGCAGCGATTCCCACATCGTCGCTTGCGCCGACGCCCGGAGCTCTTCGGAGTAGCGTTCCGGGTTCCAGAACCGGTCCTTTACGATCTCAACATAGTTGTCGCAGAAAACGCCCCAGAAGAAGCGCTCGAGCGCCTCGCGGCCATACGCATAGTCGTACCGCTCGAAACCGTCTGTGACCGTCTTAATAGTCTTGGCGAGTTCGATTTGTACCCAGCGGTCCTCAACGGAGCGGTCGGCAAGATCCGGACGCGGTGCAGACGGATCGAAACCTTCAAGCAGAATGTTACAGAGCCGCGCCACATTCCATAGTTTAATCACGACTTTGCGGCCCGTCCGCACGTCTTTCTCATTGAAGCGCAGATCGTGGCCAAGATGACTTCCCGCCGCCCAGAACCGTAAGGCGTCCGCAGAGTATTTCTTTATGACCGAATGCGGGTCGTAGCGGTTGTAACCTTCTTTGTCGGTGAACTTTTCGAGGTCCCGCTTCGAGATTTTCTTACCCTGCTCGTTCAACCCCCAACCGGAGATCATACAGTCACGCCAAGGCAGTCCATCGTGATGGAAATGCGATTTCGCGACCGTATAAAAGAGCCACGTCCGGATAATCTCGAAGGCCTGCACCCGCAAGGTCATCGGATAGATCGACATGTCGCCCTTACGGCCTTCGGTACCCGCCCAGTTGGCGTTAACCAGCGGCGTCAGGGAGGACGTCATCCACGTTTCCATGACATCGGACTCGCCTTCGAACTCCGTACTCCCGCAATTGCTGCAACTCTCTGCCGGGCACGGTTGTTCCGCCGGGTCGACCGGTAGCGACGCCTCATCGGCAACTACGACTGTGCCACAGTCTTTGCAATACCAAATCGGAAAAGGTACGCCATAGAAACGCTGCCGCGAAATATTCCAATCGTATTTTAGGCCGTTTACCCAATCGTCGAGCCGTACCTTCATATAGTCTGGGTACCACTGCAGCTGTTCACTGCGCTTCAGGAACTCGTCTTTGTAGTCGAGCAGGCGAATAAACCACTGCGGCGCCATTACGAACTCGATGGGCTGATTGGAGCGCTCTGAAACAGAAACGTTCTGTTTCACCTGTTTCGACTCCAGGATGAGTTCCTGTTCTTTCAGCGCCTTGACGATCTCTTTGCGGGCTTGCTCCACCTTCATACCGGCAAAAGGCCCCGCGAGCTCCGTCATCGTTCCGTTCGGATTGATACAGATGCGGGTATCGAGCTTATCGTCTTTCCATTTCTTGACGTCTTCGCCATCGCCGAAGGTACAGACCTGCATAAGCCCCGTGCCGAATTCCATATCGACTTCTTCCGAAGTCCGGATCGGTACCTTATGGCCGAACAACGGTACCTCCGCTTCCTTCCCTTCCAAATGTTGGTAGCGCTCGTCCTTCGGGTGGAAATACATCGCCACGCACGCCGGGATCAATTCCGGACGGGTCGTGGAGATGACCAAGTTTTCACCCGTCTCGACCGATTTAAAGGCGATATCGTGCATCTGCCCGTTTCGGGTCAACGTATCGACATCTGCCTGCGCCAACGACGTCTCGAAATGCGTATCCCAGATAACCGGCGAGTCGTCGCGATAGAGCAGACCTTTATTGTAGAGATCGATGAACGACTTCTGCGACGTTCGTTGGCAGTGCGGATCGATGGTCGAATAGCGCAACGACCAGTCGACGGAGAGGCCGAGGTTACGCCACATTTCCTCGTAGGTCTTTGCCCCCTTCGCAGTCTCTTCCATACAGAGTTCGCGGAACTTCTCGCGCGTAATATTAGACTTATTGACGTTATAAGTTTGCTCAACGAAGCGTTCTGTCGGCAGCCCGTTGTCATCGAAACCCATTGGATAGAAGACGTTGAATCCGCGCATCCGCTTGTAGCGGACGACGAATTCGGCCTGTGCGTAGGACATGGCATGACCGACATGCAGATGCGCCGCTGAAACGTAGGGTGGCGGCGTGTCGATCGAGAAAAGCTCTTTGCTGTCGTCGGGCGCGTAATCGTAAAGTTTCTCGCCCTCCCAGACCTCCCAGCAATCCTCTTTGATTGCTTCGTGTTCGTAATCCTTTTCGATCAAATCCTGTACGATTTTCGTCATATCTCGCCTACGCTATCGGAATACCGCGCACCAACCCGCGCGAAGCGTGTTTCTTACGGAGCAATCGGCGGCAAATCAAGGGTAGGACGCTATTGACGCTGCGGCACACCGTAGAGGTAGCGCGAATTGATCTCCGCCTCGTTGCCGTCCGGATCGATCATGAAGAGCGAACGACCCTTCCCCTTCTCGCCATAAGGCCCGCGCGTGAAATGTCGGTCCCCTTCAAACTTGCCGAGAATTTCATCAAACTCTTGTTCGCTCACCGTCATGGCGAAATGCAACGGCCCGCCGCCTTGGTGACGTCCTGTATGGTTCTCGATCTGCAACACGAGATGTCCGCGCTCCATTTGCAGATAGGTCCGCTCGCCATCTTGTTTATCCAAGGGAATCCCGAGAATGCCATGGTAGAACGCCAAGGCCTTCTCCATGTCTTTCACTTTCAGAAAGATCTCTTCAATGCCAACAACTGCCATGGCGTCGCCCTCCTTTGGGTCAATCTTACCGAACGTTCGTGTCAGCCAGAACCTTCGTCAGCGCATCTTCGAAATTGGCGACGGTACGGTCGATATTCTGAAGCTTGTCGAGCCCGAAAAGGCCTAGTCTGAATGTACGAAAGTCATCGCCTTCATCGCACTCCAATGGCACACCTGCCGCAATCTGCACGCCTTCCGCGGCAAAACGGGAGCCGTTCTGAACTTCCGCAGCGTCGGTATAACTCACCACGACACCGGGGGCCTTAAAGCCGTCCGCCGCGACGCTCTTGAAGCCATTGCGCTCAAGCATCGCCCGCATCTTGTCGCCGAGCGCCTGTTGTTCGTCGCGGATTTTATCGAAACCGTAGGCCTGGGTTTCTTTCATGCTCTCACAAAATTTCACCAATGCATCTGTTGGCATCGTCGCGTGATATGCGTGGCCGCCGCCTTCATAAGTTTCCATAATCGAAAGCCACTTTTTAAGATCGCAGGCAAAACTGCTGCTCGTGGTCTCGTCGATGGCCTTACGGGCCCGATCGTTCATCATGACAAGGGCGGCGCACGGCGACGCGCTCCATCCCTTTTGCGGCGCACTGATAAGAATATCGACACCTGCGGCTTCCATATCGACCCAAATCGTGCCAGACGCGATACAGTCCAACACGAATAATCCCCCGACCTCACGGACGGCGTCCGACACGGCGCGCATATACTCCTCGGATAGAATTATGCCTGAAGACGTCTCGACATGCGGGGCGCAGACAAGCGACGGTCTCGCCTCGCGAATGGCGGCGACAACTTCCTCAACGGGCGCTGGTGCGTAAGACGGTGTCGCGCTGTCATCCGTCGGCCGGGCTTTTAGAACCGTGCATGACGCTGGAATATCGCCCGCATCGAAAATTTGGCTCCATCGAAAACTAAACCAACCATTGCGAAGAACAACACAATCCCTATCGTTCGCAAACTGCCGCGCAACCGCCTCCATACCGTAGGTACCGCCGCCCGGGACAATCGCGATTGATGTCGCATTGTAGACAGACTTAAGCGTCTCGGAGATATCCCGCATCACTCCTTGAAAGCTCTGCGACATATGATTGAGGGATCGGTCCGTGAAAACGACTGAATACTCGAGAAGGCCGTCTGGATCGACGTCCGACCTAATGCCTGGCATTTAGAAACTCCCATCGCCTAGACCCTGCGGCCAGGCCATTCAAAAACCATTTGAGCGCAATGTCGGCGATTGTACGCGAAATTCAACCAACCTGCGGCGACACGTCGCTTATACCGGGCGTTGGCCTTTCAACAATATCCGCTGGTGCAGCCGTTTTTGCCCAACCGGGTAGTCCACATTCACCGAATGAACGAGGCACCGGTTGTCCCACAGAAGCAGATCGCCGACCTGCCACTCGTGATGATATTGATATTTCGGTGCCGTAATCTGCGTGTAGACCTCGTCCAACAATGCATCGCTTTCTTGGCGCGCCCATCCAACAATACGATCGGTTCGATTAGCATTGAAATAGAATGACTTACGACCCGTATCTTCATGCGTTCGTACAAGCGGATGCTCAACATCCGGCGTCTCATCGATTTCTTCCTGAGTGCGTATTTTAGGGCGACCGGGCGCTCGCGTCGTATCGTATCCATGAACCGCCTTCAAACCTTCCAGGTCGGGTTTCCGCTCATCCGGAAAATCTTCGTATGCCTTGCGCATATTGCAGAACTTCGTCTGACCACCCTCATTCGGAATGACGATGGATTGCAACATCGTCGCCTTCGCCGGTACTTCAAAATACGAGTCGTCGGTGTGCCAACCGGCCAATCGCACGCTTTCCAGGTCGTCAGGTTTGTCGTCCGGCGTTTTATACGTGCTTTCCAAGACGGACACCTCAGGGGTCTCGCCGTGGCGCTGGGTCCGGATCAATTGAAGCTGCGGGTCGCCAAAATAGCGTGCAACACGGACAAAGTCCGACGGCTCAAGCGGTTCTGTTCGGAAGCAAAGTAGATGGTGTGACAGAAATGCTTCGTCCACGGCATGCGCTTCGTCCGTATCGAGCGGTTTCGTCAAGTCCGTACCAATGACTTCGGCACCCAATGCATCGCCTAACGGCTTTATTTCTAATTTCATAGTCGGCTCCGTTTGCCTTTACGAAAAATCTAGATTGCCCGATTATGTTCATCAATGTGTGAGGGTTCGCCTTCAATATTTATTCATTAGTTTTTTAAGAGCAATTTTTTGAACGAAGACTTTAAATTCAAATCCCCATCGGTTCGGCGCGGATACGAATATTGGCGCTCCAAATGCAAAGATGGCGCTCTTGCGAGCCGGAGCGACTTAGATCCCATCGAAATTCCCGCTATCTTGCCGCACATTATCCTTCTGGATGTCGAGAAGAATCCACGTGACTTTCGTTATCGTCTGATCGGTACGCTTGTCTGTAAGCATCTTTTGCAAGATTGGACCGGGACGCATATGTCTGAAATAGAGCATCAAAAGCCGCCAAGCACGATTTGGCTAAATTGCGAGCGCGTGGTGGACACACGCAGGCCTCTCAAAGCCAATACGCCATATATCGGGCCTTACAAAGAATTTCTTGAGGCGGAGGACATTATCCTTCCGCTCGAGGGACCGGACGGATCAATCAATATGCTCTTTGTTCTCGCGGACTATATTCGTAAGGAAAACCACATTTTTGCGAGGAGCGAACTTTGAGAATAACGGGTTGTCAGACGCTGCACTGTGACGCTGGCTGGCGCAATTTCTCCTTTCTAAAGCTTCTGACGGACGATGGCCTCGTGGGGATATCGGAATACAACGAGAGCTACGGCAGTAAGGGCCTCACCGCCGTGATAGAGGCTTTAGTCGATGCCATCACCGGCGACGATCCGTGCCGGCACGAATTAATCAGCCAAAAACTCTACGCAATGACCCGCCAAGCGCATGGCGGCCTTAATCAACAGGCCATCGCCGCGATCGAGAACGCGATGCTTGATATCAAGGCGAAGTCCCTGAACGTCCCCGTCTATGACCTGCTCGGCGGCGCAGTCCGAACAGAGCTGCCGCTATATTGGTCCCATTGCGGCACTTATCGCATGAGTGAAGAGAACTCGAAGGCTATGGGCCGCCCGCATTTCACCAAACTGGACGACCTCGTCGAGCTGGGTGCCGAAGTGCGAGAGCGCGGCTTCAAAGCCCTTAAGACAAACATCTTTCTCTTTGACGAAGATCCGAACCGGCATTTCCCGGGGTTCGCCCGCGGGCCCGGTTGGCCGGAATTGAATGCGGACAAACGACTGGTCGACGCGCTTCGCGCGCAACTAACCGCCTTCCGCGAAGGGGCAGGCCCGGATATGGGCATCCTGCTCGACCTGAACTTTAACTTTAAGACCGAGGGTTACCTCCAAATCTGCCGAGGGCTCGACGATCTTGGCCTCTTTTGGTTCGAAATCGATCTATACGACCCGGAGGCGCTTCGCCATATCCGCAATAGCGTTCAGACGCCGATCGCGTCTTGCGAATCCCTCTTCGGTCTCCGTGGTTTCAAACCGTTCCTCGATAACTATTCCATGGATGTCGCCATTGTCGACGTACCTTGGAACGGCATTTGGACATCATTGAAGATCGCCGCAATGTGCGAAGCGCACGAAACCAACTGCGCGCCTCACAATTTCTACGGCCATATTTCAAGCCTCATGAGCGCGCATTTCTGTGCCGCCATCCCAAACTTCCGCATCATGGAGATCGACATTGACGACGTGCCTTGGAAGGACGAGATCGTCACGAATCCGCCGATCATCGAAAATGGCGTCCTTCACGTACCGTCGACTCCGGGATGGGGCAGCGAGCTAAACGAGAAGGTAATCGCCGCGCATCCGCCGAAATAGAGCGTTATTGTCCCGCTCTCACGAGTCTTCCCGGCAATGCACCGGTGTGTTCGCCATCCTCAAATACGGTTTCGCCGGCGACCATCGTGGCCTTGTAGCCTTCGGCCGCCTGCACAAGCCGTTTTCCGCCGGCCGGCAAATCGTGCACCAGATGCGGAGCGCGAATTTTTAGATTGTCGTGATCAATGACATTTAGATCAGCGCGCAAGCCCGGCGCGATGCGGCCCCGGTCCTTTAGACCGAAGAAGTCTGCCGTCTCCGCGGCTTGCGCTTTTACGACGGTCTCTAATGGCAATCCGGGCCCGCGTTTACGGTCGCGTGCCCAGTGCGTCAGCAAATAGGTCGGCATACTGGCGTCTACGACAGAGCCGACATGCGCGCCGCCATCGCTCAATCCCGAGAGCGTACCCGGATCGAGCAGCATCTCTCGGACATCCGATAGATCGCCCGCAACATAATTCGTGACCGGACAATAGAGGAAGCGATCGAGCCCTTCGGTAATGTAATCGTAGGCCACCTCCTCTGCCGTGCGATTGCTCTTCGCTGCGATGTTCACGACACATCGCTCTTCCGACGGCTCGTAATCGACGTCCGGGCCGAACGTGTACATCCGATCCCAACGCGTGATCGCCCGCACCCTTGATGGCGAGAGACGATCCATTGCGTCATCCGATATTTGCGATTTCAGAATACGCTCGCGCACAACCGGATCACGCATCCGCGATAAACGGTCTTCTGGCGAAAGCGGTCGTAATTCTTGATAGGCTTCGTTCGCGGAGAACGGTGTGAGTGTCGCTCCCACACCGAGCAACACACCGACGGGGCGACACGCAACCTGTCCCGAAAGCGGCGCACCTTCCGCTTGCGCGGTTCGAATGTTCGCGAGCAGCCGCTTCCAGCGCGTCGGATCGCCCATATTCTGTGTTACCAGGAACCAGACGGGCCGTCCGGTTTGCCGTGCCAAGTCCGTCAGCCAGGCAATTTCGCCCGCTTCGTCCTCGAATTCCGTGTTGATGCCGAACGCGCCATGATCGAAGCCCGCGAGCGCAGAGCCGATCCCGATCATCTCGTCGACTTCGGAATATCGGCTCGGCACGAAACCACCCGCGAGCGTTTTGTGCGAATTGGTCTTAGAGGTGGTGAAGCCGAAAGCCCCCGCGGCGAGCGCTTCTTCGGTCAGCGTCTTCATCATCGCAATATCTTCGCCCGTCGCAGGCTCTAGATTGATCGCCCGTTCGCCCATGACATAAACCCGAAGCGGCAGATGACCGAGTTGCGCCCCGACATCAATGGTTCGAGGCTGGCGTTCCAGGGCATCCAGGAATTCCGGGAAACTCTCCCAGTCGTATGTTACGCCTTCCTCGAGAGCGGTGCCGGGAATCTCTTCGATCGCTTCCATCAGATCGATCAACTCGCGGCGGTGTTCTTGCTTCACCGGCGCAAACCCAACGCCGCAGTTCCCGCACAATGTGGTGGTGACTCCATGCCATGACGAAGGCGCCAAAATGGGATCCCAGGTCGCTTGGCCGTCATAATGCGTGTGGACATCGACCCAACCGGGCGCCACCAACAATCCGTCGGCATCGATATCCCGTTTCGCCGGCCCAACCGCGCCGCCAACTTCGGAAATACGCCCCTCATCGATCGCGACATCGCCGGTATAAGGCGTGTCCCCGTTGCCATCGACGATCGTGCCACCGCGAATTACCGTATCGTGCATCGAAACTACCCTCGATAATTAACTTCCGAACGCGAACATAGAATTTCTATCATAAATCTAGGCTAAAAGGCGTTTCAGCATACACCCGATAGGTTTGCGATTTCGGCTTATCCTTATCTTCTTCGTTCACGTAGCGAATAGACGACGTCCCCAAAAGCGTCTGCGGCAGCACCATCGCGCGAATAAAGCGGCTTGGTATATCCATTGCGGCTTGAGCGAAAACCGGTTCCGGTCCGCTCTCGAACCATGGCGCGCCTGGGCCATAAGAGGCCGAACGACCCTCTGTATCGATCCGGATTGTGCCTTCGCTCAGACAACGAATGCCGGGCCCCTGATGGGTATGCAACATCGCCGTGCCTTGCGGCGGAAAGAAAACGCTATCGAGCCGGATCAAGAGTTCATCCGCGATATTACCGAGATCAATTCGAGCTGCCAGCCGGAGAACGCTCCTGGCCGCGGCAACGATTGAGCTGTCTTGAGACGGCGCTACTTCCCAACGCCATATCGCGGCGCCTTCCGAACCCGCCGTCAGCCGAACATCCCCAGTTGAAACAAATCCCTATCCTTTGGATACGCGACACCTTCAAATGTTAGGCTTCCAGCGGCGGTATACATGGCTCTCGGCAACGCGGCTGAATAGTGCAGTTCTTCGCCAGCATATGGCGTGTCCTCTATAAGCCTTAATTCAAAAGCCATCTTTTTATCCCTGGATTTATGAATACGCGATGCGAACGGTGAGTGTGACAGATGATGTTCCGCGTTGACAGAAGCCCCTTCCGGCGTCCGGGGTCTAGATAATCGAGAACGATCATGGACGCTCGGAAAGGCGATTCCGTATAATCACGCCAATCAAATAAGGAGCGAACAGGAATGCCCAATCCAGTCCCCGGCCCCGACGGCAAAATGCGTTGTAGTTGGAGTATCGTGACTCCCGAGTACGTCCGTTATCACGATACGGAATGGGGATTCCCGGTCGTCGATGACCGACGCTTGTTCGAGAAAATCTGTCTTGAAGGATTTCAGTCGGGTCTCAAATGGCGCACGATCCTCGCCAAACGGGAAGATTTCCGACGCGTTTTCCATGATTTCGACTACGATCGCGTCGCCACGTTCAAAGAAAAAGATGTCGAGCGCCTGCTCCAAGATGCCTCGATCATCCGACATCGCGGCAAGATCGAAGCCACAATAAACAACGCAAAACGCGCACAGGAAATGATCAAATCCGAGGGTTCGCTCGCCGCGTATTTCTGGAGCTACGAGCCGGACGAAGAAACCCTGCCGCCACCGCAGACGATCACGACTTCCCCGGAATCCATCGCCATCTCGAAAGACCTCAAAAAGCGCGGCTGGAAATTCGTCGGCCCAACCACCGTCTTCGCCTTCATCCAAGCGATGGGTTTGATCAACGATCACGTGGAGGGTTGTGTCACGCGTGAGAAGGTCGAGAAAGCGCGAAAGAAATTGAAGCGTCCGCGTTGAAACGGCCCCGGCGCAGACAAACGCCCGCTATCCGCGTCGAATAAACTGCAAATATACCAAGCCAAATCGAAAGCGTGACCTAACCCCCTTGGTAGCGCCACTTGCCGAAACGCTGAACCACAACTAATTGGAGTAGAACGAATCAGTCACATCTCTTAAAGGAAGTTCGACGTGTACCAATATCTGCGGGCTCCTCGCGTAAAAGCACTGTCATTGCTAACGTTAGGCTTCGTCGTTCTTTCGGCTTGTCAAACGACTCAAGGAACACAATACCAAAGCATTGGTGTCGAGATTCCCACTTTCGAAGCGAGCAATAAGCTCCGGAACAAGGAACGCCCACGGTTAAAAGTCGCAAAGATCGACGTTATCGCACCGAATAAGGGCAGTCAGCTATTTCGCCAAGGCGCGCGTATCGACACTTACTATCAAGGCAGCCACACCAGCACGCAGCGGCATCGGGCCAACTACAAGCTGGAATCAGATTTCGAAAGAGAGATCCGGCGGGCGGCCGAAGTCCTTTTTGAGATCGATCCCAGCTCCGATCAATCTGCAAAGATTGAGGTGGCGGTCTCTTGGACGAGCTCGATGGGATCGAACTTTTTATGCCGTCATTGGATCACAACGACAGGTATCAATCTACGCGTCGTGATAGAGGGCAATAAACTGGAAGCGAAAGAAGGTAATTTCGACGCTTCTGTCGATGAGACCTTCTGTACGAGTTTCGGCTTATTTCCCACTGGAGATGCTGTTGGTGCAAATATCGATGAAGCACTACATCTCGCACTCGAGAAAGCGGCGGCCGCGATAACCCCGGCTATAAACGCAAACCCCGGAAGCACAGCCAAAACCACTACGGCCTTGAAAACGGTAAGGGCGAATTCGCTCCTCAAGCCCGCTCAAAAACTATCAGGGAAGGTTATTGCGGTGACCGGCCCACACCGCGAACACTTCCACAAAATCGGCGGAGACTCCTGCAAACTCGAAATTGAAATTCGAGAAACCAGCCAAGATCTAACCCGCACCATGCTTCAAAACACATTTGAAGATGCCGAAATTGTCGAAAGCAGCATCAAGATTGGCGAAAGTGCGCGCGTTATCGAAATCTTCATGTCGAAATACAAAGCCAAGGGCAGTTGTCGCTCAGGAATTTGCGAGATCGAAATAAATACCGATTTCGAATATCGGCCAACACCTGGAGCGGAAGCGGAGAAAATCACAGAAAAGACCGAGGAAAAGGCGGCAGCAAGAAGCTGTATCGACGCTCAATATCGCTTCGACCAAGCGACCTAGCGAGCGTTCATCCGGAGCCTCAATCAGATTCAACAAAAGTTGCTAGAAGAATTCCGCGACAAGACCAGTTAGTCCGCGCTTACCGGGTTTCACTCCACCCGCTCGATGTCCTCGCCCCAACGTTTTGTAACACCGATATCGATGTCGAAGAGATCGAGCGTGCGCCCAATTGTCTGGTCCACCATTTCTTCGATGCGTTTGGCCCTTGCGTAAAACGCCGGAACCGGCGGGGCGACAATAGCGCCCATTTCGGTGACCGTCTGCATCTGGCGAATATGACCGGCGTGGAAGGGCGTCTCGCGCAGCATTAGAACCAGGCGCCGGCGTTCCTTGAGGACGACATCGGCAGCACGAGGCAATAATGACGAGGTAACACCGCTCGCGATCTCACCCATCGACCTGATCGAGCACGGCGCGATGACCATGCCCATGGTCTTAAAACTACCGGAGGAGATCGCCGCGCCGATATCGGCGGCCGGATAAACCACATCGGCCAATTCTTTGACGTCGGCGGCTTTCCAATCTGTCTCATACGCGATCGTAATCTCCGCCGATTTCGAAATGACTAAATGGGTTTCGATTGGTGTCTCCTGTAGGATCTGCAGCATTCGGATGCCGTAGATGACACCAGAGGCTCCGCTGATGCCGAGAATGAGACGCTGCGGTGTATCCGACATCGACTTATGCCTCGTCCGGATTGAAATCGTCACCCATTACATCACGAATAGAAACCTGCGGGTCTTCCAATTTCTGTTTGAGTTGCGCCGTCCGTTCGCCATTCACGAGGTAGTCGCCGTCGGTCGCGCGCCGCGCCATCGCCTCCCACTTCGTATTCCAATCGCCGAGCGAGTAGCCGTGCCAAGGCGCCTCCGGTGTCAACGGCGGCAATCCAAGTTCTTCCCAAAGTTCCTTCGCGCGCACCATATGCTCTTTCGTCGGCAGCGCCACTGGCGGTAAATCGTATTTGAGCGTCGCATCAATCAGCATTGTGGACTCGTCCGACGACTCCCGCAGAACGGGCCCATGGCCGCGCGCGCGATAATCGATAATCTGAATATCCTTCACGGGGTTGGCCCGATAGGACATTGCCCACAGGATCGCATCCGCGTTATCCGGATCGATATCGTCGTTGATTGCTATACAGTATTTCCCGACGGCCGCTTGATAGGCTGATATTCCCATAAGGGCTCGCCATACCTCGGTTTTCTTGGCGTCCCGATCGACTGTGATGGCAACGAACCGCCGAAGATTGGTCAATGGTTCGTGTAGAGACACCTTCTGAACGCAGCGGATTCCCAAGGTATCGCGAAGATAGGATTTAAACATCGGCTCGTAAGCCACCCGCTTAATCACGCTGGATTCACTCGGCGTAACTTGGCTGATAATCGAACTCACCACCGGCTTCTTCTGCATTGTGATGGCCGTGACATCCATCGTGTTATTAAACTCCTCCAGTGCGATATAGCCGTGCGATTCACCGAAGGGCCCCTCCGGCTCCAGGTATTCGGGGTCGATATATCCTTCGACGACAATCTGCGCCTCGGCCGGCACATAGAGGTCCACTGTTTTGGCCTTTACCGTATTGATCGGTCCACCTGCGAGACCGCCCGCGACGGTAAGTTCGTCGACACCGAGCTTCACTTTTTGGGGGCCGGTGTATTCCACGACCGGCGGGCAGCCGAGGATGATGCAGACCGGCATCTCCTCCTTCCGCTTCTGGTAGCCCTTCCAATGGTTATATCCGCCGGATTGCGTTGAAATCTGCATCATCACCGCAAGACGGTCGGCGGCTTTCAGATTTCCGCGATAGACACCCATGTTCTGAACGCTGCTATCGATGTCTTTAGTAATCCAGGTCGCCGCCGTGAAATACGGTCCCGTATCGTATCCGGGAGTTGAAATCGGGATCGGCAGCGCGTCGAGACCATTGCCGGCGCCCTGAACTTCGGCACCGGTCATGACGACTTCCTGGCAAGGCGCCTTATCAACGACATTCGTGGCAACGGGGTGATTTAGGCCTCGCTCCCAAAGCGGTCCAATATCGTCCAAAGACTCGGCTGCCATACCAATACGATAAATTTCCGGATTTGCAGCCAATCCACCAATCAGTACTGGAATATCGTATTTACGCCCCTTGCTATCGACGACATTCGTGAAGAGAAATGCCTTCCTTTCCGCCTCGGGGATACCGCCTCTAAATTGCCAGCGGACCAACGGGTGCATTTCCGTGTCTTTGTTGACAGGCTTATCGATCCGATAAAGCAATCCCGCGTTATCGAGTTCCTCAATGTGTTCCCACAGGTCTTTGTAGGCGCGTCCCTCAGGCATAATCGCTCTAATCCCCATTGCAGCGGCCACTGGCTATAAGTATCGGCCCCTTTTATCTTCAGTCCAGCACCGAAGAGGAGAATGGCGATGGCGTGGGTTGACCGGCAGTCCCCTGAAGGCGACGAAATATTCTATGATCATATTGGCTATTTTGTGCCCGATCTTGAGATCGCTGGTGCGCAGTTGGAAAAACTCGGCTTCCAAGTCTCTGACATCAACATTCAATACAACGAGAATGCGGCGGGCGAACTCCATCCGACCGGCACCTCAAACAAGCTTGCGAAACTTAACCTTGGGTTCATCGAAGTTCTCGCCGCCACGAGTGAAAGCGCTCTTGCGGATCAGCTAAAAAGCATGCTGGCGCGATACCAGGGTCTACATGTTATCGCACTCACCAATCCGGATATGGACGCAACCGCACGCCGCTTGAAGGAAGCCGGAGTGGAAATGCAAGACGCGGTTCATATGCGCCGAAAAGTGATGGTCAACGGCGAAGAAACCCTGATGGTCTTCACCATTCTTCGCGCAAAACCGGGCACTTATACCGAAGGCCGTTTGCAGATTCTAACGAATCATACGCCTGAAAATTTCTGGCTTCCCGGCGATATGGATCATGAAAACCATGCCGATACCCTGACCGATTTATTAATCTGCGTCGAAGATGTCGAAGAAGCCGTCGGACGTTATGAGACCTTCTTCGGCATCAAAGCCGTTACGATGGCGGGCCTTCGGACACTGGATTTGGCGCGCGGCCGGTTCCATTTCGTCTCGCGGGACCAAGCGTCCGCCTTACTCCCCGGATTCCGCGCCCCGACCTTACCCTACACTTGCGGGCAAGGACTTGGCAGTCGGGCGATATCAGCCACAAAGGCATACTTCGGCGATGCTGGTATACGTCCGGTATTCGAAGATGATGGGTTCTACTGTATCGGCCCTGATGACGCGCTTGGCGCCTATCTTCTCTTCCACGATAAAGCTTTGGACGCGCCCTGGGCTTCACTCAGCGAGCGCACTTAGCTCTGCCGCAAGCGCTTCCGGCATCGTCAAGAAAGGCGAATGGCCGCTTGATAGGGTGACCACAGGATCACACGGTGTCATCGCCACCATTTCTTGCTGCAGTCTATAGCCAATTGCCATGTCCGCTGTGCAATGGATGTAGGCACGCGGTACCGTTCCAAACCGCGTCGGTGTGAATGTCGCCTTATCCCGAAAAATACGGACCGGTTCCGGACCAATACGCTCGAGCGCATACGTGAATGTATCGTCGTCTGCATCTTGGTAGAACGCTCTGCGCGCCACATCGGGCGGGATCGAGAAACAGTCCGTCTCTTCGACAATAATGCGCTCTGAATTCGTTAAGGCTTCCGTGTCTCGGCGTGCAAGTGACGCCAGCGATTCATCGGACCTTGGAAGATACGCTGTCAAATAAACCAACTGCGCAATGGCCTCTGGGATTTGCTCAGCAGCGCGTGAAATAACCGCGCCCGCCATGCTGTGCCCGACAAGCACAACAGGTTCTGAGGCGCCGCGCGCGGCATCTACGACTGTATCCGCATAAAGATCGAGCGAAAGCGCCGCCATCGGTGTTTTATCCGCGCCGTGCCCCGGCAGATCGGGCGCCGACACAGCGTGTCCCGCAGCTTCCAGCAACGGCGTGATACGGTGCCAACACCAAGCGCCGTGACACGCGCCATGTATCAGAAGGAAGTTGGCCAATCCGCTATTCCCGTGACTCATCCAAGACGGTTTTGTAGCGTTTCGTCGCACGCTTGGACACCCCGACGCAGATAATCCATGGACACAGCCCCCATTTGGCGCCGACCGGTTTTCATCCTGATCTCCTGCATCGTGATGGTGATGATCGCTTACGGTACACGGCAAAGCTTCGGTCTCTATATGCGGCCGATGAGCGTCGATATGGGCTGGGGTCGCGAAGTATTGTCTGTGGCGCTTGCCACCCAAAACCTTTTGATGGGTGCCGGCGCCGCATTCGCCGGTGCGCTCGCAACACGCTGGGGTGCCGCGAAGACCATCGCGATCGGCGGCGGGCTTTACGCCTCGGGTCTTTTTTTCATGTCGCAATCGACAACGCCAGAAGCGCTCTTCATCAGCAGCGGAATACTCTCCGGCCTCGGGCTTAGTGCCTGCGGCGTGCCCCTGATGGCAGGTGTCGTCGGTCAAATCGCGCCGGAACGTGTCCGCACCACTTGGGTCGGGCTGATCACGGGAGCCGCCACCGGCGGGCAACTCGTTATGTTGCCTTTTACGCAATATTTGCTCGGTGCGTATGACTGGGTCTTCGCCACGCTCGTCATGTCGGTCTGTGTCGCGATGATTCTGCCGATCGCGCTTGGAATTAGCGGCGCCAGCAAAGCAGCCACAAGATTGACCCCTGAGACCCAATCGATCCGAGACGCCCTTCGCGAGGCCAGCCGTCACCGCGGCTACCTGATCTTATTGCTCGGATTTTACGTCTGCGGTTTCCAGGTCAATTTTATCGGCAGTCATCTGCCTGCTCATATCGTCGATGCGGGCGTCGCGGCGCGTTGGGGCGCCATCGCACTGATGTTGGTCGCATTCTTCAATATGATTGGCAGTTGGGGTTGCGGCTGGATTGGCGACAGGTACCGAAAGAAATACGCCCTTAGCATCCTTTATACCTTTCGTACGCTCTTAATCGTCGGCTTTCTGGTATTGCCGGTTACGTCGTGGACGATTGTCATCTTCTCGGCCGGTGTCGGCCTCACCTGGCTCGGAACGCTCCCTCTGGTCAGTGGTATCATCGTCGACGTTTTCGGCGTTCGCTATATGGCGATGCTCTTCGGCGTGGTTTACTTCAGCCACCAATTGGGCGCCTTCACCGGCATTTGGCTCGGTGGGCACATCTTCGACACAACGGGCAGTTACGATGCGATCTGGTTGATTGCGATCCTACTTGGCGTGGCGACAGCCATCATTCATCTTCCGATCGACGACCGGCCTGTCGCGCGATTGGTCAAAGCCTGAATTGCCGGGTCACGGCGCCCACAAGCTTCGGTCCCGCCAACATTCGGGCACGCCTAGCTGCCCGTTCAGAACCCGTTCGTTTTCGTATAAACAGGTTGCTTGCCAGGCGCCTTGCCAATCGTCTGGTAGTTCATAAGGCGGTTCAACCGTATTGCACGGCTCAAAACCGAATCGGCCGTAGTATGCAGGATCACCGAGAACATGGACTTGTCGCACGCTGGTATTCCGCAACTTCCGGAATCCTTCATAGATAAGCGCGCGACCGATCCCTTCCCGTTGATGGTCAGGCGATACTGCAAGCGGCCCAAGTAGCGCTGCAATGTTTTCGCGCGAATCAATGTCGCAACATGTGAATACGACATGACCAACCAAAACCGCGTCAGTCATTCCGGCGAGCGAAAGCACGCCGGATTCTGTCGCGAACAAAGCCCGCACGATCGGTAACAAATCTTCGTCCGGAAATGCAGCGGGATACAGAGCTTCGATTGCGCTGCGATCTATCGGCCTACTCTCGCGAATTTCCATCGCGGGGCTCAAAGTTCACCTCGCTAAGCTGCCGTGTTTGCCTATTCAGCCGCCTTCGCCGACGGACGCACCCAGCTTTGCTCCTTCTCGCGAAGGAAACGGAAACCGTAGGCGCGCTCATATTGCGGCGGCGACGCAGCTTCTACATTCAAAGCCGCAGCAGCACGAACGGGCCAATGCGGATCGAATAAAAGCCCGCGGGCGAGCGCTACCATATCGGCTTGTTCATTCGCGACGATGCTTTCGGAATGATGCGGATCGTAAATCATCCCGACTGCCATAGTCGGAATGTTGGCCTCACGGCGAATTTTGTCGGCGAAATCGACTTGGTAGCCTTCGCCCAATTCAAGACGCGTATTACCGGATATCCCACCGCTCGAGGCGCAAATATAGTCGCATCCCAGCTCTTTAAGCGCCTTGGAATAGACAACCGAATCTTCAGGGGACCATCCATTATCTTCCCAATCCGTCGCCGACAGTCGGAGCCCCATCGGCTTTTCTTCCGGCCAAGCCTCCCGCATCGCTGCGAAAACTTCGAGCGGATAGCGCATGCGGTTCTCAATCGGGCCACCGTACTCGTCATTGCGCGTATTCGAGATCGGAGAGAGGAACTCGTGCAAGAGATATCCGTGCGCGCTGTGCACCTCAATCATATCGAAACCAAGCCGGTCCGAACGCTTAACAGATTCGACGAATGCAGCTTTCACGGTATCCATATCGCCCCGGTCCATTGCCTTCGGCGTATGCCAACCTTCATCCTGCGGATTAGCGGAACTACTTATCGTCTCCCATGGGTCTTGGTCTTCGCCCAACGCATCCCGCCCTTCCCAAGGACGGTTGCTCGAGGCCTTTCGACCTGCGTGCGCCAATTGGATACCCATTTTTGCCTGACCGTAATCGCGGCAAAATTTCATAATGCGGGCGAGCGCTTCCTCATTCTCGTCCGAGTAAAGACCGAGATCGTGATGTGTAATTCGGCCGCGCGGCTCGACCGCCGCGGCCTCTGTGATAACGAGACCGTAACCACCCGTGGCAAATTGCCCAAGATGCATCAAATGCCAGTCGGTGGCGTTACCGTCGACCGCACTGTATTCGCACATCGGCGAGACAATAATGCGGTTGTCGAGGGTGAGGCCGCGCATGGCGAATGCAGAGAACAGTTGGCTGCTCATGACATACTTCCGTCTTGTGAGATCGATTTGACGCCTATTTAGCGTGCGGCAGCCCGTTCGCCAAGTTACTGAAAACGCGGGATCACTTTCTCTCCGATCAGTTCAATGGATCGCATGACTTGGTCATGAGTCGTATGCCCCGCCTGCATCATCAAGACAATCTGATCGAGACCGATATTCGCCCAACGCTCGATAACGCGCGAACAGGTGTCCGCGTCGCCACCAACAACCATTGCGTCGTCGATTAATTCTTGGTCCGTCCTGTCTTTTACCGTCGCCAGAACGCCTTTGATGCCGGCCGCCGAACCAAACCGCAGCCTGTTCAGTTCCGCGTCATTCTGGCCGTAATACCAACGCGCGCCTGCCGCTGCGATTTCTCTGCCGACCGCATCGTCGTCGTGACAGCAGGCAATTGCAAAAGCGCCCGCACTCGGATTGGCGTATTTGCCATCCCAGTCGTCGGGATTGCTCGCTTTGATCTCGCGCCAATACGCCTCGACAGCCGGTTTTGCTTCCTCCGGCGGCAGCCGAGTCACGCCAATGACGCCGAGACCGCGTTTTGCTGCCCGTTCCCACGATTCGAGGTTTGATGCGGCGGTCCAAAGCGGTGGGTGCGGTGCTTGGACAGGCCGCGGCACGACCTTCCGCGACGGCAAGTCAAAGAATTTCCCCTTGTATCCTGGAAAAGTCTCGTGTTCGAACATCGACATCACGGCTTCGACCGATTCGTCCGCATACGCCCGTGCGTCTTCCGCACTGACGCCGAATCCTTCGGTGATGTACTCCGCCGTTCCACGCCCAAAACCAAACTCCGCCCGCCCCTCGCTCAAAATATCAAGGGTCGAGACACGTTCGGCGACATGAAACGGATGATGACAAGGCATCACGACGACGCCAAACCCCAAGCGAATGCGCTTCGTTCGCTGGCTCATCGCGGCCAACATCATGTCCGGCGCAGCACTGTGACCGATCTCGACGTAGAAATGTTGCTCTGTGATCCAGATCCGATCGAAACCCGCCTCTTCCGCCTGAACAGCTTGTTCGACGGCGTTCAGATGCGCCTCACTCTCGGTCGTATCCGTCCAAGGCTTCGGAATCTGCAGCTGGATCATATATCCGAATTTCATTCGGCGCCCCCCAATTGGACTAACGGGACTTTATCGCTGCGGTGTGCATTGCGTCTAATTCATTTCTAATATAAGTGATATTACAAAACTGCATACTTAGTTCGATGGATTTTCGGGATCTTCGATACTTTCGCGCGATCGCTGAACAGGGCAGTTTCAGCCGTGCCGCGGATGTCTTGCATATATCGCAACCCGCCCTGAGCCGCGCGGTTCAGCGGCTGGAGGTCGATCTGGACGCCGCACTTTTCGAGCGCCATGGACACGGCGCCCGGCTAACAGAGACGGGACGGGTCTTAGCAGAACGCGCGAACACGCTGTTACGGCAAATCGAACAGACCCGGGCCGAAATTCAGGGTGGGATCGAAACCCCATCCGGCGTTCTCGACTTCGCGATCCCACCCGGCGCGGCAACCTACCTTGTGCCGCCAATCATCTCTGCTTTGCGGGCCGAGTTCCCAAACGTATTCCTTCGCGTCCATGAAGGCTTTAGCGGACAATTAAGTGATTGGATGCTTCGCGGGCAGGTCGACCTCGCCTGCATTCACGACCCGGCGCCGATGCGCGGCGTGACGGCAACGCCGCTGGTCGACGAGGAAGTGTTCCTCGTCGGTCGCGAATTACCGATCCAAAAGGACATCGCCGGCATACCAGACTTATCTGACCTGCCACTTATTCTTCCAAGCCGCGCCCATAGTCTACGCCAGCTCATCGACCGTCTTGCTGCGGAAAGCGGCACCCCGCTCCATCCGATCGCCGAAGTCGACGGTCAGCCAATTATCAAACTTCTCCTTCGGGAAGGCATTGGCGCATCACTTTTGACGTGGGGTGCCATCAGCGAGGAAGTCGAACGATCCGAGTTGACCGCGCTCAAGTTCCGTCCCGCTTTGCGCTGGCCGCTGACACTATTGGAACGAAACGATGCGGTACTCTCCGCACCTCACACCACCCTGGTCGAAACAGCCCGGCAAGTCGCGCGTGCATTGACCGATGCCGGGACCTGGCCCGGTAAATCGCTCGACCCGCCGGATTAACAAAGTGGATAAAACCGAACATGATCGTCCGAAATTCAGAAGACTTAGTGGGAACAAAGCGCCACATCCATTCACCGCATAGCGAGAGTGTGCGGCTCCTGCTCTCCGAAGATGGGATGGGATATTCACTCAACGTGACGAAGATTGCGCCCGGCCTCGAAATCGAAATGTGCTACGAGCACCATCTCGAAGCCGTCTACTGCGTATCCGGCAATGGAAGCATCGAAGACCTGAGCGCCGGCGTGACTCACCCGATATCCCCTGGAACCATCTACGCGCTCGATCAACACGACGCTCATATTTTGAGATCGGAGACGGAACTCGAACTCGTTTGCGTTTTCAATCCGCCGCTGACAGGAACGGAACAACGTGCGCCCGGCGGCGGATACCCGCCACCATAAATTATTCGCCGTGTTAGGATTGCGTGACGGGACGATAAATCCACTTTGTTAGTACCTTGTACAACGAATCCATAGACGATCTCTTCGCCCGATACGGGCCCGCCTATAAATGGTTTGCGACGATCACCTCCGTGATCGGCGGCATGACGGTCATTCTCGCCAGTTCTACGGTGAACGTCGCGTTTCCGGATATTATGGGGGCTTTCGGGATCGGGCGGGATCAGGCGCAACTCCTATCCACCGGTTACTTTGGTGCCATGACCGGCGGCATGCTGCTTTCGGCCTGGGTGATCCAGAATTTCGGACAGCGCGCCGCCTTTATCGGCGCCTTGCTGCTTTTCCTCTTCGGCTCGGCGATGAGCGGTCTCGCCACGAATACGACTTTGCTTTCGTCCGGTCGCGTCTTCCAAGGAACCGCCGCGGGCATCGTTCAACCGCTGGCGATGGCGGTGACATTTTCGGTTTGGCCCGCGCGGTCCAAAGGCATGTCGATGGGGCTCTTCAGCATGGGCATGGTATTGGCGCCAATTATGGGCCCAACGCTCGGCGGTCTCGCGCTCGAGTATTTCAATTGGCACTACGTCTTCCTACTGCAAATTCCGACCGCCGGGATCGCGCTGGTCATGGGCATCCTGTTCATGCCCAGCAAAGAGCTGC
>PAZH01000036.1 GCA_002716125.1 Rhodospirillaceae bacterium
CTAGAGCAACCGACATTCCGTTGATGCATTTCATCGCCCATTGTCAGACCGCGCGCGACGATGTCTTTGAGCGGCAACCCGCCCAACTGCCGCAATGCGCCGCCGAAGGCGGGTCCAAACGAATCGCGCAGCCAGCGCAGGCGGTCGATGACTTCGTCGTCATTGCCGCCAAACCGCATGACCTTGCCGAGGCCTTCATTGATCGCGCAATAGGCTTTATTTCCGAATGCAGTGTTCTCGACCACCATCACAGGTTGGCTGCGCGTCGTCATTCCGGTCATTGGGCCGACCGCATCGAAGTGATGGTTCGGATGGAAGTCGAATGTCCCTTCGCCGGCCATGCGTTCGGCCTCCGCGAGATCCGAAGCCCAACCTTCGAAAACCGCAATACCGGCGATGGCGCCTCGCATGGGCCCGCACATCCGCTCCCATTCGATAGGCGGGCCGGCATGAAGTATCATCCGGTCGCCGAGACCCTCCATGACCTCGTGTGCAGGCACCACGTCCACCAATACGGGGGTGCCTGAAAGCATGCGCTCCACCGCTTGCTCATTCGCTTTCTCTATCTGCTCCATCGGATACAGGGTCCCCTAGGATCCAAGTTTCGAGAGCAGATTGGCGAGTTCGACGTCACCTCCGGCCGGCGGCGACCAATCGACGTGCACGACCGAGACAGCGAGCGTTTCGAGTTCTTGTGCAAAACTCTCCAAACCGACATTCACGACTTTCAGGGGGCCCGAAAGAAATTCAGCAGGTTTGTCATCACTCATGGATGTCTCCGTGGATAGGCAATTCGGCAGGAAGGGTTCATTCGATCCCCATGGTGGCGACATAATATCCAGTCCGCAGGTATTACGGAAGACGCGCAGTGGGATTAATCGTCGTTGAGTGTCCGTCATCAAATCCTTTGGGACGCCTGAGACCATTATCTAGTGGAGGATCTAGCTCGTCTTGGTTTGATGTTAAGCCGCTTGTCGTGGATGGTTCGGGCGACGGTTTTGGATGGTGAGTTCTTTAATCTTTCGTCTCCTCTCAATGATAGCGGTGTCCCTGCCGAAGTAGGCGTCGGCTGAGGTAACGTTTTTTTAGGCTCTCGTGGTAGCGGTAGTTCTTGTAATAATCGATGAACTGGCCGAACTGGTTCTCGAGATCACCAGGTGGCAAGTAGTTTTCCAGCGATATGCGGTTCTTCAGGGTCTGATGCCAGCGCTCAACCTTGCCCTGGGTCTGAGGGTGGTATGGCACGCTCCGGACATGATCCATTTTTTGCTCCTCCAGCCAATCGGCGAGATCGCCGGAGATGTAAGACGAGCCGTTGTCGCTGAGCAGCCTCGGCTTGTGAACCAACTTGGCACGGCCGCAGCCTGAGGCTTTGAGTGCCAACTCCAGCGTGTCGGTCACATCATCCGTCTTCATGGTGGTGCAAAGCTTCCGGGCGATAATGTACCTGGAATGATCGTCTAGGATGGTCGATAGGTAAACCCAGCCCCAACAGGTGATCTTGAGATAGGTGAAGTCGGTCTGCCAGAGCTGATTCGGTGCCGTCGTCTTGTCGCAGAACTCGTCATCGGCCTTGATGACGATAAAGGCCGGGCTGGCGGTCAGATCGTGGGACTTGAGCAGCCTGTAGACTGAGGCTTCCGAGACGAAGTAGCCTTTGGTGTCCGTGAACCTGACGGCCAATTCCCGGGGTGACAGATCGGTCTTATTCAGAGCCAGATCAATGATGTTGGTACGGATATCATCTGGGATGCGGTTCCAGACCTGGCCAGGATGGCTGTTGCGATCTTTGAAGTTAGCCTCGCCGAATGCACGATAACGATCATACCAGCTATAGAATGTCGTCTTCGGAATGCCGAGCATCTGCAGTGTCGGCCTGACACCGAGATGGGACTGTTCAACCAGGCGGATGATCTCGAACTTTTCGGATGCGGAATATCTCATTCTTGCTCTCCCCCATCCCCGATCATGCTCTTTTTGAGAAGCCGGTTCTCCAGCAGTTGCTCGGCCAGTGCCCCCTTCAGATCGTGCGTCTCGGCACGCAGTGCCTTAACCTCGCTAGAAGTGGTCTGTCGGGCCGTGTCGCCGGCAAGACGCTTCTTGCCGGCCTCAAGGAATTCCTTTGAACAGCTATCGACCAGCTATAATACAGGCTCTCGGCGATAACCTCGCGACGGCACAGCACCGCGATGCTTTCCTCACCGCGCAGTCCTTCAAGGACAATGCGGATCTTCTCTTCGGTTGAATGTTTGCGACGCGTTTTTTACGGCGAATGTCCCGAACCACCTTCTCGGCCGGGTATTTCTTTTTCATCGATTTTTTTTGCCTAATCTTCGTTCCCCTACGGGTCTCTACGATGAGTCAAAAATCCTCCGTTATGCAATCACCTCAGTGTGGCCCTTAGGCGCTAATGTCAGACACCGGTCGTCGTCGTTACAGCGAGGGAATTGACAGCGGATGACAGAGCGCGTCTTTATGGCCGGATTCAAGAACTCATCCAAAAAGGCGCGCATTTGAACGATGTCCTTCAGACCTTGAACCGAATGCTTGCCATGGGCGAGCGCGCGCCAGACGGGCAGAAGCGCTTCGTATGCCTCCCGCTTGCTTTTACGGTCGCAGGCGTCAATTCCAATAGAAGTCGATTTTGCAAGATAGGGTGCGAAGCGGATGGCCGAGAATTACGAAGGTTGGCTACTGACAACCGTCGCCGGAAATGGAGCGGAAGGATACGCGGGGGACGGGGGATCAGCCGTTGAGGCGACGCTCAATAACCCATTTGATGTCGTATTCGACAGTCAAGGCCGCTTGATCTTTACCGATACTTTCGGGCAGCGGATCCGCCGGGTCGATATGGCGAGCGGCATCATCACGACAATCGCGGGTAATGGTCAAGAAGGTTATTCGGGCGATGGTGGGCCGGCGATGGAAGCGACCTTTAACCAACCCTACGGGCTCGCGGTTGACGCCGTCGATAACATATACACGGCCGATCGTTTGAACGGCGTCGTGCGGAAAATTGATACAAGCGGGACTATCACGACATTTGCGGGTTCGGGAGAATTAGCGTTTGGCGGCGACGGCGGGCCGGCCCATGCGGCGGGAATGGTCGAGCCAAACGGTCTTGTCTTCTCCAGCGACGACAGCCGTCTTTATATTACCGACGTTTCGGATAACCGCGTGCGCGTCGTCGATATGGCGAGCGGATTGATCTCTACATTTGCCGGGACAGGTGAGGCCGCCCACGATGGTGACGGCGGGGCCGCAATAGCAGCCAGCGTCTTCGGCGCACGGGCCGTCGGTATCCGACCGTCCGATGGCGCGGTCTATGTGATGGAGCGCCAAGGCAGCTGCATCCGGCTTGTGACGCCGGATGGCAAAATCTCAACAATTTCGAGTACGGGAGAGACCGGGTACGGCGGCGACGGCGGGCCAATCGCGGATGCGATCTACGATCGCCCGAAGGAGATGACGGTCGATCCGGCAGGCAATATTCTGGTCGTCGATACGGAAAACCACGCAATCCGGTTCCTGGATTGGAGTACCGACAAGATCAGCACGGTCGCGGGGAATGGGGAACTTGCACCCGCTTCGAACGGCACTGTCGCGACCGCAACGTCGCTCGCGCGGCCGCATGGCGTGGCCGTCGGCCCCGATGGCGCTTTCTATATCGGCGATACGGAAAACAATCAGATACAGCGGGTCGGACCCGCTTAACCGGCGGCGGTCTTCGCTGCTTCGAGCGCTTCCGGCCAAAAGGGGCCCATCACGGGCGCGTCGCCGCCGACGGTCGTGCGTCGCAGTACCCGGCGATATTTCGTGAGATCAAATTTCATCGCGCGGTGTAACAGGACGCGATTGTCCCACATCACTAGGTCGTTCAGGCGCCAGCGGTGGAAGTAACAGAGATCCGGATTACTCACGTAGTCGACGAGCCAGCCGTGAAGCTCTTTGCCCTCTTCATGGGTCAATCCGCCAATCTCGAGGCTCGTGTTGGACGTGAAATAGAGCGAGCGTTGATAATCGCGATCCGGATGCACGCGGATCACCGGGTGGGTGACCGGCGGCAGGGCGTTTCGTTCATGGTCGCTCATTGGCGGGATGCTCGGCTCAAGGCGGCGAATCTCGCCGTAGGAGTGCACTTGATGAAGATGCATCAGTTTCGCCTTCATCTCCGCGGGCAACCGCTCGTAAGCCAACAGCATATTGGAGAACCCGGTCTCGCCGCCCTCGGCGTTGTGCGGCAGCACCTCGATCCCATACATGATAGAGGCGAGGGAGGGGATATGCCGGTACGAACTGTCCGTGTGCCAGCGCCCGTTATTGCGCTGATAGACCACGCGCGGGTCATCGTCCGGCAAGTGTTCGCCTTCGAGCGAAACATTGGCCACGTGATAGACTTCGATCGCGCCCTTGGTCATGTCCTCTTCCGGGTAAATCTCGAGCGGCCCGAACTGCGTCGAGAACGCCGTCAATTGCTCGTCTGTGAGAACCTGATGGCGAAAACACAGCAGATGGTGGTCCTGGAAGGCTTTACGCAACGTCGCAACGGTTTCACCGTCGAGCGGTTCCGAGACGTCGAGGCCGACAACCTCAGCCCCAATGACATCGGAGACAGGGGAGATGGTGAAGTCCTTCATGACCAAACGTCCTTGGTTTGTGGCTATCGAGGAATTTGGTCCAGATTGTAACGGCGTCGAGTTGCGCTACTCAAACCCCAACAGAACTTCCGGCAACCAGAGGGCCAGCCCCGGAAACACCATCACGAGACCCAGCACAACGAAGTGCAGCAAGATGAACGGCGTCATGCCGCGGTACATGTCGCGGAGTGTGATTTCGGGCGGCGCGATGGCGCGGAGATAGAAGATGGCGCCGGCCATTGGTGGCGTGAGCAGGCTGGTCTGGAGCGTGATCAGCAGCAGGATGAAGAACCAGATCGTATCGAAACCGAAGCCGGTCATCAGCGGCACAGCGATCGGCACAACGATCAGGATGATCGAAAGCACATCCATGACGAACCCGGCGAGGAAGACCAAGATCAAGATCAGGAACAGGGTGCCCCAACCGCCGAGCTGCATCACTTCGATGATCTCCTCGGCCGCGGTATAGCCGCCGCTGCCGATGAAGACACTCGAGAACATAGTGCCGCCGAGCAGGATCGTCAGGATCATCGCAGTGATCGAGATGGTCTTGAGAATCGCTTCCTTGAGGACGCCGAACGTGAAGTTTCGGTAAATAATCGTGAGCACGAGCGCGCCGACCGCACCCATGGAAGCGGCTTCCGTTGGCACGGCCATACCGCCGAGAATCGTCCCGAGCACGGCGAAGATCAGGATCACCGGCGGGAGGAGGGCCACGGCGGTGATCCGAAGTTTCTCTGCAAGCGGCGGATCGTCATCGGACGGCGGCAGGCGCGGGCCGGATTTCGGGTCGAGCGTGCAGCGGATCAGAATGTAGAGGATGTAAAGCGCTGCGAGGATCAGGCCCGGAAACAGCATGCCGGCGAACATGTCGCCGATGCCGATTTCCGCGATCAGCGACAGGATGACGACAAGAACGGAAGGCGGGATGATCGAGCCGAGCGAGCCGCCGGCGCAGATCGTCCCCGAGATCAGCCCTTTGTCGTAGCCGTAGCGCAGCATGACCGGAATCGCCAACATGCCGACGACGGTCTCGGTCGCTCCAACCACGCCGCTCGACGCGGCGAACAGGACGCACATGATGATGGTGCCGACGGCGAGCCCGCCCGGCATCCGCCGCGTCCACATATGGATCGCCTCGAACAGCCGCTCGGCCGTACCGGAGCGCTCGAGCATGGCGCCCATGAAGACGAAGAGAGGTGCCGCCGCGATGACATGGTTCGAGGTAATCTCCTGGACCTTGGCGACAAAGAGATGGACGGTCGCGCCGCCGAACTCGAGCACACCGAAGACGAGTGCGACGCTTATCAGCGCGAAAGCGACCGGGACCCCGAGAAAGATCAACGCCATCAGCGGCGCGAACATGATCAGCGCGGAATCCATATCAGGCCTCCGGCTTCTTTGCGAAGAGGATGCGGGTGCGTTTCACGGTGTCGGCGAATATTTGCAAGGTAAAGACGACGAAGCCGAAGGCGACGGTGGAATAGACCGGCCAGACCACCGGATTCCATTCGGATTCGCCCGACAGTTCGTTTGCGAGATAGGCTTCAACGGCTTTATCGACCAGCAACCATGTCATCCAGGCGATGGTTGGAAACAGGAACCCCGTATTGATGACGACGTCGATGGCACTTTTGACGCGCGGCGAAAACCGGTCATAGAGAAAGTCGATCCGGATGTGCTGTTCCTCCCGCATCACGTAGGCGATGCCGAGGGCGAAATGTGAGCCGGTCATCATATAGGCCAGCTCGTAGGCCCAGAAGGTCGGCAGGTCGAAGAAGAACCGCAGCACGACCTCATAGAACATCACCGCCGCGATCGGTAGAACGAGACTCGCGCCGACGAGGCCGGTCGCGCCGGAGAGACGGTCGATTAAGGAGACAAGACGGGACAACATGCGTGGGCGTGGCGGCGGAAAAGCCTATTTGGTGATATAACGGACTGTTCCCGAATTACGGGACAGGCGCAATAGGGGGATATGTGATGGACAAGATCATTATCGAGGCACGGGTCAACGAGTTGGCACCGCGGGATGAGAACCCGAATGTACCGTTCCTGCCGGAGGAAATCATCGCAGACGCAAAGGCGTGTTACGACGCGGGCGCGTCGATCATCCATTATCACGGTCGCACGGCGACGGGCGAGCCCGACCACGATCCGGAATTTTATAAGAAGACCAACGCCGGCATTCGCGCGGCGTGTCCGATCCTGATCCATCCCACACTCGGCTATGTCGCACATGGCGGCGATGCCCGCGAGCGTTTCGATGCGATGGAAGAGTCGATGAAGGATCCGAAGACCGCGCCGCATTTCGCGCCGACGGATACGGGGACCGTCAACGTCGATTGGTGGAACCCCGAAAAGAACGCCTACGACACGACCAATCTCGTCTATGAGAACTCGACCGAGACGCTGATGTATTTTGCGGACCGCATTAAGCATCACGGCCTCAAGCATTATTGCGTCTCTTGGAACATCAGCTTCACACGACAGATGGAAGCCTTGATGAAGATGGGTGTCATCGACGCGCCGGTCTTCGTGCTGCTTTGCATGACCGACGGCATTTCGCTTTCAGGTCATCCCGGCACGCCTGAAGGGCTGGACGCCCACACCACCTTCCTGCCGAAAGATCAGAAGGTCTTCTGGTCGGCGATGAACTACAAAGGCAATCTGTTCTTATTGACCGAGAAGGTCATCAAGGAAGGCGGGCATATCTCGATTGGACTCGGCGATTATCCCTATATGGAAATGGGGCAGCCGACGAATGCCGATCTCATCGCCAAGGTCGTCGAACAGGCGAGATCGCTCGGCCGCGAAGTTGCGACCGTGGAGGATACCCGCCAGATGCTGGAAATGACGTCGGGAGCGGCCGCGGCGGCTTAGGCGCGCGGACGGTCGCTTATTTATTCTGGATCATCTCCGTGATGGAGATCGCCAAGCGATCTTCGACGACAACGACTTCGCCGCGTCCGACGAGACGGTTGTTGATCCGCAGGTCGATCGGGTCGCCGACGTTCTGGCCAAGTTCGACCACCGCGCCGCGTCCCAGTTTCAGCAACTGGTTCACCAACAGGCTGGCGGTGCCCAAGACAGCGGTGACATCGACATTGATGTCGTAGACGGCTTGGTCTTCCATGTCTTCGCTCATAGAGCTGACCTCGTTATGTCATACAGGTCGCGATCCTAATACTTACACGTTATGCGAAGTTACCGCGTAACGGAAGTATTAATTCTTTCTGTCTAAATAAAGACTTGGCGTCAGCGAACGCCAATATTTCGATCCCTTGTAACGATAATTCCGCGCAAACGGCGCGATTTCTGGCGATATCCCTATCGCCGCGACTGCGATCCGCGCCTACTTTCCTTAAGCAACGAATAGGAAGGCCGCCATGCAGATCGTCGACGCGCAAATACATCTTTGGGGAACAGGGCTGCCGAGCAACCCATCGCACTGGCAGGTGACATCTTTCACCCCAGCGGAAGCCGTAACGCTTATGGACGAAGGCGGGGTCCATGCGGCCGTCATCCACCCGCCGAGCTGGGACCCGGGCTCGGTCGAGATGGCGACGAGCGCCGTACGCGATTATCCAGGTCGCTTCGCGATCATGGGCTCGGTCGATTTCGAGGACCCGGAGGCGAAGAGCAAGATCGCCAGCTGGCGCGAGCAACCGGTGATGCTTGGCCTCCGCTATACCTTCCTGCATGAACCGGCCCGTCAATGGGTGGCGGACGGCACGTTGGACTGGCTTTGGGCGGCGGCGGAAGAGGCCGGTGTGCCCGTCTCGGTCTTGGCGACGGACTCGCTTGGCGACTTCGGCCGGATCGCGGAGCGGCACCCGGGCCTGCGCGTTACCATCGATCACCTCGGCGGGCGGGGCGGCCTCACCACACTGAAAGACGAAGAAGCGATGGTGCATATCCCGGAATTGCTGGCGCTCGCGAAGTTACCGAACGTCGCGGTCAAGGCGACCGGCGCGCCCGGCTATTCTAGCGAGGCGTATCCTTTTCCGAAGATGCATACCTACCTGCAGCAGATTTATGATGCGTTCGGACCGGAGCGGATGTTCTGGGGGACCGATATTTCGAAGATGCCGTGTTCGTGGGACGAATGCGTGCGCATGTTCACAGAGGAGCTGTCGTGGCTCGACGCACGGGACAAACGGCTCGTCATGGGCGAGGCGATCTGCGCCTGGTGGGGCTGGGACCGCGATTTGGGAGATGAATGATGAGTGAAAACACCAAAGCCAACGCCGCTGGAAAACCGGTTGCCGTCGTTGTCGGCGCAACCTCGAAATAGCAATCGGACGGCCGCAACACGAAATTGGCCCACGGCACGTTTCTCGACGACAGCGATATACCGGTCGGTGTCCGATGGGGCGTCGGCGGCGCCGTCGCACAGAAGTTCGCGGCGGAAGGCTTCTTTACCGTGCTGACGACCCGAACGGCGTCGAATGCCGCCGGCCTCTCCGATGCGATCCAAGAACAGGGCGGTGACTGCATGACCGTCGAACTCGACCTGGTCTCCGAAGAATCGGTCTCGAACGCCTTTGCGACAATCCGCGATCAAGCGGGCGACCCGGATGTTTTGATCTACAACGCGGGCTATCTGGAAGGCCGCGATCTGCCGCCGGAGAAGGAATTGCTCGAGCATATCGAAGTGGAGATGTTCGATACCGCGCAGCATATCGCGAGCCGTGGACCCTTCCTGGTCGCCAAGGAAGTGCTGCCGGCGATGCGGAAGAAGGGGGAGGGCACGTTCCTCTTCTCGAACAACAACAAGTCGCTGCGTGGCCGCAAGCGCTACACGGGCGAATCGCTCTATTATCCGCGCGTCATGATGCGAACATTGGCGCAGGTGCTGACGGAGGAATATTCCGAGCACGGTATCCATGTGGCGAATGTCGTGATCGACGGTCTGATCGACTCGCCGGGCACGCGCACGTTGCCGAAAGCGCTCGACAATCCGGATATCGTCATGAACCCGGTGAAGATCGCGGAGGCGTTCTACTATCTCCACACACAGGACAAGTCCTGTTGGACGCACGAGCTACAGCTGACGCCGCACCCGACCATGCCGGCCTACTAGGGCTTCGTCGCGCCTTTCAGCTTGTAGCGGAAGTCGCAGTGCGAAGCGCCGCCCATGATCGTCTGAGTGCGGGTGAATTCGATATCCGGATTGTATCCGATACAGAAATCGCCGTCGCGCTGGCAAGATAAGAGGTCGCCGATCTCGCCGACGCCCATCTCGCGATACATTTCGGAGTAGCGGCATCGCTTTACGTTGAAGTTCAGCGTATCCGCGCTCGCATCGAGGAGTTCGATCTCCAGTGCGCCATCCTTTGTCCAAAGCGGCAGAATTTCGTGAAAATCTTTAAGGTCGGGTGCGCCATCGACATCCGCCGCGAAGTCGCTGCCTTGCTGGATCGCCGCCTTGCTGACGGTCTCGCGGATGATTTCACGCGCTTGTTCTTGCCCGAGTTTGTCGCAAAGCGTCTCGTACACATGCTTCAAGATGTTCGCTTCGAGCCGTCGCTGCTCGAGGATACCTAATTGAGTCATTGGTTCGCCTCCGGACGTCTCAGGCCTTTACTTCGCTGACTTGGATGGATGGCTCGATATCCGTGTAGTTCGGAATATCCGCCATGATCTCTCCCGCATGCGGCGCGAAGGCGACTTGAAAACTGTCGACGGAATCGAAGTAGATATGACCGATGGCGACATAGGCTGCCGGTGTGCCGGGCAAGCCGCCGCCAATCCCTTCATCGACTTCCGACTTGAGAAGTGCATCGCCAAGCTTCTCGTGCACCATTGGCATGTGATTATTGCAGTAATAATCCATGTCGAAGTTCTTGCCGTCTTCGTTGGCATACATGACGCTGACTTTGATCATTGTCTCTCCCCGTTGCGATTTTCGGAACTATAACGGGCAGGTAACACCGCGTCCCGCGATTTTGTCCTGTCTTTGCGCTTGGTGTAAGGTTTCCGGCAGGAGACCGGGCGAGGGATAGGCCATGAACGACCTGACAAACATCGATCCGACGGCGGAAGAGGCTGCCATGGCGGAATACATGCGCGAAGGTGAGGAACGCGCCTATGCGCTCGGCAACCGGGGGCCGGTCCGTTTCGATGCCAACGGCAAGCTGCACGAAGATATTCTGGAGGCGTACTGGCGGTGCGGCTTCTACGTTTTCGAAGGCGTTCTCGGCAAAGAAGAGCTCGCGGATATAGAACGCGACTTTCAAGACATTCTGGAGCGCCTGCCGTCAGAGAAAGACAGCCCTGTCGACGCGCAGGGCCGACCGGCGCTCGGTGTGGGGTGTGAGGCGCCGACATTGTTCTGGTCGAAACCGCTGGCCGATCCCTTTGGCGGTACCGAGCTGGCGAATGGTCGCCATCCCATCAAGATGCCGGAACCGGAAGCGGCGTCGGATGCCCCGAAAGAAGTGGTCTATCTGATGCTTGGCTCTCTGCAATTCTCAGAGGCCTGTTTACGTGTCTACGGTCACCCGGACTTGCTGGGCGTGGCTGCTTCGATCAACGGCGAGGACTTCACGCCGTTCAACGAAGCGATTTTTATCAAGGAGCCCGGTCGCGGTGCGTCCGTCGCCTGGCACCGCGACGGCGTTACCCATTGGGACAGTCCCGATTGGGATCAAGGTACGCATGGCTATAACACCATGGCACAGCTCTATGGCTGCACGGCGGCAAACGGTGTCTGGGTCGTGCCGGGTTCGCACAAATTGAACACGGTCGATATCGCGGCGATGGCCGAGGAAGCAGGCACACAAAGATTGCCGGAGGCGGTGCCCATGATTTGCGCGCCGGGCGATGTCGGAATTACCAATCGCCAGGCGGTCCATGGTTCGTTTGCGAATACGAGCGAGGACTGGCGTGTCACGATCAATTTCGGTTTCCATCGCCGCAAGTCCGTGCTGAATGTGCACGGTGGCGGCATTCACAACGCGCCCGGTGTCTACGACAGCGAGCGCATACGCAAACGATCCGAAATGATTGGACACGCGATCGCAGCCCGCCGGCAGCGATTCCCGGATGAGACGCCATTCGAATACCAGCCGCACAAACAGTCGGGCGAAACCTTCGCATGGTCTTCCGATAAGTTGGCGTCCCTGAAGGACTACAATTTGTTCGACCTGAGTATCTAAGGACCGTTAAGCGTCCGCGCTCTCAGCCGACGAGAGCATCGCATGAAGAAGGACGTCACATCCGGCGCCGAGATCTTCGGCCGTTGCCGCTTCCGCTTCGTTGTGGCTGAGCCCGCCTTCGCATGGCACGAAGATCATAGAAGCGGGCGCCACCGTTGAGAGGTACATGGCGTCATGCCCTGCGCCCGAGACGATTTCGCGCGCGGGGAGGTTCAGGGCCGCTGCCGCGTCGCGAACAGCACCGATGCAGTCCACATCGAAATTGATCTTCGGCACGTCGGAGACTTTCTCCATCGCGATGCCGATGCCGGTCTCTGCCGCAACCGCATTGAGGCGTCGGACAGCTTCCTGATCCATTTCGATCATTTTTTCTTCAACCGGGTGACGGAGGTCGACCGTGAAGTCGACGTGGCCTGCCACCGTATTCCGAGAATTCGGCACGACGGCAATTTCGCCGACCGTGCCGACCGCATCCGGCGCGTATGCGGCGACCAGGTCTTCGATCTCCCGGATCATCCGGGACATTGCAAAAACGCAGTCTTTCCGCATCGGCATCGGCGTCGTGCCGGCATGACTGTCTTGTCCGGTAAGGGTCACGTCGTACCAACGCTGACACTGCGCGCCCGTCACAATCCCGATGGTCTTCTCTTCCGCCTCGAGAATGGGACCTTGCTCGATATGCGCTTCGAAGAACGCTTTGATGGGACGGCCACCGCAATCGACGTCGCCTGCGTAGCCGATCCGGGCGAGTTCCGAACCGATGCTGGCACCATCTGCATCGGAAATGGCGAGGGATTCTTCCAGGTCGAACTTACCGGCAAAAACACCGCTGGCGATCATCGAAGGGGCGAACCGGCTGCCTTCCTCGTTGGTCCAGACCGAGACCTCGATGGGCGCTTCGGTGACGACGTCGTGGTCGTTTAACGTTCGGATGACCTCCAACCCCGCGAGAACCCCGTAGACGCCGTCGAATTTACCGCCATTCGGTTGGGTGTCGAGATGACTACCGGTGACGACAGCGGGCAGATCATTGTTGCGGCCAGGCCGCCGGGCGAAAATATTGCCCATGCGGTCGACAGAGACCGTACACCCCGCTTCCTCACACCAGCGGACGAAAAGATCGCGGCCTTCTTTGTCCTCGTCGGTCAGTGCAAGCCGTCGACAGCCGCCGTTTGGCAACGCACCGATCTCTGCCATATCCATTAGGCTCTGCCATAGCCGCCCAGCGTTCACGCGAATGTTTCTCATGGTTTTTGTCCTGTTTGTCTGAGCCTATGATGCGCGGCTGTTTTCGTTCTCTAAATTGAGCGGTCGATACCACCAACCGACATCATGCCATTGATCGAATTTGCGTCCGACTTCCGGAAAGACGCCGATCTTCGTGAACCCGACCGCTTCGTGAAGACCGACGCTGGCGGGATTCAGCAGTGTGATGCCGGCGAACGCATAATGAAACCCGCGTTCCGCCAGTACGGCAAAGAGTTGGGCGTAGAGCTGACGCCCAACGCCGTTGCCGCGAAAATCCGAATGCACGTAGGCCGAAACTTCCGCCGAGTATCGGTATGCCGCTCTCGGTCGATGCGGGCTGCCATACGCGTATCCGGCCGACCGATTGTCGACTTCGGCGACCAGCCAGGCGTGGCTTTCGCCATAGGTGAGGATTCGCTCCGCGAACTCCGCCTCTGACGGCGTGTCGGTTTCGAAGGAAATGGCCGTTTCTTCCACGATCGGCCGATAGATTTCCCTGAGTTCAGCCGCATCGGAGGCCGTCGCCGCCCGGATGGTCAATTCGGACATCGGCATCCTCTGTTATGCGGGTGCGAAGACACCTTCTTGCTCGTCCGCCGACGCGTCCGGCACAAGTGCGGGTCCGCTGAAAGCGGCATCGCGCTGCAAGGTCGGCAGGCAACGGTCTGCGAAAAGCCGCATATTCAACTCACCCTGTTCATGCGGCATTCCGCCGTAGGAGAAGTCGCAGACCATGTGATCGCTGCCTGTCAGGCGTTGTAGCTCGCCCATCTGCTGGATGCAGTCGTCCGGCGTGCCCACGATTTGAATGCCGACATAGAACTTGGTCATCTTTTCGCGCGCGACCGGATCCTGCAGTTTGGAGTAGGTCTTCGCCATCTTGCCATAGGACTCGTAGCCTTTGACGCTGCCGAGATGGCCGTCAGAGAACTTGTAGTGATTGTCGATGGAATCCCATTTGGCGCCAAGATAAGTCATGGCCCGCTCTTCCGCTTCCTCGCGGGTCTCCGCACAGGAGACGTTGGTCAGGATCACCGGCGGGCGAGGTGCATGGCCTACGCTCATCGCGATATCGCGGTAGTTTTGAATATCGGCTGCGGCCTTTACCCATTCGTTCTGCATGATGACCATCATGCCAAAGCCCATCTTGGCCATGATCTCGGCCGATTCCGGACTGACGGAGGAGGCATAGAATCGTTTTTCTGGGCTCGACATCGGGCGCGGGCGTATGGACATGCGCGGAATCTTAAAAAACTCGCCATCCCATTCGAAGACCTCTTCCTTGAGTGCCTTGGTGACCAGTTGAGCCGCTTCCGCAAAACGGGGGCGGGCTTCGTCCATTGGGATACGGAAACCTTCGTACTCGACACTGGCCGCACCTCGGCCGAAACCGAACATGCAGCGGCCGCCGCAGAGGAGATCGAGATAAGCGATCTGTTCCGCCACCCGGATCGGGTCGTGCCACGGCAGGACGATGACGCAGGTGCCAAGCGTGATCCGCTTTGTCTTGCCGGCGTAATAGCTCAAGAGTTGCAGCGGGTGCGGTGACATCGAGTAGCCGGTAAAGTGATGCTCGAGACCGAAAAGAGAGTCGAAACCGAGCGGTTCCGCGAGGTCCGCGAGTTTCAGGTGGTCCGCGAGGACAGCGGCGTCAGAGCGACCTTCTTCCGCCAAGACGCTGATATCGGTGCCTACTTTCATTTCGATCCTTTCGTGCCGGTACCGGCAAGCTACCAAAATACAGTGTTAATTTGATTCTGCGCCGGGCCGGCAAAAATTCAAGCGCCCAAAACAGCCGCCCAATTGCGGTGGGACGGCTAAGCCGCTAAAATAACTCGCTTTCACAGCGCGAATCGGCGTCTTGCGGACGCCGGCTTCCGTTTTCGGACAAGGGAGGTCGAGGGACCCGTAAATGCCGAACGAAAGCACCCAGACATTAGAGGTATCGGGCAAGCTCCGCTCCGAGCTGGCGGCGAACTTGTTCGCGCGTTTGCGTGAGATGTCGTTCGACGGCATCGGTATCAGCCGCGAAACCTACGGGCCGTCCGAAACGGCAGCGATGGAATTGGTCGCGAAAGAGGCGGAGGTTCACGGCCTCGAGACCGAGTGGGACGCCGCGCTGAATATGATCGTTCGTTTGCCGGGCCAAGATCGGCGCTTGCCGGCGGTCGCGACGGGCTCCCACCTCGACAGTGTCCCGCAGGGCGGGAATTACGATGGAGCCGCCGGCGTGATTGCCGGATTGTCGGCGCTGATTGAAGCGAAGACCCAAGGTGCGCCGCGGCGTTCGATGGAGGTTTATGCGCTTCGGGGCGAAGAAAGCGCTTGGTTCGGCGGCCCTTGCTATTTCGGCTCCCGCGCCCTTTTCGGACAGATCGAAGCGTCCGATCTCGCCAGCCGGCACCGCGATACGGGCAGCACGCTTGCGGAGCAAATGGCGGCGAGCGGTGCCGATATGACCATAATCGAAGGCAAGCAAACGATCCGTCCGGCGGAAGACTTTCATGCCTGGTTCGAATTGCATATCGAGCAGGGCCCCGTCTTGATTGCCAAGGAAAAGCCGGTCGGGATTGTGACCGGCATTCGTGGCAATACCCGGCGCCGTCATGTCACGTGCGTCGGGGAAGCGGCGCATTCCGGCGCCGTGCCGCGCTGGTTGCGCCATGACGCTGTGTTGGCGATGTCCGAGTTGTTGATGCGGCTCGACGAGCACTGGCGGGTGTTGCTCGCCTGGGGCGAGGACTTGGTCTTCACCACTGGCATTGTCGAGACAGACCCGACCGAGCATGCGGTCTCGCGCGTGCCAGGACAGGTGACCTTCGCGATCGAGTTTCGCAGTCAGGACAAAAAGACCATCGAGAACTTCAGTAAGATCCTCGTTACCGAATGCGAGAAGATCGGCGGCGAGCGCGGCGTGCGTTTCGATCTTGGTGATGCGGTCTCGTCGGCGCCGGCCAAGATGTCGGAAAAGATGGTGGCTTTGGTCGAAGGCGAAGCGCAGGCGGCGGGCCTCGACTATGAGATCATGCCGTCCGGCGCGGGGCACGATACCGCCGTCTTCGCCAACGCGGGCGTCCCGGCAACGATGATCTTCGTGCGCAACGATAAAGGGAGCCATAACCCGCATGAAGCGATGGACATGGCGGATTTCGCGCGTGGTACGGACCTTCTGACCCGCTCCATGATCAAGGCGGCGAATAGTGAAGAGGATTTGCGGGCATGAGCGAGGCAGCGACGCCAGCGGCGGAAGCGGCACGGATCATTTTGGAAGGCGGCGCCGTGCATGTACGCACGGACGGTGAGCCGTTCTTCTTCTCCTCGGGTTGGGCGAGCCCCGTCTTCATCGACCTGAAGCGTTTGATCTCCGACCCTGACGCCCGCGGCCGTTTGATCGAGCTGATGTTGGACGGTATCAGCACCGCGTACGGCGACGCGTTCGAACAAGTGGCGGGGTGTGAGTTGGCGGGCGTCCCGTTCGCAACCCTGACCGCGCATCGCCTCAACCTGCCATTGGTCATCGCCTTGAAACAGGCACGGGGCTTCGATCGGCTTTCGCAATGCGAGGGCACCTTCGATCCGGGGGCCAAGACGCTCCTCGTCGACGACCTCACCACCGACGGCAAAACCAAGGCCAATTTCAAGGCCGCGCTGGAACGCGCTCAAGCGAACGTCGTCGGCATCTACGTGATCTTAAACTACGGCATCTTCCCCACCGCCCCGGATATCGCGTCGCTCACGAGTCTCGCGGATATCATTCGCGCGGCGGAGCAGGGGGGCGGTCTCGACGCCAAGGCCCTCGCCGAAATCAAGACCTTCGCCCAAGACGCACCCCGATGGTCCCGCCTGCACGGCGGGATCGGGGCGAGTTAGGCCCGCCGCGTCGACCTTGGGCTTTCGTCCATTTGATGGATGAGGTGGTGAGTCATTTGTTCAGCGAAGGCCGCACGCGTTGCGACATGGGCCGGGTCGTCCCAGAGGTTGTTCGTCTCGTTGGGATCGTCCGCGAGGTTATAGAGCTCGCCCCAGTCCTCATCCGCGTAGACGGTGTAGCGCCAGTCCTTGCTGGCCAGTGCGCGAACGCGCGGTGCGCGATCGAAGCCGAGACGCGGCATACTGTCGTTGTATTCGATCAGGACGGCGTCGTGCGTCGCCGCTGAGCCCGCTTCAAGGTGCGGCAGGAAGCTCTTGCCTTGTGTTCCGAAGAAGGGGCGCACACCGGCACGCTCGAGAATAGCGATCGGTAGGTCGACGGTTGAGACCAGTTGGTCCGATGTGGTGCCGGACGGCCCATCGGGGTCGCGCCAAATGAACGGTACCTGGGTGATACTGCGGAAGGGCAGGGAGCCTTTCAGCAGCATATTGAAGTCGCCCAAATAGTCGCCATGGTCGGCGTTGAAGGCGACCACCGTGTCGTCCGCGAGCCCGAGGTCCTGAAGTGCTGCCGTCAGGTCGCCGACCGCGTCGTCGATACAGGCGATCATGCCGGCCGTCAGCGCCATCGCTTCCTGTAGCTGACGGTCGTCGATCATCATCGCGGTCTGCGGCGACTTCTGGCCACCTCCGCCCTTCCAGTTCTCGTGCAACCATTGCATCGGCGGCGTCGGATTCCGGTGCGCATCATAGGGTAGTGCCAGCTCGAAATCCTCCGGCTTGTACATATCCCAATATTTGCCCGGCGGATTGAAGGGGTGATGCGGATCCGGGAAAGAGATGAAAAGGAAGAACGGCTCGTCCCGCCCCGCCGCCTGCTCTAAATACGCGAGCGAGCGGTCGCGGATATAAACGGTGGAGTAGACTTCTTCCGGGACCGGTGTGCGATAGGCCTGCGGGCAGGTGTAGTCGTGCGGCAGTTGGTTCTTTCGGTCCTGCAGGTCCCGCCAATTCGAAACATTCTCGCGGAACCACTGTTGGTAATGTCCGCCGCATCGGTCGCCGTGCCCCGTGACCATGTCGATGTGCTGGAAGCCATAATACGGGAGTGCGATCTGAAACCGTCCGTCTGCCTCGTAGTGCATCGGCTCTTCTTGCGTATAGTCCGTGCCGTCGAGCTTCCAGGCGTCTTCGATGGGACCAGTTTCTTCGACGTCGCCCCAATCCGGCGGGTTGTCGGAGAAGGGCTGCAGATGGCTCTTGCCGATGGCCGCCGTCTTATAGCCGTCCGCCGCCAGCACGTCGACGAAGGTATTGGCGGAAGCCGGCAGGACGCAGCCGTTGTAGCGAAGACCGTGCACGCTCGGGTAGCGGCCGGTCATGAAGGAGGCCCGGTTCGGCATGCAGACGGGCGAGGCGGTGTAGAAATTCTCGAACCGCACGCCATCCGCCGCAAGTGCGTCCAAATGCGGCGTTTTCACCACCGGGTGCCCCGCGCAACTGAGCCAGTCGGCCCGGTGCTGATCCGTCATGATGAAGACGAAGCAGGGACGTTTGCTCATTGCGTCGGCTCCGTCCGCACATAGGCGCCTTGCTTGATGAGCGCTGATTGGATGTCGGGCACGGCGAGATCGCGAGGCCGCGTTCCGGAATTGGCGCTGAGGGCGGCGGCGACGCCGGCGGCGTGGCCCGTCATCCAGCATTGCGGGATTTCGCGCATGAAGGTGTGGGTCTGTGCATCGCTCGAGATATGCCGGCCCGCGACCAGCATATTGTCCACCGAGTCCGGTACGAGCGCGCCATAGGGTACGGAGACGTTTGGAATGTTCGGGCCGAGGCTCGGGCTGACACCGATCTCATCGGCCAATATATGCCCGGTCTTGGTGACGTCGCCGGTCATGCGGCCCCAGCCTTTGAGGCGACGGCTGTGCCGGGCGCCCAACTGCGGGCCCGTCAGCATGATCCAGGCGTTCTCGAATCCGGGAGCGTGTTGGCGATAGAAGTTCAGCAGTTCGACCAGGCTTTCCCGCGAGAGAATTTCAAGATGCGTCAGGTCGTCGATCTTGAGCACGTCGAAGCCGGAAAAGCGCGGCCCCATGAAGCACACCACGTCGTTCCGCCAACCGGCGAAGGGCAGGATGAAATGCTTTGTCGCTTCGCGCCCGCGTTTCATGAAATCCTTGTAGAGATCCGGGTTCTGGTCCTGCCAAGCGAACCATTTGTGGACGTCGACACCAGAGAGCAGCGAGGCCGTATTGGCGCAATGATGGATATTGTCGGTGTCGATATCGCCTTCGTAGCCTTCGCCGGCCCGCACGAACATGTCGCCGTCGCCTGTGGTATCGACCACGGCTTTGGCGCGCACCGCGACGCGGCCTTCTTTGGACTCCAGGATGGCGCCGACGGCCTTGCCGTCCTCGACCAGCGGTGCGACGACCCAGGAATGCAGCAGCAATTCGATCTTGGCACCGAGGACCATCTTTAGAGATTCGAGCTTTAGCCATTCCGGGTCGATCATCGGCGCCCAGGTGACCGTGCCGTGAAATGCGCTGTGCCGGCGCGACCATTCATGGGCGAGCGTTTCGTCGCGTGAGCCCCAATCCGCTTTTTGAGGCCCGAAGATGGCGTCGTCCGGCAGCCGGTCGAGCAATTCCTCACCCATGCCGCGGATGACCAGGTCGCCCTGCCAGTCGGTCATCCGGTCGATCCAGATCACGAGTCCGCCGGTCGAGAGGCCGCCCAAATGATTGTAGCGTTCCGCCAAGATCACGTCCGCGCCGAGCCGGGCCGCCGCGACTGCCGCCGTCGTCCCCGCGGGACCGCCGCCGACGACCAAGACGTCGGTGTGGGCAAAGACGGGAATATCGCGGGCCGCTTCGGTAACGGAGCCGAGGTCCTTGCGCTCGCGGCGCTGAAACTCGGCCCCGGCGTTGAAGACGCCCTTATCGGCCGCGTAATTTTCGTCCATCGGTCGCTCCTTAAACGCTGGTGGTGCCGTGGGGTCGCAGAACTTGGCGCACGGCGTCGCCCGCGGCCAGGCGGTCGAAGCCGGCGTTCAGGCCTTCGAAATCGACAAAGCCGCTGCGCAGCCGGTCGACCGGTAATTTCCCTTGGCGATAGAGCGAAAGAAAACGCGGGATGTCGCGGCGCGGCACACAGCTCCCCATATAGGAGCCTTTGATCGTACGGTTGTCGCTCACCAGTTGCGCAATTGGGACGTCCAGCGTCGCTTCCGGGCGCGGTAGCCCGGCCGTCACCACGGTCCCGCCCCGCCGACACATGGCATAGCCGGCTTCAAGGGCGGCCGGCACGCCGGCAAGCTCGACGGCATAGTCGACGCCGCCCTTGGTCAATTCCTTGACCTGCTCGACCGCATCCGGGTCGCTCGCGTTCACGGTATCGGTGGCGCCGAGTTGGCGGGCAAAGGCCAACTTGTCGTCCAGCACGTCGACGGCGATAACCCGCTCGGCACCGGATAGGGTCGCTGCCATCATCGCATTGAGCCCGACGCCGCCAAGCCCAAGGACGGCGACGGTCGCGCCCGGCGGAATCGCCGCCGTATTGACCACGGCGCCTACACCTGTGATGACCGCACAACCGAAAAGGGCCGCATCTTCCAGCGGAATATCCTTCTCGATGGGAATGACGGAGCCCTCCGCCAAGACCATGTACTCGGAATAGCAAGAGACGCCCGAGGTATGATTGATCACCTCGCCGTTGAGGCGGATCTTATGATTTCCGGTAATGAGGTGCCCGTCGCTCCGGGCCTCGTAGGCGGTATCGCAAAGGTAGGGTTCCCCCCGGTCGCAGGACGAGCACGTGCCGCAGTTCGGCACGAAGAACAGGACCGCGTGGTCGCCAGGCTTTACCCGCGTCACGCCTTCGCCGACCTCTTCGACGATCCCGGATGCTTCGTGTCCCGGGACATAGGGCATCTTGCGCGGTCGCACGCCTTCGATAGCGGAGAGGTCGGAATGACACAGCCCGGCCGCCATGACTTTGACCAGAACTTCACCCGGGCCGGGCGGATCGAGGTCGACTTCCTCGATTTTCAACGGCTGCGTTTCGGTGAAGGGGTGCGCAGCGGTCTCGAAAACGACGGCGGCTTTGACTTTCATGGCGTAGACTCCGGCTAATAGGTTCGCGAGAAATATGGCCCCATATGAGCCATCTGGCCACCCGTTTGCATGCCTCTACATGTCAAATACAGGGTGGTCCGCCAATCGATGTGTAGAGAGGCGAAGCATGAGCTATGACGATGAAAGACCGACCGGTGACGAACTGGTGCGTAAACTCCGCCGCCGGAACATCCTCCTCACCGCCGCATTGTTCGGCCTCGCGGTGCCCGTCATTTTGATTGATAGCGTCTACATCAGTGTGTTCTCGGCGCTAAAGTCCGACCGGGATAAGGCCGTTCAGGACCTGCCGTTCAACCCGAAGAGCTGGAAGCGGGCGGGTACGCCCGAACGTCTGGCTGGTGGCGGGCGATGCGTCATGGCGGAAGCGCTTAAGGCAAAGCATCTGCCGGTTGGACTGTCGCGCCGAAAGGTCGTCGATCTCTTGGGCCGGGACGAGAAAGCAATCGCCTTTCCCAAGGGGCGCACCTGCTACAGTTATCGGCTTGGCGAATGCGGCAATTGGTTCAAGCAAGAAAAGATATTGGCGGTCTGTATGGATGATCGCCGCAAGCTGGAAGAGGTCCTGATTCGGACGCCGTGAAAGAGGTTTAGGTCCAGCGTGCGGTATCTTGTTCGTCTTCGGCTGTGATCAGGGTCGTTGTGTAGACGGTTGTCCAATCGCAGAGCTCATAGCGCCTGTTGAGTTTTTTCCGAACCTCTTGTTCAGCGGCGTCGGCGGGAATCTTGGAGCGCTCCCACATCGCAAGGTTCGGCCGTCGCGTCATTAAGAGTGTACGGATGGGGCCGTCGTCGCTGCCTTCGACCCGCCAGAGGCCGATCACCTGGGAATCGTAGCTGCTCTCGAAGCCCGGCCAGGTCGCTTCGCAAAGGTCTAAGAATTCTTCGAAATTCTCGGGCGGCGTTTCGAACCAGCGGAATGCGTAGTTGCCCTGACGCACGGGCGCATCGGCCGTCGCTGGACGCAATGTCGGCGACATCAGGTCGAGTTCAACGGTCTCCACGCTCTCCATCCCGTCGTGCAATAGATCGCCCATCCGGATTGCCGAATCCGTATCGGGCCAGACCGTGACGGCGGTGATGGTGTCGCGGGGCAAGCCGATCTGGCTGCGCCATATGCCGTAGAGCGTTCCGCCCGCGTCGCCGATCCGTGCTGCGGCCTCCGCTTGGATGGTCTCCGCCGTTGTCGACCATTGGAGCGGTCGACAGGCGATGCGGTGGTGAATGTAGATATTGCTCATGCGGGCGCACCGTTGGCGGCAAACGTTGTCCGGTGCATCAGCCGGCGATGCGGTAGGGCATAGTCTTGTATGGCGCGGTGCTGAACCGTGCAATTGTCCCAGATCAGCAAATCGCCAGATTGCCACTGGTGACGGTAGATGAATTCGGGCCGCGTGATGTGATCCGCCAGCGCCGCGATCATCAAGTCGGCTTCGTCCTGCTCCATACCCTCAATCCCGGTTGTGTCGTCACGCATGATATAGAGACATTTCTCACCGGTGACCGGATGGGTGCGGATAACCGGATGGCTCACCGCCGGAAAGCGGTCGATTTGTTCCTGCGTAATGGGGTTGAGGTGCTTGCGCGCCGCAAAATCGAAAACCGCGCGCTTCCCTTTCAAAGCCTCCTTCATCTCCGTCGGCAATGCATCGTACGCCTTGTTGGTTGCTGCAAAGCATGTGTCGCCAAGGGGAAGTCCGTTTTTCTCCGGAACCTCATGGGCATAGAGGATCGTGCCGCGCGGCGGTGTCGCGTCGTAGCACATATCGCTGTGCCAATTATTGCCGGCGCCTTTCACGCCGATCTGGTGGCCGTCTTCCTCAACGTTGGAAATCACGACGATGCCGGGATACCCATCGAGACCGTGCGTCTCGCCGAAAACATTGGGATCGAGTTCGCCGAAACGGAGTGTCACTGCCATTTGCTGATCGGGGGTAAGTTCTTGATCGCGAGAGTAGATGTTACCGTACTCGCCGAGGGCTCTGTCCAAGGTTGCAAAGAGGTTGTCTCCGATCGGCTCACGCAGATCGACGCCCTTAACTTCGGCACCCGCTGCCGCATCGGTGGCGGTAATTTCGAGGCTCATCACGGTTCCCCTTTCAATTCTTCGTCGGTTATTGATGTAGCAGTCGATGGATGGCTATCCAATGCCGCGACGGGTCTATATGTATAGCGCGTTTGGTTTCCGGTTTCCCGCGAAAGGTTCGTTATGAACGTTGATACCCACGCCCATTATGCACCGCAGCGCATGCTGGACGCGCTTGTCTCCGGGAGGGCCTCTTTCCCGAATGTCGAGCTGATGCACGAGGACGATACCTACAAGCTCGGCTTTGCCGGGGGTGCGCTGACACGGCCGGTCAATCCGAAACTGCGGCACCCGGAGCCGCGTCAGGTCTGGATGGCGGAACAGGGGATCGACGTGCAGATCAATGGGGGGTGGCTCGACAGTTTCGGCTATGAATTGCCACCCGATGAAGGCCTCGCTTGGAGCCGTTTCCTCAACGAGCACCTGATCGCAGCGTCGAATGAGAAGGATAATCTAAGGGCACTCGGCTCGGTCCCTCTGCAGGACGGCGAAAAAGCCGCGCGTCTCGTTGAAGAATTGATGGACGAAGGTTTGGCCGGGGTGATGATCGGCACGCAGCCGCACGGCGATCACGGCTGCTTGGATGACCCGGCGCTCGATCCGTTCTGGGCAGCGGCGTCGGATCGCAAGGCCGTGGTCTTCATTCATCCGATGTACGGTTGTGGCGACATCCGGCTTGACGATTACGATATGATCAACGCGGTCGGCCGTGGCCTCGACACCACGACGGCCGTGGCCCGCTTGCTCTATGCCGGTCATTTCACGAAGTACCCCGGCATGTCCGTGGTTCTGCCGCATGGTGGCGGTGCCTTGCCTTGGATGCTTGGGCGGTTACACCACAATACTGTCATCCATCCGGATCAATACGCCGATCCGGTGGAAGGGTTCTCGCGTATTTATTTAGATACCGTGGTATTCGATCCGGACGCGCTCAATTTCCTGATCGCCAAGGCGGGAGTGGAGAAAGTGATGATGGGTTCCGATTATCCCTTTCCGATCGGCGATCATGCGCCGAAGGATGTCGTGCACGCAGCAGGACTCAGCGAGATCGATACACGTGCCATTCTCGGCGGTACTGCGGCGAAACTCTTTCGGTTGAAGGCGGACTGCAATGGACACCAC
>PAZH01000037.1 GCA_002716125.1 Rhodospirillaceae bacterium
AGGGGCCGTTTGTGCCAAGACCTGATACCCGTGCGCCAATAGCCCGGGCAGGCCGAGCGACTTGCAATACTCCATGTCATAATGAAGCGGCCGGTTATCGCCGCTGACCAACTGGAACGCGTAAAAGAGCGATTCCGTGTGCGTGCGCGACGGCGCCTCCCAAACCTCGCCGACCTTCAGATCTTCGAAATAACGCGGGGTCTTCTTCGTACGACGCGGCATGAGTTTCTCCAAACGGACTGACTAATCGCGCAGCAAATCGCCGAGCGAGCGCATGTCTCTTAAAGATTCGAGCGAGCGGACGGCTTCGATGATTCTCTCGAATTTCTCGGCGGACATCGACATGCGGGCGATGTTTCTCGCCTTCGTCTCCAACTCGTCCGCCGTCATCGGATTGCCGGGCGAACCGCGGCAGTCGCGGATCAGCTCTTCCTCGACGCTGCCGTCTTTGAATTTTATCGTGACCCGCGCACCGAGCGTCTCCGGGAACCAGCTCTGCACCTCTTCATCCGTGTTCGTGAAGATGCGTTCCGCCAGCGCGACGATTTCCGGGTCATGCAGATTCTCTTCCACATAGGCGTCGAAGTCGTTGTTCCCTTTCACCACTTGCAGCGCCAGCGCGTAGTTCATGGAGAACTGAAAGCCGAACATATCCTTCGGCAGACGGATCGAGCCCACCTCGTTGACCGCATGCTGGTTCGAACCGATATCGATCCGCTCGATATCCGCCGCCGCATAGGGCCGCCGCGCGCGGATCGCTTCGATACCGTCGACCGGCGCATGGATCATGCCGTTGCAGCTATATTTTTTTGTCCAGATATCGGCGACGACAAACCGTTCGCCGAGACGGTCGGTAATCACTTCCGGCGTATAGGTGTCGCTGAACGCTTTCATGCCGAGCGGGCCCTCAAGCACGGTCGCCGGACCCGTCAGACCGAGCTGCGCCAGCATGGCCGCCCGAATGCCGCCTTGTGCACCGATCCCGCCGTGATAGCGCTTCACTTCGCCGCCGGATTTATAACATTCCGTCACACCGGAACAGAAACTCGCGCTCACCGCCAAGGCATGCACCATCGTGCCCGCGTCGAGCCCCATTAGTTTTCCCGTCGCCGCCACGGATCCCAGCGGTCCAGCCGCCGAGGTCGGATGAAATCCGCGATAGAGCTGCGAAGGCGATAGCGCGTAGCCGCAGCGCCCCATCACCTCGTAGCCGGCCACAACCGCGAGCAAAAAATCTTCACCCGAAGATCCGTCCCGTTCCGCAACCGCAAGCGCCGCCGGCACCACGGCGGGACCCGGATGCGCCAGCGCCGGCGCATAGACGTCGTCCATCTCAAAGCCGTGGCCGAAGGTTCCGTTAACGAACGCCGCATTCTCCGCCGACACTTTCTCGGGACAACACGCGATGCTCGCTTCCGGTTTGTTAGCCTGCGTCTTCACGTAGTCGACCGCGAGCTTCAGCCAGGGCTTGCGCGACACGCCGATCTGAATGCCCAATTGATCGAGGACATGATCCTTCGTGCGCTGGATTAAGTGCGGCGTCAGGTCGGTATATTTCAGACCAGCGACGAAGTCTGCGACCTCGCGGGTCGTGCTCATGCGCTACCCCCCGACTGACCGCATCAGACGGCCGTTCCGCTTGGTGATCAACTGCCGGGCCTCGTCCTCATGGCTGAAGACATAGAGGGCGCCGTCTTCGATACCGGCAATCACTTTTGCCGCCACATCGGCAGGTTCCTGCACATTCTCGGCGATACGTCGATCCATCGGTGCATCCGCGCTCTCTTTCCGAAACGCAGCCGGCCGGTTCGTATTGGTAAAGATGCCGGTCTCGACCTGCCCCGGACACAACATAGAGACGCCAATCTTCGTGTTGCGCAGATCACGCGCCAGGCTTTCGGTCAGCCCGACAACGGCGAACTTCGACGTGTTATAGACGCCGTATCCGTCACCCGCGAAATGGCCGGCCTCCGAAGCTGTATTGACGATATGGCCTTCCTCGCCGGAGCCGCGCATCCGCGGCACGAAGGCCCGGACGCCGTTAATGACGCCCCAGACATTCACGCCCATAATCCATTCCCAGTCTTTGCGCTCGGCATCCAGCATGTTGCCGCGGATCAAGACGCCCGCATTGTTGCAAACCACGTGGACCGCGCCAAAACGATCCCAGGCCGCATCTGCCAGCGCCTGTACCTGGCCTTCGTCCGTAACGTCGGTCGTCACGGCGATGGCCTCCGTGCCGGCTGCCTCGACGTCGGCGCGTGCGGCTTCGAGTGCATTCGCCTCCACATCGGCGAGAACGACCTTGGCCCCGCGCGCCGCAAACGCCAGCGACAGCGCTTTACCGATCCCGCTCGCCGCGCCTGTGACAACCGCGGTCTTTCCGTTGAAATCTTTCATTGTTTCCTCTTGCTAGTTCGTCATTCCCGCGAAAGCGGGAATCCGGCATACGCGTTCGAGCTTCTGGATCCCCGCCTTCGCAGGGATGACAATTGTTAGTTCAATCGCCCGTCCGCCTTCATCTTTTCGACTTCGGCCTCGACCCGCGTCCCCTTGAAGAAATCCGGATTCATACCGGCGTGAAGGCGGGCGGGATTGGTGAACATAAAGTCCTTAAAATCGTCGTTATTGAGATGACCGTCCTCAACTAATTCATAGGCCTCGGAGACACATTCCCGCATATCCGGCACATCCCAGTGGGAGATATCGGACGAGAACATGGCGTTGAAATGCCGGTCCCTCTCACCCTGGAAGGCGGTAGCGTTGATCTTGTCGTCCGCTTCACAGCCAAAGAAAAAGTTCCGAAACTGGGCGCGGATTTCGTCTCTGGTCTCGCATCCGCATGCGGCGAATTCATCCAGCTCCTCCGGGTTCTCGAAGTCCGCCTTCAGACTGTCCAAATAGTCCGTGAACGTGTCTTCCTTTCCGTCGATCATTTCCTTGCCGAACTCACGGAAGAGGTCCGCCAATGCGTCGGTATCCAGATTCTTCGGATCATAATTGGAAATCGCGTTCTTATTTCGCTTCTCCCAATGTTCCATGATGTCGGCAAGTAGATTCACGGCCCAGCCGACACCGCCCTCTAAGAAGCCGAATTTCAGATCCGGAAAGCGCTTCGCGACACCGCCGAGGAAGACCGCCTTACAGAAGGCGTGATTGGCGTGGTTGAAACTACCGATGTGATTGTAGACGTAACTTGAGATCGACTTCATGCTACCGATCCCTTGATGGCCCGCATGCGACGTCGGCGCCACCTTGTGCTCGACGCATTTGGCCCAGAACGGGTCGTAGTCGAATTTGCTATCCATCGCCATGTGGTCGTACCACATCGCGTGACGCGCCCATTCCGGCGCCTCCTGCTCGACCTGTGGGATATAACGGTGAACATTGCCGGAGATCATGATGCCCTTCAGCCCCAACTCGCCGATTGCGTAATCCAGCTCAGCGACGCCTTCTTCCGGTGTTGTTGTCGGAATGGCCGCGACCGGCGCCATCCGGTCGGAAAATTCCGCCCAAACAGTTGCGTTCATCTTGTTGAGCGCACGACAGGCGGCTTGCCGGACCTCGTCGTTTTTGATGAAAAGCATGTCGAGACCAAGGGTCGGATACAGCACGCTGAAATCCACGCCCAACTCGTCCATTCGCCGGTAGAGGAGTCGCGGGAGCATCGACGTCGCGCGGTCCTGTACGAGCTTTGTCGGCAAGGCATAAAAAGGGCGCCGCCATCGGAGTTGGTGCTGGCGCTGTTCGCGCGACATATTGTGCCATGCTGACGGCGACATCCGGATTTCGCCGATCCGGTTTTGCCGGAAAGTCTCCACCATCGACGCCCCGCCGACCTCTTCGACGAAGTCCATGTAGTAGGGCATGAATTCGATATAGTGCCCGTCGCAATCGAGCACCGGGTGGTTCAATTTCGAACGAATTTCCTCTGAGGGAGACGTCTCGGCCGCTGCACTCATCACTCTGTCCTCATCAAAATCGGGAAAAGACCCACTCTAGAATGATGTTGTGGCCTGCGGTTCGGCGGGCAAGCCCACGAGAGGCTGGTCATCCGAGCTTCAACGGCCGATGCTAACAATACGAAACAACGGCTCGGGGAGAACACGGAGATGGTGGGAGAAGTCTGGCAAATCGGTGACGTGAAGATCACGCGGATCGTCGAGATTGAGGCGACCGGCGGTATGAGCCGTATCATCCCCGATGCAAAGCGCGAACTCGTGCGTGAGATCGAGTGGCTGTATCCGCATTTCAGCGATGAAGAAGGCCGCATGCGGGGCGCCATCCATGCACTGATCGTCGATACGCCGGATCGCAATATTGTCGTCGACACCTGTATCGGCAACGACAAGGAACGTGCGGTCCCGGCGTGGAACAATCTACAGACATCGTTCCTTTCCGACTTTGCCGAAGCCGGCTATCCCCGCGAGAGCATCGACAACGTGATGTGTACGCATCTGCATGTCGACCATGTCGGCTGGAACACAATGCTCGTCGACGGCAAATGGGTTCCAACTTTCGAGAACGCCCGTTATCTCTACGGCGAGACCGAGTTCGAGCATTGGCGCGGCGAAGGCGAAGGCGACTACGGGCCGTTACTCGCCGATTCGATTATGCCGGTCTTCGATGCGGGCTTGGTCGATCTCGTTCAGCAGGACCAACAGATTTGCCCTGAGATACGATTGGTGCCGACACCGGGACACACGCCGGGGCATGCCAGCGTGATGATCGAATCCAAGGGCGAGAGCGCATTGATTACCGGCGATTTTCTCCACCATCCCTGCCAATTCGCACACCCGGAATGGAGTTCTTCGCCCGATGTCGACCGGCCCCAGGCCATTGCCACACGCCGCGCAATGTATGAGAAGCTTGCTGGCTCGCCGACGCTGGTCATCGGAACCCATTTCGCCACACCGACAGCCGGGCATCTGGTCAAAGACGGCGACACCTATCGGCTCGACGTTTGATTCGATGGACCCGTTTGCGACACGCAAAATCGGGCGAACCGATATCGAGGTTACGCTCCTAGGCCTTGGCGGCGGCACGCTCGGCGATCCGGACGAAATTATCTCCGAGGCGCAAGCTGAAGCGACGCTTGAAGCCGCCTATGACGAAGGCGTTCGGCTTTTCGATACCGCCCCGTGGTACGGCAATACGAAGAGCGAACACCGCGTCGGCCATCACTTGCGACAACGCCCACGGAAGGATTTTCGACTAACGACGAAGGTCGGCCGAATCTATTCGCGTCCTTCCGATCCGGAAAGTTTCGACTTTCCACGATGGAAGGGCGGGCTTCATTTCGACCTTCGCTTCGATTACACGCGGGACGGCGTCTTACGCTCTTACGAGCAAAGCCTGCAGCGTCTTGGTATCAACACCGTCGATGCGCTCGTTATTCATGATCTCGATTGGCGACATCAAAAATCGGAAGAAGGCGTGCAAGCGGCCTTCAAACAATTGATCGACGGCGGTGGCTTCGCGGCGCTGGCCGAATTGCGGTCTTCGGGCGAGATCGGCGCAATCGGTGCCGGTATGAACTTTACCGGATTGATCCCCCGGTTTCTGGAATATTGCGACATCGACTACTTCTTGATGGCGATGCCTTATACCCTCCTCGATCAACCGGCGCTGGGTGAGGACCTGCCGCTTTGCCAAGAGCGTGGCGTCGGAATCGTCATCGGTGCGGTTTTCGCCTCCGGCATCCTGGCGACGGGACCGCGAGACGGCGCGCTCTATGCCTACCAACCAGCGGAACGCGAAATCATGACGAAGGCGCGCGGCATTGCCGACATTTGCGACAGACACGGCGTGCCCTTAGCCGCCGCTGCATTACAATTCCCGTTGCATCATCCGGCGGTCGCGACCGTCATTCCAGGCGCAAACAGCCCGGAACAAGTCCGCGCCAATGTCGCGGCTATGCGGCACAATATTCCGGACGATTTGTGGGCGGAGATGAAAGACGCCGGCCTCCTCCGCGCCGATTCACCGACACCTCGTTAGGTGCCGAGTTCCTCGGCCTCGTAGCAATCCGTGACGACTGCCTGAACCACTTCGTCGCCGTTTGCCTGATTGATCAGGTTTATCGAGACGGTCACAAATGTCGCGCCGAAACGCGTCCGCACGTCAACGATCGTGGCGGCGAGACCGAGCGTATCCCCCGAAACCACCGGCTTCTTGAAACGAATGTTTTCGTATTTCACGGTTAAACATCGCGAGTACCGATCGACCACGACACATTCACGCAACAAGCGGGGCACCAAAGCGATCAATAGATTGCCCGGCACAGTACGCGGTTTCGCCGCGCTGCTGTGAATCCATTGCGGGTCGCGCGATATCTCGGTGAATGCATCGATCATCGCATCGTCGACGATGATTTGCGTCGGCGACGTCACGACCGCGTTGACGTGATCCACAAGCAGTTCCGGGCGTTCTACATGGATCATATCTCGCACGCGCCCCGGAAGATCATCGCGCTGCCGATGCCACCGGCTGCCGCAATCGCCGCCAAACCGACCGCATCGGAAGCCGACTGCTTCAAGTCGTGAAACAACCGGACCGCCAGGATCGCACCGGACGCGCCGATCGGATGTCCGCGCGCCAATGCGCCGCCCCGTCGATTGACGCATTCGGGATCAAGTCCAATCCCCTCCACACATGCGATCGCCTGAACGGCAAAGGCCTCCATCATCTCGACAGCCGTAATTTCCGACGCCTCCAGTCCGGACCGCTTCAAGAGTGACGCGGCGGCGGCGACCGGTGCCAGTGCCGGGCACATAGGATCCCCTCCCAGACTTTGTGAGCCGTCGACTACCACTCTCGGCCGATCCCCGAGCCATCGCTTGCTGACAACCAAAACCGCGGCCGCCGCATCCGCTTCAACCGCCGTGGTTGCCGCCGTGACGCCAAAGGCTTCTTGACCGGAGAGCGTGTTCAGACGGGCACAGGTCTTGGCCGCGAGATTGCGGGTAAACTCGTCCTTTTCGTGCCCGCACATAGGCACGATCTCCTCGGGCAACCGGTGGTCGTCTCTTGCCTTTCGATGGCTTTCGATCGCGAAAGCTTCTTGCGCCTGCCGGGTCAGCTTCATGCGCGCCGCAAGGTCCGCCGCCGATTCCAACATGTCCGGATCCCGGTCCGGCCAAGGGGTGAAGGGCGGTCGCGCGTATTCGACCGGCTGTTCCACAGGCGAGCCGGGCCGGCGTTGTCGGATCGGCGCGCGGCTATAGCTTTCGACGCCGCCGGCGACGACGACATCGGCCTCCCCTGAGACGATCAACGAACGCGCCAAGGCAATCGCGTCCAAGCCGGCGCAACATTGGCTGTCGACGGTTAAAGCCGGCACGCGTTCGGGCAAGTCGGCCGCCAGTGCAGCCACGCGCGTCGGGTTACCGCCGCCATAGAGTGCGTTCCCCATGATGACGGCATCGACCGCCGTATGCGGAATATCGGCATCGTTGAGGACGGCCTGAATGACCGGTGCGGCAAGATCGGCGATTTCCGTCCCGGCGAACCAACCGCCGCGCACGCCGACCGGTGTCCGGCGTCCGGATACGATATAGGCGTCGCTCATAGCAATTCGCTTAAGCTGCCCGCCGCCATCAGCGCGCCGAGAGCGGGATAATCGGTTTTCTCGGAGACGGTCCGGGGCCAATCGGGACATAGAAAATAACTTCTGGGAATCTTGTATTGCGGAAGCTTTCCTTTGCACCAGACCATCAGATTGCGGCGCTGCAGATTCACGTCTTCCGCCAAGCAAAGTACACCGACCAAGCGCTTGCCGCGGCGCCGGTCGTCGACGCCTAGAACGGCCGTGTTCTGGACGCCCGTATACGCGGACAAGACCGCTTCCACTTCTTCTGGATATACGTTCTTGCCCGACGTGACGATCATTCGGTCCGACCGGCCTGTCAGAAACAGATTGCCGTCGGCGTCGAGATACCCGACATCGCCGACACTGATCGCATCGCCGTCGCTCTGAACACTGCCGGGTTCTCCGAATTCGTAGCCCGCAAACAACAGTTCGCTCGCCACAAAGACGCGGCCGACCTCGCCGACCGCCGCACGCTGTCCGTGATTATCCAGAATACGCAGGTCCACACCCGGAAAAGCCACGCCGACGGAGCCCTCCGGTGCAATCCCGTCGCGGGCCACCGTGACATAGCTTTGCTCGGAAGTGCCGAAGAATTCGCAAATCTCCGCGTTCGGAAACACCCGTCTCAATCGTGCTCTCAGCGAAGCGGAAAGTTTTGCGCCGGAGGAGAGCACGAGCCGAACACCGGCCAACCGACGTTCCTTCCGCTCCCCCTCGAGGGCGATCGCATCGTACTGGGTCGGAACGCCATAGATGACAGTCCCGTTGGAATTTTGGATTCGGTCGAGCGCCCGGTCCGGGCGGAATTGCGGGAAGAAGACGGTTTCGGCACCGGCGTAAAGCCCGCGGATCACCGCATACATGAAAAGCGAATGGGCCAAACTTCCAAGAGCGACAAAGACGTCATCCGCGGTAAATCCGAACTGCCGTTCATCGCCGCGAAAACTCTCGAGCCAGGAATGCTGACTACGCCGAAATCCTTTCGGCATGCCCGTCGAGCCGGACGTAAATCCCGTATAAAAGGGCCGACGGATATCGGGGCGGCATTCCGTCGGGCCGGGCCGCGAGTGTCGTGGGGGCGGGGTGTCGAGAAACAAATCGGGATGAAGGGCCGACACGACCTTATCGGCGATTCCCGTCGGCCACGCCGGGTCTAAGACTTGGGCGCACTTTCCGGCCCGAATGGCGGCGCATACCGCAATCGCCAGTTCGGCCGAGTTATCAAAAGACAGCGCAATTTTGCCGCCGCTGGTTTGCGCCATAAAGGCGGATGCCCAATCGTCCACTTCGGCCTGAAACGTCTGCCAAGCTATTCTGTCGCCATCAAAATTGAGCGCTATCGCATCGGGCCGTGCAGCGGCATGGGCGGCGATTGCCGTCGCGATATCCACCATTTTGCTCATGCGGCGACCGCTTTCATTGCCAACTATGTTGCATCTGAAAATATCCGCTCCCCTTCGATCGACGAAGGAGAGCGGATGTCATTTATTCAGCTTAAGCCGCCAAGTGCCCGCGCGGCGTGGCCCTCGGCGTCATCAACCGCGTAGGCGTCGATGACTTTCCCGTCGGGGCCAATCACGACACCCATGCGGGACGGCCTTTCCTGGTCGGCGGACTCCGCCGCACCATAGGCCATCGCGACGGATTTATCGGTGTCGCAAAGCAAATCGCTCGGCAACCCGACTTCGTCGCGCCATTTCTTCAAATCTTCCGTCGCACTGAAGGTAATCCCCAAAACGACGGCATCTTTATCGGCAAAGTCTTGGGCTCGATCACGGAACCCGGTGATTTGCTTTGTTCAATTGTTGCCGAACGCGCGTGGATAGAACCACAGCACGACATGCTTCCCGGCGTGGTCCGACAAGCTGACATTCTGCCCGTCTTGGTTGGGCAAAGTGAAAGCCGGCGGCACGCTTCCGATTTCCGGTAGAGCCATCGCTTCCTCTTTCTAGATTGGTTGAACTCACTGATACGGAATTTAGTGTCCGGCATCAGCCTCGCAAGATGTTATTTTGCGCCGTCTGACCGCTTTCTCGCCCGATCTTTCGGAAGCAGCAAACAGACGGCCGTTCCCCCGTCGTCGCGTACCCGCATCGCCACTTCGCCGCCGTGTTAATCCATCAGCTGCCGAACGATGGATAGGCCGAGCCCAATCCCTTCATCCGCGCTTCGAAGCGGTGACTTCGCTTGCCAGAAAGGTTCAAAGACATTCTCGATATCGCCCGCGTCGACTCCGATACCGCGGTCTTCGACACGAATTTCAAATCGGCCGTCCGGCATAATCGCCGTGATGATCTCAACCAGCCCGCCATGGTGCGAAAACTTCACGGCGTTCGATAGAAGATTCGAGAGTGCTTGGACCATCATGCGTTCGTCCGCCCACACTTCGAAGCCATCATCGATGGCATCTAGATCGAACTTTATACCACGGGCCTGGGCCCTGAACTCGACGAACGTCAGGCTTCGATTAACAATTTCCGAAACGGCGACCCATTTTTCCTCCACTTCCGTGAGGCCGGCCTCGACCTTCGACATATCGAGCAAATCGTTTATCAACGCATGCAGATGCTCGCCGCTATGGTGAATATCGCCGGCATATTCTTGATACTTCTTCGTGCCAACAGGCCCCAACACTTCCGTCTTGATGGCCTCGGAAAATCCGATGATTGCATTCAATGGCATTCGCAGCTCGTGACTTATGTTGGCGAGAAAGTCACTCTTCGCTCTGTTCGCCGCTTCCGCACGCGCGCGCGCTTCGGATTGCTGGTGGCTCGAGCGTTCGACCTGCTCTGCCATCGCATTAAACGCTTCGGACAACTCGGAGAGCTCTCGCGGGTCCAATCCGGCCGGCCGCTGCACCCGCATATCCCGGCCGCCGTCTGCCATCGCACGAGCCGCTTCCGAGACGCCCTGTAACCGGCGTGACATATAGCCCGATACCAGCCAGCTCACGAGCGCGGCCGCGATAACACCGGCGACAATCACGCCCAGCGCATGATGGCGCACTTCGTCGGCCCTGCCCCGCAATTCGGCAAGCGGCTGCGGCACCATCACACCCCAACCGGAACCCTTTACCGTGGTGTACCCGGCAATCATGTCGATGTTTAGGGCGGGCGAGTGAAATTCAGCGACGCCGGTCTTACCGGCTTTCATCTCACGAACGGGAAGGACACCGGAGAGGTCCTTCATTTCCGATCGCCAGCTCTGTTTTGGGTGAGCCAGGACAAGACCGTCCCGGTCGACGATCACGGCATGACCGCGATCGCCAAACGTGATCTGCTGCGCCAATTCCACAAAATAGGCCGTTCGAAGCCCTCCGATAACGATCATGTTTCGAAATCGGCTGACCAAAATGATCATCGGTTTGCCGTCGGGTCCGGCCAGAACCCCGGAGAACATCGGTGCTCCATTTTCCGCAATCGATTTGAAAAGCGTCATCCGGTCTTCGGGCACAAACGCGGGGCACGAAATTTCACCGGCCGTCACCGAATGCAGAACCTTCCGGCTCTCCGGATCCGCCAGACAAATATGCCGAAATTCCAAGTTCTTGAGCAAGATTTGCGCGGCGGACGTATCCGAGCCCGCCGCCGTTGTGGTCGCGAGGAGCTGAAAGGCGGCTTTTACATCCCGATCGTAACGTTCGAGCGCACGCGCCATATTCTGTGCGATCAGCAAGTTGCGCTCGGAAACATCGGCCACGAGATCGTCATATGCCTGGGAATGCGGCCAAATGCCGAATACCGCGACGGGAATAAGCGTCACGAGCGCTATAAAAATAAATAAATAGTAACGAACGGACATTCGGCTTAAGGGCGATGATGAAGACGGACGCGGACGCGCCGATATGGCATTACGATGGTCAACTTGAGCGCACGGTTCAGCCAACACTATCTTAACGTTGAATGAAATAGAAGAAAGCACGTCTGCGGTGTTTGCCACGTCGAAAACTTCGAGGCTATTCAACCAGACGGACGCGGTCTAAATTATCGAACAGACTGTTGTGTGTTGGAGCAAGGAACGATGAGTTCATCTGCAGGCTTGGCGGAAACGGAACACGAATACACCCGCATTAAGGTGACACCACTCGCGGGGGCACTCGGTGCTGAGATCAGCGGCGTCGATCTCGCCAATTTGGACGATGCGAGCTTCGAGGAAATTCATCGCGCCTGGCTCGACTATCACGTCATTTATGTCCGCCGGCAGGAGATGACGCCGGAGGATCATCTCGCCTTTGCGCGTCGCTGGGGCGAAATCCATATCCATCCTTTCAACGCGCCGATGGACGGCTATCCCGAGATACTACAGTTGTTGAAGACGGAGGACTCCCGGCGCAACAACGGCAACCTCTGGCATTCCGACCAGATGTATACCGCGCAACCGGCGAAGGCGACGATTCTGATCGCACGCGAGATGCCGCCCTTCGGCGGTGACACGATGTTCACCAATCAGTACCTCGCCTACGAAACCTTGTCGGACGGCATGAAAGAGATGGTCGGCAAACTCAAAGGCGTGAACGACGGCAACAGCCGCAAGAACTTCCGCGGCAAGACACGGGCGGAGCTCGCCAAATCGGGGCAAGCCACAACGCCGCAAAAAGAGCCGGATCCGGACGTCCAAACCGTCTCCGTCCACCCGCTCGTCCGCACGCACCCGGAAACGGGCCGCAAAGCGCTCTATGTCGGCTCGCACACGGTGCGGATCGACGGTATGACCGACGACGAAAGCCAGCCGATACTTCAGACGCTGATGGAGCATTCGACGCGGCCCGAGTTCATTTGCCGCGTGCGCTGGGAAGTCGGCACACTCACCATGTGGGACAACCGCTGTTGCCAGCACTACGCGCTCAACGACTATCAAGGCGTACGGCGCTGCGTACACAAAATTACCGTTAAGGGAGACACGCCCTTCTAATGGACCTCAAACCTGAAAGCCACGGCCTTTGGGCCGCCACCGCGCCGGCGCCGCCGGAGACATCCGCTCTGGACCGGGAAGTCGAGGCGACAGTCGCAATCGTGGGTGGCGGCTTCACCGGAATGTCCGCCGCCTTGCATCTCGCCGAGGCTGGCATTTCCGTCGCATTGGTTGAGGCCAATGAAATCGGATTCGGCGGCTCCGGCCGCAATGCCGGCCTCGTGAACCCCGGCTTCTGGCTGCCGCTGCCGGACATGATCAAAGCGCTCGGCCAAGACGCAGCGGAACGCATGATCGACGATCTCGGCAACGCCCCTTCCGTCGTCTACGACCTCGTCGCGAAACACGGCATCGAATGCGAGGCCGTCAACAACGGCAACCTGCATATGGCGCATTCACCCGGTGGTTATGCGGACCTCGCGGCACGGTGCGAGGAATGGAGTAAACGCGGCGCACCGGTCGAAATGTTCGACAAAGCGACGGCCGCCAGCATGACGGGTACAAAAGCCTATTACGGCGCCATGATCGATCGGCGCGCCGGCACAATCCAACCGCTCGCCTATGTGCGGGGATTGGCCCATGCGGCGGTAAAAAACGGAGTACAGGTCTTTACGCAGTCGCCCGCGACCTCAATCGCCCACAACGGGGATAAATGGACCGTTAAGACACCGGGCGGACAGCTGAGCGCGGAGAAGCTGCTGATCGCGACCGGCGGCTACGGCGAAGGCGCCGAACAAGCGCGCCATTCGACAGTGCCGTATTTTTATTTCCAATGCGCAACAAAACCTTTGAGTCATAACATTTTGGCCGAAATTCTGCCGGAAAAACAGGGCACCTGGGACACCCATCCCGTCCTCCGCTCCTTCCGGCTCGATGCGGGCGGACGCCTTATTTTCGGCAGTATCGGCAAGCTAGACGCCGGCGGCGGCATGCATAAGAGCTGGGCGACGCGGCGGATGCGCTCGATGTTCCCGCAAATCCCGGACGACGATTGGGGCGAGGCCTGGTACGGCCGCATCGCCATGACCAAGGACCATCTGCCGCGCTTGAAGGAAGTGGGCCCGAACGGTATTGCGATTTATGGGTATAATGGCCGCGGGATTGGCCCCGGCACGGTCTTCGGCCGCGCAATCGCCAAATATTTCGAGACCGGGGACGCGAGCGCTCTGCCCTTCCCTTTCACGCCGGGGGCCAGCGAATCTTTCGTCGCCATCCGCGGCGGCGCCATTGAGTTTGGCGCCCGGGCCTTCCACACGATCGACGGTTGGCTCTAACGGTTACCAATCCTGTGTGTCGTAGGTGAAGCGAAAACCGTTGTCCTGGGGCGCGAAACCGCCGCAGGACGGGAGCGGGAAATGCATCATGCAAACCAGCGTGTCCGTCCCCGCATAGGTATCCATGAACTTGCGCCGCGTCTCGACGGCCATTGGCGGATCGAAATCGGGCCGCGCGCGCCAATCCGGATGCATACATTGCACCGGACAATGCATCAGATCGCCGCCAACGACGGCGCCGGCACCGTTCGATTGAAAGCGGACCGCGAAATGATCCGGCGTATGACCCGGTGTCGGCTCAAGCCAGACTTCGTCGTCGAGCGCATAGTCGCTGGTGATTAACTCGGCTTGTCCGGAATCGACGACCGGCAATACGCTGTCGATCAGGGAAAAGGAAGCGGCCAGGTCCTCTTGCTCCTTGAATATATCCAATTCTTTCTTTGACATCAGATATTTAGCGTTTGGGAACGTCGGGACCCAACGGCCGTCGACAAGTTTCGTGTTCCAGCCAACATGATCGTGGTGCAAATGCGTACACATCACGTAGTCGATGTCTTCCGGCTTCAACCCGGCGGCGGCGAGACTTTTCATATAGGTATCGTCGGTCTTCATATGCCAGCCGTCCCGGTGCGGGCGGTTCTTATCGTTTCCGACACACGTATCGATCAAAATGTTGTGGTGCGAGGTGCGCACAACGTAGCTTTGTACCGGCAAGACAATTTCGGTACCTGCTGGATTGAGCGCCTTTTCCGCGATCAGCCAATCCTTATGCGGCTCCCATGCCTCCACGGGCGTGTCCGGGAAGAAATCCCCCGTCGGGACGCGTAAAAACAATTCGTGTACCCGCGAAATTTCCAGATCGCCGACCATTCGGTTTTTCATCAATGAACCTCCCACTGTGCGCCGCCCTCCGGTATGGTGGGACGTCACTCGATCCTTATTACAAGAGAGCATAGACGCTTCATGGCAGGGAACAAACCCCGATACGTGGTCCTCGTCCCCGGCGCGGATTCGCTGACATTCGAGGAAGATTACGCGGCCGCAATCGAGCGCGGGTTCTCCGTGGTCGAATTGACCCTCCCGCCCTTCGCCGGACATCCGATCGACGACCGCATGGCGCATTTCGACGCGGTCGCCGACCTGATTGTCGACGCGATCGAAAACATCCGAGATAAGGCACCCGACGCCCGGATCGCCGTGATCGGCCGCAATAACGGCGGCGGTCAATTGGCCTGGGCGCTTGCGCGGGGCATTCGCGTCGGCGCGGCCGTTCTGGTCGGCGCGATCCCGGAAATCAGCCTCTACCGCAAGCAAAGCCAGTCCGCCTCCGCCGTGACGTTCCGAAACACCCTCGCAGACGAGGCGGAATTCGCTAAAATCGATGACATGAAGCCGCTCGATATTGTTGCTTCTTCAAAACATTGGGCTATTTCCAAATGCTTGATGCAGTTCGGACAGAACGATCCCTATATCGATGAGACGGCCGACGATGCCGCAGAACGGCTTGCGAAACAGTATCGGATCGAGTGGCTGAACGACGACCATGCCATGGTATCGCCCATTTCGTTGCAGCAGCGCTGGGATTATATCGAGGCCGAATTAAACTAGCGTTTCATCCTTCGACAAGCTCAGGATGAGGCTTCGACAAGCGCAGGATGAGGTCATCGCACGATAGAGGAGTCCTGGATGCGGTCGTTACACAATCGACAAGTCCAGGCCGGGGTATTGCACTACCGGACGGGTTCAGGATGCGATGCTCACGCTGTCGGTCAGCTCAGAACGACGCCGTCGTACGGACAATACCCTCATCCTGAGCCTGTCGAAGGACGAGGGTATGCGCGCACCTAAACGTCGAAAAAGACCGTCTCGCCGTCCCCGCCCAATTTGACATCGAAACGATAGACGATGCCGTTCTTGGTCTTTTTCCGCTTGGCGATCAGCGTGCCGCGGCGATCCTCGCCAACGGATAAGAGCACCGGATCGATATCGTTCGCGTCCGTCTCGTCCGAGAAATAGAGCCGCGTGAAGAGATGCGAATGGATGGCCGCTGCAAAAAGCGTCAGATTGATATGCGGCGCCTGAGGGGCATTACCCGCACTTGGAACGGCCCCCGGCTTAATTGTTTCAAATTCGAACTTACCCTTATTTCCCGAAGAAACGCGCCCGAATCCGGTGAACTTCTTATCGAGTTTCACGTCGTCCCGCGCGTCCATCCGCGAGTTGTAGCGGCCGGCGGCATTTGCCTGCCAAATCTCCAGCATCGCTGCTCTGAGCGGCTTTCCCTCGCTGTCCAGAATGCGGCCTTCGACCTTGATCTTTTCGCCTTTGGTCTTCTTGCCGGCCATTCGACTGCCGGCAATCCCGTCGAGATCATGATCTTCCGCCGTCACAATATGATGGAAGAAGGGTCCGATGGTGTTGGATGCTGTCTGTTTCGCCATGATCAACGCTCCATCGGCGTCGCGTTTTGACCCCGCAACACGATATCGAAGGTGTATCCGGCCGCGAATCCTTCAACGGAATACTCCGGCGCGTATTTTACGATCAAGCGCTCCCGTGCCGCTTTATTCGACACCGCCTGATAGACGAAATCATCGTCCTGAAGCGGATCTCCCGGGAAATAACATTGCGTGATAAGACGTTGGGCGAAACTGCCACCATTAATCGAATAGTGAATATGGGCCGGGCGCCAACGGTTGCCTAAACGTGTGATGGGATAGGCGCCGGGCCGTATTGTTAAGAATTCGTAACGACCCTCTTCGTCCGTGACGCAACGCCCGGTGCCGAAGAAATTCGGATCAACCGGGGCATCGTGTTGATCGCCTTTATGACCGTAAAGGCCGGCGGCGTTGGTTTGCCAAATTTCCACCAAGGCGCCCGGGATCGGGCGGTCCGCCTCGTCGGTCACCCGTCCGGTGATAACCATACGCTCACCGATAGCCTCTTTGCCCTTCTTAGCGGCGTTCTTCGTCAAGTCCGCTTCGATCTTCTTGACGGCATTGTGCCCGAAGACCGGCCCCGTCAGCTCCGAGAGCGTATGTTTCAACGGGATCAGAGGTTGTGTCGAGCTCGCTTTCGGATGAACGGTCCAATCGCGTTTCTTAATTTGTGCCTGTATGGTCATCTTCGATACTCCCACATTGCTTGACGCTCATTATTGCACGGATTGGCCGCTAGCCAAGGGTTCGATAAACGGAATCCGCCGCGTCAAGAAACCGTTCATCGTCGCCAAGTTGACCGATGACCTGCAATCCGATGGGAAGCTCCCGTTTTCCGGTAAAGAGCGGCAGACTGATTCCCGGGGCGTACAGCGCCGTCCACACGCGATTGAAATGCGCTTGTCCAATAGTTGTGAGGTCCGCCGGGGCCTCGCCATTGGCGCTTGGCGTGACCAGTAAATCATAGCCCTCGAAAGACGCGAAAAAGCGGTTCCGGTAATCCTGAAGCGCCGCAATACCGGCGCGATATTCCGCATAGGTCACTCGCCAACCGAGATTGAGCCTGCTTTCGACAACGCGTTCGCTCAACTGGTCGCGGAAATTATGCCATTCATAGGCCAAGGCGCGGGCGAATTCGAAAGCGCTGACAACATCGAAGGCATGTTCCAAGGCATCGAAACCGTCGGGCAGGTCAAAGTCCGAAACATCCGCACCGGCTTCGGACAACCGTTGGGCCGCCCCTTCGATATGTTCCTGTGTCGTTTCGTCGGCTTCCTTCCAGTGCGGCGTCCGACAAAGACCGATCTTCAAGTCAGAGATCGCCGGCGTTTCTATGGGCTTGTAAGGAATGCCCATGACGACGGCGCGCAGGAGAGCCTGATCTTCCATGGTACGGCTCAACATGCCGAGCGTATCGACGCTGCGCGTATTGTCATGGACCCCGAGCGGATTGTAATCGCCGTAGCTCGGCTTATAGCCGATGCAACCGTTAAAAGCCGCGGGACGGACAATCGAACCACCGGTCTGCGTACCGAAAGCAACCGGCACCATGCAATCCGCCACCGCCGCACCGGAGCCACTCGATGAGCCCGCCGGCGAATGCGCCGGATTATGCGGATTTTTTGTCTTCCCGGGGTATAGATGCGCGAATTCCGACGTCACCGTCTTCCCAAGAATTAGACCGCCCGCGGCACGACACATCGCAACGCACGGGGCATCGTAATCCGGCCGGTTCTCCGTGTGGATCGGGCTGCCGTGGCCGGTCGGCATATCTTTGGTGTCGATGATGTCTTTTACGCCGAGCGGCACACCGCGAATCAACCCACCCGAGGGGCCGCGGTCAATCGCGCGGGCGTCTGCCAAGGCTTGTTCTCTATTCAGATAAATCCATGCGTCGACTTGGCTTTCCCGTTCGTCAATGCGATCCAGACACGCGGCCGTCACCGCTTCGCAGGTCGTCTCGCCCGCCTCGATCTTTTGGGCGATCTTGCTCGCCGGCAATTGCCACAACTCAGCCATACCCATCACCTCCGCATTGCCCCCGGCGGCTCGACCGCCTAGAGTTATCCCAACAATCAATTGTGGGTATTCGTCCCTCGAACAAGCGGCAGTGATCCATGAGTAACTTCGAAATTCAACCGTCTGGCGGTGGTGTTGGCGCGTTTGTCGACGGTATCGACCTGGCGAACGACCTATCTGACAACGTGACTGGTGCGCTTCGGAGCGCGCTCGGCGAACACGGCGTCCTGTTCTTCCGAGATCAAAAACTGACGCCTGAAGGCCAAATCGCCTTTGCGGAAAAATTCGGCGAAATCAACGTGAACCGCTTTTTCGCTCATGTGGACGGATATCCGCAAATCGCCCAAGTCCTGAAGGAGCCCGACCAGACAAAAAATATCGGCGGCGGTTGGCACACCGATCACACATACGATACGGCGCCCGCCATGGGATCCATGCTGCACGCAATCGAAACGCCCCCGCATGGCGGCGATACGATGTACGCTAGCACGTGCCGGGCCTACGAGACATTGTCGGACGGTTTCAAAAAAACGTTGGAAGGATTGAACGCCCTCCACTCAAGCCGTCACGTCTTCGGCCCACAAGCGCGCTACGTACGGAAGGGCGAGGATACCGCAGGGCGCCTCGGCAATAATGAAGCGGCGACACAAGATTCAACTCATCCGCTGGTGATTACGCATCCGATCAGCGGCAAGAAATCGATTTACGTGAACCCGGGCTTCACGATCGGTATCGAAGGCTGGAGCGACGCCGAGGCCGAACCGTTCCTCAAAATCCTCTACGACCACATCGCAAAACCGGAACATACCTACCGCTTCCAGTGGGCGCCCGGTTCGCTCGCGTTCTGGGACAATCGCGCAACGTGGCATTATGCGGTCAACGACTACCACGGCGAACGCCGTCTGATGCACCGCATTACGATCGAGGGCGAAGCGCTCGCGGCCTAGGTCGTATCAGACCGTCGGCCGCGTTGCGAATTCCAGCGCGCGCAGAATCATATCGACGGTCACCCTGTCGTCCGCCAATGGCATATCGATCCCTTCGACGGAGATGTGCGGCTTCTCTGAATGCGCCATGTTGCCCACGGTTCGGATCGCCGTTTTGGACAAGATGATCTCTTCGAAATGCGCGGCCATCCGCCGATAGTACTCGTCGTCATAAAGCGTGTCGAAATACCGTCCGGTCGAATCGCGTCCGACAGCGGCCGCAATCTGTAGGCCCGACCAAACGGTAGCGGTATCGCCGCGGATTCGATTCGATCTCGATCAGGGCAATTCGGCCGCCGAAGCTGAGAAGCGTTTCCGAATCGAAGTCCTGGCGGGAAGGAAGCCGTCCATCTTCATGCCGATCGCGCCAAAGGTCGACGAGTCTCTTCAACACTTCGGACTCGAGTTCATTCGTGCGGTCGACCTGCCACCAGCCGCCAAAAATCTGAGTGTCGTTCATTCCGCCAAATCCGCACGATGGATGGGTACGATGTTCAACGCACCATATTATGGTTAACAGCGCAGGTCGACGACAGTTTGGTCTCGAAAGGTCACCTAGGTGGCCCGGCCCCTCAACTTGACACTTGCCCCGCGCAACCGGATATCAATCGGGTAGGGTTCACGGCGTATTGGAGCGCATCATGAGCAGCCTTCTTTCGGATCTCGATGTCATAGATCGGGTCTTCGAGCATATCGACCGTAACTCTACGGACCTCGGGGAGGATGTCTGGTACGAGCCGACAAAAAATTACAGCTGCCCCGAACGTTTTCAGGCGGAGATGAAGCTTTTCCGACATATCCCCCTGCCGTTCTGTCCCTCGGCGGCCCTGCCGAAGGTCGGCGATTATGTGGCGCGGGATGCGGCCGGCGTACCGATTATCGCGATCCGGGGCGAGGATGGCGTTGTTCGGGCCTTCCGGAACGCCTGTCGTCATCGGGGCATGAAGATGGCGGATGGGCACGGTTGCGCAAAAGCCCTGGTCTGCGGTTATCATGGCTGGGCCTACAAGCTCGATGGTCGGCTGGACTATATTCCGGACGCCCACGGGTTCCCGGGCTTCGATAAAGAGAAGCACGGCCTGGTCCCGGTGACAGCGGCGGAGCGCCACGGCCTCGTCTTCGTGACACAAGAAGAACCCGTCAGCGACGGCCCTCTCGCCGACTATCCGGAAGTCCTGAAACCGCATCAGGAGCTCGTGTCCATCCGGGAATTCGACTTCGAAATGAACTGGAAACTTTTCGCCGAAGCCGGGATGGAGGGCTACCATATCAAGGTCGGCCACCCGAAGACTTTTTATCCTTACGGTTTCGACAACCTGAACGTGGTTGAACCTTTTGGCCCGAACAGCCGCGTCACGTTCCCCTTCCGGCGGATCGAGAAACTCCGCGACGTACCGCGCGAAGAGCGCAAGATCGACGGCAAACTAACCTATGCCTATCAAATTTTCCCAAACCTGCTTATGGCGAAATTATCCCGTCATACCACGGTGCAATTCGCGGAACCCGTGAGCCCGAGCCGCACCAAATATACGAACTACTACATTTCAAATGATCCCATCGACGGAGACGCGGCCGCGCTCGCCGAGGTCAAAAAAGACATCGACTACGTTTCCGATACAGGTGTCGCCGAAGACCGCGACATTACCATGGAAATCCAAAAAGGCCTCGCCAGCGGCGCCAACGAGCACTTCGTCTACGGCCACTTCGAAGCCGCCATCGTTCATTTCCATAAGGTGATGAACGAGCTGATGCCGAAAGTGGGGTGGGAGGAGTAACGCTTTTCGCCGGATCACCCTACCGTGAACCCGCCGTCGATGACGAGTTCGGCCCCGGTCATCCAACCGGACTCATCGCTGGCGAGGAACAGACAACCATTGGCAATGTCGATGGGCTGGCCGAAGCGGCCCATCGGGGTCGCCGCCAGGCGGGGGATGGCGCGGACGGGGTCTTCGTTGACGTCCCGGTTCATGCCCGTGGTCACGATGCCCGGATGGACCGAATTCACGCGGATGTTCTCCGCTGCATATTGCAGCGCCGCGGATTTCGTGGCGAGGCGGACCGAGCCTTTGGAGGCGTGATAGGCCGCACTATGAGGTGAGCCGACGAGACCGTAGATCGACGAGATATTGATGATCGAGCCGCCCCCGGCCTTTCGCATCTCCGGAATCGCCGTCTTCATGCCGAGGAAGATCCCGGTGGAGTTCACGTCCATCACCCGGTTCCAATCCTCGAGGTCTTGCTCGTCGATTTTGGGGGCGCGGCCCGTGTCGGGGCGGCGGCCGGGCACACCGGCGGCATTCACCAAAACATCGAGACGGCCATAGGAGTCGACAGCCTGTTTGACGACCGCTTGCCACGCGTCCTCGCTGCGGGTGTCGAGCGGCGCATAGAAGGCAGCATCGCCGATTTCATCCGCGACCGCGCGGCCGTCCTTATCATTCACGTCCGTGACGACCACCTTCGCGCCCTCTCGCGCGAAAACGCGTGCGGTCTCCGCGCCGATCCCGGATGCCCCCCCCGTCACCAGCGCTACTTTGCCGTCCAAACGTCCTGCCATGTTATTCTCTTTCGAAGTTGCTTAACCCGCCGTCATGCCGCCGTCGATGACCAATTCCGCGCCGGTCATCCAGCCGGACTCGTCGCTCGCCAAAAACAGGCAACCGTTGGCGATATCGATCGGTAGGCCATACCGGTTCATCGGCGTCTTGGCGAGGCGGGGCGCGGAGAGTTCGGGGTCGTCGTGCATGGATTGCGTCATCGGCGTCGTCACAAAACCCGGATGGACGGAATTCACGCGGATGTTCTCGGTCGCATATTGGAGCGCCGCCGATTTGGTGGCGAGCCGGACCGAGCCTTTGGAGGCGTGATAGGCGGCGTTATGGGCGGAGCCGACAAGGCCGTAGATCGAGGAGATATTGATGATCGAACCGCCGCCCGCCTTCCGCATCTCCGGAATCGCGGTTTTCATACCGAGAAAGATTCCCGTTGAGTTGACGTCCATCACCCGGTTCCAATCTTCCAGGTCCTGCTCTTCGATATTGGGCGCGGAGGTACCGTCGGGCCGGCGGCCGGAGACGCCGGCGGCGTTCACCAGGATATCGAGGCGGCCGTAGGTCTCGACGACCTGTTCGACGACAGCCTGCCATTCGGCCTCGCTACGGGTGTCGAGATGGGCGTAGAGGGCGGCGTCACCGATCTCTTCCGAGACGGCATGACCGGCGTTGTCGTTCACATCGGCAATGGCGACCTTGGCGCCTTCGCGCGCATAGATGCGCGACGTTTCCGCCCCGATGCCGGAGGCACCGCCCGTGACCAACGCCACTTTTCCTTCAAGCCGTCCTGCCATCTTTTTATCCTTTCCATATTTCCCTCATCCCAACCCGCTCCCGCGCACGGGAGAAGGAAGGAACGCATCAGCAGTGACAGGGAGGGTGAGGAGCGCGCCTTACTGCCCGAAGAAGACGCCGTCCTTGAAGACGGTCGGGACGGTCTTGTTCTCCTTCGAATCGCCGCCCATTGGATTGCCATCCTTGTCGACGCGATCCTGCTTCGCCTGCTTCTGGAAGTTCGGCGTGCCGATCCGCAGCATGACGAGACATTCGTCCTCGCTCGTCGCATAGAAGCGATAGAGCATGCCCTTCGGCATCATGATGCCTTGGTTGGCGCCGAGGTCGACTTCTTCCTCATCCGGCCCGAAGAATTTGGCGCTGCCTTGTAGAATGACAAAGACATGGTCCTCGTCCACATGCGCGTGCAGGCCGTTCTCGCCGCCGGAGGCATACACCTTGAGACGGACCGAAAGGTCTTCCGTCGCCGCCAGCACGGTATCGGTGCGGCCTTGGTCCAGCATCTGCGCCTTCAAGCTGAACGTGGTGACTTCATCGTTCTTCGTCGCGGCGATCTGATCCTTGAAAATGTCTTTGGCCGTCATCGACGGTTTCGGGAATGCGATATCGTTCATGGGTTCTCTCCTCTCTAAAGCAAGAAACCTCACCCAGAGCTCTCACCCTGAGCCTATCGAAGGGCGAAGGGCGAGGTTTCGTATCTGCGCCGTTCCTCATCCTTCGACAGGCTCAGGATGAGGAACGGTGTGTCCGCTTATTGACGGGCCAGCGGGCCGCGGAGCAGTTGGCCCGGTAAGGCGCCCGTATGCTCGTTCTCTTTCAGCACCACCTGGCCGGCGACCACCGTGGCCAGCATGCCATCCGCATACTGCTTCAGGCGCTTCGAGCCTGACGGCAGGTCGTGGACCACTGTCGGCATGCGCGGCTCGACCGTGTCCGGATTGAAGACGGTGATGTCCGCCACCAGTCCCTCGCGCAGCAGGCCGCGATCGTGGAAGCCCCAGTTTGTCGAGGTGTCGTAGGTGATCATGCGAACGGCTTCTTCGAGGGTGAATTCCTCGCGCTCACGCACCCAGTGGCTCAAAAGGTGCGTCTGCAGGGAGCTGTCCATAATCTGCGAGACGTGTGCGCCCGAATCCGAGAACGTGACGTTCGAGCGCGGATGGCGCATCAGCGCCAAAGCGTCTTCCTGGTTCTCGTTCGCGAGCGGCTGGCGGAAGAACGCCTTGAAGTCGTTCTCGATGGCCAACTCGACCATCGCCGCGGCCGGGGAGATGCCGCGCTCGCGGCCGATCTCGGCGACGCTCGGATGCGGCAGCCGGATCTTGTCCATGTAATAGAACATGTCCCACTCCGGCGGACGCGCCTCGGCGCCCACGATCTCCGGTCCGTCGTAGGGCCGGTCCGCGATATCGATCAGCTTCTGCTTCAAGGCCGGATCGGTCTTCAGCTTATTGAGCTGCTCATCGAGCGGCAGGGCGCGGAATTCCTTCCAGACATCCCAATTGTCGAACGGCGTCGCGGTTTCGAAGGACAGGATCGAGTTGATCTCGCGGCTGTGGACCTGCGTCCAAATGCGGGCCCCCTGCTGGTTCTCTTCCTCGATGATTTCGTAAAGCGCCTTCCATTGTCCCGGATATTTCTTGCGGCTAAGGGAGCCGAAGGTCACCGGCCGGCCGCTCTTCTTCGAGAGGTCGGCGAGGCTGCGATAGACACCCATCATTTTTTGCATCTCGCCCCGTTCCATGGCGAGCTGGAAGATACCGGCCCCGGTCTCGCCCATCGCCATGACGATATCGCGGACTTCCTCGTCGGCCCCGATGCGGCTTGCGACGAAACGGTCGTCGGAGGTCAGGTGACTCGGACTGCGCGAGGTCGAGAAACCCATCGCGCCCGCCGTCACCGCTTCCTTCACCGCGTTCTTCATCTTCTCCATATCGTCTTCGGTGGCCTCTTCCTCGAAGGCCCGCTCGCCCATGACATAGGTGCGAAGCGCGGAGTGTCCGATATAACCGGCGTAGTTCAGGCCCTTCGGCATCTTATCGACAGCCGCCATATACTCGGGATAGGTCTCCCAATCCCAATTGATCCCCTCGAGCATGGCGCTGCGGGAGATGTCTTCCGCCCGCTCCAGATTACGGAACACAAAATCAGCCTCGCTCTCGCGGCAGGGCGCCAGGGTGAAACCGCAGTTCCCCATCACTGTCGTGGTGACGCCGTGATAGCAGGAGCAGCTGCCGAGCTGATCCCAAAAGACTTGAGCGTCCATATGGGTGTGGCCGTCGACAAAGCCCGGTGTCACGACATGACCTTCGGCGTCGAGCGTCTCTTCCGTGATCTCGCCGTCAAGCTTGCCGATCCGGGCAATCTTGCCGTCCTTTACACCGACGTCGCCCCGATAGCGCGCACCGCCGGAGCCGTCCACAATCATGCCGTTCTTGATAATCAAGTCGTAACTCATATCGCCAATCCTTTCCCATTCCCCAATCCCGCCAGCCGGGACGTTTCCATGTCTTGCCGAATAATATGGGCTATTTGACGTCCGGGTCTATCAGCTTGCAGATGCTGCTCATGTCGAGATCGCCATGCCCGTTGTTCACGTGCTGCTGAAAGGCCGCCGCAGCCGCCGCGCCGATCGGTGTCGGCGAGGCCGCCATTTCGGCCGCCGCTTGCGCAAGGCGCAGGTCCTTCAGCATCAATTTCGCCATAAAGCCCGGCTTAAATTCGTTGCTCGCGGGGGATCCCGCCACCGCGCCCGGCATTGGGCAGCCGTGTTGCACGATCCAGGAACTGCCGCTTGAGGTCGAGATAACGTCCTGCAGCACCGCCCGGTCCACGCCGAGTTTCTCGCCGAGCGCGAACGCCTCCGAGGTCACCAACATTATGGAGCCCGCGATCATGTTGTTGCAGATCTTCACGACCTGTCCCTGCCCCGGTCCGCCGCAATAGACGATGTTCTTGCCCATGCCTTCGAGGATCGGCCGCGCCTTGTCGAAGATTGCCTTCTCCCCGCCGCACATAAAGGTCAAGGTCGCGGCATCCGCTCCGGTCGTGCCGCCCGAGACCGGCGCATCGATCATCTCGAAACCCGCGGCCTTCGCCGCTTCATGCACCGCGACCGAGCTATCAACATCGATGGTTGAACTGTCGATGAAGACGGTGCCCGGATCGGCCGAGCCGATCACGCCATCGCCGAGGAACACGTCTTTCACATTGCCGCCGACCGGTAGCATGGTGACCACATAGTCGACGCCCTTGGCCGCATCCTGCACCGAAGCCGCGCGCTCCGCGCCGGACTGCACCAAAAAATTCACGGCCTCTTCCGAGAGATCGAAGACCTTCAGGCTGTGCCCCGCCGAGATGAGGTTCCGCGCCATCGGGCCGCCCATGTTTCCGACCCCGATAAAACCGATTTTAGACATGTTTCTGCTCTTTCTTCTTTGTGTGTGCGCTTATGCTTCGACAAGCTCAGCATGAGGAATCAATAAAAGTTACCTCACCCTGAGCGTGTCGAAGGGCGAGGTGCGATTCAAAAGTTAATCGTTCCGTTTCCGCTTCGGACAGGGCCGAACGACCTTCGCCTCCGGATCGAATTCGTGGCGGTCCGTGAAGGCCAGGCTGCGTCCATAGATATGCAGCGAAACCGACGGTACGTCGCCTTCGTTGTGGACGCTGTGAATATCGTTCGGCAGCAAGGTACAGATATCGCCGTGGCGCATGACCATCTCGTGATAGTTCTCGAGATCGGCATAGCCCTCTTTCGTTCCGTCGTCCTTGCGCAGCCAGGTGACATTCTTCTCCGCCCCGTCGATGCCGACGACGCAGCCCCAGGTCTGATGGTCGTGCGGCAACACCCCGCCGCCGGGCGACCAGCAGACGGTCTCGACCAACAGGTCTTCCGGCTCTTCATGGATGACCGTGATCCCGATGCCCTGCGATTCCTCGACCCGATAGTGACTATCGTTCACCCAGTCCTTGGCATCTGCGATCTTCTGCGCCAGCGGTGCCACCCGCTGCAAGATATCTTTCGGGTCCGTGTGCGCGGCCTGCACGGCTTTCACATCGGCGATGAATTGGTCCATCGAATAATCCGCCACGGTCTCTCTCCTGCCATGAAAATGTTCGGTGAATGATATATGAGCGGTCCCGTGATTCACTAGGCCGATTAGGTCTATTTGTCATTCCGGGACGCTCGAAGCGTGAACCCGGATCAGCTCGTCATTCCCGCGCTCTACAAACGTCATTCCTGGGCGCCCGAAGGGTGAACCCCGATCAGCTCGTCATTCCCGCGGAGGCGGGAATCTAAGCGGCTCGGTATTGGCCCTTTCTGGATTCCCGCATTCGCGGGAATGACGAAGGGTGGAAAACCGGCCAAATCCCCATTGATGTGACTAGCGGGAGAGTGCACCCTTCACGCAACGAAATAGGAACGGGAGAGAGCGCCATGGATATCAATGAAATACCGGTGCTGCTGAGACGCGAGATCGAGGCGCGGATTGCGGGCCCCTTGATCAAGGCCTTCATGGAAGAGTTCGGGAAAGAGAAAACCATCGAGATCGCGTCGGGTGTGATCTTGAAACTCGCGCAGGAGAACGGCCGTGACCTGGCGTCGCGCGCCGGCGGCAATTCCTTCGACGACCTGGCCAACGCCACCACCCAATGGTCGGCGGGGGGTGCGATCGAACGCGAGGTTCTCGACAAGAGCGAGAAGAACTACGACTTCAATATCGTGCGCTGCAAATACGCTGAGATGTACAAAGAGCTCGGCCTCGCGGATATGGGTTTCATTTTCTCCTGCGGGCGCGACGGCAGCATGTACAGCGGCTTCAACGAGAAAATTAAGCTCGAGCGCACCCAGACCATCATGCAGGGCGCCGCCTATTGCGATTTCCGGCTGTCAATCGACGAAGAAGCGGCCTCCGACGACAAAGGCTAACGCCATGACCGAGGAGATCCGACCCGGTTTGTCAGACATGATCCAATCGGGGGCGGCAACACTTATGCCGGACATCCTGGCGGCGAAGGCCCCGGACCTGACCTGGGCCGATCTGTCGGATGAGATCGAAGCCGAGAAAGCGGCGATCCTGGCCGATGGGCGCGTGCCGCCGTCGGACCCGCAATCGCAAAGTCTCGCGGATCTGTCGGCCTACATGCTCGCCATGTACCGCATCCTCTGGCAGCGGACCGGCGACCGCCTCGGCGCCATCGACATCTGCCGTCACGTCGCGACTACGGCGTTCAAGTCAGGCGTGATGGGGCACATCGAACGGCGTTTCAAGATCGACCTCGACCAACCGGAGGAGGCGTTCGAGCGGATCGCGGAGAATTTCCTCCAAGGCGGTCAGGAGGTCTTCGGCGAGAAGTTCAAATACACGCAGGAAACCCTCACCGACGATTTCAACTCGGTCATGATCCAGCGCTGCTTCTTCAACGATTTCCTACGCGGCAACCAGGCCCCGGAACTGATCCCGGTCTTCTGCGCCTGCGACAACATCTGGGCCGACGAGATCAACAAGGAAAAATACGGCGTCACCTTCCAACGCCCCAGCCTCCTCTCCCTCGGCGACGACGCCTGCCGGTTCCAATTCAAGCGGCGAGAGGAAGGAGGGAAATCCTGAGATAATCAGGTTTTCCCTGAGACTTTCTCATTCGTCAGAGCCAGACGGGACTGTCGATTGGCACGACGGCCACGAGAATTTTGTCGACGGTCCGGCCGTCGGAGGCAAGCGGCAAGGATAGAATTTCGTGATGGAACTTGCGGCCGTCTTGGCGCACATCTCGGATGGCGTGAAGCGGCGAGCCGCTTTCGGCGATCACCGTATATTGTTCGATGAGAAACGCGCGTCGTTCCGCCGCCGGAACTTCATCCACGTATTTACCGGTCAGGTCATATCCGCGTTGTGCAGCGACTTTCGATCCAAAAACGCGGTACCGGAATTTGAAGGGATCGCTACGTTCAACATCCAAGAGCACCAAATTCCCGAGGATGTATTTCAGATCAATGGGGTCGAAGGTATCCCAACCCGGCAATGGACTCCCGCGCTTCCTTTCGTCCCAATCCTCAAACAGCTGGCGTACCGTGGGGGATTGGATTTTACCCACAATCGTGTCCGGGTTGTCGCCATCGTGAATACACATTTACAGATTTGACCCTTTGCCGCGCAAAACGCCCGGACGCAATTTTTCGATACAGCCGTCGTTGTGAATGACGGCGGCATTCGACGCAAATCAAATCACCAAAGTTTCATTCGGCCACCTATCCCCGTTTTCCCCGCCAGGTGTCGTTCAAGCCGCGGCGGCGGAACCCGAGAAATACCCCGGCCTCATGCTCTGGAATTCGCTTCCCTTTGCCGTGTACTTATAAATGGACCCGGCGCTGTGTGTATCGGCGTTTATTCGCGTGAACCCATCAGCTCTTTAGGAGCGCACGAAACCAATGAAACCGACCATTCACCATGCCACCATTCGCGGTGACGCTTATGCCGTCGGGCGCGGCCTCGGCGAAGCGGTGCGTCCGCACATGACGGCTGTGACCGGTGCCTCCGAGGAGTTCCGCGCACTCGATACGCGCTGGCGCGGTTCAGAACTGGTGCGGCATCTGCTGGAAGCCGCCCGCGCGGTCTTCCCCGACTACATTCGAGAGCTCGAGGGTATGGCGGATGGGGCCGGCGTCGATTTCGACACATTGTTCGTTTGGAACTGTCGGGGCGACTTGCGCTACCCGCCCGGAACGGTCTCGCCGCGCGTGGAAGCGGCGGTGGCCGATGGCTGCACCACCGTCATGCTCCCGGCGGGCCATGATCCCGCCGCGCCGGACGATGCGTTGATCGCCCACAACGAGGACGGGTCGGAAGAGCTCGACGGCCATTGCTTCTGGGTCCGGGTCGAGCGCGACGGCGGCATTCCGTTCTCAAGCTTCCTTTACCCCGGCATGCTCCCGGGACACACGCTGGCCGTTAACGATACCGGCTTGGTTTAAACCATCAACAACATCCGGGCCGAAGACCTGGGACCCGGGATACCCCGACATTTTATCTCCCGTGCAGTTCTGGATTGCGGCGACATCGCTTCCGCATTGGCTATCCTCGGCCGGACGGATCGCGCTAGCGGTTTTCACCATGCACTTGGCAACGCCGCCGAGGGGCGCGTCGTCTCCGTAGAAGCCCCCGCGAGCGGTTGCCGCGCGAACGAGGTCGAGTGCCCGGTCGCCCACGCCAACCATCTAGTCGACCCGGAATTAGCCCATGTCGAACAACAGGTCACCCGCTCCTCCGCATTCCGACAGCAAGCCGCCAATGAAATGACGACGACGGGCGAGACGCCGGAGGCCATCCTGTTTCACGAAGGTGAAACCGCCACGACGTCGATCCACCGCCGGCCGTCTCCGGAAGAGGACGACTATGGCTTCACTTTAGCGACGGCGGTCTTTCGACTTGGTCCAGCCGGAATCGATTGGCGTCTCCACAAGGACGTCGAAAACCAGGATGTCTATCGTGGCCGGGTTGGCCTGAGCGCCTAAGCACCCCGGCTGCCGCGAGTCGGGTCGGGATCCTGCGGCGGCGAGTAAAGCGGTCTAAAACTTCGAGAACAGGCTCGTAAAGCCGCTGAACTGATCCTTGATGCCGAAGCTGCGGAGTGCGTGCCAGTAGGTCACGACGTTGATGCTGATCACCGGTTTACCGAGCCAGCGTTCGGCTTCGTCGGCGATGCGGGCCCCCGGCAGATTGGCGCCGAACTGGACTAGGCATTCGACGGAGGGGTCGTCGATTTCCTTGAAGGCGTTGACGATTTCCTCGTCTGTTAGATGGCAGTAGGTGGCCGGGCTTTTGCCCTGCAGATGGTTGTATTTGACGATGTCGTAGCCGAGCTCGCCGAAGATGCCCTCCATCTTGGGCTCGATGGTTTTGTAGTAGGGCTCGACGATGGAGATTTTCTTTTTGATGCCGTGAAGCTTGAGCGCCTCGCGCACGCCGTCGACCGCGAGGGTCACGCCGATGTCGCGTCCAGCCCGGTCTTTCATGCGTTTCCGCAAGTCCTCGACCGACGCCAGGGTGCCGCCCCAAACGGACAAGGCCGAGATACCGAGGACGAGATAATCCGGCTCACAGGTCATGACCCGCTCGACCGCGCCGTCGAGCCCCGCGTCGATCAGCTCGATGCTCTTGTCGAAACTGTTGTCGTCCGTCGTCGGGATGTTCTCGATATGCATACGGCCGAGGTGATTGGTCACGCCGGGCGGGCGCATGTCGTCGTATTCCGGCTGTACCACCGTATTGGTCGAGGGCGTGGTCACCCCCATCTTGGCCCGATATCCGAGATAGTCGACCATCGCATTCACTCCCCCTTAAATCATCGAGCGGGACAGGATAAACGATTCAGCGTCCCGGCACGATTTCTAGACTCCGGATTCTAACACCGGAAATTTCTAATTAATCCCGTCATTCCCGCGAAGGCGGGAATCTAGAACATCGCAAAACCGAGCACCGGGATTCCCGCCTTCGCGGGAATGACGGCAGAGACAAGCTGATCCACGAATTGGCGATATCAGCACGCAATTCTATCTCCCTCCGCGCTAGGTCTCGCGGCCGTAGTCGCGTTTCGCGCCTTCTTCTGTGATGTAGCCCGCCTTCAGATCGCGGTCGATGTCCGCCGCATCGCGTTCGGCCGGGTCGCCGTGACCGCCGCCGCCCGGTAATTTCAGGTGCACCACCTCGCCCACCTCGAACGGGAACTCGGGCGAACTTGAAGGCGCGATGTTCTGGCCGTCGCGCGTGATTTCAGCGAGCGCCCCCGGCTTGCCGCCGCCAAGCCCCTGCGGCGGGAAGCGCATCCGACCCGCCGCCCCTGCAAAGACCAGCGGCTGTTTCGGTGCGGTACCGGGTTCGTAGGCTTCGAAGATCAATTCTTGCCCCAAGCCGCCCCGCGACGCGCCCGGGCCGCCCGAATCCGGGATCAGCTCGCGCGCGTGGTAGAGGATCGGCGTCTCGTGTTCCGACCACTCGATCGAGACATCGCGGACGTTGTAGGGGAAGCTCACAGCCGAGAGACCGTCCGCCCCCGGGCGCCCGCCCATGCCGCCGAAAGAGTGCTGGTGTAGCGCGTAAGCCTCACCATCCGGCTTGTTGCCGGTCACATAGAACTGCCAAGTCGGCAGCGAGCCCGATTCCGCCGGCACCCGGTCCGGCACGATCCGCGAGAAGATCTTGAACATCAGCTCGGCGACCAACATCCCGGCACTCAGGCGCCAGAAACAGGCGGCAGGATAGCTCGGGTTCAACAGGCTGCCTTCCGGTGCCGTCAAGGTGATCGGGCGGTAGGTGCCTTGGTTGTTCGGCAGGCTTGGGTCGCAGATCATTTTGACCGGCACGGCCACATAGGCGCGCGAGAAGTTGATTGGACAATTGACCGGCCGGCGGACCTGCGGGGCCGTCCCCGTGAAGTCGGCGTAGAGCTGATCGCCCTCGATCTTGACGGTGACGACGAGCGGCTGCGGCTCTTCGATGCCGTCGATATCCATCATCATCTCTTCGCGCCACTCGCCGTCCGGCAGCTCGCGGAGACCGGCGCGGATACCCTCTTCCGTGCGCCCTGTGATTTCGTCCGAGACCTCGCGGAGGTCCGGGAAATCGAACTCCGCGCAAAGCCGCTCCAGCTCGCGGCAGCCGGCCCAACCGGTCGCCACCTGGGCGCGCAAATCCCCGATCATCTTTTCGGAGTAACGCACGTTGCGGCGGATCAAATCGAACAGCATCTCGTTCGGCTCGCCCGCATCGTAGAGTCGCAGCATCGGAATGATCAGGCCTTCCTCGAAGACCTCTTCCGACAGGCCGGAGCCTTTACGTCCACCGATATCGACATGGTGGATCGTATTCACCGAAAACCCGATCAGCTTGCCCTTATGGAAGGCCGGCGTCGTGATGAAGATATCCGCCGTCTGCCCGTTGCAGAGCCAAGGGTCGTTGCAAATGAAGACGTCACCCGGATTGACAGTCTCGGGCGGAAAGGCCTCGACAAGGTTGGCGCCGAAGGCCGGCATGCAACCTGTGTGGCCCGTAGCGCCAAGCCAGGTCTGCGCCATCAGGTGGCCCCGGTCGTCAAGCAGGCCCGTCGACATGTCGTGCACCTCGACCACGTCGTGGCTGAAGGCGGTCCGGAACATGGTCGTGGCCATCTCGTCCGCAATCGCGATCAGGCGCGGCCAAATGACGTCGAGCGGCAGTTCGGTGTTACGAAGGGCCATTGCCTTAAACTCCTTCCAATGTGATGACCAACGAGCCGTAGTCATCGATCTCGACCGACCCATCAGCGTCGACGATGGTTGTCGACGTCACTTCTTCAATGACGCAGGGTCCCGGGAACGTCATACCGGGGCGCAGGGTCGCCCGATCGTAAACGGCGAACGGGATCATCTCGCCGCGCGACGGCGAATAGGCTTGGCGCTCGCCCGATGGCGCGGCCGCCGCCCCGTCGCCCTTGGGCGCCGGTGTCAGATCGAGCCCGGCGCCGGCGATCTCGCCCAGCACCCGCAGGTTGACGATTTCCGCCGGGACGTCGTCGTAGAAATAACCGTATTTCTCGCGATAAAGCCGCGCGAAAGTCTCGAAGACATTGTCGCCGTCGGGCCGGCCTTCGAGCGGCACGGTCACTTGATAGCTCTGGCCGATATAACCGACATCGAGGGCACGACGGAAACGACGCTCGCCCGCCTCTTCGATCCCATCGAGCAAGGTTTCGATCTCCGTCGCCATCGCATCCATCTGTCCGGTGATGTCGTCCGCATCCAAGGTGCGGATCGGCGCTTTGTAGGTCCGCACGATGTCATAGGCGGGCGGTGCCACCAGTAGCCCGAGGGCTGAGAGGACTCCCGCGCGCAAGGGCACGATCAGCTTTTGTATATGGAGCTTGCGGGCCAGGTTATACGCATGAACCGGCCCGGCCCCGCCGAAGGCTACCATCGTCGCCGCTTCGGGATTGCCGCCGCGCTCCGTGACGTGCATGCGCACGGCCGCCGCCATGGTTTCGTTGATCACGTCGTGAACCGTCCAGGCCGCCTGCAGGGTGGTACGTCCCTGCGGCGTGCCGATGTCCCGCTCGAGACCGGCTGCGGCTCCCGCATCGTCGAGCGACATGGTACCGCCCGCGAAGTTACCGGGATTAAGATATCCCAATGTGAGATCGGCATCCGTCACTGTCGGCCGGTCGCCGCCTTGGCGGTAACAGATCGGCCCCGGATCGGCGCTGGCACTCTCCGGCCCGACCTGCACGATGCCCATCTGGTTAACACCGGCGATACTGCCGCCGCCCGCCCCGATCTCGATCATATTGACCGCCGGCACGCCGACGGGAAATCCGCTCGACTTGGTGAAACGTTTCGAGCGCGCGACTTCCAACTCGTCCGTGATCGGCAGCGCCTGATCGCGGATGAGACACGCCTTCGCCGTCGTCCCGCCCATGTCGAAGGAGAGTACGTCTTGGATGCCCAAGAGCTCCGCCAGCTGGCGGCCGACAATGGCGCCCGCCACGGGGCCGGATTCGATCAAACGGATCGGAAAATCGCCGGCCGTCGTCGTTGAGCCGAGGCCGCCGTTGGAAAGCATGATGTGCAATGGCGCCTTGTAGCCGTTGCTCTGTAAACCGTCGTCGAGATTGGCGAGATAATGCTGCGCCAAGGGTTTCACGTAACCGTTCACCACCGTCGTGCTGGTGCGCTCGAACTCCTTGATCTGCGGCAGTACGTCGGACGAGAGTGTGACCGCGATTTCCGGCGCCAGTTCTTTCAAATAAGCCGCGGCAGCCTGTTCGTTCGCCGGATTGACGTAGGAGTGCAGGAAGGCGACCGCGACCGAGGTCACGTTTTCGGCGCGCATGGCTTCGACCGCCCGCTCGATATCCTCGCGCTGCACGGCCTTGAGGACGGCGCCGTCGGAGAAAACACGTTCCTCGACCGGCAAACGCAGCCAGCGCGGGACCAGCGGCTCCGGCGGATCGGCAAAAAGCTCGTAGGTCGTGACGCGCACATGGCGGCGCAGCTCGAGAATGTCGCGAAATCCCTTTGTCGTGAGCAGAGCCGTGACGGCGCCTTTCCGCTCGATGACCGAATTCGCCACCAGGGTCGTCGCATGGGCGATCCGGCGGGTCGCCTCGATATGACCAGCGCAATTCGCATCGAAGGCACGCACACCCGTCAGAATACCGACGGAGGGATCGGCCGGTGTCGTCAGGGACTTCGCGATGTGGATTTCCCGGTCGCTTTCGTCTAGCAACACGAAATCGGTGAAAGTACCGCCGACATCGACGCCAAGGCGGTAGGAAGGGCTATCGGTCATATTCGAACCAGTTCGTTTAGGTCGTCAGCGGGTAATGAGGTATCCGTCGAAAGCGGCCCGGCAACCACCCTTATTCATAGGGCCGCTTAAAGAGCCGCGCGTCTTTCGGAGTCGGGTCGGCGGGCAGGCGTGAGTTCCGGAATTCTTCCACGGCTTCCTCGATCAATTTGGACAGCAGTTCCGTGAACAGGATCGGCGGATCGGCCGCTTCCCAAAGGAAATAGCCGAAGGAACCCGGGCACGGATTGACCTCGTTCAGCCAAATCTCGCCGGTCTCTTCGTCACCGAGGAAATCAATGCGCGGCGCGCCGGTACCGCCCACAGCCTCAAAAGCCGCCGACGCCCATTTGCGGATATTCGCTTCCAGTTCGGCGGGGATATCGGGATTGATATCGCGGGTGAGCGACAACATGCCCTCGCTTGCCGCGCCGGGGCTTTTGGTGCCGCCCTTCTTACCGCCGCCGCCCGACATGTATTTCTCTTTGAAGTCGAGCAGTTCCGAAGCCCGTTTCGGGCGTTCGATCGCGGAGGTGCGAATTTCGCCGCCAAATCGGGAGACCGAGACGTTGTATTCGACCAGGTTGGTCACGAACGGTTCGACAATGGCAACCGGATCGAGGCGAAAAATAGATGGCAGAACTTCGCGGAGTTGCTCCATGTCATCGACCTTGGCGACACCGAT